>JACPCL010000018.1 GCA_016179765.1 Chloroflexota bacterium
GGCCGAAAGGGTCATGATGTGGGGTTCCACCACGGCAGACCAGCCAATGGCTTCGCCGGGCCCAACGGTAGCAACGGTGGCAGGGTGAGCGAGGCTCGCGCCCTCGGCGTGGCGCAGGGAAAGCTCCAAGGCAGCCCTGCCTTTCTCTACAACGTACAAGGCCCTGGCGGGCTGACCCTGGCGGAACAGCAACGCATTGTCCTCCGTTGTCCATCGGTTGCACAGGGGTTCAACGCGTTGAAGGTGCTCCTGGTTCATACACGAGAAGAGGCCACAGGTTGCCAAAGCATCCGTGAGTTTCATACCATCCACCTCCCATTCTTCACGCACGGCTCGGGAAAGAGAAACGATTATCATCACTATCGCCGGCGATGTCAACATTGTGCGTTTGTTTACAAACTTTCCACACCACGAATCGTGACGTACAATGAAGGAGATGGCAGAACTCCGTGACTTTTCCTGTATATTGTGCAATCATTGCGCTTTCGCTATCAGGCCCCGTCACACCTGAGCGCCGTGCGCTGAGGTTAGGAGAGAAGGTAAGGAGGCTGCTATGGCAAACAAAGCCTACATCCTGGTCACCACGGAGACCGCCCTTACCCAGAGCGTGGTCAAGCGCCTCAAGGAGGTGCACGCCGTGGTGGACGTCCACGAAGTCCTGGGGCCGTACGACATCGTGGTGGAGATAGAGGCGCCCACCCACGAGGATCTGGTAGCCGCCCTTCGCCACGACATCCGCCCTATCAAGGGCGTGACCAGCACCGTCACCTGCACCTGGCTGTAGGCGACTCATAAGGAGGGATGGCAGAAATCTAGCCTCCCACTATGGCCAACGCCAATCTGCCCTATGCCCTATGCTATAATCCCGCCACCTTCATAGAGGCGGTGACACCTTGGGCGAAACCCATGACCTGGCCAGATTCGTCGTAGAGAACCCATCGGAGCGCATTCCCCATGCGGTGTTGCACGAGGGCGTACGGTGCTTCATCAACTACCTTGGGGTGGCGCTGTACGCTGCCCGTGACCCCTCCCTGGATATCCTCCTGGACCTCTTCAAGCAGGAGGGCGGTAGGCCCCACGCCACGGTCATCGGCGCGGGGACGCGCACCAGCCTCCAGAACGCGGCCCTGGCCAACGGCTACCTGGGCCACCTGGAGGACTACGATGATACCCACTTCCCCACCGTCATCCACCCCTCCTCGCCTACCCTGCCGGCGGCCCTGGCTGTGGGAGAGCAGCTTGGGGCCAGCGGGCAAGACGTCCTGGCCGCCTCCGTCCTGGGCATGGAGGCCTGCTGCCGCATCGGCATGGCCATCCACCCCTACCATTATGACGGAGGCTGGCACATCACCGGTACCTGCGGCGTGTTCGGCGCCGTGGCTGCTTCGGGCCGACTGATTGGCCTGGATACCCCCCACATGGTGCACGCCCTGGGCGTTGCCGGCACCCAGGCCGCCGGCGTCCGAGAGGTCTTCGGCTCCATGACCAAGCCCTTCCATCCTGGGCGTTCGGCCCAGAGCGGCGTCCTCGCCTCCCTCCTGTCCAAAGGCGGCTTCACCTCCACCACCGCCATCCTGGAGGGTCGGCGGGGCTTCGCCGCCGTCCTTTCCAGCAAGTACGACCTGAGCAGGGTCACCCACGGCCTTGGAGAGCGGTGGGAGCTGCACATGAACGGCCTCAAGCCCTACGCCTGCGGCGTGGTCAACCACTCCCTCATTGACGCCATGATCGCCATGCGCTCCAAGCCCGGGGTCACGCCTCAGGCGGTGGAGCGCGTCAGCGCCAAGGTGCACCCCCTGGTGCTGGAGCTGGTGGACCGCCGTCACCCACAGGTGGGCCTGGAAGGCAAGTTCTCCTACCAGCACTGCATGGCCGTGGGTCTGGTAGACGGCGCGGCTTTTCCTGCCCAGTACACCGATGCCAAAGTGAAAGACCCCATCATCACCGCCCTGCGGGACCGCATCAACGCCACGGCAGACCCCTCCCTGGGCGAAGACCAGGCCATCGTCACCCTCACGCTGAAGGATGGCCGCTCCTATACAGAGCGCATAGAGCACGCCACCGGCGCGCCGGAGAACCCCATGACCGACACCCAGCTCAACGCCAAGTTCCGCAGCCTCACCGCCGACGTACTGCCTCAGGCCCAGGCCGAGGATCTGCTGACAAAGCTGTGGGCCATGGATCAGGTGGCAGACGTCCGAGAGATCATCGCTCTCACCCGCATGAAGCGGCGCATCCCCAGGAAATAGGCGACTGTTTGTGAACCGGTGGCACGACGAAGCCGTGCCACCGGTTCACATAAACCTGCTCCCCTCTTTCTTGGGGAGCTTTGCACACCTGCATTTCTTTTGCTTGATTGCAAACCAAGCTCCTCCCATAATCTCCGTCATCCCAAGGGCTCGTCGGATTCGTGCCTCTTGGCTGGCCGTGAATCAGAAAGGAGAAGGCGATGTCCATTGACCTTGGCGAAATCAACTACCTGGCCGTGGTTGCGGCAGTGGTTCTCAACATGACTGCTGGCGCCCTCTGGTACTCTCCCGTCCTATGGGCCAAGCCGTGGATGGCTCTCACCGGCCATACAGATATGTCCATGGGCGGCGGCAGCGCGGCAATCCGGGGATATGCCATCTCAATCCTGGCTTCTCTCATCATCGCTCTTGCCTTGGCTATCGTCATTCAGCTTGCGCGCGCAAACACCATCGGCGAAGGCCTGCTCCTTGGCCTGCTGGCTGGTGTTGGCTTCGTACTCACCACCCATGCCGCCAACTATGCCTTTGAGCAAAAGCCGCTCAAGCTTTACCTGACAAACGCGGGCTATCCCGTCATTTCATTCCTGTCCATAGGTGCGCTTATCGGCGTGTGGCAGTAGAAGGGAAGGCGCAGCATGGCTAGGCGCTCCTTCGCCGGCGTAGTCCACCCCCCCAGACTTCCCCAAGGGCCGGGACTGGACCAATACCGATAGGCCCTGACCCCCAGGACTTCCAGGGCTAAATCCTCCTGCTGGACTTCTGGACCTTCTGCTCAATCAACTGCATGCACGTCCTTCCGCCACCAGTTCCAGCATGCAGAAGTAGAAGTCGTCCCGATCCAAGACATAGCTAGGTGACTCGGGGTCAAAATGAGCGCGCCACTGCCAGACCTCCTCCGACGATAAGTGTTGGGCGCCCGCGCTTACGTACCACCTAGCGTTGCCGGCGATATACCGTTTGGCCTCTTCGGTGAGAGGTGTCATCTTTTGGATGGCATAAGATGTCGTTTTGACATCCAGAAGTCCAGCTTCCCGTAACGCGCCGGGGAGCTTACGGCCAACGTAGTTGTCAAAGTAGGCTTGCGGGGGCCGCTCCCGCAGCCCCTGGGCAGTAGCTGCCAGAACCTTGGCCGAGAGGACGGGGTCTATAGGATGGACCACCAGGACGGCCCCGTCAAAGTCCTTGACAACAACGCGACCGCCCTGCCTGGTCACGCGCTTCAGCTCCGCCAACACTCTTGGCTGATCTGTGACGTAGGCAAGACAGTTGCCAAAGAAGACCAGGTCAAAGGTGTTGTCAGCAAAGGGTATGTCGTAGAAATCGCCCACCTGGAACTCCAATACACCCGCGAATCGTTTGTTTTCGAGTTTGTTCCTCGCGTAGTCGATCAGCGCCTCATCAAAATCCACGCCGATCACCTTGCCGCTCTGACCCACCATCCTGGCGAACATGGGCGTCCACAGGCCCGGGCCACAGCCAAGGTCAAGCACTCTATCGCCTGGCTTCAACCCCAGATCCTCTACCATCTGCCGGCGTTCAGACTCCTTGGCCTTGTGGTGGTCTAACAGCCAGTTCAGTTCGGTCAACTCCAATCCCCGGGTTCCTTTGGACGTGTTAGGTTGAGTGTCCATGGCTGTCCTCCTTGCGTCCAACAGGATTGTTTCGCAATCTACAAGCACGCCTTCCCACACCAAGATTGAAGGCGCCGTTCAAACAGGGACGGTTTTCCTCCACTAGCCCATCCGACACCGCCTTCTCCCGGCCCGTGGTTTTGGCAGACACTTAATGGCACTGCCTACCAGTGGCACCGTTATAGCCCCTCCCACAGGCCGAGCCTCTCAGGTCAAGCCATCTCATGACTCAACCTGCTATATTGCTCACGAGGCTGTCTGCAACGCCTCCTTGACCTTTTGGACCTTGTCGGCCGGCATCCAGGTGGTCCACCGGTCCTCGTAGGTTTTCAGGTAGTAGATTGCTGCCTTATCCCACTCACCCTGAATGTCGTTCTCCACGGCCCACGCTGCGGTCTGGCTAACTTGGGCGGTGCCGACGTTGATCTTCTTGAAGAAATCGACCAACTCTGGTGGGCCCTCCTCAGCGAACCGTTTAGAAACCACAACCTCGGTGGGCTGCGTCTCATACGCACAGGCCAATTTGGCTGTATAGGCCGCATCCCCCTTCGCTATAGCATCCCTGCCCTTCAGGACCTCGTCCCAGCACTCCTTGGTCCACGTTGGCTCCTCAAGGATATGCCACTCGTATGCGCCGTAGATGCTGGTAGGCGCCCAGTAGTACCCAAAGACAGGCTGCTTTTTCTTCATGGCCCCCACGAGGGCCACGTCCAGGGCGGCGGCGCTCCCAGGCTCGACTACGTTGTAGAACGTGTCCAGCCCATAGGTGTTCAACTTGGCAGCGTTGATCGCCTGGCACTGCCAACCAATGATGCAGTTGAAGAAGGCGCCCTTCTTAGGGTCTTCCGGGTCCTCAAACAGTTTGACGACCTCTGGCCGCTTCATGTCCTCCACGGTCTTGACCTTGTACTGCTCTGACACCCATTGAGGGATCACCCAGAACTGATCGCCGCCCCCGTAGATGTCGCCCAACTTCACAATGGTTCCCTTAGCGATCTCCTCGTTGTACCAGTCCTGAAAGTTGCCGGGCCACAATTCAATGTTTACATCAATGTCGCCCTTCTGCAGGGCAGTCTGTCCCGCGACTGTGTTGAGCACGACTTCCTCAACCTGGTGGCCGTACCCCTTCTCTACGATGAACTTCACGATCGCGTTCTCTATCCAGTTCGTCTCAAAGGTGTTGTCTTGGATCTTGACCGTGACTTTCTGAGCCGAACCTGTTGTCGTGGTCTTTTCCCCTCCGCCGCAGGCACCAGCGACTAACGCTGCGCCAACCAATGCGAGCAACAGCAACACCATCCTGGTGCGAACGTTGGTCCATAGATTGTTCAATGTGATCATCTCTTGTATCGCCTCCTGAAAACGATAATCCGTAGTATTGTGATGCCGCCCGTACCAGCAGGACTTATGACTTCAATCTCGGCGTTTTTCGTAGCGTCACCCCCCTTTCGACATGGTCTGGCCAAGTTTGCCGCTAGTGTCTTGACCCAGGCAGGAACTTTTGCGCCCTCTTGGAGCCGCTGTTAGGTCGCCCTCTTGCTCAGTTGGGACCTAGCTAGACCTTGGGTAATTCTGTCCAGGATGACCGCCATGATCACGATGCCTATGCCGCCCAGCAGTCCCCGGCCAACCTCAAGCCGGGCGATGCCGTTGAGCACCTCCACACCCAATCCCTTGGCGCCAATCATGGATGCAACAACCACCATCGCCAGCGCCATCATGATGGTCTGGTTCAGGCCCGCCATAATGGTGGGCATAGCCAGGGGGAGCTGGACCTTTATTAGCACCTGGGTGGATGTGGCCCCGAAAGCCCGGGCCGCCTCAATGACGCTGCCGTCCACTTGCCGGATGCCCAGGCTAGTCAGACGGACGATTGGCGCCACCGCATAAACCACGACCGCTATGATAGCGGGCACCTTCCCTAGGCCGAACAACATCATTACGGGGATGAGGTAGACAAAGCTGGGCATCGTCTGCATCAGGTCCAGAGCTGGCCTGATGACTCCGTCAATGCGAGTATTCTTGGCCATGGCGATGCCCGTGGGGACTCCCAGGATTACGGCCAGCGCGGTGGAGACAAGGACAATAGCGAGGGTGGTCATGGCGAGGTCAAAGAGCCCAAAGGCTGCCAGGGCCATCATCATGGCTGCCGACAGGAGGGAGAAGGCCAGCCCCGCCATCCGGTAGGACACGAAGGTAACAACCCCGGCCACCAACCACCAGGGCAGCCCAAGAAGCCAGTTCTCCAGGGGGAGCAAGAAGTGGCGAAGCAGATTCGTGTTAATGGCGCGGAAGACAGGGTCCCACTTCACCACCATCCAGTCCACGCCGTTGTCCACCGCCCTGGAGACCGTGGGTCCTACGGAGAGGCCCTTGGGTACGTCGGCAGCGGCGCCGAAAGAGACCACGCTGCCCACCACCAGGGCTACGACGACCAGCCATACCCATTTGGGCAGGCGTACCACCGCCCTTATCAACCCGAAGGGGTACTGCAAGTAACCTTGCTCCGTCGCCTCTAGCCAGGCCGCAGCACGGCTGCGGGCCCCGTTTCCTGAAACTTGTAACTGTGATGCTCGTGCCATTGTTGGTTGACCTCCTTTACTGAACTACCTACCGAGAGCAATGGGCTGTGGCTCCACTGCTGAGATTCGGCAGAAGGGTACCTTTAAACTGTGGTGGACCGCCTGGCCTGCACACCTACCCGCACTTCGAGGGCATCCTTAGCCAGGTCCCGAATCACAGTGCGGTGCACCTCGCCCACCAGCTTCCCCTCCGCATCCACCACGGGAATGGTCTCCAAGCGCCAGTTGTAGTCCATGACCCTGGCCAGCATCCATTGAAGGGAGTCGTCCGCTGAAAACGCGATGGGCGCGGTCTCCAGCAGTTGGGCCACCGAAGTGGCGTCCCCTCCCTCGGCTGCCCGCGCCGCTGCCTCGCGAGCAAGGATGCCGAGGAACCGCTCCTCCTTGTCCACCACGAAGGCCACATCCTCCTCCTCCTGGCGCATTTCCCGGAGGGCCACCCTGGGGCCCTGCCAGTCGTACACGCGGGTTTTGGGCGGCTTCATGATGAAGCGCACCGGGAGGACCTCCACCTTGCGGACGTCCTTGGTGAACTCGCCGACGTACTCATCAAATGGCGCGCTCACAATATCCTCCGGTGTACCGACCTGGATGATGGCGCCATCCCGCATGATGGCGATGCGATCCCCCAGTTTGAGCGCCTCGTCCAGGTCGTGGGTGATGAAGACGATGGTTTTCTTCATTCGCTCCTGAAGCCGAATGAGCTCGTCCTGCATCTCCCGGCGGATCATGGGGTCCAGGGCGCTGAACGGCTCATCCATGAGCAGCATTTCAGGGTCGGCGGCCAAAGCTCGCGCCAGGCCCACCCGCTGCTGCATCCCGCCGCTCAGTTCGTGCGGGTAGTTCTGCGCCCACCCTTCTAGCCCCACCACTCGCAGCATCTCATGGGTGCGCTCCAGCCTGGTTCGCCGGCTTTGGCCCTGGATTTCCAGCCCCCAGGCCACGTTATCCATAACCGTCCGGTGGGGCATCAGGGCAAATCGCTGGAAGACCATCCCAGCCTTCTTACGGCGGAAGTTCATGAGCTTCCTTCGGCTGTATTTGGTGATATCCTGCCCATCCACAACAACCTGGCCCTCGGACGGCTCTATGAGCCGCAGTAGGCATCGAACGAGAGTGGACTTGCCACTGCCGGAGAGGCCCATCACTACGAAAACCTCGCCTTGTGCCACGTCAAACGAGACGTCCCGGAGAGCGATGACGTGCCCGGTCGCTTCTTGGACCTCGGCGCGACTCTTGTCCCGCCAATCAGAACGCAGGACCGACTGCGGACGAGGTCCGAAGACCTTCCAGAGCTTTTGGGCGGATAATTTGGCGATAGTCCGCGCCATGATTCCTCCTCTCTCCTAGCTGCTGCCCAATCTGAAAGGGCAGGCCGGGTCGCCTAGCTGACGGCGATGCCGTCCCTATAGATGCGCCAGAGCGCCTCTAATCGTTCACTTGGCGACAACTCCGTGCTGGTCATCCGCCATAGCGTGATGGTCGCCTGTACAAGTCCGAAAAGGGCCAGAGCGGCAGCGCTCAGGTCAATAGTCTGTTTCACTTGTCCTTCTACCACACCCTCTTCCAATACGCCTTGCACCATCTCCAGATACCGATCAATGACCGTCTGCATTCGCTGCCTTAGCCGCCGGTCTCCGTTGAGCAAGACTTCGGAGATTACTACGAATGACACACCTCTCCGACGCTCCGAATAGGAGAGGTGTGCTTCAAGAAGCCTCTCTAATCTCTCAAGGGCTGAACCACCCTGCCCCTCTGCCTTCTCCAGCGTTTCAAACAACGTCTCCTCCATGTCGTCAATCAGCCCCAGGAGGATGGCTCGCTTATCTTCGAAGTGGCGGTACAGCGCCCCCTCGGTGACACCAGTCGCACGGGCCAGCGTTTTCACAGTCAGACCGTGCATACCGTGGGTGGCGACAATCTGGCGAGCTTCCGCGAGAATCTCCCGACGGCGCGTTTCAGTGGAGTGACGTTCAGTCTGAGTAATAGTAAACATTTACTTACCTCTCTGCCGAATGTACCAGACCCTTTGGAGCATGTCAAGGGGTCACTTCCCCAGAGCGGGATAAGCCTGGGGGCTTCAAGTTTGGCAAGGGATCAGTTGGCACCTCACCCCCAAGAGGATATGTCTGTATAGCTTCTAGGATCCGGTTGGGGATGCAACCGCCAGCGCCGACTCAGGGATGCACTCTTGGATAAGGGCGTCTATCTCCTCTTTGGTCAAAGCCGGTAGGACCTCCGGGCTCAGCGGTGTGACTTCGCCGTCGGTGGCCTCCACCTCTGGAAGAGGTTGAACCTCGCCTGAAAGAAGGCGCATGGAGTGAGACAGCGGCCAAATCGCCGTCCATGCCGGGAGCGATCGGGAGGGCCTCTCCGACAGCCCGTCCCGGTCCGCCATGCTGGCCCAGCCCAGCGGCATCACCCCCCATGGCGCATACCACCATCACCTACCTGGACGATGGCGCTGCCGTCACACCGACGGCCCTTTGTCTCAGGCCCACCTGCACGAACCCGGCGGACTGAGCATCGCCAGCGGGCGTATCTTCATCGCCGACGCCGATACCCATGCTGTGCGGATGGTGGACATGGCGCGGGGAGAGGTGAGCACCTTGGAACTCAAAGGATTGTAAAGGAGGGGGCCAGGGGAAAGAAAAGAACTCCTGGCCCCGGTTTCCGGGGCCAGGAGTTCTCTGGCACAAATTGACCGCGAAGGCTACGCCGCCTTCACTTTGGCTTTCACCTTCTCCGCCGGCGCGGGAGCGGCCCAGATGCTCGGAGTGGGCCGGCCCTCTTCCTTCAGGTCTCCCTCATGCCCACACTGCAGGCACTCCAGATACCGGCCGAACAGGTCATTCACCATGTGCATATCCCCCTGGCAGCGGGGGCATGCCTTAAAATAGATCATTGTCTCACCTCCTATCACGTCCAGAGTCAGTGCCTCTACCCCTGCGTCGTGTCTCATTAGATGCACTCCGTGGAGTTACGGATTCCACCAGAAGCAGCTATTTTCCTAAAGACGCAGCCCTTTGTCAAGGGGTTAAATCGGCTACTACATATACGAAAATTGTAAGCAATCGGTTTCCCTCTGTCCATAGTCCTTTAGTCATATCCCAACAACAATCATACATATTGACATGCGGTGTATCAAGCTTTAGAATACACGCGAGATAGGCTGATGTCCGTACCAGATAAAACGGAGCATGACCCAAAAACGTCAGGTCGCCATGAGGGAGCAAACAGGCCCCGGAGCCGCGCCCTCCATCGTTCCTTCACTTCCCCGGCCAGCCTCCCTTCAGGCGGCGCGCCAGAGGCCATCCCTTTTGTCTTTCAGGGAGGCCCCAGAGGGGCCTTCCTCTCCTCCCAATCGCGCCGCCCCTCACGTGGAAGGCGTCTACATCATCAGCGTGGCCGCCCGCATCGTGGAGATGCACCCGCAGACCCTGCGCAAGTACGAGCGTGTCGGCCTTGTGCATCCCACACGGACCATGGGCATGTTGCGCCTCTATTCGGAGCAGGACATCGCCCGCCTGCGTCTCATCAAGCACCTAGTGGACGACGTGGGCATGAACCTGGCCGGCGTGGAGTTCGTCCTCCACATGTTCAACCGCATGTTGGAGGCCCGCACCCTGCTGGAGGCCATCCAGGATGAGGCGAGCTTCGCCCAGGACCTGCGCCAAGGGCTCCTGCACCTGCTGGGACTGCTAGACATAGAGGGAAGCCCCCCTGGGGCTTCCTTGAAAGCAAGATAGGAGAGGGAAGCCTCTCTGAAGCCTTCGTGAACGAAGAAGATGATGGCGCAGGAGCTCACCCACGTGATAGGGCCACGTGGCACATTAAGAAACTACCTCAACATTGGGGTTTCTTTATCCCCGTCTGAAGACCGGGGTATCATGCCGTACCCGGAAGAGGTGCGACGCTGCAAAGGTCTTTGAGATAGTTACTAAGCAGGGAACGGTGTAATGGAAAAGGAGAACCAGCCAACCGGCGACCAAGCGCCTGAAGGGCCGACATCCCGATACCCTCGGGACACCAGCGAGACCCCTGCCGAAGGGGACGTTCATGCCTACCTTGAGGAGGCTGAGCGGGAGCGCGCCCAGTTCAAGGCCATCGCCCAACGGGCCCAGGCAGACCTGCTGAACTACCGCCAGCGGGTGGAACGGGAGCGGGAGGCGCAGCACCGGGCCACCGTGGAACGCACCGTGACCACGCTGCTTCCCATCCTGGACGACCTGCACCTTGCCCTGGAGCATGCCCCCGCAACCTCAGGTGACGCCTCCTGGGTAGAAGGCATTCGCCTGATTGAGCGGCGGCTGCTGGCGCTGCTTGAGTCGGAAGGGGTGTCACCCATGGCCGCCGAGGGAAAACCCTTTGACCCCTGGCAGCACGAGGCCCTCTTCTCCGTGGCGGACCAAAGCAGGGAGCCAGGGACCATCGTCATGGTCGTCCGCCAGGGGTATATGCTCCACGACAAGGTCCTGAGAGCGGCCCAGGTGGCCATTGCTCAGGCGCCCCCCCAGACCACAGAGCAACAGACGAAGCCTCAGTCCAGACAAGTCGGGACTGGCGGCGCTGAGGAAGAGAGGGAAGCCCCCCTGGGGCTTCCTTGAAGGCAAGATACGAGAGGGAAGCCTCCTGGGGCTTCCTTGAAAGCAAGATTAAGGAAGGAATCCTCATGGCCAAAGTGTTAGGCATAGACCTGGGCACCACCAACTCCTGCATGGCCATCATGGAAGCAGGGGAACCCAGAGTGCTGGAGAACAGCGAAGGCATGCGCACCACCCCATCGGTGGTGGCCGTCAACACCCGCAACGGCGAGCGGTACGTGGGCCAGGCCGCCAAGCGCCAGTCCGTCACCAACCCGGAGAACACCATCTTCTCCATCAAACGGTTCATGGGCCGCAAGTTCAGCGAGGTGGGCCCGGAGGCCCAGCGCGTGCCCTACAAGGTGGCGGCGGCGCCCAACGGCGATGCCCACGTAACCCTGGCGGGCAAGGCCACCTCTCCCCCCGAGGTCTCGGCCATGATCCTGCGCAAGCTGAAGGAGGACGCCGAAGCCAAGTTGGGCGAGAGCATCACCCAGGCCGTCATCACCGTCCCCGCCTACTTCAACGATAGCCAGCGAAACGCCACCAAGGACGCCGGGCGCATCGCCGGCCTGGAGGTGCTGCGCATCATCAACGAGCCTACCGCCGCTTCCTTGGCCTATGGCCTGGACAAGAAGCGGGACGAGACCATCGCCGTGTACGACCTGGGCGGCGGCACCTTTGACATCTCCATCCTCCAGATCGGTGAAGGCGTCTTTGAGGTCAAGGCCACCAACGGCGACACCCACCTGGGCGGCGACGACTTTGACCAGCACATCATTGACTGGATCGCCGCCGAGTTCCGGCGGGAGCAGGGCATTGACCTAAAAAGCGACCGCATGGCCCTCCAACGCCTGCGAGAAGCCGCGGAGAAGGCCAAGATTGAGCTCTCCAACGTCACGCAAACGGAGATCAACCTCCCCTTTATCACCGCCGACGCTACCGGCCCCAAACACCTGAACCTGACCCTCACCCGCTCCAAGTTGGAGCAGCTCGTGGAGGAGCTGATTGAACGCTCCATCCCCCCCTGCCGCCAGGCCCTGAAGGACGCCGGGATGGGCGTGGACAAGATCAACGAGGTGGTGATGGTGGGCGGCATGACCCGCATGCCCGCCGTGGTGAACAAGGTACGCCAGTTCTTCGGCAAGGAGCCTCACAAGGGGGTGAACCCGGACGAGGTGGTGGCCGTGGGCGCCGCCATCCAAGCCGGCGTGCTCAGAGGCGAGGTGCGAGACATCCTGCTCCTGGACGTGACGCCCCTGACCCTGGGCGTGGAGACCCTGGGCGGTATCCTGACCCCCCTCATCGCAAGAAACACCACCATCCCCACCTCAAAGAGCGAGGTCTTCTCTACCGCCGCCGACGGCCAGACCACGGTGGAGGTTCACGTCCTCCAGGGCGAACGGACCATGGCAGCGGAGAACAAGTCCCTGGGTCGCTTCATCCTGGACGGCATCCTGCCGGCGCCTCGCGGCATCCCGCAGGTTGAGGTCACTTTTGACCTGGACGCGAACAGCATCCTGAATGTATCGGCCAAGGACAAGGCCACGGGCAAGGAGCAGCGCATCACCATCACCGCCGGCACAGGCCTTGCCAAGGACGAGGTGGAGCGCCTGGTGCGGGACGCCGAGGCCCATGCCCAGGAGGACCAGCGCCGCCGCCAGGAGGTGGAGACCCGCAACCTCGCCGACAGCCTGGCCTACAACGCTGAGAAGATGCTGCGAGACAACAAAGAGCGCATCCCTCCAGACCTCCAGAAGGAGGTCCAAGACCAGGTCACTGCCCTGCGCACCGCCCTCCAGGGCACGGACGTTACCGCCATCAGCGCCGCGGTTAGCCAGCTCCAGCAATCCATGCAAAAGGTGGGCGCCGCCGTCTACAGCCAGCCCGGCGGCCCCCCTCCAGGGCCAGGCGGCCAAGGCCCCAGCGGGGGCGACACCCCGCCTGGCGGTGGCAACCCACCACCGGGAGGCACGGTAGAGGGTCAGTACCGAGACGTGTAGGTCTTGACCTCACCCCCCCTTCTTTTTGTGAGTAGGGGTGTTGCGACAGAGCTGCAACACCCCTACTCACTTCAACTCTTCCCCTTTCCCATGCTACTAGCAGGATGCTGAAAAAGGGGTGTCCAGAGGGGCAAAGCCCCTTTGCCAGGAGTCTTAGGGTGTCCCTCAGATACAAACTTTGCCCCTTTCCTTGCCAGGAAGGGGGCAAGAGGGATGGCGCAAAGAGTTTTTCAGCACCCTGTTAGGGAAGGGCAGATACAGGGGGTTAGGTCGGCCACCGCTCCCCGTGGTACGCCATCTCCCAGAACAGCACCTCGTAGCGCAGGGCGGAGCGGAACACCCGGCGGGCGCTTGGCTGGCCCTCGGGTGGGATGCCGTCCACAATGCCCTTCATGGCCCGCACAAACTCTCCCAGCTCCTGGGCGGCGTGGATATCAATCCACTCCTGGTACATCCTGTGGCGCGGCCTTGCCCCCGCCCGGGCCAAACGCGTGGCCCAGTCGTAGTAGGTCCACTCCGTCACCAGAAGGGCCGTGGTGATCTCCTGAAAGGAGCCGTCGTAGGCGGTGGCCAGCAGGAAGTTGGCCATGTTCAGGCCCGTGGGCAGCGGCTCAGCGGCGCGGTACTCCGCCGGTGGCACGCCCAGCTCCTGGAAGGCGCGAAAGAAGAGGCTGCTCTCCGCATTCAGGATGGTGTGCAAGAAGGGCGAAAAGGGTCGCGCCGCTTCCAGGGATGGGGCCTTGGCAATGGCCTGGCCCAGGACCTTGGCCAGGGCCCCCAGGAACAGGTAGTCCTGCAGAAAGTAGCGCCTGAACTTCTCCAGCGGCAGCGTTCCACCCCCCAGCTCCACCACAAAGGCGTGGGTCACCATGCCCTCCCACAGCCCCTGGTTGGCCTCCCGAAGGTCGTCTGAGAACGGCATAGCACGCTCCTGCTCAATAGGGGGACCGTAGGGGCGCAAGGCCTTGCGCCCCTACTTATCGCGCCCCCTCCACAAACCGGTTGGTAAAGGAGGTCTTGGCGTCCACAGGCTTGGCCATCAGCCCCTTGTCCGTCATCCATTGGGCAAAGCTGACCCACTTCTGCTCCGTCTGCCAGCCAAAGGGGTTGCTTCCTTCAATCCACAGGGGCGACAGCAGGGTAACGCCTGGGCGCTCAATCTTCTCGTCTATCTCTGGCGAGGCCTGCTTGAGGATATCTATGGCCTTCTGAGGGTCGGCCACGGCATCCTTGTAGCCCTTCACGGCGGCCCGCACGAACCGCTGCACCACGTCGGCCTGTTTATCGGCCCGCTCCTTGCTGGTCACCAGGACGATCTCGTAAAAGTCAGGAACGCCCCACTCCTCCATGCGCATGATGTTCACCGGAAACCCCTGGTTCTCCGCGGAGATGGACTCGTGCACCCAGTAGGCGCCCACAATGGCGTCCACCTGTTTGCTGATGAGGGCCGGCACCAGGTCATAGCCCACGTTCACAATCTCCACGTCCTTCAGGGTGATGCCGTCGGCCTTCAGCATGGCGTCCAGCATCGGCTCGTCCGTGGGCACGCCGGGCGCGCCGATCTTCTTGCCCTTTAGGTCTCGCGGGCGGGCGATGCCCGATGATTTAAGGGCCATGACCGAGTTCAGGGGGTGCTGCACCAGGGCCGCAATGGAGACCACGGGCACGCCCTGAGCGGCGGCGTAGAGCACCTCATTCTGGTAGCTCAGGCCAAACTCGTCCTGGCCCGCTCCCACCGTCGCCAGCACCGTGGAGGGGTCATCGGGCGTGTAGATGGTCACCTCCAGGCCCTCGGCGGCAAAGTACCCCTTCTCCTTGGCAATGTACAGGCCGCTGTGGTTAGACCAGGGGAACCAGTCCAGGGCCACCCGCACCTTCGTCGCCTCCTTTTCTCCGCCGCAGGCGGCGGCAAAGAACGCCAGGAACAATAGGGACACCAGAACCGGGAGCTTGTACCTCATAGGAGCCTCCTTTTTTGATTGCGTTGACATATTTATTCCCCCTCCTCCTCCAGCGCCCCGGCGCGGCGCGCCTCGTAATACCAGGGCAGAGCCAGCCGCTCCAACAGGGCCACCGCCAGGAACAGCAAAATGCCCATGAGGGCGAGGATCACCACCGCCCCAAAGGAGCGGGCCGTGAGGAACAGCGGCACCGACATCCGCGTCAGGTAGCCCAGGCCGGCGCTGGCGCCAACCCACTCGCCGATGACCGCGCCGATGACGCTGAAGGTGACGGCCACCTTGGTGCCAGAGAAGAAGAAAGGCAGCGCGCTGGGGACCTGCACCTTCGTGAAGAGGCGCCACCGCCCCGCGCCCAGCGTGCGCATCATCTTCACCATGTCCGGGTCCACGGAGCGCAGGCCGTCCATGACGTTGACCACGATGGGAAAGAACGTAATGAGGACCACGATGATGACCTTCGGGGCCAGGCCGTACCCTACCCAGATAAGGAGCAGTGGTGAGATGACGATGATGGGAATGGTCTGGGAAGCGACGATGAGGGGATAGGCCGCCCGCTGAAAGGCCCGGGAGAAGGCCATGAGGGTGGCCAGGGCCACCCCCATGAACAAGGCAACGCCAAAGCCGATAAGGGCCTCGCTCAGAGTGGCCCAGGTGTGGCGCAGGTACAGGGCACGGCTTGCCACCAGCTCTTCGCCAATGGCCCAGGGGGCCGGCAGCTTCCAGGCGGGGATGTCAAACACCACCACCAACGCCTGCCACAGGCCGATGAAGGCCGCCAGACCGATGGCCGGCTTGGCCCACACCCTGAGCAGGCGCAGGGTGCTTCCCCCAGGCTGGCGGCTCACCCTTGCCTCCTGTCCTTTCATTGCCCCGTCCATTGCCTCTGGGACTACCTCCATGGCTCCTCCTGGGCCGACAGGCTCTCCTGGCGGATGGCGGTGAGGAGCTGCGCCTTGTAGGAGATGAAGGGCTCCCGGGTCACCAGGTCGTGGTTGCGGGGGCGCGGCAGGCCCACCTCCATGGTCAAGCTAATCCGGCCAGGGCGCGCGGTGAAGACGTGGACACGGTCGGAGAGGAACAGCGCCTCCTCCACGTCATGGGTCACCAGGAGGATGGTCTTCTTAAAGGCGGACCACAGCTCCAGCAGCCACTCCTGCATCTGGGCACGGGTGAGGGCGTCCAGGGCGCCAAAGGGCTCATCCAGCAGAAGGATGTCCTTGCCAGTGAGGACGGAGCGCAGGAATGCAGCCCGCTGCCGCATGCCGCCGGAAAGGGCAAACGGGTACTCCCTCTCAAACCCCTTCAAGCCAAAACGCTCCGTCAAGGCCAGGGCCCTGGCCCGCGCCTGGGCCCTGGGCACGCCCTGCACCTCCAGGCCCAGGGCGGCGTTGTCCAGAACGCTGCGCCAGGGCAAAAGGAGGTCCTTCTGGTGCATATAGCCTACTTGGCCCAGGGGCCGGTGGGCCAGGTTGCCGTTCAGCCACAGGGAGCCTTCCGTCGGCTCCTCCAGGCCGGCGATGATGTTCAGCAGGGTGCTCTTTCCGCAGCCGCTGGGGCCAATGATGCTGACGAACTCCCCCTCCTGGACATCAAAGCCCACCGAGTCCAGCACCGGCAACCTGCGCCCCTTATAGGCAAACTCCTTACGTATGCCCTGAAGAGCTACTTTGGACGGGGGCGACTCTGGCTCGCGAGCGGTTGACATGGTATGCACGGGCACACAAAAGGGCCGCCAAGCAGGGACTTGGCGGCCTGAAAGGGCACGCGACAACACCCAAATCCCTACGCTGGCATTACCCAGATCAGGTTAGAAGGGTCGCCCCAATGCGTCGGGGCCTCTCAGCCTGGCCTTCCAAGCTCCCCTTCGGTCTCTTCAGTTGTCGGCTGCTATTGTAGTGGCCCAGGGGGGTGGGCGTCAATGCTCCGCATTGACTCATAATAAAAGTTACCGGAGGGTGCATGAGGAGAAGCAGCGTGAAGGAGTATGTTGAGGCGATACGGGGGAGGTACAGGAAGGCGGATCGGGTAGAGAAGGGACGGATGCTGAAGGAGTTCACCGAAGTGACGGGGTACCATCGGAAGTCGGCCATACGGTTGTTGCGTGTGGCCAACGTGGGGCAAAGGGGTTCAGGTGGTGTGGGAGGCAGCAGGCCAGATATGTAGCAAGCGGCTCGCTCCGTTTCTGCCGAAACTGGTGAGGGTCCTGGAGCGGCACGGAGAACTGTCGCTGCCCCCTGAGGTGAAGGGGCAGTTGCTGGCCGTGAGCGCCTCCACCATAGACCGGCTGCTCCGACCTTTCCGTCAGCAGCCCAGAAGCCACGGGATGGGTACCACCAAGCCAGGGACGTTGCTAAAAGGGGCCATCCCCATCCGTACCTTCTCGGAGTGGGATGAACGGAAGCCTGGGTTCTTGGAGCTAGACCTGGTGGCCCATTGCGGGACAACCACGGAAGGCTTCTACCTGCATACCTTGAGCACGGTGGATATAGCTACTGGCTGGGTAGAAGTCCAGGGGGTATGGGGCAAGGGGCAGGACCGGGTGGGCAGCGCTATCCACACC
>JACPCL010000019.1 GCA_016179765.1 Chloroflexota bacterium
ACTCGCAAACGTGGGGCAAAGCACCATCAGCAGGCCTCCTTCAATTTCTCCTGCCCCTATTATCCCACTATTGGGGACTTCTTCAGAGGTTCCTTAGTTGACGACCATAAGTTGGGCGACGGGGGGAGGGGCATGAAAAGGGGAGGGCGCTGATAAGGCGCCCTCCCCTTTGCTTCGGCGGATGGGTGATGGGCTACTTGATGCTGGTCTTGCTGGCGATCAGTTCCCGTATCTCCTTCACCGACTCCTGTTGCCACAATGGATAGCGGGCCGTGGTGCGGGTGCGCACCTCGGCGCGGATGGCCTGGTCGTCGGCGTTGGGCAGCTCCTTGCGCACCTGGGCGTCAATCTCTGCCCGGTCTTTGTTGGCAAAGGCGGGCCGCTCAATCCAGTGTCCAATGTACCGGTCGTCTTTGGTGTAGAAGACCACGGTGGGGACGGACTGGAACTGGCCCTGGTTGAGGAACTCCGCCATGATGTCCAGGTGCTTGTCACGGGGGAAAACGCGCAACTCCAGGCCCGTGGCCTCGGCGAGGCGGGCCACCACGGGCAGGCCGCGATAGACGTCGGGGCACCAGTCTTCGGCCAGAGCAAGCATCTTGGCCGGGCCGTTGGGGTGCTTCATGGCCTTTTTAAAGTACTCCGCGTCCTCCGGCGCTGGTTTGCCCGTGGCGTAATACTGCTCAAACCTGTCGGCGTTCACGGTGATCTGGGCGATGTACTCCTTGTACGACAGTCCGGAAGCGAACCGCTGGGGCGTAACGACGCTGGTCTTGCTGGTAGCCATCACATCTCCTTCATGCTGCGAGCTTGTGGGAACTGAGGCGGCGACGCCGCCTACGCAATGTGTCAGCCCATTTCCCCATCAAACCCCACCTCTACCGCGCCATCCGGGCGCACCACAATGGGCACCGTATCCGCATAGCGCAGGGCCTCGTTAAGCCACTGCTGGCTTGTGTCTACCCTGCGTTCTTCGTATTGGATGCGTTTTGTCTGCCAATCGGTGCGCAGGTCGTCGCAGGTGGGGCAGGAGGTGAGGGTGTAGACGATGGGGAGCGCCATTTCTTCTCCTTCTCACGGGGTGTCTCACCCTGACGGTACAAGGGCCGATGGTCTTTGTCAAGGTTTGGCGGGTTCCTTGCGCCGGGCGTGAGCGTGAAGGGGAGGCTATCCCTAGCAGGTCATCGTCGCCCCAGCCTGGGGGGTGAGGCATCGCACCGCCTCCTGAAAGGACGGCGCCAAAAGAGGGGTGGCCGGTCCCGATGCATAGGGATTCAGACCCTCCTAGGCTAGGCCGTATCCGTTAGTAAATATTCTTCCCCTCTGCTACTATCTGTATGGAGGCGCATACCTAATAAGTCCAAACTAATCTGTAGTTTACCATACTATGCCCATAACCCTCTTGACAAAGAGAATATTTAGTAGTAAAGTCTAGTTGGTCTAGTTAGTTTAGCCAATATGGTGGAGGGTTAAAATGGCAAAGCTAGGAACATACTCCTATCCTGATATCCGCTTTGGAGATGCGGTAGAGATTGCAGGCAGGGTCCTGAGCAAGTTTAGTGGTTCCGTGACCGTCAAAGGCCTGGCCTGGGAGCTGGGCATGGCGGAGAACAGCGGCACCCTCTTTGCCAAGATTGCGGCCCTGCGGGACTTTGGCCTGGTGGAAGGTCGCGGTGAGTTGCGGGTCTCTGACCTGGCGCGGCGGATCCTTCATCCATCCAGCCCAGAGGAGCGCCGGGAGGTCAGCATCCAGGCTTTCCAGCGGGTGGAGCTGCTTCGCGCGCTGTACGAGCGGTTTGAGGGCGAAGCCCCCGATGACACCGGCCTGCTGGAGGCTCTGGAGGAGATCACCAAGGCGTCTCGTGAGGAGATCGTTCGCCGCTTCACCCTTATCCAGAAACATCTCGCTGACGCCGCCAGAGCGATGCGCAAGTCCGTGGCCCAGGTAGAGGCGGGAGTATCGGTGAATGGCAAGGCGGGGGTCGCTACAACTGCGGTATCCGAAGTTGTCGGCGTTGGGACGGCGGAGGGCACGGCGCTATGCCTGGTTGCTGGCGAGGCGAAGTTGACGGCGCCCCTTACCCTGGAATACATTGACGTGGCCATTAATCTGCTCCGCGCGATGCGGATTGGCCTTGAAGTCAGCGCCAAAAACGAGGTTGTGTCCTAGCCTTTGGGCCTAGGACCACCGCCATGCGGTAGGGGCGCAGCATGCTGCGCCCCTACCGTTTCCCGAAAGCGCCATACCAGGGGCGCAGGAGGCGTGCAATGGGGGTCAGCAGAAGGAAGGCCCAGGAGTACGCCGACAGGCTGATGGAGCGCCCCAGGAGCGCTCTGGAGCTGGAGCTGCGCCGGGGCCGCAGTGGCACAACCCTTCTCCACGAAGGCAAGGCGGTGACCCATTGCTACGGCACGAAGGTTGGGCTGGCCCAGGCCAGGGAGATGGCCGTTGCTTTGGGGGTAAGGCTTCCGGAGGTTGGGGCATCGGTGCGGGTCACGGTGCCCAACGGTACCTTTTTCCGAGTCATCGCCATATCCTCGCTGCCACTCAATTTGCCGGAGGTTGCGCCCCTCCTCTTGCGCTACCAGGAAGAGGCGGCCATGGCGCGTACCTTAGGCGAGGGTCTTGAGGTTTAGGCGGCGCCCCAGCAGGGTGCTGAAGATCTCTTTTCCCCCATTCCCCAAGCCCCCTTTCCTTTGTCTGCCTTCGGCGGACTCAAGGACAGGCTCTCAGACTCCCGGCAGAGGGGCGGAGCCCCCTGCACTCCCCCCTTTTCTCACGTTGCTCTCGCGTGCCGCCTGGGATACAATGGCCCCGCAATCTCACCCCCGGCCCACATTTCGCCGGGCATTCAGAAGGAGGAACCTACAGTGGCCTCAACGGGGTATGGCGCAATAGAAAGCAGGGTTGTGCAGTTCAAGGGGCACGGCGGCGATGCCATCAGCGGCTATCTGTCCAGGCCAGGCGATGGCCAGCAGCACCCGGGCGTTATCGTGATTAGCGAGGTCTTTGGTCTGGTGAACCACATTCGCGAGCTGACCTTTAAGTTCGCGGGCAATGGGTACGTGGCCCTGGCTCCGGACCTGGGGAAGGCCCGGGCATGCCCGAGGACATCGCCGCCAAGCTGCGCGAGCAGGGCGGCGTCCCAGACGACAGGGCCATTGGTGACCTGGAGGGCGCAGCGACGTATATGAAGCGCATGCGAAGCTGTACCGGCAAGCTGGGGGTGATCGGCTTTTGCTCCGGCGGGCGGCAGGTGGTGCTCTTCGCTTGCAACACTAAGAGCCTCAGCGCCGCGGTGAGCTGCTACGGCGGGCGCGTGGTCATGGCCCCAGACCAGCTCACCCCCCGCATGCCCAAGGCCCCTCTTGACATGATTCCCAATCTAAGCTGCCCCATGCTGGTGCTCGCCGGCGTTGAGGACCAGAACCCTTCGCCCGCCATGGTTGAGCAGCTCAAGGGGGCCCTGGAGCGGAACCGCAAGACCTTTGACGTTAAGGTCTACGATGGCGCCGGCCACGCCTTCTTCGCCGACTACCGCCCCAGCTACCGGCAGGCCGCGGCGGTGGACGGCTGGCAGCGGGCCTTCGCCTGGTACGGCAAGTACCTTGCGTAGCATATTCTTTCCTGGGGAGAGGAAGACGCTGATACAAGTGACGAGGGTTACTGCGCAGCAAAAGGAGGTCATCCCATGTGCGAGATGGGGCCCGTCACGAAAATAGTGGTCACCGGCAGCGGCAAGGGCGGGCAGGGGTGGGTGGACGTGGACGAAGCGCGGGTCTACACCGATCACCCCTTCCGTGCACCTGTAGACCGCGCGGTCATGATAGACGTGCTGAACACCGAGGCCGGCATTGGCTCGCGGGTGGCGCTGGAGCTGACCCTAGAGTCGGCGAAGGCGCTGGCGCACGCCTTGTTGGAGGCGGCGGGCAAGAGCCCTGGGCGCGAGTAGGAGGCTATTACCAAAGAGTATTCTTCCCCCCTATCCTAACCTTCCCCCGCAAGGGGGGAAGGAATTCCCCTTTCTCCCCCTTGACGGGGGAGGACCAAGGTAGGGGTAAGGCTAATGCCAACTGACCAGGTAATTATTTGGTCTATGGCCATAAGGTTGGGGCGTCACGCCGCTCCCTGCAGGGAGTAGTGCCAAAAGGGTTTTGGGATAGCTTGGAGCAGGCCACGAGGGGCAAGGTTGCCTTGCCCATACCTGTTTGTTAAGGGCGCCTCTTTGCCTTTGTCTGCTCAGGAAGGGTGTTGTACACCAGGGCGGCCCCCGCGTTGGTCAGGCGGTACGTACCGCGCTTACCATCTACCCGTTCCAGATAGGCGCGCCCCTTGGAGGCGGCGTTCCATATCCCGTGGGTGATGTTCTTGGCCGGCTGTTGCCCCAGGACTGCCAGCTCCCGGAACAGGGGATGGAGGGAGTCTTCCGTGACCTCGTCCTGGCCCTTGCTGTCCCTGAGGTATGCGGCCAGCACCGTGACCCGTTCCACGTCTGTACTTGGGGCGCGCTCCCTGTAGAAGTCCAGCAGGGTAGGGGGATCTTTGGCTGGACTTGCGGTAGGGGAGTTTGTCCCCGGGGGTTGCACTGCGACAGCAGGCGGATCTATGGCGGCAGCTCCGTTGCCAAGCTGCTGAGAGAGGGCGTCTGGAGGCAGGAGGCTCAGGAATCTCTGAAGCTGAGCCTCAACGAACTCTTCACGTCCACTGACCTCAAAATCCAGCGAGCCGACCTTCATTCTAATTAGGCTTTGGGCGTCCATACTAAGCAGCTCCATGTAATGGATGGGCCATCATCATACCATACGGTATGGGTAGTTAGAGATGGGCTGGAGGGATGATTTGAGTATGGGGCTAAATGTTGCGTTCATCCCAATCAGGGACTGGCTCGTCTACACGCCACAGGAGGACAAAGAGGCCCGTTGGTCCCAGGTACTTGAACTGCTGAGTCAGGAGCTTGCGCCGCTCCGCGTAGGTGAGGCCATCCAGGGTGCGCAGGTAGCGGAAGAAGGAGCCGTGTTCTGAGGCCAACTGCTGCATCGTGCGGGCGTTCTGGATGGCAGCATTGATCTTACGGCCATTGCGCACGATGTCAGGATTGTGGAGCAGGCGCAGCAGGTCGCCTTCGGTATAGGCGGCCACGACGTGCACTTGGAAGCCATCAAAGGCCTCCTGGAAGGCGGGCCACTTCATGCGGATGACCTCCCAGCTAAAGCCCGATTCAAAGATGGAACGGGTCATCTGCTCAAGGTAGCCGTCGTCGGAGGTAGGGTGCTGCCGCTGCGGGATTTCGTGGCCTGCGGTCATAAATGCCTCTCGGCAAGTTGTTCTAGAATCCTGCCTCTACAAACCAGTATTGGCGACTCTCGTTAAGCATCTTCCCGGCTCTCATGTCCGGGTACACCTCTAGAAAAGAGCGGATTTCGAGGGCTAGTTGCTCACCGAGTACACGCTTACCACCGCTTTGCGTTACCGAGGCCTGAATGACTCCCAATACGCGGCCTTGGAGGTCTACTACGGGCCCTCCACTGTCACCTGGGTCAAAGGCAGCATCTGATTGGAAGACGCGTATATTGCTGAGTGATGGAAAGACATACATGGTTGTTATTACGCCTACTTTTACTGAAGGGAACCCTTGAACTCCGCCGGACCACCCAATGGCAAGGGCCTGTACTGGTACTTCAGAAGTGTATATGCCCAAAGTCTTTAGTGGCATAAGCTTGGTGTCTGTCTGCAATAACGCAACGTCGCGCAACCGATCCCAGCCGACTATTTTTGCGGAGTATGGTTGTTCGCCATCTGTAGTAGGAACATAGACGGTCAGTTGAGTTTGCGGGTCTTGTACTGCATCGGCAACAACGTGGTAGTCCGTTACTAATAAACTTTCCTCAATAGCCCAGCCAGTGCCTTGGGAAGAGCCAGCTTTGCCTTTACTCTCTATTCGTACCACCGACTTACGCACAATGTCATATGCCTGTTTTATTGTTGGCAAGGGGGTCGGCGTCGGACGAACTTCCAGCACTAATACCCTAGAATCCATTTCAATGGCTAGTTTAGTTATGTTCCTTAATCTGCTGTCAAAGGCATCTATTCTGGGATCAGGTGTGGGCGATGGTTGCGGGGTAAGGAGTAACGTGAGGGTATTGTTCATCTTATGAACTTCACCGACTAACTCTTCAATTCTGGGGTCTGGAGTAGGGGTGGGAAATGGAGTAGCAGTAGGCATCGGAGTAGGGGTAGGCGTGGGTGCTTGACAGCCTAAGAAAATCCCCGCTCCAATGACAAGCAAAACCATGATGCTAGGATTCATCTTTTCTCTCTGAAAGGCTACACTTTATGCGGGAAGCATAAAGGAAACCGCTGCGCTTGGCTATCCCGTGATTCAACACCTACAGCCCCTCTTTGAGCTTCTGGGCCAGCTTCACGGTCATCCCCGGCACGCCGGCCAGGTCCTGAAGTGACGTCTCTTTCATGACGGCCACGGAGCCGAACTGGCGCAGCAGGGCCCGCCGCCGCTTGGGGCCGATGCCGGCAATGGCGTCCAGCGCCGACGTGACCGAGCCTTTGCTGCGCCGCTGGCGGTGGTAGGTGATGGCGAAGCGGTGGGCTTCGTCGCGGAGGCGCTGCACCAGGAACAGGCCCGGGGAGCCGCGAGGCAGCAGGATGGGGTCAGGGTCGTGGGGCAGGAACAGCTCCTCCCGCTCCTTGGCCAGGCTGGCCAGGGGAACCGCCTCGGTGATGCCCAGCTCCAGGAACACCTGGTGGGCCGCGCTCAGGTGGCCCTTGCCGCCATCAATGACCACCAGGTCTGGCACGATGCCCCAGGTCTCCTCTTTGGCGCCAGCTTGCGAGGCGGGTCGGCGCAGGTCGTCTGTTTCAACAGCGACCGCTTCTTGAGCAAACGCCTCACCTTCACCCTGAATCCCTCTCCCATCAAGGGAGAGGGGCAACCCCTCTTCCTCCTTGAGGAGGGAAGGGGATAACACATCCTCGCCTCTGTCCTTTCCTTTCGGGGACAGGGCGGGCATGGTGTCTTGGGCGGGACGTAGGGGCGTCCCGACCAGTCGGGACGCCCCTACGTCGGCGCTTTCGGCGCCGTTGGCCTGTAGGTGCTCCGCCAGGCGGCGGAAGCGGCGGCGCAGCATCTCCTGCATCATGGAGTAGTCGTCCACGCCCTGGACGCCCTTGATCTGGAAGCGGCGGTAGTGGCCGTTCTTGGGACGCCCGCCTTCAAAGACCACCATGGAGCCGACGGGGTTGCTACCCTGGATGTTGGAGATGTCGTAGCACTCCATGCGGTGGGGGAGGCGGGGGAGGTTCAGGGCCTCGGCCACCTCATGTATGGCCTGCTGGAGGTTGTCGGAGTCGGACTGCCACTTGATGGCCCGCTGTTTGAGGCCCTGGGCGGCGTTTTCCGCGGCCATGCTCGCCAGCCGCCGTTTCTTGCCCCGCTCGGGCACGAGGAGCCGCACCCGCTGGCCCCGCTTGCGGGCCAGCCACTCCTCTATCAAGGGGGCCTCCTCCCCCAGGGGGTGCTGAAGGATGAGCTCCCTGGGAATGTGGGGGGCGGAGTCGTAGAACTGCTTCACGAAGCCGGCCATGACCTGAGAGGGTTCGTCGTCCTGGGTGCCCTCCATGAGGAAGTGGTCGCGGCCAATGAGCTTGCCGCGCCGGATGAAGAACACCTCCACCCAGGTCTCGCCGCCGCCGCTGGCCATGCCCAGGACATCCTGGTCCTCCTGACCGCCGGAGTCCACCTTTTGCTGCTCGTTGACCCGCTCAATGGCACGAATCTGGTCTCGCAGGATGGCGGCGCGCTCATACTGGAGGGCCTCGGCGGCCTCCTGCATCTTCCCTCGCAGCTCCTTGAGGACGCGATCGGTCTTGCCCTCCATGAACATGATGACCTGCTGGATGACCCCTCGGTACTCCTCTTTGCCGACGTAGCCGGTGCAGGGGGCGACGCACCGGTGAATGAAGTACTCCAGGCAGGGGCGCTCCTCATCGCCGGTGATGAGCTTGGTGCAGGAGCGGTAGGGGAAGAGCTTCTTGAGTAGGGCCAGGGTGGTGCGCACGGAGCCGGCGCTGGCGTAGGGGCCGAAGTAGCGGGCGCCGTCGGACTTGACGCGACGGGTGAAATAGACCTGGGGGAACTCCTCCGACAGGTCAATCTTGATGAAGGGGTAGGTCTTATCGTCTTTGAGGCGGGCGTTGTAGGGCGGCTTGTGCCGTTTGATGAGGGTGTTTTCCAGGATGAGGGCCTCGGCCTCGGTGTCCGTCACCAGGTACTCAAAGTCGGCGATGAGGCTCACCATCCGGCGGACCTTCGGCTCCAGGTTGGCGGGGGAGCCGAAGTAGCTGCGCAGGCGGTGGCGCAGGCTGGCGGATTTGCCGACGTACAGCACCCCGCCGGCGGCGTCACGCATGGTGTAAACGCCGGGCTGGGTAGGCGTGGCGGCAAGACGGTCTGAAATGGCTTCTGCGGTGAGGGTCATGGGTGGGAGTTACCTCTCCCCCTGCCCCCTCCCCTGAAGGGGGAGGGGGTATGACGGGGGGTAGACAAGCGCCATTATTGTAGCATCTGTGAAGACGGTGGGCTTGTGTCTCTGCAACCTCTGCCCTTATCATTTCCATAGCCTAGGCAATAGCAGGAGCACATGCCAGACCAGCAGATAGCCGTCCTTATTGATTACGAGAACGTTGGCCCCAGCGCCATCCAGTGGGTGCTGGACCAGGTCTCCGACGTGGGGCGCGTCATCGTCAAGCGGGCCTACGGCGACTGGAGCGCCGGCAGAGACCAGGCCAACCAGCTTGTGGAGCTGGGCGTTGAGCCGGTGCAGCTTTTCCGCGTCACGCGCGGCGGCAAGAACTCCAGCGATATGCGCCTAGTCATTGACGCCATTGAGCTGCTGTACCAGTCGCCGGTGGACACCTTTGTCATCATGTCCTCGGACAGCGACTATGTCCCCCTGGTGCGCAAGCTGCGTTCCGCCGGCAAGACGGTCATCGGCGCCGGGCGGCAGGCCACCGTCCCCAGGCCGCTGGTGGCCTCCTGCGACCGCTACTTTTATCTGGACCAGCGCGCGGAGCCAGAGCAGCCCCGGCTTCCGACGCAGGAGCCCCGCCGGCAGGAGTCGCTCCTGGCGCGGGCTGTGCGGGCCACCATGGACGAGCAGGGGAGGGCCCTGGGCAGCCGGGTGTACCAGACCATCCAGCGCCTGGACCCGGCCTTTGACTTTCGCGCCTTGGGCTACTCCACCCTGACGCGCTATCTGGAGGCCTCGCCGGAGGTGAAGGTGACGCGTCCCCAGGGACCGGGAGACATCGTGGTGGAGCTGGCGGAGCGTCCCGGGATGCCCCTGGTCCCGGTGCGACGGGAGCCGGTGAACTGGGAGGCGGCGGTGGATGCAGCGTGGGGGCGGCGCGCCGCCCGCCGGGATGGCGCTTTGCCGGGTTCCACCGCGGCTGCCGAGGCGGCCAAGGCCCTGGGCGAGCAGAACTTGCGCTCCACACAGTTCAAGACCCTGGAGAAGCTGCTGCAGACCAGCAAGCTCCTCCAGTCCCGGTGGGCCAGGCAGGGCAACAGTGTGGTGCGCAGGCAGGGGAACGGGTAGCAGAGAACAGAAGCTTGACGCCTGGATTCCTTTACACTACTCTGGGGCCATGGGGACATTCCGAACGGCCATTCAGATTGGCGACCCCCAGGGACAGAGCTGGGAAACCGTTGAGGCCCTGGTGGACACAGGGTCTACCTACACGTGGATTCCCAGAGAGCTTCTTGAACGATTGGGCGTGCATGCCCAATTCGCCCGTGAGTTTGAGACGGCTGATGGGCGCATGGTCCGGCGCGACATGGCGGTATCTATGGCCCGATGGGACGGCGAGACGATGCCGACTCTGGTGGTGTTTGGTGCAGAGCATGACGCCGCCCTATTGGGCGCCTACACCTTGGAGGGTTTTGCCCTGGCTCCAGACCCCGTTAACCGGCGGCTGGTCCGCGTGAGAGGGTTGGCCATGGTGAACACCGAGGGGCCCTCCTGAAGCCATTCAGTGCCACTGGTATTGACGAGGTTGCCCCACCTTGAGCCGGACTGTAGAGCAGCGTACAGTAGTCTCCAGGGTTCGAATCCCGTATGGCCCACCATTGCTAACATGTCTGAAACTCCTGCAAGCGATAGGAAAGTAGGAAACACGTAGACAGCAGTATGACCCTAAGACCTGCCCTGAGGAGGCCGTTCAAGTGACTGTCGCCGAGTTAATATTGCGGTACATTGAGACCTTAGTTTGGCCTGTTACTTTGCTAAGCGGGTTGTTTCTCTTTAGACACCAGCTTGTCCGCTTGGTCGACCGCCTTAGCCATGCGAGCCTGCCAGGAGGTACTGAACTGGATTTTCAGGTCGGGCAGGTAACAGAAAGAGCAACAAAGGAGCTGGAAGAGCAGCTTGTAGGTCCACTGGTAGCGAGTGAGGATTCTCCGATTTTGGAGACGCTAAGGAAAGATCCTGGCTTAGGTATGGCCCAACTGCGTATCGAACTAGAAAGAGTCTTGCGGTCCCTCTTCGAGCTTAGGCACCCGAGTTCCGCTGGCAAACGAATAACGCCCAGCTTAGGCGGGCTCATCAGAGAACTTGAATCTGCTGGGGACCTGCCACGGCCTCTTGCTGCATACCTAAGAGATGTTATTCCCTTGGCAAATCGCGCAATCCACGGAGAGCGGGTGAGCACTGAATCGGCCGAGAATCTTGGGGAACTCGGGGTCAAACTGCTGGGAGAACTAAGACAACTGTACATGGAAAAGGCTGTGGCGCCACTGCGAACCTGGGAGATCTCGCAAGAGGCTATGGATAAACTACAGGAAGGACGTTACAAAGTACTCACGGTGATACCTTTAGTGGAACACCCTAGCGCTAATGAATACGAACTGACTCAGGAACAACTAGACATGTTCCTCGAAGGCTACGAGGAATTTGCAGAGTTTTTGGTAGCTGTAGAACCCATCGCCGTTGCTATCCCGAAACCGAAGTGACTA
This sequence comes from Chloroflexota bacterium, assembly GCA_016179765.1. GTDB lineage: Bacteria > Chloroflexota > Dehalococcoidia > Lucifugimonadales > JACPCL1 > JACPCL1. The sequence goes on from JACPCL010000019.1 coordinate 11,028, forward strand.
TAAGCACTCCTCATCGCGATCACTTGAGTAATGTCAGTTGAAGTTCAAAGGTTCTGCGTATTGTTCCCAGTGCTCTAGCGTGTAGGTCAGGCACCGCTCTCATGAGAGAAGGCAAAAAGTTGCCTTAGCCTGGGCACGAGGTCTTGTCGCAGAAAGTTCGAGTGCTGCCCACAGAGTTCCTCCGTCAGGGATTCGTACCCGTCTGCGCATCAACGTCCAGGTATTGCCCGGCTTATCCTCCATAAACTCGCCAGCGCCGGCGGCGATGAGGCTTACGCCGTAGCGCCCACCGTCCCCTCGGCCCCACGCCCTTTTCTCCCTGTACGTCCTCAGGTACAATAGCCTTAGCTTTTCCAAGGCGGGAGCCATGCTCCAATCTCCCAAGCGCCTCACAGGTATGCAGGACGCCAGCCCTGAAACAGTCGCCGTGCGGGACGGCGTGGGCGGCGCGCTGTGCGCCTACCTGTCTCGCTACGGCTACCAGCCCGTGGACACCCCCATCCTGGAGCAGACCGAGCTGCTGCTGCGCAAGTCCGGGGGTGAGCTGGCCAGCCGTATGTACACCTTCACCGACCCTGGCGGCCATCGCGTAAGCCTTCGTCCAGAGTTCACCTCCTCCGTGGTGCGGGCGTACCTGGAGGGCCTCCAGCAGGGCCCCTTCCCCCTGCGTTGCTCCTACCTGGGGCCCGTCTTTCGCTACCAGGGAGAAGGAAGCCCCTCTGGTCCGCCTGCGGCGGACTTGAAAGAGAGAGAGGATGGGGCAGACCTGCGCCAGTTTACCCAGGCAGGGGCGGAGGTCATCGGCGTGGAGGGCCCCTGGGCTGACGCCGAGGTGATGGCCCTGGCCGTGAACGGCCTTAGCCACGTGGGGCTGGCCGGCTGCCAGCTTGTGGTGGGCCATCAGGGGTTCGCCGGCGCCCTGTTGGACTCCCTGGGCCTGTCCGATCGCGTCCGCATGTTTCTCATGGGCAACCTTTGGCCCCTGGGCAGGGGCGCTGAGGGGCTGGAGGAGGTGAGGGAGAAGGCCAGCGCTCTGGGCCTTCTGCGCCAAGGAGCCGGAGAGGAGAGCCTGGCTCCGGAGGCGCCAGGGGAGGCTGCCGCCGCCATCCTGGAGCGGTACTTCCAGACCACCGCCGCCTCCGCCATCGGCGTGCGCACCCCCCAGGAGATCCGGGAGCGGTTCCTGCGCAAGCAGACCATGACCCAGGACGCCGAGCGTATGGAGGAGGCGCTGGGGTTGCTGTCCCGCGTTGCCCAGGTGCGCGGCAAACCTGCGACTGCCCTGCGCCAGGTACGTAGCCTGGTGGCGGCCCCTGCCGCCCTGGCAGAGCTTGCCGCGCTGGAGGAGACCCTGGAGGCGATGTCTCACTACGGCGTCAAGGGGCAGGTATCCCTGGACTTCGGCCTGGCCAGGGGCATCGCCTACTACACGGGAGTCGTCTTTGAGGTGCGTCATGCGTCACTGGGCGGCGTCTCTCTGGGCGGCGGCGGCAGGTACGATGGCCTGCTGGTTGCCCTGGGCGGCGCTTTGCCCACCCCGGCGATGGGCTTCGCGTGGACGGTGGAGCGGGTCGTGGAGCTGCTTGCCAAGGCCGGGCGCGAACGGCGCTTCCAGCGCCGGGACGACCTGGTCCTGGTGCGGGCCAACGACCCCGCTGCCCAGGCAAAGGCCGTGCGCGAGGCGGAGGGCCTTCGCGACCAGGGGCTGATGGTGGAGGTGGACCTGAGCAACCGCTCCTATGAGCAGGCCGTGGAGTATGCCCAGGCACGGGGCATCAGACGCATCTCCACCGTGGACGGCGCAGGAAAGGTAGCGTACCGGGATGTCCCAGAGCGGCAGTGAACCCTTGCGGGTCGCCCTTCCCAGCGACGGCGAGATGTACGACTCCACCCTTGCCTTCTTTGGGGAGTGCGGCATCGGCGTGAACCGGGGTAACGCACGCCAGTATACCGGCAAGATCGGCCCGGTGCCCGGCGTGCAGGTGCTCTTCCAACGGGTGGCGGACATCACTGGCAAGGTGGAGGAGGGCAGCGCCGACGTGGGCGTGGTGGGCCTGGACCGCTACAAGGAGGCCCACGTGGATGATGGCGATGCGATCGTCGTCTGTGAAGACCTGGGCTACAGCCAGTGCGAGTTGGTGCTGGCCGTCCCTGCGGCCTGGATGGACGTGACGGAGATGGCCGACATGGCCGACCTCTCCCTGGAGTTCCGGGAGAGAGGCCGCGACCTGCGCGTGGCCACCAAGTACCCGCGCCTCACCCAGCGTTTCTTCTTCAGCCGGGGCATCAACTACTTCACCATCGTCCAGTCCAGCGGCACTTTGGAGGCGGCGCCCCTCATGGGGTTCGCCGACGTCATCGTGGACATCTCGGCCACGGGCACGACCCTGCGGGAGAACCACCTCAAGACCCTGGCCGATGGCACGCTGCTGCGCTCCCAGGCCTGCTTCATCGGCAACCGCCCCTCCCTGGCGGCAAGCCCCGCCAAGCAGGAGCTGGCCCGCCGCCTGATTGAGCGGATGGAGGGCTATCTGGAGTCCCGCCACTACTTCCGCATCACCGCCAACGTTCGCGGCGATGCGCCAGAGCAGGTGGCCCGGGCGATCCTGGAGCGCAAGGAGCTGGCGGGCCTCAAAGGGCCGACGGTGGCCCAGGTGTACACGCCGGAGGGGGACAACTGGTACGCCATCACCATCGTGGTCCCCCAGCCCCGCTTGCAGGAGGCGCTGGACTACCTGAGGGAGATCGGCGGCATTGGCATTTCGGTGTTGCAGCCCCGGTACGTGTACCACGGGGCGTCGCCGGTGTTCCAGCGACTTCTGGAGACACTGCGGGGTAATGGGTAGTAACTCCTTTGCCGCACCCCTACCTTACTCCTCCCCCGTCAAGGGGGAGGAAACTGCTCCTTCTCCCCTTGCGAGGGAAGGTTGGGATAGGGGGTAGCCCAAGCAATGCCTAACCTCACCGCCCACATAGACATCGCCCTGGAGTGCGCGGCCAGCCTCTCTCACCCAGCTATTGCCCATAACCTGGGGGCTTTTGTCTTGGGGAGCTGTTCGCCGGACATACGCATCGTCACCCGTGGCCCGCGGGACAACACCCACTTCGCTCCCATCAGCAACGATACCCTGGGCGCGGGCATGGCTTTGATGTTCGGGGCCTACCCGTCTCTGGCAAACGGGAGGAGCCTTTCCCCGCAGACGGGCGCCTTCATGGCGGGCTACATCGCCCACCTGCTGGCCGATGAGGCGTGGATTATCAAGGTGTACCGCCCCTACTTTGGCAACCGGGCCCTCTTTGCCGATGAGATGTTCGCCAACGTGGTAGACCGGGCGATGCAGCTTGACATGGACCGGGCCGCCGCAGAGAGACGGCTGGGCTTTCAGGAGGTGACGCCCCTCCTGGCTGGCGCCCCCCAGGGCGTGCAAGTGGAGTTCTTGAGCGATGGCCTGCTGGCGGAGTTCTGCCTCCGCGTATCCGAGGCAACCCAGCGCCCCTTCGCCTGGGAGCGTTTGCTGGCCATGGCCCGCCGCCAGTATCCCCAGCAGAATGGGACGGCCCAGGAGATGGCCCAGCGTTTCCTGGAGGAGATGCCTGGCAGCCTGGAGCGGGCCTACCAGCGGCTGCCGCCAGGGGCCATCCCGGGATTCCGAGAGACCATTGTTCAGGAGTGGACGCGGCGCATGAGAGCCTATCTGCCATAGCCCCACCTCTGAGAGTGAATGAAAACGGGCCTGCCAAAGGCAGGCCCGTTTTCATTCTTTACCTTTTGGGTGGGGGGCGTTAGCATGGCGTGGATGTGGCACACTTTGATGCAGTGCCCTTATAATGCACATAGGGGATGGCCGCAATCCCAGGGGCGAGTCGCCGACTCGCCCCTCTAGCAGGCTGCGGAAAAAGGGGAGTGCAGAGGGGCGAAGCCCCGGAGCCTGCCCTTGAGTGAGCCGCAGCCCTGAGCGAAGCGAATGGGGCAGCGAAGGGGCGGGAGTTTGCGGGTGTCCCTCAGATACAAAACCCTCAGCCGACTGCCTCCAGCAGTCGGAAGGCCAAGTCGGGCTGCTCTTTAAGAAGCCGTTGGCCTGCTGGCCCTCTCACCACCCTACTTGGCTTTGAGGATCCCAGGGAAACACCTTCGGCATCGTACCCTCCTCCACGAGATTTGTTTGTCGGCCATCCGACATTATTGTACCACCTGGGCCAGTAACATGAAGCGAGGAAGGGCTAACAGGTGATGGTGGGAAGAGTTTTTCCGCAGCCTGTTAAGCACGGGTGAGTACAGATGAGGGAAGCATTAAGGATAAAGTGGACGCGGCTTCGTGCCTCTGGCCTCATAGCGCTGGTAGCGCTAACTGCCCTACTTCTAGCGGCCTGCGGCGGCTCCACCGGGACGACAGGGCCGGTGGAGCCGCCGCCAGCGGCCCAGCCCACACCCACCACCGCTCCTGCGCCCCAACAGCAGCCACGAACGAGAAACGTTAATCTCCCAAGGGATTTCCAGATCAGCCTGTACCGTGGGGAGGATGCTCTGGGTGGAAAGGACCCTCAGTTCTCGGCACTCTTTGCCCGTGGCAAGCCTGTGATCTTGAACTTCTTCGCTGGTCTGTGCCCGCCTTGCCGGGCTGAAATGCCGGACATTCAATCAGTCAGCGCCCAGTATAAAGATAGCGTCGTCATCTTCGGGCTGGATATCGGGCCCTTTGTCGGATTAGGCTCAAGACAAGATGGGAAAGCCCTGGTGCAGGAGCTGAGAGTCACTTATCCTACCGGTACCACCTTTGACCGCCAGGTCGTGAGCGCATATAACGTCTTTGCAATGCCCACAACCGTGTTCATCACCCCTGAGGGCAAGGTCTTCAGGACATGGAGCGGGCTGCTTACCAGGGCCAAGCTGGTAGAGCTGACGGAAGGACTCCTCAAAGCGTCCGGGACGTAATCCGTTATGGATAAGCGTTACAGCAGGAACAACGAGGGCGGAGACAGGGCGCACGTGGGGAGCGGGGCGGTACCCATGCCCCTTCACCGCCCCTGGACAGCTTCGTTGGTCAGGGCAGCCATCCTGGTCGGACTCGCCCTCCTACTGAGCGCCGCCATCAATCCCCTGCTCGGTCGCCGGGTGCACTGGGACTGGACGGCGCCCTTGGGCGTAGCTTTGTTCCTTTTGTTAGCGGTGGCCCTTCGTCGGCGTTGGGTGTGAGACAAGGTATGGGAACGAATACAGATACTACGGCAAGCCGCTACGCCGCCTGGACGCATAGATTGGGAAGTCTTGCTGTCGCGGCTGCAGTGGCTGGAGGAGGCCTGTTGTCGGCTGTGCTTGCAGCGACCCTCACCACCGGCGAGGGGAATGTCGGAGGGCTCAACATAGCTGTTGAGACTCTCTCAGGGAAGTCGGGCGTTCTGCTCGGGGGGACATTGTCGTTCATCCCTTTGGGGTTCGCCTTCGGAGCGGGTATGGTGTCTGCGGTGAATCCCTGCGGCTTTGCCATGCTTCCCGCCTATCTGGGGCTGTATCTGGGTGATCATGAGAAGCAACGGTCTCATACCTTCACGTTTAGCCAGCTGGCAAGGTCGCTTCAGGTGGGCAGCATGGTCACCATCGGTTTCGTGCTGATGTTTGGCCTAGCAGGCGTTGTGATCGGAGGAGGCCTCCGGTCCCTAGCCAGTATCGTTCCATGGCTTGGCCTCAGTATCGGCGTTCTCCTGACCTTTGTAGGGGCCTGGCTCCTAACGGGAGGCAAGCTCTACAGTGGACTGGCGGCCCGGGCAGCAGCCCGCATTGGGAATCCGAGCCAGGTTGGCGTCCGCGGCTATTTCCTCTTTGGGGTAAGTTATGGCACCGCCTCCTTGAGCTGCACCCTTCCCATCTTTCTGGCAGTGGTAGGCAACGCCCTGGCAGTGGGTGGCCTAGCCCTTGTGTTAGGCCAGTTCGTTTTATACGCCCTGGGAATGGGCCTGGTCGTCATGCTCTTGACCGTTGTCATAGGGCTGTTCAAAGGTGCGCTTGTGGGCAGGCTGCGCCGAACCCTTCCATACGTCCAGCCTGTGAGCGCACTGCTTATGGTCCTTGCCGGGTCATACATCGTGTTCTACTGGCTCTCTATCGGGGGCCTTTTGTCAAGGATCCCTTAGAGGACGTGTTTGCGAACAGGCATTGGGGGCGAGGGCACTGGTACATTCCAAAGCAGTCCCTCATTGGAGGATAAAGGTGAGGCAGGCGATACTTCCTGTCCTTGTGCTGATGGCGTTCCTGGTTGCTGCCTGCGGCGGCGCGCAAACGAGGACTGCAGACGAGGCGCGACCCACGCCCACTCCGGTGGCTAGCCCAAGCGCCAATAACCAGACTCCAGTCCCTGAACCTGCTACCTCAGAGAGGCCCGGCCCAGTGAGTGAAGAGCAACTGCGAGAGGATTTGAAACAGGTGCGGTTCTCCACCGCTAGATGGGATAGGACCAACTTCCGAATTCACAGCGTATCGCTGCGGGAGTTTCGGGGAGGAGGGCCGGGAAAGGACGACATCCCTCCTCTAGACCAGCCTAAATTTGTGACAGTGGAACAGGCTGATAAGTGGCTGGAGGACAAAGAGCCGGTGCAGGTGGTGGACATCAAGGGCGATGCCCGCGCCTATCCCCAGCAAATACTCATCTGGCACGAAGTAGTCAACGATGTTGTTGGCGGCGAGCCCGTCACCGTTACCTACTGACCCCTCTGCAACACCGCCTTCGTGTTTAGGCGGACGGTAGATGGCCAGGTCCTGGATTTCGGCACCACCGGGCTGCTGCGTTTCAGCAACCTGGTGATGTACGACCGGCAGACGGAGTCCTGGTGGCAGGAGTTCAACGGAGAGGCCGTTGTGGGGGAGCTGACGGGGAAGAAGCTGGAATTCATGCCCCTCAGCATCGTCTCCTGGATGGAGTTCAAGACGACTTTCCCCAAGGGGAAAGTCCTTTCAAGGGATACCGGCCATCGCCGTCCCTATGGAGAGAACCCGTACATCTTTTACGACTCCTCCGGCGACCCTTTTCTGTACGAGGGGTCGGCTGACAGGCGGTTGCCAGCTTTGGAGCGGGTGCTCGCAGTAGAGGTGGGGAAGGAGTCCCTGGCAATACCTTATACACTCCTCCAAAAGGAACCCGTTATCCACTACAACCTGGCCGGACAGGAGATGGTCGTCTTCTTTAAGCAGGGAACAGCCTCGGCATTAGATAGGGGCCTCATTGCGGAGGGGAGGGACGTAGGGTCGGCTGCCGCCTTCGACCCACATGTGGACGGCAAGAAGCTGACCTTTCGCAGTGTGGAAGACCACTTCATAGACGAGCAGACGGGAAGCCTTTGGAACCTGCTGGGCAAGGCTGAAGCGGGTCCGCTGACGGGAAAGGAGCTTAAGCCCCAGGTCTATCGTGCAGCCCAGTTTTGGTTCAGTTGGGTGGTGTTCCGGCCCGACACGATCATCTACAAAGGCAAGGCCAACTGACGCCTCTGGAGAAGGACCTGACCAGCCGGGGTGGTAGCGGCCGTCATTCGGCCGTGGTTACGTCGCTCGCCCATTCCTGTAAACCGGCGGCATCAAGAGTCTCCATCTGCCCTCTAGTGTCCCGCCCCTGAAGTTCATGGATAATGTCGTTGCGAGGCCCAATGGTTCCCGGTTCTCACCACAGGCTCCGGAGGGCCGTGGCAATGGTTCGTCAGGCTCACCACGGCGTCTGGCGGCGGGGTCACCCCTCCTCCAGATTGCTTCGTCGCCCTTCAGCCGAAGGACTCATCGCAATGACAAGTCGTAAACGTATTTCAGGGACACTATACTAGTGTATGAAGGAATGGTATGCGGAACGTGAAAGGCCTTGCCCAGGCCAAAGCCTACCTCGCCAGCAGGGGCAACCTCCTCTCCCTAGAGATGCCAGCTCAGCTTGCCCAGGAGGTGGCCCGCCGCAGCCAGGCCATCTTTGGCCAGCCGTATACCGTGCCAGAGGTGGTGGCGCGTATCCTAAGGGAGGTGAGGCAAGGAGGCGACGCCGCCCTGAGGGACCTCACGCTGAAGATAGATGGCGTCCGGCTGGATGAGATGGAAGTTCCCAAGGCTGCTCTGGTAAAGGCGGCGGAAGGTCTCGCCAGGGAGCTGCGGTCGGCCCTGGAGCTTTCCGCCCAGCGTGTCACAAGCTTTGCCAGGGCTTCAATGTCCAAAAGCTGGTACGACCCGGCCACCGGCCTGGGGGAGCGCATCGTGCCGTTGGACAGGGTAGGGGCCTATGCCCCTGGCGGCAACGCACCCTATCCCTCCACCGTGATCATGACGGTGTGCGTCGCCAAGGCCGCCGGCGTAAGAGAGGTCATCGTCTGCACGCCGGCCCGGGATGGCGTGAACCCTAGCCCCGTGGTGCTTGGCGCGGCCCACATCGCCGGTGCGGACAGAGTGTTCCGGCTGGGCGGCGCCCAGGGCATCGCTGCCATGGCCTACGGCACGGAGTCCGTGCCGCGGGTGGACAAGATATGCGGCCCCGGTAACATCTTTGTGGCCATGGCCAAGCAGCAGCTTTTTGGGCAGGTGGGGATTGACGGCGTCTTTGGCCCTACGGAGACCCTCGTGGTGGCTGATGACTCCGCCGATCCCGCGACCTGCGCCGCCGACCTGCTGGGCCAGGCGGAGCATGACGCCCTGGCAACGCCTATCCTCGTGACGACCTCTGAACGGCTGCTGAGGCAGGTGGAACGAGAGGTGGAGGCCCAGTTGCCGGGCCTGGCCAAGAAGGACATCGCTGCTACGGCGTTAGCTGGGCAGGGGGCGCTGCTGCTGGTGGATACCCTGGAAGAGGCCCTGGAGGTGGGCAACCTGGTGGCCCCGGAGCACCTGTGCCTGAACGTGCGAGACCCCTGGCGATGGGCGCCGCTGGTGCGCAACGCCGGGGGCCTCTTCCTGGGCGCCCATTCGGCGGAGGTTATGGGCGACTATGTGGCCGGCCCCAGCCACACCCTGCCCACCCACGGCACGGCGCGCTTCGCCTCCTACCTTGGGGCGGAGCAGTTCATCAAGCGCATCCCGGTGGTGGCCCTAAGCCCGGAGGATGCGCTGGCGCTGGCTCCCACCGCGGCGACTATTGCCTATGCTGAAGGCTTCACCGGCCACGCCAGGGCAGCGGAGCGGCGCTTGAAATGAAAGGGGCCACAGGTTACAACGCTCATTGAAATTGTTGACGTGTAGCAGGGTGATGAAAAAGTCGGGGTAAAAAAGGGATAAGAGAAGGGGGAGGTGAGGGATAATAGGGGCAGCTTGCACGAGGAGTATGGTATGCGCGGA
>JACPCL010000020.1 GCA_016179765.1 Chloroflexota bacterium
CCCAGCAGGCGCTGGGCATGGGGTAGACTCCTTGCCCTGTCATTCTGAGCAAAGCGAAGAATCTTGTCCGCCAATGAACACGTATGAATTATGCTTTGACATACGCTTCAGAGGACAGAACAGATGCTTCGGCCTGTGGCCTCAGCATGACAGAGAAGATAGACGCCCTCACCCGCCAGGCGCTCGGCATGGGGTAACGAGTAGGGGCGTCCCGATACGTCGGGACACCCCTACGTGGGTTAACGGGCCTTCCTACGTGGCGGGCATGACAAACTCCGGCACGATAATCAGCCAGCCCTCCGTCGATGCAAGACGCAGTTGCTTTGCCTTGGCATACTCAGGGGAGGTATACCATCTCCTGGCTGTCTCTACCGATGCAAACTCGAGCACAACTGTCACGGCATACGGCTTCCCCTCTAGGACCTCAGGAGCATGGCTGACCACAAGGACCTTGCCGCCATATACAGCCAGGGCGGGACCCGCCAGAGGTGCATATTGGGCATAGGTCTTCGGGTTCCGAACGGTATACTGGGTTATCACATACCCTGGCATAGGTTCCTCCTATCGCATAAGTGAACATCAGCCCCGTGGCTTACCCCTTTGTCGCCTGCCTCACCCGCTCCAGCGCCTCCGATGCTGCACCCCGCAGCAACGTCGGCACGTGGGTATACAGGTAACGCACCCCCTGGGCTGCGTACTGCGCCATGACATCGGGCGTGCCCACGCAGCCAGCGGTGCGCCCGGCGGCCAGGATGGTGGAGAGGGCGTGCTGCACCGCCTGTCGTACCTCCGGGTGGTTCGGCTCCCGCAGGTGGCCCAGGGAGCCGGAGAGGTCTGTCGGGCCGACGAAGAAGACGTCCACCTCCTCCACCTTCAGGATGCCCTCCAGGTTACGCACCGCTTCGGCGTCCTCTATCTGCACGCACACCAGGGTCTCCCGGTTCACCCACTCCACGTACTTGTTGCGGGTGACCCGCATCTCAAAGGTGGCGCTGCGCAGGGCGGAGGCGCCCATGCCGCGCGTGCCCAGGGGCGGGTACTTCACCGCCTCCACGGCCCGCCTGGCATCATCGGCGGTACGGATATGGGGCATCTGCACACCCATGGCGCCACGGTCCAGCAGCCGCGGCAGCTCATCGGACCACGCCGACGGCGGGCGCACGATGGGGATGATCCCCGCCAGCTCCGAGGCCATGACCATGTGCTCCACCGCCTCCGCATTCATCGGCCCGTGCTCGCAGTCAATGAGCACCCAGTCAAAGCCGCAGTAGGCCAGAATCTCCACCATGTGGGGTGAAGGAAAGGTCAGGGAGACGCCAATGGCAGGCTGTCCCGCCTTGAGCTTCTCCTTCATAGTGTTCTTGCGCATGGCCTCATCCTAGAGAGTTCTGCCAGTTGCTACGCCTTTGGATGGGCATGATATGCTATGAACCGCACCTTTCAGCTGCACCATACCACATTCTTGGAGAGGCCCTATGCCCGGAGAAACCGTAGAAGTTGTCCAGAAGTGCTCCGTCTGCGGCACGGAGGTCAGCCGCTTCTCCGCAAAAAAGGAGAACCTCTTCCTTTCCTCCTACCAGATGGTGGCATGCCCCAGATGCGGCAAGGAGACCCAGGAACTGCGAGAGGTGGCCCTACGCACCGAGGCGCAAGAGAAGGAGATTGCGTCTCTGCCCAAGAGCAACCGGTAGCTATGTCCAGCGAGCAGCATACCCTGGCCATCCTCAACGCGCTGGCAGAGGTCCTGACCTGCCCCCACTGCGATACCCGGCTGCGCTTTGGCGACTGGGAGTGCCCCCACTGCGGCAAAGACCTGGACGATACCCTGCGCCGCTGGGCCGCCCACCTGCTGGATAGGCTCAATGCCCTCCCCCACTAGCAGCCGCGGAAAAAGGAGAGTCCAGAGGGGGCTAAGCCCACGGAGCCTGCCCTGGTGAGCCGAAGCCCTGAACGCAGTGAAGGGGGTAACGAAGGGGTGGGGGACTGGGGCCTGTCCTTGAGTCCTTCGGCTGAAGGACGAAGGAGTGTCCCCCAGATCTAATCTTCCCCCTCTCCCTTGGAGAGGGGGAACACAGGAGGGTGAGGTCAGCACCCTGCTAGCGTCCTTGGGGCGTATGCGCCGCTCCGACCTGTCGGGCCTCCTCCACAAAGGCGCCATCCACCAGCTCCTTCACCCGGTCCGCCAGGCCAGCCAGGTGCAGGTCATGAGTGGCGACAACGATGGTGATGCCCTGCTCGGTGGCTATCTGCCGCAGTAGCCGGGCGATGCTGGCCCCGGTGGCGGTATCCAGGTCGCCCGTGGGCTCGTCCGCCAGGAGGAGGGACGGCTGGACCGCCAGGGCTCGGGCGATGGCCACGCGCTGCTGCTCGCCGCCCGAAAGCTCAAAGGGGCGGTGCTTGGCCCTGGCCCGTAGGCCAACCTGCTCCAAGGTCTCTTCCGCCCGGCGGCGGCGCTCCCTCCATGAAACGCCGTTGAGACGCAGTGACAGCTCTACGTTCTCGTAGGCGGAAAGCAGGGGTAGCAGGCCGAAGGACTGGAAGACGAAGCCAAACCTGGTGCGGCGGAGCCTGGTCATATCCGCATCGGAGAGCTTTGTGAAGTCCTGCCCCTCAAAGAGCACCGCGCCGCTCGTGGGCCTGTCCAGTCCCCCCAGCAGGTTCAGAAGGGTCGTCTTTCCAGAGCCGGAGCGCCCGAGAACCACCAGGAACTCCCCCCGGGCCACCTCCAGGCTCACGCCTCGGACCGCGTACACCTCGGCGCCGCCCGTGCCGAACATGCGCACCAGGTCCCGGGCCAAAAGCAGCGGCCCCCTTATGCCACTGGCGATCATTCCTTCCTCCCTGGAGCCTTGAGCAGGATGCCCTCGTCCTGCACCTCCATCTGCGCCCGCCCTTCCAATCCCAGCCGGTCCAGCGAGTCCTGAGGAAGCTGAAGGCGCCCGCCCCGGTCAACCACCAGGTACTCCTCTACGTTGGATTCGCCCGGTTGGCGGTAGGTCGCTTCCACCACCGTCTCCGACTCTATGCGGCCATCCCGCATGTGGACGACCCGGTCGGCAAAGCGGGCGATGCCTGCGTAATGGGTCACCACCACCACGGTAATCCCCAGGGTCTTGCACAGCTTCTGAAGCCAGCCGAACACCTCGTCGGCGGTGCGGGTATCCAGCTCGCCCGTAGGCTCGTCCGCCAGAAGCAGCGGCGGGCCGTTTGCCAGAGCGGTGGCGATGGCCACCCGCTGCTGCTCACCACCGGAGAGCTGGCTGGGCAGGCGGCGCGCCTTCTCCCCAAGGCCCAGTATGCCCAGCAGCTCCCGCGCCCGCTCTCTTCGCTGGGCCGAGGACGCCCCCAGAACGGCCATGGGCATCTCCACGTTCTCCTGGGCCGTCAGATAGCCCAGCAGGTTCCGCGAGGGACTTTGCCAGACAAATCCCACCTCCCGCCGGCGGTACGAGGTCCGCTCCCCCTCGCTCATGTCCAGCAGGTCCCGCTCTCCGACGCGCACCTGGCCCGCCGAGGGGGTATCCAGCCCCGCGAGGATGTTGAGGAGGGTGGTCTTGCCGGAGCCGCTGGCCCCCACAATGCCCAGGAACTCCCCAGAAGGCGCCTCCAGGTCAAGGCCCCGGAGCACCACCACCTCCAGCTCAGCCTGTTTGTAGATTTTGAACAGGTCCTGGCACCAGATATGCGGTTGTGTACTGTCGTTCATAGTCATCGCCTTACGTTACTACGCTTCTGCTACCCGCAAGAGCCGCTGCACGTCCAGCCTGGCAATAGCCCTCGCCAGGGCCAGTACCGTGATGACCATTGCCACGGCCAGCACCAGATAGGCCATGAGCAGCGTGTCCCAATCGCTCTGCACCACCATGGGAGGCGTCACCTGGGCCCCCCCTTCTGCTACGGCCAACAGGGGCAGAATGGCCGCGGCCAGGAGCCGGCCCCCCAAAGCGCCCAATATCGCGCCCAGAAACAAGGTGAGCGAGAGGTTGAACCACACCAGGCCGTTGACTTGCAAGCGCGTAAAGCCCAGGGTGCGCATTACCGCCATCTGGCCCACCTGCTCCCGCGCGTCTATATAGGTGTACAGCAGCAACCCCGAGGCGCTGGCCAGCACCACCGAGAGGAAGGAGAGGGCCAGCAGCCCGCTCCAGCCCGCCGCCAGCAAGGGATGGGATACCCGCTCCGAAACAATGGTGGAGCCCACCTCCACGCGGGCCAGAGGGTCTCCCAGGGCTTTGGCCGAGGCCAGCATGGCGCCCCCTGAAGGGCCAACTCCTTCCGCCCGCACCCATGTTTCTATCCCAGGGTACTGCGGCTGAGCGTTGTGCAGGGCCACGTACCGCATCAGATAGCTCAAATCCACCACCATGAAGGGCATGGGGCGAGGGTTCAGCGATGGAAAATACGGCAGGACACCTACAATCTTGACCGGGGCCTGGACGCCCGCCACAAAGGCGTACATGGTGTCATCCATCTTGGCAAGGGCCGTGTCCAGAAAGGTTTCGCTGACCAGGGCGGGAATGGGTTCCTCGGGGGGGCCAGCCCTGATGCCTCGTAGGGAGAGCCCCCCCCTTCCCCAGATGAAGAGGGCGCTCTTACGCCCAGGGCGCGTCACCGTTTCACTGCTTTCCAGGGAGTAGAGGCCGTTGGCTAACGGGTCTTCCAAGGCATACCAGCCATCAACGTCTTGAAAGGACTCCGCCTCCATCACGCCCCTTGGAGTCACGGCCTGAAGCAGGTCAATAAAGAGTACCCCAGAGGTGTAGACTCCCGGCGCCGAGCCTGCCCAAAGGGTGTGCAGGGTATACGGCGGCCCTACCGTGAAGGACGGGGCGCGCTGGGGATTGGAGAAGTAGGGCGAAATGGGCGCCTCCAAATACGTCCACTGCTGGTCTGAAAGCTGGCCCAGGCGCACGTCAAAGTACCGGCCCACGCCATCCTGCAGGCGGGCAAAGAGGGACGGCTGACGGCCAAGGCGTCCCGGATAGACCCAAATGCCCAGCGCCGTGGCGTCCTGGGGCAGCAGAATCCCCCCAGGCGGAGGCGACTCCGGCGTGATTGGCCCGAGCGCCTCAGCCAGGGGGCCGCGGGTGAGGTCTTCGCGGTTCCAGGACACACTGGAGAAGCGGCGGGTATCCACGGCCAGGATGGCCACGTCATCTCCCAGAGACTCCGTGTACACCTTGGTCTCCAGCCGCATGACCTCGGCAGCCGCGGCAACACCAGGCAGGAGTGCTACGCCTTCCGCCAGGGCGTGCCCCGCCGCCACCCTCTCGCCCAGGTAGTTGTACACGCGGAAGTCGGCCCCGGCCTCGTACAGCCCTTGCTCCTGCTGGCTTCGTTCCAGCGTCGCAATGACGGTGGAGCTGAGGACGCCCAAGGAGGTGGCCAGGACCACCAGCACCAGAAGGGCGGCAGAGGGCACGGGGTCCCTCCCCAATCGCCTCAGCGCTTGCACCAGCCACGGGGGGCCAAAAGGCTCGGCTATCTTGCCCACGAGCCTCATCAGGAGGGGGAACAGCCGGATGATGACAAGGCCCACGGCAAGCACACCCACCACTGGCCCCAGAAGCAACGCCACGTCCAGGGAGAGACTGCTGTCTCCCACGGGCCGTATGAGGAACGTCCCCCTGGACCGAAGCTGCCACCACACCATCGTCAGCAAGGCCAGAAGGGCTGCGTCCAAATAGTACCGTAAAAAGAGGGGCTGCTCCGGAGGCCGCGCTACCGTAGAGCGGAAGGAGACCATGCCCTTGCGGGCAGCGCTCAGCGTGGACAGGGTAAACACAACCGCCGCCAGGAAGGCCCCCGCCCCCGCCAGCAAGAAGGCGTCGCGGGAAAGGCCCACCCGTTCCAGGCCTGACCCCTCCGTCGTGACAGGGAAGAGCGTTCCCGTGACCGACACCAGGAGCTGAGCCAGCAGAGGGCCAAGGAGCGTGGCGGGCACCGCCATGATCAGCCCTTCCAGGAAAATCACCACACCCGCCTGCCATAGGGACGCCCCGCGGCTGCGAATGAGCGCCACCTCCTGGGCGCGGAGCCTGCCCAGGAAACCGGCAATGAGGAACAGGTAGTACAGCAGCACCCCTACCGCCAGAAACAGCACCAGGAACAGAGGCACCCGGGCCACCACCAGCAAGGCCGCGTGACGGTCCAGGATCTCCACCAGCCTGGTGTTCCAGGCAGAGCCCTCCAGGTTGGCCTGCACGTCCTCTATCACCCCCTGCATAACCTGACGCAGCAGGCCCGCCTGGGAGGCGCGCAGCTCAGGCTGGTCCATGACCAACAGCCACACAAAGTCCGTGTGCAGCGCGGGCATGACCGTGCCCACCTCCTTGAACAGCGCATCCAGCTCCGTATACATGGGCACGCTTATCCAGGGCTGGCCGCTCTGGCTTGCACGGTGGCGGATGCCTATGTGCCAGTACTGGTCCTGCGAGTCAAGAGGGGCGATGACACCCACCAAACGCACCTGGACCGTCTGTGTCGGGTCTCCGCCAATGGCCGAGAACACCTGGAAGGTCTGGCCCAGGCTCAGGCCCAGCAGGGCAACCCCTTGGGCATCGGTGACGAACTCCACTTCCCCTGCCACCGACGCCGGGAATCGGCCCTCCACCAGGCGGGCGCGTTGGTGCAGGTCGGTGATGGCCTGGAGAGCGCCCCGGGGCCGCTCTGCTTCCGTGCCTTCCCCCTGGGGCAAGCCGGAGAAGTACATGGTAGAGGTCTGGACCAGGAAGACCGTCCCCTTCAGAAACGGACGGAGGGGCTCCTGCACCCGCAACTGGATAAACCGCTCCGTAGACCTGAAAACGGGACGCTCCAGGGCATGGAACACGCGGACGGTGAGGTTCACGTCCTCCTGCGTAGCCTTGTCCATGCTGTAGTGCAGCGCCGTCTCCTCCAGGGCGTGGGAGTAGATGACCCCCGCCGCTAGCAGCGTGGCCGCCAGCACCACGCCAAAGGCAGCGGCCATTTGCAGACGCCAGTCGGCCAGGGTCCTTCGCCAGGCCACCTGACTGGAAAACCGCACCAGCGATGCCAGTCGCACGCCCTACTCCTCCATTCTCAACACCTCATGAAGGCGCAGCTTATTGGCCAAAACCATGGCCAGGATAACAGAGCCTGCCACCGCCAGGACCGCCTCCGCCAGCGCCAGGGCCAGAAGCCACACCTCCGCGCTCATCAGCAGTGGCGGGGCCAAAGGCCGGCCCCCGGCGGTGACGCTCATGAACCCAAGTGTCCACCGGCTCAACCACGCCCCCACCGCCGTCCCAACCCCTATGCCAATCAACCCTACCATGGCTCCTTCCACCGCCAGCAGCAGGGCCACATGGCGGCGACTGAACCCCAGCGCCTGCAGGACCCCCAGTTCCAGCCTGCTGCGCCGCACCGTGATGCCAGCGTACAGGCCAAAGCCAAGGAGAGAGGCGCACCCCAGGGCAATGGCCCCCTGCAGGGCAATGCTCTCCCACGCGCCGCCCAACAGGGGGTTAGACGCCGCTATCTCCGCTTGGCCCTCTCGGTCACGGATGGTCTGCCCCAGGGGAGAAAGGGATTGGAGCTTGGCGAGGGCCACGGCGCGGTCCGCCTCAGGGTCCAGGCTCAACCACAGCTCGTTAACGTCCCCCAAGCGGGTTGCGCTCACCGAAAGCAAATACTGAATCATGTGGTCAAGGCTGATGATGAGGAAAGGCAACTCCCCAGGATTAAGGGTCGGGAAGGCGTTGAGCACCCCCTTCACGCTTATCTCTACGGGCTGGCCTTCCATGACGCCGATGAGCCTCTGG
The DNA here is from genome assembly GCA_016179765.1 of Chloroflexota bacterium. Lineage (GTDB taxonomy): Bacteria > Chloroflexota > Dehalococcoidia > Lucifugimonadales > JACPCL1 > JACPCL1. The sequence goes on from JACPCL010000020.1 coordinate 7,785, forward strand.
CCGGTAGAGAAGGAGGTGCTGGCGATAGCCGGGATCGGCACTGGAGCGGAGGGGATCATCATGCCCCTGAAGGTCGTCGTCACAGGATGCGTCCAGGAGAAGAGCAGCCCTCGCAAGCCGGTGCGCGCCGCCAACAGGTTCACATCCAGGACATCCTGCGCCGTGCCCAAGTTAGGCAGCACAGTCCAGGGGCCCCGAGTCTCAAACTCGTCTACCACCAGAGGTCCGCCGCCAACCTGGGCGGTCAGATCGTCCAGGGCCAGCCAGCCGCTGCCGTATCCCGTGAAGGAGCCGCCCCTGACCAGAATACCGCTGAGATACAGTGGCGGCTCCATATAGGACAACTGCGGAAGGGGAGCCTCCATGTATTCCCAATCGTCTGCCTTGATGTCCCCAAGGGACAGACTGCCATACCGCCCCTGAGCGTCCCGGAGCCGCAGGCGCAACTCGTAACCAGTGTAAGAGCGCTGTCCTTTCACCCACAGGCCCAAGGTCTCGGCCCCCTCTGGCAGGGGTATCCCCTGCTCCACGGGCAAGGGCTCCCGCAAGGGCTGCAGAATATCCTCCAGCCTCCCCTGGGCAAAGTCCTCCCGGAACCAGGTCACCTTGGGAAGCGTTGAAGGCGTCACCGCCATGAGGGAGTAGCCCCCGGCTCCCTGGGGGCTCCCAGGGGTTCCCAGACGGCCGCGATACACAGCCATTATTGACTCCACTCCCTCCACATCCAGAGAGGCGATTTGGGGCGACGTCACCACTTCGCCGCCGATCCGGTAGCGAGTGACATCGGCCTGGCCCCTGGTCAGCGTCGCCCCAAAGGCCGCCCCAAAAACGCCCAAGGCGGTGGCCAGCATAAGCAACACTGCCAGCGCCCCGTAGGCTAGCGGCTCCCGGGCCATGCGCCGCAGGCCGTGCACCAGCCACGTCCCGCCGATGCCGCTGCTCAGCCAGGCGAACAGGCGCAGCAGAAGGGGAATCAGACGCAGCATGGCCAGCCCCGTTGCCAGTAGCGCCATGGCTGGCCCCAACAGCAACGCCAAGTCAACGCTGATGCCCCCCCCTTGGAGGGGACGCGACAGCAGGCCGCCCCTGCTCCAGACCTGCCACCACAACAGCCCTACAGCCGCCAACGCCAGCACGTCAATGGCGTACCGGTAGACAGGCGAGCGCTGGGGCGTCCGGCCACGCTCTCTCAGGAAGCCCACGATGCTGCGGCTGGCCACCCCCATGCCCGTCAGGGTGAACACCAGCACGCTGGCTGCCCCCGCCACCGCCGCCGCAATAAACACGGAGAGTGAAAGCCCAGGCGGCAGGTACTCCAACTCTCGCCCGCCTATGGGGAGCAGGCGAGTGACCAAGAGTCCCAGGAGAGGCCCCAGAGCTACCCCCGGCAGGACCGTGACCAGTCCATCCCCAAGGCCCAGGAGGGCGCCCGCCTGCAGGATAGAGGCCCCCCGGCTGCGCAGGACCGCCGCCTCTGCGCCCCTCTCCCTCGCCTGCAAGGTGGTGGTGACCACCAAATAGTACAGCACCACCCCCACCACCAGAGTCACGAACATGAACAGCGGAACCCTGGCCAGGGCCAGGTTCCGCTGGTAGTCCTCCACCAGGCCCGGCAGCGCGCTGAAAGCCAGGGCCCGCGCCAGGCGCTTGTTCAGGTCGGCCTCCAAGCCATCCAAGTCATGGCGCGCCAGGGGGGCCGTGGCAGCCGTAAGGGAGAGATAGTCCAGAGCCACGTACCACCGGTAGTCCCCCAGGATGAGCGGATAGCGAGCGCCAAGGCCCTTGAAGAACCCCTCCTCCCCCACATAGATGGGCACCACGAAGTCCCCGTCTTCATCCTCCGCCTCAAAGCTAACTCGGAAGTGAGAGAGGTCACGAAACCAGTACATCTCCCTCGGGTCTACCGGCTCCATCACCCCTACAATGGACATCGCCACCTTCTCCTGGGGGGCCTCCTCAAAGGGGGCAAGGTAGATGGTGTCACCCTCCTTCAGGTTGATGAACTGCACGGCCTGGGAGCTCACTACGCCTTCCAGCGCCAGCATCCCCTCCTCGTTTTCAGAGGGCGGTTGCGGCCAGCGGCCAGAGGTCAGCCGCACATGCTCCTGGAACCCTCCCAGGAAAAAGGGGGTAGCCAGGGGAATGTTGCGTGGGGGTGGGGCCTCCTGGCTGTTGTAGACGTAGGGGATTTCATTGGTCTTGCCGTACCGGTGCATTCCGGTGTATAGCCAGTTGATGTGTCGCTCCACCTCCTCCCCCATCACACCATCTATGCGGCGGTAGTCCTTCTCGCCCACGGGCCGGTCCAGGATAAAGACCTGGAGGTTGAGGTATTCGTCCAAAGCGTTGTAAACCAGGTCATGGCGAATGCCCGCCTCCGCCAGCGCCTGGGAGTGGAGCATCGCGCCAGCGGCAAGGGCCACGGCCAGCAGCACCCCCAGGGCGGCGGCCAGCATGAGCCGCCAGTGGGCCTTGGCCCGCCGCGCCGTGAGCCACCACAGCAACCGGGCGAATGACACCTTTCCACGCTCCTGCTCGCGCTCACCCCTGGGCCTCGCAGGCGCAAGCCCGCGCCCAGGTGAGGTGCTCCATACAATACAGCATCAACAGCCATTTGGCACTAGACCCCTTCTCTGCCTTTGGCGCAGCACACTCCGACAGATATGAAGGTCATCAACCGTCAACGACTGCCTCAAAGGCCAGGCCGCGCCATCTGCTTATCGCGCCCCCCCCCGTTTCTGGGCGGAGGGGGCGCTGAGCTTTGTTGCAAACGTTGGTGTTTATCTGCTCGCCACTTTGTGGTAGGCTATTTGAACTAACAGGCTGCGGAAGAAAGGGGATGCCTTGAACCCCTTGAGGGGGTTTGGGGGTGTTCTTCCGCAGCCTGCTAAGGGCAACGACCGGCAAGACCACTCGTAAAGGTGACACACATGCTGGAAAACAAACCCAATATCGTGCTGGCCAACAAGGATGAAGCGTACACGGTGGTAGGCACCCGCCCCCCCAGGCACGATGCGTTGGACAAAGTGACGGGGTATGCCAGGTACGCCGCGGACATCAGTCTGCCCGGCCTCCTCTATGGCGCCCTCCTGCGCAGCCCTCACGCCCACGCTCGCATCAGGTCCATTGACACCAGCAAGGCCAAGGCCCTGCAAGGGGTCAAGGCAGTGGTGACCTCCGCCGAACTGCCTGACCTGTCCGGCAAAATAGCAGACCTGGGAGAGGGCAACCGGGCCAACTACAACTTCATGAGCAATAACATCCTCGCTGGGCCCAAGGCTCTCTACAAGGGCCATGCCGTAGCCGCCGTAGCCGCCGTGAGCCAGATAATTGCTGAAGAGGCGCTCTCACTGATCAAGGTGGACTACGAGGTGCTGACCGCAGTCTTGAGTGCCCGCGAGGCCATGAAAGATGGGGCGCCCATCCTCCATGAGGGGGCGAACACCCTGGCCGGCCCCGAAGCCAGGCCCCCGTCAGGCGCAGCGCCAGCTAAGCCAACCAATATTGCCAACCGCTTGGAGTTCAAGCTGGGCGACGTGGCGGAAGGCTTCAAGCAGGCCGATGTCATTGTGGAGCGGGAAACGCACACCAAGGCCGTGCACCAGGGGTATATTGAACCTCACTCGGCAACGGCCCAGTGGCATGCCGATGGCAACATCACCATCTGGTCCAGCAGCCAGGGGCAGTTCATGGTACGGGACCAGACCTCCACGGTTTTGGGCATACCCGTATCCCGCGTCAAAGCCATCCCCATGGAGATCGGCGGCGGCTTTGGCGGCAAGCTTGTCGTCTACCTTGAGCCTGTAGCTGCCTTACTGTCCCGGGCCAGCGGTGGCCAGCCGGTAAAGCTCACCATGAGCCGCACCGAGGTGTTTGAAGGCACCGGCCCTACCTCTGGCACCCACATTACGGTGAAGCTGGGCGCCACCAAAGAGGGCCGCCTGGTAGCCGCCGAGACCCACCTGGTCTACGAGGCCGGCGCCTACCCTGGCTCCCCGGTGGGGGCTGGCACCCGCTGCATCCTTGCACCCTATGACATCCCCAACGCCTACATAGAAGGCCTTGACGTGGTCATCAACGTGCCCCGCTCCGTGGCCTACCGCGCCCCAGGCTCACCCGCGGCGGCCTTTGCCATGGAGACGGCCATTGACGAGATGTGCCGCACGCTGAAAATGGACCCCATAGAGTTCAGGCTGCTCAACGCCGCCAAGGAAGGGACACGCCAGGCTACTGGCCCCGTCTTCGCCCGCATCGGCTTCGTGGAGGTGCTCCAGGCTGCCAAGGACCATCCCCACTACCACACCAAGCTCAATGGCCGCTACCGCGGGCGCGGCGTCGCCAGCGGCTTCTGGTTCAACGCCAGCGGCCCATCCGCTGCCATAGCCAGCGTCAACGCCGATGGCGCCGTCAGCCTCGTGGTAGGCTCGCCGGACATCGGCGGCACCAGAACATCGGTGGCCATGCAACTTGCCGAGGTGCTCGGCATCCCCGTGGACCGGGTCAAGCCCACGGTAGCCGATACCGACTCCATCGGCTACACCTCCGTCACCGGCGGCAGCGGCGTCACCTACAAGACCGGCATCGCCTGCTACGAGGCCGCCCAGGACATCAAGCGCCAGATGCTCCAGCGCGCCGCTACCATCTGGAACATCAAGCCTGAAGACGTGGAGTACACCAAAGAAGGCGTCCTTCAACACAAGTCGGACCCCAATCTGAAGTTCACTTTCGCCCAGTTGGCGGGCCGCCTCAACAACACCGGCGGCCCCATTGTCGGGCGCGCCACCGTCAACCCACGCTCCCCAGGCAACGCCTTCGCCACCCATCTGGCGGACGTGGAGGTAGACCCAGAGACGGGGAAGGTCTACGTCCTGCGCTACACCGCCATTCAGGATGCGGGCAAGGCCATCCACCCCACCTACGTGGAAGGCCAGATACAGGGCGGCGTCGCCCAGGGCGTCGGCTGGGCCATCAACGAAGAGTACTTCTTCAACGACCAGGGCCGCATGATGAACCCGAGCTTCCTGGACTACCGTATGCCCACCTCCCTGGACCTGCCCATGATTGACACCGTCATTGTTGAGGTGCCCAACGCGGGCCATCCCTTTGGCGTGCGGGGCGTCGGCGAGGTGCCTATTTGCCCACCCCTCGCCACCATCTGCAACGCCATCTACGACGCCACGGGCCTCCGCTTCAGCGAGCTCCCCATGTCTCCCAGCAAGGTGCTCGCGGCCCTGAAGGCGGCGGGCAAAAACGGTGCGTAGTCCATTATGGCCGAGGTCTGGCTCTTCGCCTCCCTGAAAAGCTACGCCGGCGGCAAGACCCGCATGACGGTAGCTGGGGCGACGGTGCGTGAGCTTGTTGACAACCTGGAGCGCCAGTTCCCAGGCATCAAGGAGGTCCTGAGCTACCAGGGTGACTTGATGCCGGGGCTGGCGGTGGTGGTGGATGGCCTGACCACCAACCTCGGCATGTTGGAATCCGTACAGGATGACAGCGAGGTGCACTTCCTGCCCGCCATCGGCGGCGGTTGACCTAGCAGCCTGCCTCTGATGCAATAGCGGGGTGCCTTTCAGCGCCCCGCTTCCTTTTGTGTTATGGCGGCGGGAACCAAGAACAGGAACGTCTTTTGAACTTCCTCTACCTCAGGTTGCTTTCCTTCTCCCAACATAGGTTAGCATTGCGGATGCTCATAGGCATCGTTTCGGTCGCAACCACACTGCTGTTGACAGCGGCGTGTGGCGGCAAAGCAACCAGCACCCTCTTCTCAACTCCAACCCCTATTGGTGGGGCTACACCTACAGCGACACCCGTTGCGGTGCGCACCGCAACTCCTACCCCCAACATACCTCAGGAGGGACGCTTGGCCAAGAACGGTGACACGGTGGAGGTCCACTACACGGGCACGCTGGACAGCGGCGAGCAGTTTGACTCCTCGGCAGGCGGCGACCCCCTCAGCTTTGTCGTCGGTAGCGGCCAGGTCATCAAAGGCTTTGACGATGCCGTCCTTGGCATGAACGTGGGGGACAAGAAAAAGATCAGGATTGAGGTGAACGAAGCCTACGGCCCTCGCCAGGAGGATCTGATCTTTGAAGTACCCCGCGCCAGCGCCCCACCCGGCCTGGAGGCCGGCGATGGCGTGCGCCTGGCCAACGGCGCTCCCGCCGTGGTCACCGAGGTCACCGCCGACCATGTGCGCATAGACGCCAACCACCCCCTGGCAGGCCAGGCCCTCACCTTTGACCTAGAGCTTGTGGCGGTAAAGTAGGGGCGACGCATGGGTCGCCCTACTGCGCCTCACAGAATCGCCCGAGGACAGGCGGATGAGGCATAGGCGAACGCCCCCAAAATCCTTATGATAATAGACGGCTACTGCCGTCCAAAAGCAAGGCTTTCGGAGGTTCCTATGCCCCTCGTAGGCGTCGTCATCGGTAGCCGCACCGATGAACCCCTGGTCCAGGACACCCTCAAGGCTCTGACCGACCTCGGCATTGAGCATGAGCTGGTCGCCCTGTCCGCCCACCGGACGCCCCAGAAGGTGGCCGACTACGCCCAGGCCGCCGCGGGCCGCGGCATCCAGGTCATCATCGCCGCAGCCGGCGGCTCCGCCGCCCTGCCCGGCGCCATCGCTTCCTGGACGGACCTGCCCGTCATCGGCGTGCCCCTGCCCACCAGCGAACTCAAGGGTGTGGACGCCCTGCACGCCATCGCCCAGATGCCGCCGGGGGTGCCCGTGGCCTGCGTCGCCGTCGGAGCGTGGGGAGCCCGCAACGCCGCCTACCTGGCGGCGGGCATCCTGGCCCTGAAGCATGATAAAATCAGCGAAGCCTACGCCGCCTACCGCAAACGCCTGCGCGAGGGGTAGGCAATTTGTCGGTGCGGAATGTAATTGGACGAGACATCCAGGTTCAGCACAGGTCGAATATGAGGGTATAACGTGCAAGAAAAGTCTTTGCCTGTTGCTACACGTTTGCTTCTGGACTCTGTCGGCCCTACAGACCAGCAAGCCATCAAGTCGGTGTTCCTAATCGTTTGCTCCCGTACCCAATCAAAAGGCACGGGATTTCTACTTTCTTCCGGTTGGATACTGACAAATCACCATGTCATCAACGGCTGTCAAGAAACCGACGTGTTCGCTCTTTCATACTCTGGACAGAGGGTATCTTTTGAACGCCTGTTCAGCGATCCCCACGTGGACCTCGCTCTGCTGAAGCCTGCACGCCGGCCAGATGGCGGACTCAGACTTCGAACAGACTTCCACATTCCTATTGGGACGCAGGTCTGCACATGGGGTTACCCTCTGGGTTATAACGGTCCTGCTCCCCTCCTAACTGTTGGGCATCTCTCCGGCTATGCAACTGAGGGGGCCCCTGCTGTCAAGCACCTTGTGGTCAATGCCGCTTTCAACCCGGGCAACTCAGGTGGGCCTCTCTTCGTAGTCGGAGAGGACGCAGTAGCAGGCGTCGTAGTGAGTAAACATGCGCCGATTTCCAAGTGGTTACTTTCTATCATCCAAACGCTACGTGACCAACCCTCTGGCATGAGCTATACGGCTACGGACGAGCAGGGCAACACGAAACGGTTTTCTGAAGCCCAACTAGTCGCTGAGGTTCTGATGTACTTTAGGCAGATGACCCAGGTAGTAATTGGTGAGGCCGTAAGCGGAGAAGAACTCAAGGCCTTCTTGAACTCGCATGGCGCTTTGCCATCATGAACCAGAGTGGTACCAGCTAATGAACATCGCCGTCCTATGCGACTTTGACGACACCACCGCCGTGGAGAACGTCGCCCACCTGATCCTGGACCGCTTCGCAAAGGAAGAGTGGCGGCATCTTGTCGCCCGGTTTCGGGAAGGGACAATCATCCCCAAGGACTACTTTGAGCAGCCCTTCAAGTCGGTGCGGGAGAGCCGCGAAACGCTGAAAACCCACGTGCGCCAGACGGCCCACCTGCGCGACGGCTTTAGTGAAATGGCTCGCTACTGCCGTCAGCGGGGGATTGAGGTTGCCATCGTCACCCACGGCCTGGACTTCTACGTGGACGCCCTGCTGGAGCGCGAGGGCCTGGGCTGGCTGCCCACCTACCCCGTCGGCGCACGGTTTACCGACAAGGGTATCCAGTTTGAGTACCGCTACACCAGGCCCGGCTGCGACGACTGGGGCAACTGTAAATGCAGCGTGGTGGACCGCTATCTTACCCAGGGCAAGCGGGTCTTCTACGTCGGCGACGGCCTGTCCGACTTCTGCCCCGCCAGGAAGGCAGAGCTTGTCTTCGCCCGCACACGGCTGCTGGAGCTGTGCCAGAAGGAAGGCCTGCCCCACCGTGAGTTCCGCGACTTCCGGGACGTGGTAAGGGAGCTGGAGAAACAAGGCGGCATGAAAAAGGCAAAAGGTGCTAACTAACCCAACGTCATCCGGAGTTCCGAGCCGATATGCTATTGGCAGAAGCATATGCTGTTTAGCTCTCTGGCTGCTGAAAAACACCCCGAACCCCCCTCAAGGGGGTTCAAGGTATCCCCTTTTCTTTCAAGAAGGCTCCAAAGGAGCCTTCCTCTCAGTGATAGATTTGTATTTGGGGGACACCCCCAGACCCCCGCCAAAGGGGCTTCGCCCCTCTGGACTCCCCTTTACGCTTTCCGGAGCGCCGACAGCTTCTCCCTGAGGCTATCCTTCAGCGCGTCTTCGCTCAAGCGGCCCTGCTTGACCTCCACCAGGTCGGCGTCCAGGTCGTTGGCCAGCACCATGGCGTCCCAGTCGCCCATGCCCATGACCGCGTCAAAGCTGTCCATGACCCAGAATTCCAGTTCCCGTAGGGTGGTCAATCCCCCCAAGTAGGCCTCTACCTGGTCCAGGATCTCGTCAAGCATGTTGGGGCCCTCGCACGAGACGCAGTCTGTCTTGGGGCACAGTATACCCCGCGCCTGGGATGCTGATGCGGAAAAGGGCCTGTGATTTCCTAGGCCCTATTGGCCTAACCCTCTTGGTTCCCTTTCTCTGATGGTCATTGACAAAACAATCTGCCAGCGGGATTCCGACCTCTCCCCCTGTGGTCCCCCTTGTATGTTTACAGGCGTCGGTGGTTGGGTGTACTGATGAGTAGCGTAATCCCCCTGCCGCCCATGAGGGACGGCCTGGGAGAGATTCTACCA
>JACPCL010000021.1 GCA_016179765.1 Chloroflexota bacterium
TAGCAGGGTGCTGACCTCACCCCCTTGTGTTCCCCCTCTCCTATGCCTTCAAGGAGGCCCCAGAGGGGCCTCCCTCTCCAAGGGAGAGGGGGAAGATTAGTTCTGGGGACACCCCCAGACCCCCGTCATCCGCCTGCGGCGGACGCCCCTCTGGACTCCCCTTCTGCCACAGGGGGGGAGGAGAGGTGTGACTCGGCTATCCGCTGGTCCTTAGCTTATCCGTAAGCCATCCCAAGAGGAGGGCGTCCAGCTCGTCTTTGCACTGGCGGAGGCCATGGCCTGCGCCGGGGTAGAGCACCAGCTCCTTAGGCTGCTTGGCCCATATGTAGATGGCACGAGAAGACTGGGGTGGCAGCCGTGTATCGGCCTCGCCGTGCACCAGGAGGAGGGGCCGGGGCGAGACCAGGCCGGCGTTCTGCGCACCACCGGTCTGGCTGGAGAGGGCGACGACTGCCTTCACTTCCAGGCTGAGGGGCGCCGCCGTGATGACCACCGCGCCGCCAAAGGAGTGGCCCACCAGCGCCACGGAGGTGTAGTTCATGGCCTTGAGGAAGGAGACGCCGGCCAGGGTGTCCATGACCCGCGCAGCGAGGTGATGCCTTTGGCGGTGAGCTGGTCGGCAAGGCGGGCGTAGAGGCCATCGGCGGGGCCTTCCAGGCCGCCGTTGGCGCCCCACACCCAGACGACGCCCGCGTGGGGCGCAGGCGACGGGTGGTAGGCGGCGCGGAGGTCGCCGCGGGTGGTGTGCAGGATAAGGGGGGCGCCGCCCTGGCCCTCCCGGGAAGGGTCTGGGTCTACCGAGGTTATCTGGATGTTGAGATGTGCGCTTGGGGTGGTCATGGGCGGTTTCTAGTAGCGTGGCGACGGGCCGGCGCCTCGGCCCTACGGAAGGCGGTGGTCGTAAGGGATTCTTCGCGAAGCGGAGCGCGCCGGAGAGCAAGAGTAGTTTGACCACTTCGCTCTAGAATGACAACACATCGCTAACTCCTCGTCACTTCATCCATGTACAGGACGTCGGGGCGACCGGCGCCGCCGGTATGGTGCATAAGATCCCGCAGCTCGTCTGAGATGCCAAACTCTTTGGCCTGGGGGATGTCCTCCCACTCCATGAGGATGACGGCCTCCCTGGTGCTCTCGTAGCCGTGGAAGACGCGTGCGCTTATGCAGCCGTAGGCCTTGCGAATCTGCACCTGCTCGGCGCTATCCCAGGCGGCCTTCCACTGGCTGAAGTTGTTGAGGGTGATGCGTACGAGCATGTAGGGCATAAGCGTTTTATCTCCTGTTCCCCTTCTCCTCTCCATGGGAAAGAGGGCAAAGGGGTTTTGGGTTTATTCTAGTTCAGGCCACCTGGTATGCCACTCTGTCGCTTGCTCATAGGCGTGGGCGGCGCGCAGGACGGCGGCGTCGCCCAGGGCCGGGCCGATGATCTGCATGCCCACGGGCAGGCCGCCGGCGAAGCCGCAGGGCAGGGAGAGGCCCGGCAGGCCGGCAATGTTGACGGGGATAGTGCAGACGTCGCTCAGGTACATCTGAAGAGGGTCGCTGGTCTTATCGCCCAGGCGGAAGGCGACGGTTGGGGAGGTGGGCGTCACCAGCACGTCATGGGTACGAAAGGCCTGCTGGAACTCGCTGGTGATGATGGTGCGCACCTTCTGGGCTTTCAGGTAATAGGCGTCGTAGTAGCCGGAGGAGAGGGAGTATGTCCCCAGCATGATGCGCCGCTTCACCTCCTGGCCAAAGCCGTGCTCGCGGGTAGCTTCCAGCTCCTCCCACATGCTGCCGGCGGTGTGGTCGGAGTAGCCGTACTTCACGCCGTCGTAACGGGCCAGGTTGGCGGAGCACTCGGAAGGGGCCAGGATGTAGTAGACCGCCAGGGCGTAGCGGGTGGAGGGCAGGGAGACGTTCCAGTCAATCTGCGCGCCCAGTCCTTGTAGAATTGCGATGGCGTCCAGGATGGCCTTCTCGACTTCTCTATTCATACCCTGAGCGTTGAAATACTCCACCGGTACACCAACCCGCAGACCACGAATGTTTCCGCTGAGAGCACTACGGAAGTCCGGCGATGGCTGAGGCAGTGAGGTAGAGTCGCGCCGGTCGTGGCCGGCGATGGCGCTGAGCATCAGCGCGCAGTCCTCCACGTCGCGGGCGAAGGGGCCTATCTGGTCCAGGGACGAGGCAAAAGCCACGAGGCCGTAGCGGCTGACCAGGCCGTAGGTCGGCTTCATGCCGACGACGCCGCAGAGGGCGGCGGGCTGACGGATGCTGCCGCCGGTGTCGGAGCCGAGGGAGGCCAGGGCTTCGCCGGCGGCGACGGCTGCCGCAGGGCCGCCGCTGGAGCCGCCGGGGACGCGCTCCAAGTCCCAGGGGTTGCGGGTGGGGAAGAAGGCGGAGTTCTCGGTGGAGGAGCCCATGGCGAACTCGTCCATGTTGCCTTTGCCCAGCATGACGGCGCCCTGGGCGCCCAGGCGCTCCACGACGGTGGCGTCGTAGGGCGGCGTGAAGTTTTCCAACATGCGAGAGGAGCAGGTGGTGCGGACGCCCCGGGTGCACATGTTGTCTTTTATCTGAAGGGGGATGCCTGTGAGGGGCGCTGCGTGGCCTTCGGCGATGCGCCTATCGGCGGCGCGGGCCTGCTCCAGGGCCAGCTCCGGCGTGAGGGTAACGTAGGCCTTGACCTTCGGCTCCACCTGCTGGATCCGCTCCAGGAAGGCCTGGGTCAGCTCAACGGAGGAGACCTCTCGGGCGTCCAGGAGGCGCCGGGCCTGGTGGATGGTGAGGGAGGTGAGATGGTTCATTGGTGGGCTTCTCGTGAATGTACTCTATTGGGTCGCACCCCCTATCCTAACCTTCCCCCGCAAGGGGGGAAGGAAATTCCTTTGCTCTCCCTTGACGGGGATGACCAAGGTGGAGGTCAGCGTTATGACGCTTGTGCTTTCCGTTCTTTAGTTGTCTTCTTTGCCGGCAGAGCCTGGGCGTAGCTCACGGCCATGTCTACCCACATGCGCAGGTCGGCGTCGGCCTGGCAGCCGCCGGGAGCGACGTACAGAAAGCCGACCATTGGGCGGCCGGTGAAGTCCATGGGCCGTACGTGAGGCCTGGCCAGCGCCCGCTCAAACTCTTCTCCGCTCACCCGCAGCATCAGGTCGTCCTTCTGGACGCCGACGGCCATCTTGCCGTCCACCATGAAGGCGATGCCGCCGAACATCTTCCGCTCGGTGACGCCCTGGCGCTGGGCGAAGGCGATGCGGATGCGGTCTGCCAGAGCTTCGTTGTAGGGCATCGCTACTCCTCCAGGACGGCGCGGACGCGGAGGTAGTCCTCCTCACGGCGCGGGGCGTTGGAAAGGATGTCCTCTTTGGGCGACGACGGCCCCGGCTCATCCTCTCGCAGCACCGTTTGCAGGGGCAATGACTGGCTTGTGGGCGGAACGCCCTCAGTGTTGAGCTCTTGCAGGACGCGGAAGTTGTCCAGGATGACCTCCATCTGGGAGCGGTACCGCTCCAGCTCTTCCGGTGTGAGGGCGACGCGGGCAAGGGCTGCGACGTGCCTGATCTGGTCGGAGGTGAGGGCCATAGAATGCTCCTTGAGGTAACGGGCTAGAACTGGGTGATGACGCCGCGGCCCACGTCGCCGCCGTCAATGTCCTTGTAGGCCTGGTTGATGTCGTCCAGCTTGTAGGTGCGGGTGATGAGGCCGTCAATATCCAGCTTGCCGGCGCGGTAGAGCTGCACCATGACGGGCATGTCTATGGCGGGGCGGGCGCTGCCGTAGTAGCACCCCTTGAGGGTCTTCTCTTGCCGCACCAAGGCCACGGGGTCAATGGGCACGTTGTCTCCCGTGGGCGCCAGGCCCACCACCACCACGGTGCCTCCCTTGCGGGCGGCGTTGTAGGCGGTGAGCACCGTTTGGGAGGAGCCGAACACCTCAAAGGTGTAGTCGGCTCCTAGGCCGCCGGTAAGCTCCTTGATGGCGGCCACGGGGTCCTGGATGGTGGGGTTGACGGTGTGGGTTGCGCCGAAGCGCATGGCGAACTCCAGCTTGCCCTCGTTGATGTCCACGGCGATGATTTTGCCTGCGTTCAGCAGGCGCGCGCCCTGGATGACGTTGAGGCCGACGCCGCCCGCGCCGACGACGGCGACGGCGCTGCCCGGGGTGATGCGAGCGTTGTACATGGCGGCGCCCACGCCGGTGGTGACGCAGCAGCCGATGAGGGCGGCCTGGGGCAGGGGGAAGTCTGAGCTTACGGGGATGCAACCCGTCTCCGGGACGACGGACTCCTGGGCGAAGCAGGCCACCTTGCCATAGTGGTGGATGCGCTGGCTCCCCTTGTGCAGGCGCGTTGTCCTGTCAAAGAGGGTGCCGGAGGTGGCCCCGTGGAGGTCGCACAGGTTGGCGCGGCCCGACAGGCAGAAGTGACAGTGGCCGCAGTAGGGGACGAAGGCGAGGATGACGCGGTCGCCGGGCTTGACGCGGGTGACCCCTTGGCCCACGTCCAGCACGGTGCCGGAGCCCTCGTGCCCGAGGACGACGGGCAGAAGGTGGTTCGCCTCTCCCTTGATGACGTGGAGGTCGCTGCGGCAGATGCCTGCCGCGCCGATCTTGACGTGCACCTCGCCGGCCTTGGGCGGGTCCAGGGCAACGTCTTCAATGATCAGGGGGTGGTGGGGCTCATACAGGACTGCTGCCTTCATGGAGGTGCTCCTTCACGGAAGGGTGTTCTGGGGGCTAAGCCTGGGAGACAGGAGTGGCGCGTGGTGGAAGTGTACCACGTTCTTCTGTTGGTACGGAACCCAAGACGCTCACCCCCTACCTCAATCCTCCCCCGCAAGGGGGGAGGAAGCTATTTTCGTCGGAATGACATTGGAACAAAGGAAACCCTGGACTAAAGTCCAGGGTTTCCTTTGGGTGGTTCGGGCACGATGAGGGATGCTTAGAAGGTGAGCTTGCGGTAGAGCATGGGCAGGCGGCTTGGGAGGTTGTTGATGTCGCCCAGGACCTCGTAGCCCATATCCTGGCACATGGTCTTGAGGTAGTCGTGGCCGGCCTTGTCCACGGTGAGGGCGAAGGGGGTGATGCCCTTGCGACGGGCTTCGGTAAGGGCCATCTTGGTATCGTGGACGGCGTACTCCTTCTCCACGCCCTCGCGGCTGTAGCCGCGGTCCTGGGGGCGGCCATCGCTGATGAGCATGAGGAGCTTGGTGCGCTTCTCCTGCTTGTCCAGCTTGCTGGTGACGTGGCGGATGGCCGGTCCCATGCGGGTGGCGTGGAGGGGCGTGATCTTGTCAATGCGCCGCTTGACCCGTTCGCCGAAGGTCTCCTCCATGTCCTTGATGACGTAGTACTCCACGTTCTCCCGTCCGTAACCGGAGAAGCCGTAGATGCCGTACACGTCGCCCACCGTTTCCAGGGCGTGGATGAGGAGGACGATGCTCTCCTTCTCCAGGTCAATGATGCGCTTGTAGGTGCGCCGTGCGCCCTCGCCGCGGCGGGCGCGTAGCCAGACCATGTACTCCACGGGGTCGTCAGGGGCGTCCCAGTCCTCTACGCGCCGGGCCTCGTCTATGGCCTCGGCGGTGGAGGCGCTCATGTCCAGGAGGAAGGCCACGGCCACGTCGCGGTCAATCTTGTTGCGCCGCCAGTGGACCTTGTCGGTAGGGGACTCACCGGCCCACTTGTCAATGATGGCTTCTACGACGGCGTCCAGGTCAAAGTCGTCGCCGTCGGGCAGGTGCTTGACCTTCTTATACTCCTCGGGCATGAGCATTTCAAACTGGCGCCGGATCTGGCTCATGAGGCGGCCATAGGAATGGACGGTGTCGGTGTAGAACTGGGTGTCGCCCTCGGCCATGGGCTTTTCGCGCACGATGCACCAGCGGGGCTTGTAGTCGCCGGCGCGGAAGTCCCATTCGTCGTAGACGAAGGTCTTGGGTTCTCTGGCTTCCAGGGAGCCGCCATCCTCATCCTGGTGTGGGATGGGGCCGTACCCCTGGCCTGGCTGATCGGGTGGCTGGGCGCCGGCCTCCTTGACCAGGTTCTGGATAAACATGGCCAGGTCGGCGTTGAACTGGCCGGACTCGGCGTCCAGCTCCAGCTCGGGGCTGTTGGCCAGCATCTGCTGGAGCATCTCTGGGGACATCTGCATTTGCTGGCCGGAGGCCTGTCCCTGGCCCATCTGCTGGCGCAGGGTGTTAAGGATCTGGCTCAGCTCCGGCTTGAAGTCGCCGCGGAAGTCCACCTGTGGCGGCGACTCGTACTCCTCACCCTGCTGGTCTTGCTCGCCCTGAGTGCCGTCATTGCCCTGGCGCATCTCCCGCATCTGGTCCAGGAGCTCATCCAGTTGGTCGTCGGAGAGCTCTTGCTCCTCCACGTCCATCTCTGACCAATCCTCCTCGTCCATCTGCTGGTTGGGCAGGTCGGCGATGATGTCGTAGACGCGGAGGGTTGCTTCCGATGTATCTTCCACGGCGGCGTCGGTGTGCAGCAGGCGCTTAGCGACCTCCGCGATGACGGCGGCATGGTCCATGAACTCGGTGGGGACGGGCAGGTTTTTGTACTGGTGGAGGCTGAAGCGTACCAGGAACTCCACCATGGCCTCCTGGAGGGGCATCTCTTTGATGTCGGGCCGCTGGTCAAGAGCATCCTGCTGGATGTGGCGGTAGGCGGGAGCGACGCCTGGATACTCTGCCTTGACGCGGTAGTCCAGCCGGGCGTCCTCCAGAACGGTGAAGATGTCCAGGGCCAGCTTGCGAATGGGGAACAGGTCAAAGAAGCGTCCCATATCGGTCAGGTAGCCCTTTTCGGCGGTGCCGTCGCCATCGGTGGGTGCGGGGGTGGGGGGCAGGGTAGCGCCTTCCAGGGCAGCCAGGCGTGGGGGAAGGGGGAAATCCGGCTGCTGCGCCTGCTGCTGGGCGCGGGCCGCAAGGCGCTCTCGCCTCTGCTTCTGTACCTCCTCTTCCCGGAGGTGGCGGTTGTCCTGGAAGCGGCTGGCGGGCGCGTCAAAGTCAAAGCCAAAGCTGCCGAACTCTATGTGGGCCACCTGGTGGGTAGAGACCACCTTGAAGAAGGAGAAGTTCTCGTCCTTAGAGGGGAACTTGTTCATCTCCTGGGGGAGGAAGACGGTGGTGCCCTCTGTGGTGGCGTGGTCTTCGGATACCCAGCCGATGTTCTTGCCGGCCATGTCCCTGCTGCTGGCGATGTCAACCTCTGCGCCGGCCAGGCCGCGGCAGTACATGCGCAGGATCTCTTCAATCTTCTCCAGCTCCACTGCGGAGGAGAGGAGGTCAATGACCTCTTCCGAGGTGTTGGACTCTATCTTGAAGTAGGCCATGCCGCCATCGGGGTTGTCTTGCAGGATGCGCATTCCGTGGTCGTACCAGGCTTCCACCTGGACTTCGCTGATGCGGCCCAGCAGCCCGGGGGCGTTGCGCAGGAAGGCAGAGGCGGCCTCGTGGGACTTGGGGATGAGGGTTTGGGCTAGCTCCAGGAAGCGGCCCTGGGAGGCGGCGGTGGCGCGGCCCAGGGAGGTGGCGCTTTCGTTGATGAAGAGGGAGATGTTGGGCATGCCGCTCTTGGCCATTTCGGCGGTCATGTCCATGAACTTGGCGCGCTGCCCTTCCTGGATGTAGGTGGTCAGGCGGGAAACGGACTCAAAGCACCCCTTGACCTCGCGCCAGTTGGCCTCTGCCACGGCGCGGCAGAGGCGGATGAAGGCCAACCGGTCGCCGCCCACTTTGGGGAGCACCTGCTCCGCCATGGCCATGCACTCCGCCGCCAGGTCTGAGGACTTGTGGGAGACGTAGTCCATGAGTTCCGCGAACCGCTCCAACTCGCTAAAGTTGGCGGATTCTAGCACGGGGCCGCTGATCTCAAAGAACTTGGCGGAGAGGGCGCTGGACTTCCAGGTGCCGCGATAGAAGGTTTTGCCCAGGTTGGCCCAGCTCTGGATGTAGCGGGGGCGCAGGGAGTGGAAGGCGCGGGGGCTGGAGCGGAAGAAGGCGACGGCCAGGCTGGGCGACTCCTGGCAGAGGAGGCTGCCCTGGCGGCCCCAGTCCAAGAGCTGAGTGGCGTTGAGCGTGTCAACCACCTCTGGGCTGGCTCGGAAGAACTCTGAGGCTGCTTCCCAGGAGCGCACCGTCTGTTTAGCGATGTCCACGCCTTGCTTGGCCCAGCTTGCCACATCAAAATCGCTGAGCTTGGGGCTTACTTTCTGCGTCGCCCGGCGAAACTCGTCCACTACAGAGGAAGGGAACCGTTCCAGCTCACGTTCCAGGTCGGCCAGGCCAGTGGTCATCTGCTTAGGCCTCCTTGCGGCCATCCGGACTGCTCTAGGATGTCCAGGAAATTGCGAAGAATGCGAGCGGTAGCACCAAAGATGCGATGCTCGTTGTAGGAGTAGGTGGTCATCAGCGTGTTGACGCCCAGGCGCATGCGCCACTCCTGGGTGTAGTTGCGTTTGTCTATAAGGTGGTTGATAGGAACCTCCACCACCTGGGCGATCTCAATGCTGCTGGGCTTGAAGGCGTACGGGTAGGGAATGGTCCCGACGTAGGGGTGGATGCGGAAACCAGCGGCGGTGTTCGTCTCGCTGAGCTCGCCGAGAAGGGTGATGTCCTTGGGGTGAATGCCCATCTCCTCGTGGACCTCTCGGAGGGCGGTGGCGACCAGGTCGGCGTCCTCAGGGTCTTTAGAGCCGCCGGGGAAGCAAAACTCACCCTTGTTGTACTCCACCTCCATGCTGCGCTTGTTGAATAACACGCAGTGGTCGCCTCCTTTGGGGTAAAGGAGCAAGACCACTGCGGAGTCTTTCAGGTTGGGATCCTGGAGGAGATCGGGCGTACGTTTGGCCAAGGCAGTTCGGACGAACTGCGCCGTTCTGTCCATCAGCTCTGTCATGTCCCCCCTCGGAGGTGGCTGTTATTCAAAGATGGAAGAGATGATTTCCTCCATGCTGCGCTGCACCTCATGGTCATCGGTGACGCCCCAGACGACGGCGCACTGGCAGGCCCGACGGGGGGCTATGCCCTGTTTGATGAGCTTGCCGGCGTAGATGAGCAGGCGGGTGCTGGAACCCTCCTGAAGGCCGTAGTCCTTGAGGTTGCGTACCTTCTCGCCCAGCTTGGCCAGGGATATGGCCACCGTGGGGTTCACGCCGCTCTCATGCTCAATGACCTTGGCCTCTACCTCCCGATCAGGGTAGTCAAACTCAATGGCGACGAACCGCTGCCGGGTGCTCTGCTTGAGGTCCTTGAGGGCGCTCTGGTAGCCAGGGTTGTAGGACATGCAGAGGAGGAAGCCATCGTCTGCGAAAAGCACCTGGCCCCGCTTCTCAATGGGAAGCAAGCGACGGTGGTCGGTGAGGGGGTGAATGAGGACGGTGGTATCCTTGCGGGCCTCTACGATTTCGTCCAGATAGCAGATGGCGCCCGCCTTGACCGCTCGGGTCAGAGGGCCGTCAATCCACTTGGTCTCTTCCCCTTCCAGCAGATAGCGACCCACCAGGTCGCTGGCCGTCAGGTCTTCGTGGCAGGCGACGGTGATGAGGGGTACCGAGGAGCCGCCGTTGTCACTGTTGGGCGAAACGCGGCTCAGGGGGCGGCCCAGCCGCCAGGACATGTGCTCCACGAAACGGGTCTTGCCGCAGCCCGTGGGCCCCTTGAGGAGGACGGGTATCTTCTGCTGGTAGGCGGCCTCAAACAGCTCAATCTCATCCCCCACGGGAATGTAGAAGGGCTCTTCTTCTACCCTATACTCCTCAATGAGGAACTCCCGATAAACGCTTCTGGTTCCTTTTAATGGCGTGGTCACGCAACCCTCCCTTGAACGCGACTGTCCCAAAGTTCTTGGACGTGCTGATTGAGCTCTTCCAGGCTGCCGTTGTTCTCAATGAGGACGGTGGCGTGCCTGGCTCGTTCCTGGTTGGAAAGCTGGGAGCGGATTCGCCGCCGAATCTCCTCCTCTGGCAGGTTGTTTCGCTGCTTCACCCGCTGCACCACAACCTCTTCGTCAGAGGCCACCACCCAGACTTCATCGGTCAGTGGAGTCCACTGGGCTTCAATGAGAATCGCCGCCTCCACCACTGCCACCCTTACACCTCTGGCCCGCATCGCCTCCAACTGCCCCTGGATCATCTTGAACATCCTGGGGTGCATGATGGAGTTGAGGCGGGCCAGTTCCTTCGGGTCGGAGAAGACGATAGCTCCAAGTTTCCTGCGGTCCACCTCACTGTTGAGCTGGAGAATACCCTGGCCAAAGGCGGCCACCACCGCCTCCCACGCCTCAGTGTGGGGCGTGTAGGCCTGATGGCCCACCCTGTCCGCATCTATCACCTCGGCCCCTAGCCCCAGCAGCTTCTGCGTCACCTCACTCTTGCCCGAGCCGATGCCTCCGGTGAGGCCAATAACAAACATGCGTACTGCTATCCTGCGCGTAACGT
The DNA here is from genome assembly GCA_016179765.1 of Chloroflexota bacterium. GTDB lineage: Bacteria > Chloroflexota > Dehalococcoidia > Lucifugimonadales > JACPCL1 > JACPCL1. The sequence continues at coordinate 10,433 of JACPCL010000021.1, forward strand.
AACTGTCATTGTACTGCCGCGATACTCTATGGTCAAGCAAATCCAGAGACGTTCCAAATCCACCCCTTTCCCTATGGTAGAATGAACGCAACCGCCATGACGGGTGACACCCATGACCAACGGCTTCCGCGCCCTGCCCAGCGTTGAACGGCTGCTCGCCCAGGCCCCCATCCAGGAGCTGGCTCGCGCTTACTCCCATGGGGCGCTGGTGGGCCTGATCCGGGAGGAGTTGCAAGGCCAGCGCAGGGCCATCGCCCAGGGGATGGCAACCCCAACCCTGGACGCGCTGGTGGAGTGCATCCGCCAGCGGGCCGCTGCGGCGTGGGAGGCCTTTCCCCAGCCCGTCGTTAACGCCACGGGCGTCATCCTGCACACGAACCTGGGTAGAGCGCCCCTGAGCAAGGCGGCCATCCGGGTGGTAGCCCTGGCGGCTCAGGGGTACACCAACCTGGAGTACGACCTGGAACAGGGGGAGCGCGGCTCCCGCCAGGCCCACCTGAATACGCTGCTGCGCCAGGTCACGGGCGCGGAAGCGGGGATTGCTGTGAACAATAACGCCTCTGCGGTGATGCTGGGCCTGGCCGCTATCGCCGCGGGGAAAGAGGTCATCGTCTCCCGGGGAGAGGCCGTGGAGATTGGCGGCGGCTTCCGTATCCCGGAGGTGCTGGCTCAAAGCGGGGCTAAGCTGGTGGAGGTGGGCGCCACCAACCGCACCTACATCGCAGACTACGAGGCCGTCGTGACGGAAAATACCGGCGCCCTTCTCAAGGTTCACGCCAGCAACTTCCGCGTGGTGGGCTTCACCTACGCCCCAAAGACCGAAGAGCTGGTGGAGTTGGGCCGCCGTCGGGGTGTCCCCGTGCTACACGACCTGGGGTCCGGCTGCCTCCTGGACACCGCCCGGTTTGGCTTGGCCCACGAGCCGATGCCCCAGGAGAGCATCAATGCGGGCGTAGACCTGGCCTTCTTCTCCGGCGATAAGCTTCTGGGGGGCCCGCAGGCGGGCATTATCGTTGGGAGAGGGGAGCTGGTGCAGCGGCTGGGGCGACATCCCCTGGCCCGGGCCGTGCGCCTGGACAAGCTGAGCCTGGCGGCCCTGGCCGCCACGCTGGTGCACTACCTGAAGGAGGAGGCCACGATGGAAATCCCCTGCTGGCGCATGATCAATCTGCCGCTGCCGCTGCTGCTGCGTCGCGCCCGGCACTGGCAGAGAGCCTTTGGCCCCGGGGCCAGCGTCCTGCGGGGCGAGTCCACCGTTGGCGCTGGCAGCCTGCCGGGGGAGACGCTGCCGACGTGGCTTGTGGCCCTGGATCCCGGCGGGAGAGAGGGCGGCGCCGACGCCCTGGCCGCCCGCCTACGAGCGGGCCGCCCGCCGGTCATCGCCCGCATCCAGGACGACCGTGTGGTGCTTGACCCGCGCACGGTGAGGGCGGAGGAGGAACGGGAGATGGTTAGGGTGGTAAGGGAGGCTCTTTGAGGCGCGGCCTTTGCTCATTCTCCCGCCCTCTGCTATCCTATGACGTACCAGGAGGCGCGGCCCTCTGCCCTTGCTCATCATGCTCAGAGGGTGTGAAGACATGGTTAGGCAAGCGACGGGCCACTGCCGTGGCCTTGCGTAGGGCGGTCGTGGTGAGAGATTCTTCGCGAGGCGGAGCGTAATTGGTAGCGAAGGCCGATTGACCACCTCGCTCTAGAATGACAAGGTCCATGGCCGACGCTCGCAGGCACATCGCGGGCCATTTGTTCACAAGCTCTCAGAGGTGGCAACGTATGGAACCTGTATTTCGTGAAGCCCTTGCGTTAGCCCAGAAAGGGGAGCCCTTTGTCATCGCCACGGTGGTGGACACCAAAGGCTCCACGCCGCAAAAGGCCGGGGCAAAGCTGCTCATCCGGCGGGACGGCTCCGGCGTTGGCACGCTGGGGGGCGGCTGCGTGGAGGGGGACATCTGGTTTGCCGCCAAGGAGATCATCAAGCACCACGGCGGGCCGGAGTACAAGGACTACTACCTGAACGAGGACATCGCCGCCCATGACGGCCTGGTGTGCGGTGGAACGATGTACTTCTTCATTGACCCGGTGTGGGAGCCGGCCTCCTTTTTGCCCATCGCCGGGGAGGTTACCAGGGCCTACGAAGGTGATGGCACGGTGGCCCTGGCTACCCTCATCAAGCCCGGCACTGCCGGCGGGCAGACTGGGGCCAAACTGTTCCTCCGGGGCGATGGCTCTACTCTGGGCACCCTGGGGGGGCCAGAGGTGGACCAGCTTGCCCTGGAGACGGCGGAGCGGCTGGCCCCCTACGGCCAGTGCGAGCACGTTCTATCCGACGACGGCGCGGAGCTGTTTGTGGAGGCGTACACCTCGCCGGCGACCATCGTGCTCATGGGCGGCGGGCACGTCTCTCGGGCGGTGGCGACCATCGCTCACGCCCTGGGCTTCCGCCTGTTTGTCGTGGATGACCGGCGGGAGTTCGCGAACAAGGAGCGTTTCCCCGAGGCGGAGGAGGTGGCGGTGGCCGGGTACGATACGGCTCTGAGCCACTTCTCCATCAACCCAAATACGGCCATCCTCATTGCCACCCGGGGCCATAACTTTGACGACGTGGCCCTGGAGTCGGCGGCCCGCAGCCCGGCGGGGTACGTGGGGCTGGTGGGGTCGCAGCGCAAGGTCATTCTCATCTACGAGGAGCTTCTCAGGCGGGACGTTCCCCTGGAGCGCCTCCGGGAGGTCCATTCGCCGGTTGGCCTGGACATCCACTCCCGCACGCCGATGGAGATTGCGGTGAGCATCATGGCGGAGGTCATCGCGCACCGCCTGGGGGGCACCGGCCAGCCCATGAAGCTGCCGGAGCAGCAACTCATGCGCATCTACAAGAAGGTGCAGGCGGAGAAGGCGGCAGGCATCGCCGCTCCCACGCCTCACCTGGAAGGCGCCCAGCCTTTGCGGGGGTAGGGAGGGGGGAAAGAGAAGAGGAGGAAGAGCAGATGGGGCACGGCCTTGCCGTGCCCCATCTGCTCTTCCTTCAAAAGCTTCTTAGGCGGGCGGGAACTCCCGCTCCATCGTCGTCAGACTCGTGTCCAGGATGTCCACCATGTCGTCAACGATAGCGCGGGTGATGGTCAGGGGGGGCGAGAGGATAATGGTGTCGCCGGCGCGAACGGCCAGGCCGTTGCCGCGTAGCAGGTCAGTGAACCGCTTGGTGAAGGGGCTGTTGAAGCCGCCGGGGTAGCGCTCCTTGGTCTTGCGGTCCTTGACGATCTCAATGGCCATGAGGAGGCCCAGGCCGCCGCCCACGAATCCGACCGTCGGGTGGTTCTCCTGTAAGACGGACACCGCTCTGTCGTAGAGATACCGCCCCATACGGTCCGAGTTCTCCACCAGGCGCTCCCGCTCAATAATCTCTAGGTTCTTGAGGCCTGCCGCCATCACCGCCGGATGGCCGCCAAAGGTGACGCCGTGGTGGAACTGGCCGTTGTTGCCTTCGGTCTTGTCAAAGGTCTCGGCGATCTCTCTAGAGGCCACGACAGCCCCCACGGGCAGTTCTCCGCTGGTGAGGCCCTTGGCGTTGGTCATGATGTCCGGGACGACGCCGAACCGCTCCATGCCGAACCATGTCCCCAGGCGGCCATAGCCGCAGATGACCTCGTCGGCGATGAGGATGATGTTGTGCTTGGTGCACAGCTCCCGCACCTTGGGCCAGTAGTCGTCGGCGGGGATCTGGTTGCCGCTGGGGATAGGGGTGGCGATGAAGGCGGCGATGGTGTCGGCGCCTTCGCCCTCTATGACGTTCTGCAGGGCCTTGACGCTGAGCATACAGCAGCTCTTGTTGGTGCGGTCCTGGAAGCCCCAGGGGCAGCGATAGCAATAGGGGGGGTCTACCTGCATCGTCCCCGGCATGAGGGGTTCAAACATGCCGCTCATGTTGCGCCCCCGGTTGCCAATGCTCATGGTGGCGTAGGTGGAGCCGTGGTACTGGCCGCGGCGGGAGATGACCTTGGTCTTCTGGTGGTGGCCGCGTAGGAACTGATACTGGCGGGCCATCTTGAGGGCGATCTCCACGGCCTCGGCGCCGCCGCCGCAGAAGAAGACGCGGTCCAGGTTGCCGGGGGCCAGCTCGGCGATCTTCTTGGCCAGGAGGATGCCTGGCACGTTGCTGTAGGCGCCGGAGTTGGCGTAGGCTAGGGTGGTCATCTGCTCGTAGACGGCCTGGGCGATCTCCGGCCGGTTGTGGCCGACGTTCTTGAGGTAGAGGCCAGCCATACCGTCTATGTACTTCTTGCCCTCTATGTCGTAGACGTAGCAGCCATCGCCGCGGACCATGATGCCGTAGGCCCCAGGGGCGCGCAGATCCGCCATCTGGTGGTTCTGCATCCAGAAGTGCTCCAGGCCGTACTGGACAAGCTGGTCCATCTCCTCTTGGGTGTAGGTCTCCTTGAGCCACCAGGCCGATTTGTCGGAGTTGGGCTGGACCATGGTGCGCCTCCTTTGCCAGTCAACTAGACGTGCGTGCGGCATTGCGTGGCACGAACGTGGGGAAGATGGGTGATAGTATGGGCATGAGGGGCTTTCGTGTCCAGTGGATGCTTGATGTGGTCCTGTTTGCGTGAGGTTAAAAATGCCGCAACCTTCAGGCTGGGGCGCCGTTAATGGAAGCAAACGGAGGCTCGGCCTTCGTGGCCTTGACCTTTCTTGCGAGAGAAGGTACACTGTGCTCAGTACCCACTCCCAGGGGGTGTGGGTCATGCCCGATAAACGGGTTGCGAAAGGAAACGGGTGCGGACGAGTTGGGGCGGATGGATATAGCGCAAGGCAGTGCCAGTCCGGATATGGCGCAAGTAATCCGGCGCGTTTCACGCCCCAGATCCACTCCCACCCTAACCCTCTCTGGATACATTCACACAGACCTAGCAGGCTGCTGAAAAAGGGGTGCTCAGAGGGGCGAAGCCCCGGAGCCTGCCCTTGAGTGAACCGAAGCCCTGAGCGTAGCGAATGGGGCAGCGAAGGGGTGGAGGTCTGGGGGTGTCCCCCAGATACAATTCTTACCCCCTTCCTGGCCAGGAAGGGGGCGGGGGGATGGTCGTCCCGGCCAGTCGGGAATCATCAGTCTGCTAGTGCGGAGTCTGCCATGAAGACACAACAACAGCGTATAAGAGAGACATACGATTGGCTGGATAAACTTATAAGAGCAAGTCTCGGGGAGTTCCCCGATTTTTCGGGGGCGGTTTATGATGGTGATTATAGCCTAACCCTTGAACAAGCTCAGTGTAGGAAACACGATTATATTCTACGTAGCGTCAAGTTTGAACCAGGTATGAGGGTGCTCGACATCGGAAGTGGTTGGTCGCCTATGCTGAAAAAGATAAAGGAAAGAGGCGGCTATCCTGTTGGCATAACACTATCTCCTGTTCAGGCGGCGCACAGCAAACGGCATGGCTTTGATGTATTTTTGGGAGACTGGAAAGACCTAAACCCGGACGATTTGGGGCTATTCGGTGCAGTAATCTCAGTCGGAGCGTTCGAACATTTTTGTAACATTGATGAATACAGGGCAGGAGAGCAGGACGCAATATACAAGGAATATTTCAGTTTTGTCAACAAACTTTTGCCTGTAGGCGGGAGGCATTATTTGCAAACTATGACGTGGGGCAGGAATCACCCTCAGTATGAGGATATATCTCTCAATGCGCCGATAGACTCCCCTGAATATATCGTTGCGCATTTGAATACTTATTATGTTTCAAGCGGCTGGTTACCCTACGGAGTGGGTCACATCATGGAAAATGCGAACGGATTTGAACTAATATCTGCTAACAGCGGACGATTAGATTACATTAGGACCTTGGCGCACTGGAGAGAGCAGTTCCAGAAAGCGTCAGTAAGAAAAATCGCACCCATGATTGAGATAGCTATTCGGTATTTAGCAAGCAACAGCTTTAGAGATCGCATGAGAAGTTCTCGAACCGGTGCGCAACTAAAGGCCTTCGAGAATGAAGTGTTTGAACATACCCGCATGGTATTAGAGAAAAGTTCTTAGAATCTCATGAGCGGACGATGTGTCCCGGACGCTTGAGGCGGCCAGTCTCGGGGCGCTGCCCATTGACATACCCTGGCTTCTTTGATAGATTCATAGAGAGGACATACCCACTCCCAGGGGGTAGGGGTGTTGACGGCCAAGGTAAAGGTAATGGAGGCTTTTTTCAGGCGCTGTTTATGTCCTTCCTTGCCCGGAAGGTTATAGTAAAGGGGGGAGGTTATGCTGCCGCAGACAAAAGAGGAGGCCCTTAAACGCCTGAACTATGTGGAGGGCCACTTGTCTGGCATCAGGCGTATGATTGAAGAGGAGAAGTATTGCGTTGACGTCCTCAAGCAGACCTACGCCGTCCGGCGCGCCATCCAGAAGATAGAGGCCCTCATTCTGGAGGGCCACCTGCACACCCACGTCCTTGAGGGTGTTCACCAGGGGCGCGACAAAGAGGTGCTGGGCGAACTGATGGAGCTGTACAAGCTATCGGAGGCGTAGTGACGAACCTTTTCCCCTGTGATCCCCCTCTCCCATTGGGAGAGATCCTATGGTTGAGTGTCAAGAGGGGTAAGAGTTTGACTTTGGGTATGGACGCGACTAGGAACATAGGCAGTCCCATGACGGAGCAAGGA
>JACPCL010000022.1 GCA_016179765.1 Chloroflexota bacterium
AAGGGCAAGAAAACCGGATCGGAAGACACCAAAAGCCACCCTTCACCAAGAAAATGTCCCATCTATCTGGTTACAACAGCCTTTTTCATCACCCTGCTAGTTTGTCATCGTGCCAATGCCCCCTCGTCTTGAACTCTAATTCAAGAATCTTGTACAGTGAAAGGTAGCGGTATTGAAGGGGAAGACGCTGGTCTAAACCGTCTACAAATAGTCTCAGCTCCTCCCGATGTGAAAAACTACCAACAAACACTCTCTTTACTCTCTCTGGGTCGGATGCCACCTTCTGCGCAAATTGGGTAATCTCTAGACCCGTTCTGTTAGGTTTACCTTCCTCAATAAAGGTCCAGAAGGGGTAGGGGAATAGAGTCATCTGCGGATCGAATGTAACGCGCAAAACCGAAATAAGATGCTCTTTTACGCTTTGTAACATGGGCAGGATCGCTTCGGGAATATTCTCGGTTTCAATATTAGACAGTCTCAATCGAGCATATTGAGGAAGCCCGCCATCACCAACAAACAATGCGAGAGTATGAGTCACGGTACCGAACCTTATCGGTATCTCAAATGCAGGTATCGATTCAGACGTATCCTCAAACTCGTGAGGAATTGGCTCAATGAGCCAATAATAGAAGCAAGTTTTCATAGGTTAACATCTCCCTATGTGGCAGAGTAATGCGTCTTCCACGTGGTTCCTATCTACTCTCTGTGGCCAATGCCTTCTCTGGAAAGAGTTTATAGGCGATAGGTAGTATAGCCGGCAGGGGCCTTAGGCTTACAAGCCCGAGGATTCGCTCCGAGCCCTTCTAGGCTTCACGAAGTCCTCAGGGAAGAGGCCGGCCTACTGGCGAACGAACGATACAATTAGCTTGCAGGTATTGGCAACCTCAGGCAACCCCAAGCCGGCCCGCTGTGTTCTCCACCGTTCGCCGTCCCAGCCAGGGAGTCGTCATCGCCAGAGCCCTTGCCTGCGCAAAGAGGGTGAAGGACAATAGGGTATCCTTTGCCGTGGAGCCGCCCATGCCTCGCGCACCTTTGATTGCCAGAGAGATGCTGCCCCCAGACAGGCAGCCCCTGTACGACCAGATAGCCGCCCAGAGGGGGCACGTGGCGCTGCCCTTCGCCGCGCTGCTCAACAGCCCGGAGGTGGCGGCGCGCGTGGCCGCCCTGGGGGAGCAGCTCCGCTACTCCGGCGCCGCCATCCCCGCGGAGGTGCGGGAGACCGTCACCCTGGCCGTGGCCCGAAACATGCGCTGCCAGTACATCTTCACCCACCACGTGGCATCGGCAAAGCAGGCCGGCCTGCGGGAGGAGGTGGTCCAGGTCATCCGGGACGTTGCGCCGCCCCGCAGGTTGCTGCCCAAGGAGGGGGTGTTCGTGCAGTTCACCCGGGAGCTGCTGGAAGAGAAGCGGGTCCGTGACGCCACCTACGCCGCCGTGGAACACCTGCTGGGGAGGCAAGCGACCATTGACCTCATCGTCACCATCGGGTACTACGCCCTGCAATGCTACGTGGTCAATGCCCTGGGCATAGAGCTTGAGGAGGGGGTGCAGCCTCTGATGCCATCGTTGCCCTGAGAGAGGGAAGCCCCTCAGGGGCTTCCTTGAAAGCAGGATAGAGGGGGTACGGGGGTCTCGCGACTTAAGACAGGAGAGTAGAGCTTCTGAGGGCCTGCAAGTGGCACAGCGCCACGGCCAGGGCGTCCGAGGCGTCCATGGGTGTCGGAGGTGAGGACAGGCCCAGGTGGAGGGCGACGGCCTGCTGCACCTGCTCCTTGGTGGCTGCGCCGCTGCCGGTGACAGCCAGCTTCACCTGGCGGGGAGGGTAGCTCGCCAGGGGCACCCCCGCCTGGGCAGCGACCAGCAGGGCCAGCCCCTGGGCCTGTCCGATGGCCAGGGCTGTGCGAACGTTGCTAGCCACGAAGGGCTCCTCTACCGCCGCATGGGTGGGATGGTGGCTCTCCATGAGCTCCAGAAGGCGGCTGTACAGGGAGTACAGCCGCTGACCAAGGCCCAGACGGGTGGGAGCCACCAGGGTTCCCCAGGCGATGGCCCTCGGCTCGCCATCGGCGGACTCCACCACGGCGTAGCCCATGCGCAGGGTGCCCGGGTCTATGCCGATGATGCGGATGTTGCTCATGGAGCTGTATCTGGGGGACACCCCCAGACCCCCGGCATCCCGACCTGTCGGGATTGCACCCCGAGCGGTGTCTTAATAGCCTGACGCAACGCCTAGCTTGCCTTCTGATACTCCTCCAGGGCGTCCTGGGGGAAGTCGGCGTTGGTGTAGACGCGCTGGACGTCATCCAGCGCCTCCAGGCGGTCTAGAAGACGCAGGGTCTGGAGAGAGGCCTTGACGTCCAGGGTGAGGGTGGTCTTGGGGACCAGGGCGAGTTCGGCGCGAAGGATGGTGGCCCCGGCGGCTTCCAGGGCCTGGCGGGCGCTTTCAAAAGCGTTTGGGGAGGTGCGAATCTCCAGGTTGTCGCCGTCCTGGTCAAAGTCCTCCGCTCCGGCGTCAATGGCCATGAGGGCCAGCTCATCGGCCTGGGCCCCAGAGGCCTCTACGACGATGACGCCTCGCTGGTCAAAGTTCCAGGCCACGGAGCCGCGCTCGCCCAGGTTGCCGCCAGCCTTGGTGAAGATGCTGCGCACCTCGGCCACGGTGCGGGTGGCGTTGTCCGTCACCGCCTCCAGCATGATGGCGGCGCCGCCCGGGGCGAACCCCTCGTACACCACCTCCTCCAGCGTAACCTGGCCACCCTCGCCGGTGCCCGCGCCGCGCTGGATGGCTCGCTCTACGTTACCGACGGGCATGTTGTTCTCTTTGGCCTTCTGAACGGCGAGGCGTAGGCGGAAGTTCATTTCTACATCCGCCCCACCAGCTCTGGCAGCCACCGCAATGTCACGGGCCAGCTTAGTGAACACCTGGCCTCGTGCAGCGTCAGCGACGCCTTTCTTTCGCTTGATCGTCTTCCATTTGGAATGTCCAGACATGGCGGGCCTCGGGCTATCATAGTCTCTGCAGTGCTACGGGTTCATTTTAGCATAGGCAGGGGTAAGGCAGCTCACACTGGGGCCCCGTTGCTCTTGGGGACGAGCAAGGGTGAAGGAGAGCATCTACGGGACGCTCGTAGCGTTCCTGGTAGAATACGGCCATGCAGCAACGTTCAGAAGGTAACCACGCTCTCCGGGAGGGGGTGCTGGCCTGGTACAGCCTTCATCAGCGGGGGCTGCCATGGCGTGCAACGCAGGACCCCTACGCCATCCTGGTGTCGGAGGTGATGTTGCAGCAGACCCAGGTGAGCCGGGTTATTCCGAAGTATGACGAGTTCCTGGGACGCTTCCCTGACCTCTCATCCCTGGCGGCGGCGCCCACGGGGGAGGTCATTCGGGCCTGGTCGCCTCTGGGCTACAACCGGCGGGCAGTCCGTTTGCAGGGAGCCGCCCGGCAGGTGATGGCGGAGCACGGGGGGAAGCTGCCCAGGGGGGTGGAGGCCCTACGGCGGCTAAGAGGCGTTGGCCCATACACCGCCTCGGCGGTGGCCTGCTTTGCCTTTGGGCAGCAGGTGGCGGTGGTTGACACCAACGTCCGGCGCGTGCTGGGCCGGGCGCTGCTGGGCGAGACGAGGCCGCCGCCCCAACAGGTGGACCGGCTGGCTGCGGAGGCGTTGCCCTTGGGTCGCGCCGCCGACTGGAACCAGGCCCTCATGGACATTGGCGCGACGGTGTGCGCTGTGCGCCAGCCGCGATGCCAGCAGTGTCCAGTTCAACCCTCGTGCTGGTGGGCCGCCAATGGGCAGTCACAGGCTGCGCTGGTGGTTGATGCCCGCGCCCTTGCAGAGCGCCGGGCCGCCTACCGGACGCAGCCGCCCTTCAAGGGGTCGTCGCGTTACTACCGGGGGCGCATCGTGGAGCGGCTGCGGCGAAGAGAGGGCAACCGTGGGGTCCCTTTAGCAGAGCTGGGCATGGCCATCAAGGAAGGGTTTGCCCCTCAGGATACCCCCTGGCTGGAAACCCTTTTGCAGGGCCTGGAGCAGGACGGCCTGGTGCGGCGGGATGGGGAGCGGGTGAGGCTGCCGTAAAGGGGGCAGACCTAGCCCCTTCAATCCCCCTTCCCTATGAGGGAAGGGGAAGCAACGGTGAAGATTTGTTTTGCGGCACTGCCGCAAAACAAATCTTCACCAACTATATTTCCCCACGGGTCTCCCGCCACACGCGGTCCACCGTCATAGAGGCCACCGCATAGGGGAAACCCCTTCGCCTGAGGTAGTCCGTCAGGCGGCGGCGAAAGGTGGCTTCCTCCAAGCCGGCAAGGGCCTTCACCCGGCGGTGGGCGGCCTGGTAGGCGTTGGCCTCGTCGTCCATGCCGTCCACGGTGGCCTCGGCTGTCTCTCTGGGGACGCCGTGATGTATAAGCTCCCGCCGCACCAAGGATGCGCTGCGGGGACGGTGCGCTTCCCTCGTGCGACGCCACGCCTGGGCAAAGGCGGCGTCGTCCAGATAGCCGTGGGCCTCAAGCTGGGCCAGGGCTTCCTGGATGGCGGAGGGCGAGAAGCGGCGGGCCAGGCGCTGGGCCAGCTCCCGCCGGCTGCGGGCGCGGTAGGACAGCAGGCGCAGGCCCGCCTGGTAGGTCTGTTCTTGCTCTCGTCTCTCCTCAGATCCTCGCGATATCACGCCCATACTCTCGCTTGCGCCGATCTACGCTCCCACCCCTTAAGTTGCCTCTGCGTCCTCCTCTTCTTCGCCATCGGCTGCGACGGGTGATGGCGCCAGCGGCGTCCCGGCCATCTTGGCGACGTTGCGGATGCGCTCCTCCACGGCCTTGGCCGTCTCCGGGTGCTGGCGCAGGTACTCCTTGGCCTGCTCCCGGCCCTGACCCAGGCGTGCCTCGCCGTAGGAGTAGAAGGAGCCGCTCTTGGAGAGGATGCCGTAGGTGGCGCCCAGGTCTACCAGGTCGCCTTCGGCGCTGATGCCCTGGCTGAAGAGGATCTCAAACTCCGCCGTGCGGAAGGGCGGCGCCACCTTATTCTTCACTACACGGGCACGCACACGGTTGCCGATGACCTCGCTCCCGCGCTTGATGCCGTCTATCCGGCGCAGGTCAATGCGGACGGAGCTGTAGAACTTGAGGGCGCGGCCCCCTGGGGTGACCTCAGGGTTGCCGAAGGTGACGCCGACCTTCTCGCGAAGCTGGTTGATGAAGATGACGGCAGTGTTGGAGCGGCCAATAGCGGCGGTGAGCTTGCGCAAGGCCTGGGACATGAGACGGGCCTGGAGGCCCATCTGCGGGTCGCCCATGTCCCCTTCCAACTCCGCGCGGGGAACCAGGGCGGCCACGCTATCTATTACCACCACGTCCACGCCGCCACTGCGCACCAGGTACTCCACAATCTCCAGCGCCTGCTCCGCGCTGTCCGGCTGGGACACCAGCAGGTCGGCAATGTTGACGCCGCATCGGGCGGCATAGGTGGGGTCCATGGAGTGCTCGGCGTCAATGTAGGCGGCGGCGCCCCCCAGCTTCTGGGCCTGGGCAAGGACGTGGTAGGCCACCGTGGTCTTACCGGAGGCCTCCGCGCCGAAGACCTCCACGACGCGCCCTCGCGGGATGCCTCCTATGCCCAGGGCGATGTCCAGGGCCAGGGAGCCGGTGGGGATGGCGCTGATGGAGAGCCTCGCCCCCGCTTCTCCCAGGCGCATGATGGCGCCCTTGCCAAAGTCCTTCTCAATCTGGCCGATGGCCAGGCTCAGGGCCTTCTCACGTTCTGTCGTCATGCTCATGCGCTCCCAGGTTGAATGCGACGCCATTATACGATGATTGGAACGTTTGCGCTATAGCTATTGCTGAGATTTCCAATCGTGCCCGCGTGACAGGGGTCAATGCCTTCCATTCCCCATTATAGACCCCCTATCATTACAGGCTACGGCAATAGGGAAGTGCAGAGGGTTCTTCCATGGAAGGACGAGGCTGTTATGGTACTATAGCAAGAATAGACGAGGCTTTATCCATGATCGCCTCCCTCCGCGGCACCCTTCTTTCCATCGGCGATGACCATGTAGTGCTCAACGTGGGAGGCGTCGGCTTCCTGGTGTTTGTGCCAGCTTCCCTGACGGAGGCCATCGGGGACGTGGGCGATGCCCTTACCCTGCATACCATCCTGCTGGTGCGGGACGAAACGCCTACCCTGTACGGCTTTCCCACCCCCCAGGGCAAACGCCTCTTTGACGCCCTCCTTGGGGTAAGCGGCGTGGGGCCGCGCCTTGCCCTGGCACTCCTTTCTGCCTTTGCCCCCGACGAAGCGGCTGCGGCCATCGTCTCCGGCAACGCCGACCTGCTCTCCTCCGTCCACGGCATTGGCAAGCGCACCGCGGGGCGTATCGTCATTGACCTGCAAGCCAAGCTCCAGAAGGAGTGGGAGGCCGCGGGCGTAGCCACTGCTGCCGCCAACAACGAGGTGGCCGCTGCACTCCTAGCCCTAGGCTACTCGGCCGCCGAGGTGCAAAGGGCCGTGACCTCCCTCAAGGATGCGGGGGGCCTGCCCCTGGAGGAGCAGGTGCGCCAGGCCCTCCAGTCCCTGGCAAGGGGGTAGCCATGTGGGTGTTGCTATGCGCAGGATAGTCATCGTAGGCGTGGGAGGCGCGGGCAAGTCCACCCTGGCCAGAGAACTAGGCGCCGTCCTGGGCATCTCCGTCATCCACCTGGACGCCGTCCACTGGCGGCCTGGCTGGGCGAAGCCGCCAGTGGAGGAGTGGCGGGCCACGGTGGAAGGGCTGGTGCAGGGCAACTCCTGGATCATGGACGGCAACTACGGGGGCACCCTAGAGGTGCGCTTTGCCCCAGCAGACACTATCATCTTCATGGACTTGCCCCGCAGGGTCTGCCTCTGGCGGGTTATTCGGCGGCGATTCCAGTATGCTGGCCGGCAGCGGCCGGATATGGCCCCCGGCTGCCCGGAACGGCTTGACCTGGCGTTCCTCCGGTGGATATGGTCCTACCCGGCGACCCGCCGTCCAGGGATGCTGAAGCTCCTGGAGAAGTTCGCCCCCGGCAGGCAAATCTACCACCTCCGCTCCTCACCAGAGGTTAAACGCTTCCTTGCGGAGGTAAGAGAGGGAAGCTCCTCTGGGGCTTCCTTGAAAGCAAGGTAATAGAGCAGCATGGCGTCCTACGGTGAGTCGTGGGCCACCCTGTACGATGCGGTCCACCATCAGAGTGAGGACATCCCCTTTTGGGTAGAGGAAGCCCAGAGGAGCGGAGGCCCCGTGCTGGAGCTGGCGTGCGGCACGGGACGCGTTGCGGTCCCCATTGCCCAGGCTGGCGTCCCCGTGGTGGGGCTGGACAGCTCGCCGAGCCTGCTACGGACCGCCCGGGGCAAGGCGCGCCGCCTCAAACTGCCTGCGCCCCTGCTCAGGTTTGTCAAAGGGGATATGCGCTCCTTCTCCCTGGGCCAGCAGTTCCCTCTCGTGATCATCCCCTTTCGCTCCTTTCAGTTGCTCCTCTCCGTGGCGGACCAGCTCCAGGCCCTGGCCGCCATCCAAGAGCATCTGGCCCCTGGCGGGCGGCTCATCGTTGACCTTTTTGTGCCAGACGCCGAGCGTATCCTGCGGGAGCCGGGGGTGCGCCTCTTTGGACGGCAGAGCATGGACCCTGCCACCGGCCACAGGCTGCTCATCGGCGAACAGAACAGCTATGACACCTTCCAGCAGGTCATCACCGCGCGCACCATCATAGAGGAGCTGGACGGCAAGGGAGAGTTGGTGCACACGACCCACGTGGAGTACCAGCTACGGTACCTCTACCGGTTTGAGATGCAGCACCTGCTGGCCGCCTGCGGGTACGAGCTGATGGAGGTCTACGGGAGCTTTGCTCGGGAGCCGCTGGATGAGACCAGCACGGAGATGGTCTGGGTGGCGCGGGCGCAGTAGGGATGCGCCGGCTGTGGACCGATTGCTTAAGGTTGACGCCACCGCACCCTGAAGGGTGTGGCTTGATGCCGCCCCGTTCGCAGGGCGGTACGGGATTCCAGAGCAAACAGAAAGCCACTTGGGGCATGGTTGACCCTTCCCTGCGTCGCTGATAGACTGAGCCTATGCAGAAACAGTTCCTAGTCATGAGTCATTCCTCTCCCAGGAGCACCTTCCGGGGCCTCACCAGCCCCGGTGTCACCCGCCAGGCGTAGCTCGGCTGATATACTACTATCGCTGGCTACAATTGGAGGTGACATCCCATGTCCCAGCCACAAGTAGGCGGCCCTCAAGAAGACCTGGCCGCCTATCGCCACCGCCTGCGCCACACCGCCGCCCACGTCATGGCCGCCGCCGTCCTGGAGCTCTTTCCCGACGCCAAGCTCGGCATTGGCCCCTCTATTGAGGACGGCTTCTATTACGATTTTCTCCTGCGGCGCCCTCTGGCTCCGGAGGACCTGGAAACGATTACCCAGGGCATGAGGCGACAGATCACCGCCGACCTGCCCATGCGGCGGCGGGAGCTTTCCCGCGGGGAGGCCGCCGAGGAGTTCGCCGGGCAGCCCTTCAAGCTGGAGATGCTCCAGGAGATCCCCCTCGGCGAAGCCATCTCCACCTATCGCCACGGCGATTTTGAAGACCTGTGCGAAGGTCCCCACGTCGCCGGCGCCTCGGCAGTCAAGGCCTTCAAGCTGCTGAACATCGCCGGCGCTTACTGGCGTGGCGACGAGAAGCGCCCCATGCTCCAGCGCATCTACGGCACCGCCTTTGAGTCCCAGGAGGCCCTGGAGGACTACCTCCACCGCCTGGAGGAGGCCCAGCGCCGGGATCATCGCTTGCTGGGCAAAGAGCTGGGCCTGTTCATGATGGACCCCGTCGCTCCCGCCAGCCCTTTCTACCTTCCCAAGGGGGCCATCGTCTACAACCAGCTCGTGGAGTACGTGCGTGGGCTGTACCAGCAATATGGCTACCAGGAGGTCATCACCCCACAGATCTTTGACATGGAAATCTGGAAGCGCTCCGGCCACTACGACTACTACCGGGACAACATGTTCCTGGTGACCTCGGAGGAGCGGGAGTTCGGCGTGAAGCCTATGAACTGCCCAGCCCACGCCCTCATCTATGGCGCGCAGCTTCACTCCTACCGGGAACTCCCCCTGCGCCTGGCCGACTTTGGCCGGCTCCACCGCTTTGAGCGCTCCGGCGTCGTTCAGGGCCTTACCCGCGTCCGCACCTTCTCCCAGGACGACGCCCACATCTTCTGTGCCCCGGAGCACATTGAAAGCGAGATCCACTCCCTTGTCCAGATGTTCCACGATACCTACCGCCTCTTTAACTTTGAGCGGGTGCGTATCGTGCTCTCCCTGCGACCGGACAAGCGGGTAGGATCAGACGAAATGTGGGACCGGGCGGAGGCTATCCTGGCTCAAGCCCTTGCCAAGGAGGGCTTGCTGTACACGCCTTTACCTGGGGAGGGCGCTTTCTACGGCCCCAAGATAGACTTCTTTGTGCCCGACGCCCTGGGCCGCGAGTGGCAGCTCGGTACCATCCAGCTAGACTTCCATCTGGGCCAGCGCTTTGACCTGGAGTACGTGGCGGTGGACGGGACACGCCAGCGCCCCGTGGTGCTGCACCGCGCCATGCTGGGGTCGCTGGACCGGTTCATGGGTGTGCTCATTGAGCACTACGCTGGGGCCTTCCCTGTATGGCTTTCGCCGGTGCAGACGGTGGTCATCCCCATCGCCGACCGGCACAATGACTACGCCCGTCAGGTGGAGCAGCGCTTGCGAGATGAGGGCATCCGCGTCCAGGTGGACAACCGCAGTGAGCGCATGAACGCCAAGATCCGGGACGCGCAGCTCCAGAAGGCACCCTACATGCTGGTGGTGGGCGACCGTGAGCAGGAGGCGCACGCCGTGGCCGTGCGCCTGCGCTCCGGCGAGAACCCGGGGTCCATGCCCCTGGACCAAGCGGTGGCCGCCATCAAGAAAGCGGTGGACGAGAGGATGTAGGCCTGCCGGGGAATCTGTTTGCTCGCCGCAGCCGTAAAACTGGGGCGATGGGCTGGTGATGCGGCCCCGCAAGGTGTTCTTCTTGATAGGTGCGTCTCATGTCCAAACGTCAACGGCCTGTCCTCACGACGTCTCGCCCTCTGCTTTTCGCTGCGCTGGGGGCGGCCCTGTTCGTGTGGGCCTGCGCCCCTGTAGGGCCTACGCCCACGGCGGAGCTGACCCTTGCACCGACGCCTACCTATACGCCGCAGCCCTCCATGCTGGTGCAGGTGCAAATAGTCAACGTAGAGCTCCCCAGCATCACCGTGTTGGCCGGGACAACGGTGACATGGGTGCAGAAGGACGCTACCCCGCACACCACGACCTCAGGCAGCACTGGGGTCTTCAGCGGCAAGGGGTGGGACAGCCCTCCCCTGGAGCGAGACCAAACCTTTAGTCACGTCTTTACAGAGCCAGGCCTCTTCCCCTACACCTGTCGTATCCATCCCGATATGAACGCCACCGTCAAGGTGCCGCCTCTTGATTGCGGTTGTTAGGTGTATGTCCAGGAGGAGGCAGGCGGCTCCTGCCAGGCGTTGCCTCATGCTGCTCACTACCTTTGTGGTCGCCCTAACCCTCGCTTCCTTGGCCTGTGCCTCTCCCCAGTCGCTCTCTACCCCTTCCGTTACTGTCGCGCCTATATCCACGCCGACGGCAACGTCCGTGCCGCCGACGCCCACGCCGTCACCCACGCCGACGGCAATACCCGTGCCGCCGACGCCCACGCCGTCACCCACGCCGACGGCAACGCCCGTGCCGCCTACACCGATGCCGACGCCCACGCCGTCACCCACGCCGACAGCAACGCCCATGCCGCCCACGGCAACGCCGACGGCGACGGCGACACCGCTGCCGACGACGCTAGCCGTGGACATCCAGGGGTTCGTGCTGCCTAACATCGCCGCGCGGGTAGGGGACACCGTGACGTGGACGAACAGGGACGGCGTATCCCACACCACCACCTCCGGCAGCAACGGAACGTTTGACGGCATCGGTTGGAACAGCCCCTTCCTCAGCTTTGGCCAGAGCTTCAGCCACACCTTCGCTGGGACGGGCGCCTTCCCCTACACCTGCCGGGTTCACCCCAGCATGCAAGGCACGGTGACGGTGACGGTGTAGCAAGCAACGTTCAGGGATTCCCTCCATGCCCTGGCTGTACTATCATGCTCTTCTGGTGATCCCTGCAAAGGCGTCAACAGTTGTCTCCACCGCCGCTTGCAGGTAGCGGGGGATATGCAGCAAACGTGCGGGAGGCGCATGATAGAGCAGAAACAGCCAGAGCCCTCCTCCTTCTCCCTGGGGCGAAGGGTGCTTTCCGCCCCAACCCTCGTCTCCTTTGCCGTGGCGGCCCTCCTGCTGGTGCTGCTAGCCACCCGTTTCTCTGTAGACCTGGGCGCCACCTGGGAGAATATCCGCAGCAGCAGCCCGCTGCTGCTCTTCTTGGCCGTGGCCGTCCACTATACGACGTTCTTCTTCCGGGGCGCCCGCTGGCGGCTGATGCTGGGCAACGCTGGTGTATTTCCCCAGGCCATGCTGCCCTCTCAGTTCACAGCGGCGCGCCTCATGCTCCTGGGGTGGTTTGCCAGCTCCATCACCTGGTTCCGCCTGGGAGACGCCTACCGGGCCTACGCCTACGCCGAGGAGTCCGGCGCGCCCCTGGCCCGCACCATGGGCACCATTCTGGGAGAGCGGGTCATGGACATCATGATAGTCTTCCTGCTCCTCATGGCTGGATTTCTGCTGCTGTACCTGGACCCGGAGCTCCGACCACCAGGCGTCCTCCTTCAGGTAGGGCTGGCCCTGGTGGCCGCCTCCCTGGCGGGCCTGGCGGCAATGCAGGTGTTCTGGAGGCGTATCTCCCACCTGTTGCCGGGACGCATCCGCAGCGGGTACGAGGCGTTCCACGATGGCACCATGCGCAGCTTTCGCACCCTTCCCCTGGCGATGCTCCTGGGCCTGCTGGGATGGCTCTCCGAGGTGGGCCGGCTCTACTTTGTGGTGCAGGCCACGGGGATGGAGGTGGGCATCGGACTGGTGGCCTTCGTCGCGGTGGCCAACGCCCTTCTCTCGGCGGTGCCCCTGACCCCGGGCGGCCTGGGCGTTGTGGAGGCGGGCATCGTGGGCCTGCTGGCCCTGGCCCTGCCGAGGGAGGAGGCTATCTCCATCGCCCTGCTGGACCGCTCCATCAGCTACGTCAGCATCATCATGACAGGGGTCATCGCCTTTCTGTACCACAGGCGAGTTGCCTCCCGAAGGGCGAATAAGGGGCAGGAGGGAAGAAAGACGTAGGGGCGTCCCGACCTGTCAGGACGCCCCTACAGTTGTCTACCCCAAAGGCAAGCGGCGGCTACAGCTCCAACAAGGATTCGGCGTTGCCGCGCAGGAGCATGCGCTTCTCCTCCTCGCTCATGGGCAGGCGGGAGATGCGCTCCAGGTCCGGCGCGGGGTCGCCGGAGGCCCAGTCGCTGCCGTACAGGATGCGGTGAATGCCGATGCGCCGGAAGAGGGCCACCAGCTCACCATCGGAGAGGCCGCCTTCCCGCGGGCGCACCGAGCCGCAGCAGTCAAAAAGCAGTTGGGGGAAGGCGTCGGCCACCTGGAGCGCCTCCTTCTGGTAGATGCCGCCGCCCAAGTGGGCCAGGATGAGCTTCAGGTTGGGGAAGGCCCGCACCAGGTCCGCGGCCATGGCGGGATGAGCGTGGCTGCCATCGGTTCCGCGAAAGGCGCCGGTGTGGGTGAGGATGACCATGCCCGTCTCCTGAGCGGCGCGGTAGGCGGGGTAAAGGCGCGGGTCGTTGATGGAGATGCGCTGCACCTCCGGGTGCAGCTTGATGCCGCGAGCGCCCAGCTTGTGCTTCTCGTACACCTCGCTGGCCATGGTCTCGGCGTCCATGACGGTGTCCACGCCGATGAAGGCGATGAGGTTCGGGTTGGCGCGGGCCAGATCGCAGGTCCAGACGTTGCGGTTCTGGACGCGGCCCACCATCTGCAAGCGGATGGGCTCCTCCGCCGCCTGGCGCTGCGCTGGGGTGTGCTCCTTGGGCAGGCGGGCGCGGGCGGCGTCCACCATGTCCGCCACGGGGGTGAAGTTCATCATGGCGGCGTGGGTCATGCCCAGCTCTGCCATATAGGGGAGCAGCTCCTCCATGGTGCCGGCGTAGCCAGAGGAGCCTGGGCCGCCTCCCTTGGCCTGCATGCCGATGGCCCTGGTGGTGTAGGTGTGGATGTGGATGTCTATGAAGGAGTGGTCAGCCATGCTCGCCTCCTTGTTGTAGTGGATGGAGGAACCGGCGCCACGGTGGTCCTCTTCACCCCAGCCTGAAGGCCAGGGAATCATGCCGCGCGCCTCCCACGGAAGCGCCCAATTGCTCAGGCCTTTAGGGTATCACGATAGTGGGCTGGCGTGTAGGGAACGCCTGGGGGCGGGAGGGGTTCCGTTTGCTTATGGGTGTTGGCTTGCACTCCCTGGCGCTAAAGCGCCAGGTTTGGATTCGGCGAACCTCTGACTTTAGTCGGGGGGGGGGGTAAACCAACTGAAAGCAAAAGGAACCTTGGAAAGGGTTCTATTGGCACTGCGTTGCGGACACCACCCCGTGAACGGGGCGGCATCAAGCCGCACACTTCAGGGTGCGGTCAATCAGCCTACACCAAAGGGGACCTAGAAAGGAGGGGATAACCTACAAAAAGGCGAGGCGTCCTAGCCCATAACTGCCCTTAGCCGATGGTCCGTCCTGGGAGGTTATACCAGAATGCCGTAGCCTTTCTTGCGTATGGCCAGGTTGACGAAGGTCTCGGTGCGGCGGATGCCTGGGGTCATGCCCACCTTGCGGCGCAGGAAGACGCCCAGGGCCTCCGAGGAGGGTAGGGCCACCGAGATGAAGATGTCAAAGGAGCCGGTGGTGAGGGAAACGTACTGGGTCTCGTCCATCAGTGCCAGGAGCTTGGCCACGTCGTCAATCTTGTCGGGATCGGCCTGAATGCCCACCAGGGCCAAGGTGCTGTAGCCCATCTTCTCCGGGTCTGGGACGGCCACCACGCGGATAATCTCATCCTGCACCAGGCGGCGCAGGCGGCGTCGGACGGTGCCTTCGCTCACGCCCACGTCCCGTGCGATGCGGGCGTTGGAGGCGCGGCCATCCCCCTGAAGGAGCTCAATGATTTTCTTGTCCAGGTCGTCCATTTCCATCATCCTGTTGTCAAGGATTTAATTTCTCCAGGCCGATGCCATACGAAATCAGTAGTAAAGTGTACCACACGCTGACAAAATACGCAATAGTTTCCCTGCACACGGAGGGGCGCCAAAGTATGGGGGTTGCGCCTGAAAGTGGCAAAGAGGCGAGGAAAGGCGAACTGTCCTGGGGATGGGTTGGGGTTGCACTGCGAAATAAGGCGCTGGCAAGAAAACGTCGGTCATCTGGTGGAAGGTGTCGCGTGGCGGCCTTCCATTCCCACCCACACCTCTCCATCGACGAAGAACTCCTTTTTCCAGATGGGCACATGCTCTTTGATACGGTCCACGACGTAGGCGCAGGCGGTGAAGGCCTGCGCCCGATGAGGGGAGCCGATGGCTACGACCAGGCTGACCTCGCCAATCTCCAGACGGCCAAAGCGGTGGGCGATGGAGCAGCGGCGAATGCCCCATTGGGCTTCCACCTCCAGGGCGATGCGGGCGAGCATCTTTTCCGCCATGCTGGGGTAGGCTTCGTATTCCAGGTACAGCACGCCCCGGCCGTCGGTCTGGTTGCGTGTGACGCCCAGGAAGGTGACCACGGCGCCATTGCCCTGGTCTTCTACACTGCGGGTGATCGTCTTGGGATTGAGAGGTTCACGGGTGAGGAGGATCAAAGGGCGCCTCCGCTGACTGGGGGTATGAGGGCCACCTCGTCGCCGTCCTGCAAAGGGTGGTCCTCCGAGACGTACTCCATGTTCACGGCCGATTTCGAAAGGGTGCACCCATGAACGACTATCCGGTGACGCCGGCCGGGATGCGGCGCCTCCGGGAGCGGGTGGTGGCGCTCGAGGTCCGACTCGTCTCGATCACGCAGCAGAAGGGCGAAGCTGCCGAGGTAGGCGGCAACGTCTGGCACGACAACTTCAGCTTCGAGCAGCTCCAGCGCGACGAGGCCATGGTGCTGCGCCAGCTGGAGGAGGCGCGGACTGTCCTGAAGCGCGCGCGCGTCGTGGAGGTTCCGGCGGCAGCGACCGACGTCAGGCTCGGCACCCGCGTGCGCATCCGGCTCGACGACGGTCGCGAGCAGCTGGTGACGATCGGTGGTTACGGCGACTCGGACCCGTCCATCGGGGTCATCTCCTGCATGGCGCCGCTCGGGCGGTGCCTGCTCGGTGCGGTGACCGGCGATGTACGCCAGTTCAATGCGGGGGGTCGCGAACGAAGAGTGGAAGTGCTCGAGCTCGGTCCGTCGGAGGAGTGATCCGGTGAAGGCGTATCCATTCATCGTGCTGGAAGGGTTGAGCGGTGTGGGAAAGAGCACGATCGCGCGCCTGCTGGCCCAGCGGCTCGGTGGTTGCTCCTACATCACCCCGCCGCCGTCGTATCGACAGAATCGCGAAGCGATCGACGCGTCGATGCCGCTCCCGGCTCGGTACCTCTACTATCTCTCCGGGCTCGTGGCCGCCTCCGCCGAGATCCGCGCGCTCCGGCGGTCAGGGCCGGTCGTGTGCGACCGCTTTGCGCTCACGACCGAGTGCTTTCATCGCGCCGCCGGGCTCGTGATCCCGTTCTGCCACGTGACGCTTCAGCTCGAGCGCCCGACGCTGCAGGTGCTGATCGCGGTCCCGACGGAGCAGCGGGTCACCCGCCTGGAGGAGCGGGGACTGTCGTTCAACGACCGCTGGGAGCGTGCTGACGGGCTCGAGGACCGCATGCTGGGCGACTACCGTCGCCACGGCCTCGTGGAGATCAGCAACGCTTCACCGGATCCTGCCGACGCGGCTCATGCCGTGCTCGAGCTTCTCCGCCGCGGACGCGGCGACCGCACGCGTGCATGCCGTCGCGAAGCTCGATC
>JACPCL010000036.1 GCA_016179765.1 Chloroflexota bacterium
GCTTTATGGCACGGCGACAGGCAGCATCACATCGGCTCAATTGCTCGGGTCCTTGTCTGACGAAACGGGAACTGGCGTCGCGGTCTTTGCTACCTCGCCTACCATCAGCGGTCCCACGCTGTCGGGGACCATTGCGGGCACATACACGATTGGAGGGGTGCCAACCCTGGGAGCCACACTGGCCCTGAATGCACAGACGATCTCGGGGGCGGCTACCTTTACCGGCAATTCTGCCTTTACTGGCACAACGACCTTCACCAACCTGGTGGTGAGCACTAGCAGCAGACTAGATGGTGCAGTCGTTCGCGCTACCTCGGTACTTGATTGCGCTGACACGAGTTGTGCGCCCACGGGTACTCAGTTAGCCACTATCGCGCTTTTTACCTTCAACCCCAGCACCAACAGGACCCTCACTCCAGCCGCAGGCGCAGCTCAAGCAATAGTGGCAGCCATACCTTCGGCGGCGATCGGCGACACCTTCACATTCGCGATCGCTAACGTCACGGGTGCCTTTACCGTCACTCCGACAACCGGCGGTAGTGTTACCTTTACGGGCTTGGCGGCCACGGCGATCACTCAGAATACAACAAGAACCATTAACTGCCAACTCACCAATGTGACCTCTAGCACCGAGGCAGTTACCTGTTATTAAGACCTTCCGCGCCGCGCTGTAGCGAGTGCCAAGGTGGTATAAAGCATCGAGATCGGTGGCTCCCCGGATCAGGCGTAGGGCCGGCCGGGGAGCCACCTTGTTAGGCCGAATCGGTCTGCCAACGAACAAAGTTGAAGATACCCTCAGGGGTTGCGCATTTGGAATGTGTAGAATCACGAGATTAGGAATCATATGTTTGCTCAGCGTAACCTGGCTAGCTTTAGTTGTAAGACCGGGGTCCGCAATCGCAGCCGGGCCCGGAGCAACGATCACTATCGTCGGAACTGGAACGGTGGCGGTGGATGGAGTAGAAGTGAGCAAGTCGCCGATTGAGGTTTCGGTCGGCTCGCAAGTTTGCGTTGTCCAGTCCATTCAGTACGTTGCCGCCGGAGACCGGTGGGTTTTCACCGGCTGGGACGGTGGCCGCCCTCAGGACTTATGCTTGACCATCGGCGGCCCGGGGAGCTACCGCGCAGTCTTTGTGCGAGAAGTCCTGGTACAGGTTCGCTCGGCGCTGGCCAGTCAACGGCGGAGCATGTGGGTGCGGCCGGGCGTTCCGCTCAGGTTGGAAGTGCCTGCAGCCGTAGCCATTGGCGAGGACACGCGCTATGGCTTTGTGGAATGGAGCGAGGGTGAGACTCCTTTTCAGCCAGCAAACACCATCATACCTTTGGCACCCGCAACTCCTGAGGTGAAATGGGTCAAAGAGTTCCGCGTCGAAGCGACCGGCCCCCAAGGCGTGTCCATTTATGGGCCGGGGTGGTATGCAGACGGTGCCGATGCGATCATTCAGGCACCCGCTCTGATTGGTGGGCCGAGCGCCGGGCAGCGGTCGAAGTTCTCAGGGTGGGAGAATGTGGGAACGCCTCGGATCCTGGCTAGCATGGAGAGCCCGACAGCATCCGTGAAAGTGACGGGGCCCTGGAAATTGAATGCTGTATACCAGCCGCAGGTGTACGTCCAAGCACGTACGCCTGTCGGTGTGCTCAAGAAGGAGTGGGTTACCGTGGGTGCGGATGTCGCCCTGGAGACTCCGGCAATTATAGAGTCGGTGCCCGATCGCGACCGGTACGTGTTCCAGAAGTGGACTGGAATGGCGGGCCTTGTTTCTCCTAAAATCAGCGGAACGGCTGATCAGCCAGTGAACGTGGATGCCGTCTACGAGCATCAGTTCAAGGTGGGTGTAGCGGCGCCCTACGGCTCCAGCGGAGCGGGTTGGTACAAGCAGAGCGCTACGGCGACGGTTACAGTGCCGCCTGCTGTGGAGAAGTTTTTCTTTCTGCAGGATGTGTTCGTGGAGTTTGCCGGGTACGGCAAGGCGCCGACGATGAGCTTGGTGGTAGGAGAGCCAGTGGACCTGACGGCCCTGTACCGGCGGGAGGTAAATCTAAAGGTCCTGGCTCTCCTGGTCATTCTGCCGCTTGGCGTAGCGGGGCTTCTTGCGGGAGACTGGAGGCTGCGGCGGAAGCTGGGCCAAGGGGTACTTGGCCCAAAGAGGCGGAGCATGGGAAGGGGTGGCGGGGCTGACCATTTAGCAGGCGATGTTGAGACCAATGAATAAAGGAGTTCAGATGTCTAACAGCCAGGGATCACCGGAAAGCAGAGTTGCCCGAGCAATACGCTGGGGATCGTTGGGGATTCTGTTGCTGTTTGCCCTGTTGGCAACTGGTGCGAAGCCCCCTTCAAGCGTAGTGGTCTTGCAGGCCACTGATGACGCCTACATAGCCAGCGATACCGCTATCACCGACGCCGCAACGGATACCATAAGGGACCAGAACTTCGGGTCGTTGGATTTCATAAAGGTCTGGTATGCCTGGAAGGTAGGAGGAAGCACTCAGCAAGTCATTTCATTAGGGCTGGTGAAATTCGATTTGGCCTCATTGAAGGATAAAGAAATCGCGTCGGCGACGCTGCAACTGGCAGCGGCCAGGGCGGACCTGACGCAACCTGTCCGCTTGGTTGATGTGAGTGAGACCACAGGGGACTGGACCCAGAAGGACGTCACCTATAACAAGAAACCAACCTGGGGCCCTGATGCACTGGCGACGACGGCCGTGTACGGAGCGGGTGTGGTGTATTCATGGGACGTGAGCGGTAGCGTCATCAAAGGTGCCAAGGCGGGGAAGGTGTCCTACATCATCGGTCTGCGAGCGGTTGAGGATGGGAAGGAGGAGCAGGTGGTATTCGCCTCACGGGAAACTGGCGGTGTGGGGCCGCGTCTCGTGGTGACGTACAGGACAGAGTCATTGTGGGGGAAGTGGTACGTCTGGGCGGGTGGTGTTGCGGGGGCGGCGGTTATTGCTTTGGTGTTAGGGATGTGGATCGCGCGTCGAGGTCGCCCGGCCCAGGCCAAGTAAAATGGGAACGTCTGCGTGTCGTTGTCCAAGGAAAATGTCAGGTTTTAATGTTGAGGGATTTCGTCAGTGACCATATTTTGCTCCGATTGAGGAGATGTGTCCAGTAGCCTCTTAAGTGTGGCGTATCCGATGCCTAGCTCCATTGCGGCCTTCCGGCGGGAGAGTTCCCCAGACTGCATCCGTAGCATCACCTCTTTCAGCCGCAAGGAGAACCCTTCCCTGTCTTGGATTCGGGGCCGACCAATGTGTTTGCCAAGATTTCGTGCACGTGCCATTCCTGCCCTAATCAGCTCACGATGGAAGCTCTTGTAGGCGTAGTCATCCCAAGGAGAGAACGATCTGCGACCATCGGCACCTTGCGCAACTCCGGGGTACAGGAAGAGGTTTGCAGGGATGGAGTTGGGACCGACCTTCGTTGCCGCGTGACTTCGCAGCCTGGCAGCTTGAGCAGGGGCCTGCTGTGTGGGAACAACGTTGCCATACAAACACACCACCAGGCTCCCGTCCAACCTCTCCTGAACCTCGACCAGGGCACCGGCGTGGCTGAATCCCCCTTTAGAGCACTTCTTCTATGCCTATGCGTGCTCTGCCCTGCGAACCTGGGATTCTACAGATCGGCCTGGCAATTCGGACCCTGGTCGGTGCAACGATGTTGTAGCCGTTGCGGGCGACCCCGAGTCGCGGTGCCACCAGGTCGTTTGGGGAAGAAAGTACTGGAAGCACCTCGCTCCAGTCGTTGACCCGGAGACCCTGGGGAATCTGCCGCACTGCCCCGCGGCGCACGCCTATCAACTCTTCCGGCAGCAGGCGCTGGCGGAGGGTATCGCTGCCTCTGGCAAGTACGGCTTCGTCGTTTCCTGCGTGGCAATCGACGAGCGGAACCGTGCCTTGCCCAGCAGTCTCAGACGCTTGGGAATGTCGAGCTTGCCGCACAGGGCGCGCATCTTCTGGGGCAAAGCCGAATTCGCGGTCTTTACCCACCAGCAATGGGTCGCTTGGGTACGGGAGCAGGATGCCGAGAGACGGTGGCGTGACTGGTTTGCTTACGTCGGAACCACCGACCACGACTCTAATCTCCAGTCACAGAGGTAAGGCAAAGGTCTTCTCGAACGAGGCGGAGTTTTACCTTTTGTACCGTATGGTGGGCCGCAGGAGATGCGAACCCGTTGACACTATCGTGCGGTCCACTTAGGCTGCCAACCACGTCTAGCCCTTCCCGTTTCCCCTGGTCTAACATTACTTCGACATGATTGAGAATCTTAGAGCCACCTACCTTCGCCTCATCTTGCTGACGTGTGTGAATGTCAACCCAAAAGACACCCACCGTGATGCTTGAAAAGACACCCACCTGGCATCAGACTGTGGCCTTCTGCCGGCGGAGGCTCTCCTTGAAGCGAAAGCTGTCCCCGTTGAATTCCAGGACATGGCAGCGATGGGTCAGCCGGTCCAGGAGCGCACCCGTGAGGCGCTCATCCCCTAAGACCTCTCCCCAGCGGCCGAACTCCAGGTTGGTGGTGACGATCAGGCTGCCCCGGAGGTAGCGGTCGGTGCAGACCTGGAAGAGGAACCGCGCCCCGTCCGGGGTGAAGGGGATGAAGCCCACCTCGTCCAGGATGAGGAGGTCCAGCTTCTGCAATTGAGATAGGCGCTTACCCAGGGTGTGCTGCTCCTGGGCCTCCACCAGCTCGTTGATCAGTCCCGTGGCGGTGACGAAGCGCACCCGCTTCCCCTGTCGGCAGGCCAGCAGCCCAAGGGCGATCGCGGTGTGGGTCTTCCCAGTTCCCATATTGCCCATGAGGACGACGTTCTCTTTCTGGGTCACGTACTCTCCCTTGGCCAGGTCCAGGACCTTCCCCTTGTTCACAGAGGGCATGGCAGAGAAGTCGAACTGGTCCAGGGTGCGCTGGTAGGGGAAGCGGGCCTGGGAGACACGCCGCTCCTGCGTCCGCTCCTCCCGTTGAGCCACCTCCATCTCCAGGAGACCAAGGAGGTAGTCGTCATAGGGAGAGTTTCGTTCCCCCGCCTCCTGGGCGAGCTTCCGATAGTGGCGGGCAATGGCGGGGAGCCGGAGCCGCTTGAGATGGTGCTGGATGAGAGCGTCATGGGCCACGGATCACCTCCTGAGGAGCAGATCGTACTGGCGCAGGTCCCGGTCCTGCACGGCCGGACATGGAGGCGCGTCGACGAGGACGGAGATGGCAGTCCCTGGATGCCGTGGGTCGCCAACGCGAAGGAAGTAGACAACGGTCTCGATGCCAAGACTCCCCACGGCCAAAGCCTGCTCCACGGCGGTGCCCACCTCCTGCAGGGGATGGGTGCGGGCCAACTCCAGGACATCCAGGTACTGGAGAGTGGCGGCCCGGTGCGGCAGGCGGGCCAAGAGAGCTGCGAGGTAGGCGTCCAGGACGGGCGGATGCGACCAGGTCTTAAGAGGCTTGGCATGGTCAAAGGCGCCGGGCCGCTCCCGGAGGAGGGGGAGGTAGTGCACGGGGTCCAGCACATCCTCGTCCCGGCCGTAGGCCCGGGAATGGACGGCCACCACCTGGGTGCCGTCGGTGACCTCTACCTGGTCGACGAAGGCGCGCAGAAAGAGCCTGCGCTGGGAGACGGTGACGGGCACGCTGTAACGGTTGGTCTCGAAGGTGACCAGGCTGAGGCGGTTAGGGACGACCGGGACCGTGCGGCAGCAGGGGTAAGCCCGCTCCGGTGAGGGCAGGAGGTGAGGGCGCTCCTGCTCCCACAGGGCGCCTATCGTGGCCACCTCGCCCCGCAGTCGCCGATGGGCCTCGGTCAGGCACTGCTCTCGAAGCAGGGCGTTCAACTCCTGGAAGGAGGCCACCTCTGGCAGGGGAACCAAGTAGTTCCGCCGGGCATATCCCACCAGGTTCTCCACCAGCCCCTTCTCATGGGCCTCCCCCGGCGTACAGAACCGGCTCGCATATAGATAGTGACTCCGGAAAGCGATGAAGGCGTCCTGCTCCTGGGCCTTCCTCCCAGGCTTCACCGCCTGGCTCAGCCGGTCGTACCAGATTGACCGAGGAACGCCGCCGAAGAAGCTGAAGGCCTGGGCGTGGCCCTCGAAGAAGGCCTCCTGGCGCTGGTGGGGAAAAGCCATGACGAAGGCCACTTTGGAGAAGCACAGGCGCAGACAGAACAGCTGCACGGTGCGCCGCTGTCCCGCCATCACTACCTGGGCCTCACCGAAGTCCGCCTGGGCATCCTGGCCCGGCTCATAGGCCAGGGGAATGAACCGGTCCAGCGGCCCTGGCCGACGCTCTCGCACATACTCACGAACCGTGGACTCGCCGCCGGTGAAGCCGTGTTCGGCCACCAGACGGTGATAGATGCGCCGGGCGGTATGGCGCTGTTTGGCCGGCTGAGCCAGGTCCTCCTTCAGCCACCGATCGATGAGGTGGGTGTAGCGACCCAGCACCGGCTTCAGGCGGTGATCCCGTAGCGTGTAGCGGGGAGGACCCGCATCCTGGAGGGCCTTCCGCACTGTGCGGCGGTCGTGATGCCCCTCCCGGGCAATCCGCCGAATGCTCTTGCCTTCTAAATAATAGGCCCTACGGATATGTTCCCGTTGGTCCACCTTGAGCACTCCTTCCCTCCAGTCGCTGGATTGCGTCCAGCCTACCGGAGGATCTGCTCAGGTGGGTGGCTTTTAGGCTAGCACTCACAGACGTGGCCACCCCACCGATACCGCCACTGGCGGCGACACAACTGACGGCCAGCAAGGACCCCAATAGTCAGACTACTACTCAGGACTCCTGAGGCCCCCTGACACTCGTCCACACAGATATGGTTTGGGGCGGGTTGTTCTTGATATAGCGACAACCAACAGATAGCTTCCAGTCTAGCCACCTACCCCTGCCAAAACAGATTGGAGGCGTCTCCGCCTCTAATCTCCCCTCTAGGGCCATGACGCCGGGTGGGCGTCTCTTAAGGTCAATAAGTAGTGGCGAGGGCCTTCTCCGATTGCTCCAAAGGCAATCCAACTGTCCGAGTAACAGCTGGCATCTGCTCGGTCCACCATGACATTCCCACACTCCCGCTGCCATATACGAGCGTCCCCACGCCGCGTCCGCCAGCTTTCTCAACGGCTGCCTCCCGAATGAACTCCGAGGTCTTCTTTCCACTCCGTTCAGCGTACGTGGAGACCAGGGCAAAATCATCTCGCCGAAATGCGACAGACACCACGACTCGCGAAGCTTTGACGGGCTCCCTAGCTTCGGGCTGTGTGAAATCCCAGTTGTCAGGTTTTTCTAGTTCCAGGTCGCGCTCCTTACTCATGCTACCTCCTTGACTGTTCAAGTATCGTTCGTTCTTGCGACTTACAGGGCCAAGCTGTGATCGGACGCCAAAGCGTGGTCTCGTGTGTAGGTTCCACAGGGACGGCAATGCATGCTCCACCGTGATCTTTCCCGACTACCAGATAAAGGCCACGGCGCCTCTTCCGGTTCCTCAGAATCACATGGGCATTGTCGAGTACTTGTAAGACCTGGCGGACCGACAGACCGTGTTCGGCAATCTTCTGTTCGTTCTCATCGTCGATCAGGAAGGCCTCGATCCGAGGGCTTGACATCACGCTACGCCAGTCCTACACTTGTAGTGTCATTGTAGGTCATGAATGGAGGTATGTCAAGTGGAAGTTGAGTGGCTCATACTGGCCGACGCAGCTCAGGTAGTAGGTAACAAGCTGTACCTTATCGGGGGTGGCTGGGACCGGCTCACGGTGAATTCCGGCTTCCCTCTTGACCAACGCTGCGCTATCGCACTGTCTGTAAAGGTTCCTTGGAATGAAACCAACCAGAAGCATACCTTGGAGGTCGAGGTGGCAAGCGAGGACCCTGGTACTGAAGCGCCTAAGAGTCTCTTGAAAGTCGGAGCCCAGTTCGAGGTTGGTCGTCCACCTGGTATTCCCCAGGGGCAAGATCAGCGCATCCAATTGGCCATCGACATGAACCTCAAGATTGATATTGCTGGCACCAAAATAATTGTAGCTCGGGTCGAAGGGCAGGAGATGAGGCGAACCCACTTTAATGTGACACCCGGTCCTATGTTGTCTATGAAGACGCAGCAACGCGGGGAAAGCTAAATGCTCAGATGGAAGAACTGAAACCATGTCATGCCTAGATGATGTTCAAGCACTGGTCGCCTCCGGTGAGGAAACACTGCGACGGATTCAAACACATTATAGGCGGTCCCTCAGCCAGAAAGCTATCCACCCAGAATTGGCTTTGGAAATCAAACGCCTCCTAGAGGACTTGTGGTCGGCACTAGACTACCTTGCCCGCGAAATAGCGGAGCGATATACAGCTCTCCCCAGTAACTCGAAGTGCTACTTCCCACTCTCCTCGAAGGACGCTCACGCCTTCCGGAGCCACATGGGAAAGTATTTTCCGGGGCTTCAAGCCGCCCGTCCCGATATCTACACCATTCTCGAGTCTTTCCAGCCCTATGTGGCTAGCGGCATGCAGTGGCTCCCCAAGTTCGCTGCATTGGTAAACGAGAACAAACACGATCGTCTCAGCCCACAGACGCGAACGGAGGAGCGTTCCCTAAGGATTGACTTCTCCGGTGGCGCATCCATCGGCCTTGGAAAGGGATCAATTAGCGGTTATGGAAGTATCCATTCTGGTGGCGCCACGGTTCACCTGCAAGGTGAATACATCTCCGGTGATAGCCCAGGAAAGCACGTTAGTGGAGACGTCAAACAAACTGTCACCGTCTGGATTAGTTTTCGATTCGACGCCATTGGAGAGGAAGTAATGTCGTTCCTGACCACAATCCTGGGAGGCGTGAAGGAGATTGCTGCCCCGCTGGGCCAAAGACTGAGAGCTTGAGCAATCATACGGGTCGCAATGTCCCGGCGAAGACCTGCCAAGCAAGAGCCGACTTCGCGAAGAGGCTCAGGATGACGTAGGCGCGTTCCCCGTAGAGGTAGTCCCTCCACGGCCCGACCTTCCTGTACTGAAACACCATGTTTATGGCGAAGACGTTGAAGAACACGAATAGCGACGCGAATATCCCGTAGACAAAGCCGGGGGGGCCACCTCCGTCTCCTCCGGACCCAAAGAGGTAGATGGCTATGGCGATCCAGGGCACTGCCCCCGCTACCGAGCCGAACCAGAAGGAAGTCCAGTTCGTCTTCTGTGTGGTCTGATTGTGAAGCTCCATCATCAACCCGAACAGGATCATGGTAGCGTTCAAGGTGAAGATGAGGATCAAGCTTGCTATGTCATAGATGCCCACTAGCATGGCTATCACGACGATCATGACGGATGCGCTGAAGGAGTACTCAATCCAGCGGGCGTAATTGATCCCCTTCGTAAGGTTGCGGACGTACCATTCATAGATCCCTGGAGACGTCACGAGCACATGAGCAATTGCCGAGAGAAATAGAAAGGCAGCGACTAGCGGACCGATGCGGAGGTCCACGAGGGTCTCTGGAACGGGCGCAAGCTTACTTGCCGCTGGGTCGAACTTCAGAAACGAGGCAGAGATCGGCAAGGAAAAGTCGCTGCTCAGGGCAAGCATAAGCACGCCCTGTGCAAGGTGGACCAGTCCCATAACACCGTTGA
Source organism: Chloroflexota bacterium (assembly GCA_016179765.1). Lineage (GTDB taxonomy): Bacteria > Chloroflexota > Dehalococcoidia > Lucifugimonadales > JACPCL1 > JACPCL1. Next base: position 9,594 of record JACPCL010000036.1, read on the forward strand.
ACCATCGAAGCCTAAGCAGCCTCGTCTCGGTATTCATCGTCATGTTCTCCTGCAGCGATCTGAGCCGTAATCTCGGTATCGGCCTCACTCCCCGTGATTGTAGTCGACTCCCCTGACATATTCCACACGATTCTTTCGAGCTGTTCCTGTCGCGGTGCCAATACCGCCTTGGCGGACTGTCAGCCAGGGCAGGTGTCCAGTCAGGCTCGCCCCTAAGTAAGCGAGCCATCCCTATGGCTCAGGGCTCGTAGGTCGCCCAAGACCCACCCAGACAGATATGGTTTGGGGCGGGTTGTTTTTGATATAGCGACAACTACCTGAAGGCGACCCGCTCCAACGTCCAGGACCTGGAGGCCGCCATCATCCAGCTCAAGGCCAAGGCCGTCCGGGATAAGTTTGAGGACACCTTCGTCAACGGCGACACTGCCACCGACGCCAAGGCCTTTGACGGCGTGGACAAGCTGACCGTGGCGGGCCAGGCCGTATCCATGGGGACCAACGGCGCCACGCTGACCCTGGACAAGCTGGACGAGATAATTGACAAGGTGAAGGGCGGCAAGCCCCATCTGCTGCTCATGAGCCGCCGCTCCCGCCGCAAGCTGGGGGCCCTCTCCCGCGCCACCGGCTCCGGCCTGTTGGAGACGGACCGCAACCAGTTCGGCATGATGGCCCAGTTCTATGATGGCATCCCTATCGGCGTGAACGACTACATCTCCGACGCCAAGACCGTGGGCACCAGCACCGACTGCTCTACGCTCTACGCGGTGCAGCTTGGCGAAGGCGGACTGGTCGGCCTGACCTCGCCCGGCGGCCTCGTGGTGGAGCGCGTCGGCAGCCTGGAGACCAAGGACGCCAGTCGCACCCGGGTGAAGTGGTACGTCTCCCTGGCCCTCTTCAGCTCCATCAAGGTCAGCAAGCTGACCGGAGTGAGAGAGTAGCGGGGGACACCCCCGCTGGCCCCCGGCAGGGAACTACGTTCCCTAGCACCTTCCTGACCACAATAAGACACCTGGGGTGGGGCCTCCCTCTCCCACTTCAGGGGAGAGGGACCGAGGGAGAGAGGTAAAGATACATGCCCAACGTAAGACTTGACCAGAACGGCGTGCCCATGGGGCCGGCCTACAGCCCCCTGTCGCCGGTGGTGCACCGCTCGGGCGTGACGGCGGTGGACGCCAGCGACCCAGCGGACACCAGCGGCGCGGTGGACTGCGGCGGCTTCCAAGAGTGCCGCTTTGACATCACCATCACCGGCACGGGCTTCACCAGCCTGGAAGTGGCGGCCCTCTTCTGGAACGCCCGCCAGAGCAAGTGGTTCGCCGGGGCCTCCCGCCTCTTTACCAGCACGGGCCAGCACGCCCTGAGCGTGGAGGCGCGCGGAGGCATCGTCTACCTGAAGGTGGTGGCCTTCAGCGGCGCCTCCTTCAGCCTCAGCGCGGACTACGTGCTGTCGTAGAATTTCACCCTCACCCTTGCCCTCTCCCTCAAGGGAGAGGGAGAAAAATTGTTGTGTGTGTTTGCTCGCCAGAGGCGAGCAAACACACACAACAAAGCTCAGGGGCAAGGCACAGATGCACTCACGGTAAGGGGTTATGCCAGGCTTTTCAGAGCAAGGAGCGACGTTATGGCGCTGCGCTTAGCAGGTGAAACCTTCCTCCCCATCCAGGGGACCGATGGCCAGGGCTGGGTGCGGGAGATTGCGGCAAAGGACAACATACCAGGGCTGAAGATAGACCAGCAGGGGACGGGGCGCGTCTTTGACTTCCAGGACGGCGGGGCCTCTAAGCTGTACCTGCCCGATGGGGGCAGCGTCTCCCTGGTGGGCAGCCTGGTCTTTGACCTGGCCAACGACGTGACGCTGACGCCGGCCAGTCCTTTCGCCCCGCGCGCCCTCACCATCCCCGATCCCGGCGGTGACGACTCCTTCGTCTTCCTCGCCGCGACGCAAACCCTGACCGGCAAGACCCTGACCGCCCCTGTCATACAGGGCAGTGTGGGTGCGGGTAGCGGCCTTACCATGCCTGCCTTCACCGCCGGCGGCAACATCACCGGCGGAAGCGGCTTCAAGCTGTTGACCAGCGCGGGCAATCTACTCCTAGACCCGGCGGGAGAGACGCGCATCGGCGATGGCGTCGGAGCCAAGACCTTCAAGGTCCGCAGCACCAATGACCAGAGCAAGGTCGTGGTGGAATCAGCAAACGTCGCCGGCAAGCACCCCACGGTGGAGTTTTATGTCGCCACTACCTTAGCGGGATATGTGCGCGCAAACACGTCCACCGGCCACCTGGAGCTGTCGGGGCAGCCTGGGGGAGCCTATGTAATCCTCACCTCCTCAAGGCAAGTCGCGGGCGATCCCACAGGTGTGGAGGGCATGGTGTACATCAATACGATTGACAACGCCGTGCGCATGTACGCCGACGGCGCCTGGCGTTCCCTGGCAACCTGGTAGCAATCAAGAACAGGAGAGGGAGGCCCGAGAAGGGAACTCCTTTGGAGGTCCCTTGAAGGGCAATGGGCCTCCTTGAGAAAGAGAGCACCCCCATGCCTAAGAGCATCACGGCCACCGGAATCGCGTTGGAAAGCGTCCTGATAGGAAGGGACGAAGCCGGGGCGGTCAACGGACTGACCGCCCTCCTGAACGTGGGCTATGGCGACAGCCACGTGCGGGAGGAGTACGACCTGTGGGCCGAGCTTTCCGCTAGCCAGCGAAGCGCCGTCCAGGACCTCTACGATACGCTGGTTCAGCGAGCCCAGGTGGCGTACCTGGCGTAGCCCACCAACCACACCCTACTCCAGGGCAAACGGGCAAAGGGGCAAACAGACATACCGACAATCGGGCAAGGTCAACCTGCCAGTTTGCATATTTGCCCGTGTGTCTGGGGGTGGAATATCAGAAGGGAGGCGTTCCATGCGGATGAAGTCAAGAGACCTGTACCGCCTGCGGCGGATGCAACTCTACGCCCAGCGGTGCTGGCTGCAGGCACAGATGGCCCAGCAGCGTCTCCAGGAGTGCACCCTGGAACTGGAGCGCCGGTACGACCTCCTGGCCCGGGAGGCCACGCTCAACGTGCACACCGGGGAGATCACCCTCTCCACGATGGGGGAGGCCGCGGGCGTCGCCCCAGGAAAAGGCCCTCTTGATAGCAAGGAGGTGAGCAATGGACCTGCCCACGATGCGGTCCAGCGTGCGCCGTGACCTGCACGATGAGACTGGCCCCAACTACCGCTGGACCGACGACGAGCTGGACCGCCACATCCAGCGCGCCGTGAACGAGGTGAGCGCGGCGGCGCTGCGGGAGCGGAAGGCGGCGCTGAACACCGCCGCGGACAGCCGTGACCTGAGCCTCGCCTCCCTCACGGACCTGGTGGCGGTGGAGGCGGTGGAGTACCCCACCGGCCTGTACCCGCCGAGCTACGTGCGCTACAGCCTCTGGGCGGGCACGCTCTCCCTTCTGGTGGACGCGCCGCCCAAGGGCGTGGAGAGCGTGAACGTCTACTATGGGGCGCTGCATACCCTCAACGCCACCACCTCCACCCTGCCCGCGGAGACGGAGGACCTGGTGGCGATGGGGGCCAGCGCGTACGCTGCCCTTGAGTGGGCCAATTTCGCCATTAACCGCATCAACGTAGGCGGCGAGGAGGTTTGGCGGCAGTACCTGGCCTGGGGGCAGGACCGGCTGGCAGCGTATCTGGAGGCTCTCAGAAAAATAGCCAGGGCCAACGCCATCCGCCCGCGCTCCCTGTACGTGCCGGCGCATCCCCGCTCCAGCCAGACGACGGATGCGGGGCCGTAAAGGTTCGCTGTGACCTCATGTTTCTGGCGTGAATAGCGATATGATGATAGAATCACTTTGGCGAATTAGCCGGAGGTAAACCCAGTGACCACACGCCAGAACCAGCAGGATGAGTCAGCAGCATGGGACCTCTATGCCGATCAATTCATGGTCACCATTACGCCCTTTGGCGCCAATCTCTCCTTCGCAGTTAGAGAAGCACACCCTGGCGGTGTTGGCAGAGCACCACAGGCTCGTCATCTGGGCACTATTCGGGTCAGCCAAGAACACCTGAAGGTTATGGTGGCGATCCTGCTTCGGCAGATAAAGCAGTACGAAAGACAGGCTGGTGTCAGCGCTCCTGTTTCCCTGGAAGTCTTGAACCAGTTGGGCATCTCTCCAGAAGATTGGGAGCAACTCTGGAAGTAATCGCTTTTGATGCTATGACCCAGCTCCGTACAGCAGGGAGGTATCCTATGACTACCTTTACCAACAATGTCCCGTACCTAGTGGTCACATTCCCACTTAGCCCGATACAATTAACTGGTGCACCTTGTTCCGTAGCAACGCCTGTTGCCCAGAACCTGGAATCCATCTCCCTCTTTCCGTTGCATAAAGACTTCAGGGTTGGCCCATGGCGGCTCAACTCCCTGCTTCTTGCTGAGGTTCATATTGCCCAAGATAGCGTGATTGCCCTCACATACCTAAACCAAACATCTGAGTATGGTTCCGGCCAGACACCGGAAGCGGCGCTTTGTGACTTAGTTTCATCCCTGGGGGAATACCGTGAGGCGCTTGAGTCACGCAGAGACCGCTTGGGACTCTCGGCGATAGGTGATCTGGCCGTGCTGGAGAATCTGATAGCACGTGTCACTACACAGTAGAAGCTCTCTTTCCGTTACTGAAAGCCAATAGGATATGGATTACCGTGACCTCCGACGAGAATTGCTTCGGAAAGCCCAGGCCGCTGAAGACCGTCACGGCGATCACGCTTTCTTTTTCATAGAAGTTGACGGGAAAGAGTATCGTGCTACCAAGATTTCCCACGGAGCCAGAGGACAAATCAGCGCACCTTTGGAAGCCTTCATTGCCAGACAACTCCGTCTGACGGTTTCACAGCTCAGGGATTTCGTGGAGTGCCCTTTGACTGGCGAGGCTTTCTTAGAGAATTGGCGGCGCAGCTCTTGAGTCCTAGAGTTTGCCTTGAACCTATGTGGCATTCTTATCTGTCGAACCGTTCTCACAGGCCTAAGCCTTTTTGACACTCTCCACACTTGCATGGTATAGTGCTAGCCGGGAGAAAGGGAGAACTGAGCCAAGCCCTGTTCCTTAACTAGTAAGCACATGTAGACAGCAAAGGCCCTTCCCAAGTAGCGGAGGGCCTTTTTTGTTTGCAAGGGCCTGCGCTCAGGCCCTGTCCACGGAATCATCACGGTATCCCTTTAGTCTGGCTCTACCCCGCGCTTCCTGTAGAAAGGAGGTACAGTCCTTGGAGGGCAACGGCCTGCTCATCTTCATCTTCATCATCGCCCTGGTGTTCTCCGCCTTCTTCTCCGCATCGGAGGCGGCCTTCCTCTCCATCCAGCGTGGGAGGCTGGCCCACATGGTGCGCAGTGGCGTCAAGGGCGCTCAGAAGGTGGCCGATGTGGCGGGCCACCCGGAGAAGATGCTGCCCACGGTGCTTACGGGCAACAACCTGGTGAACACCATGGCCGCAGCCATAGGCACGGCCATCACCGTCTCGGTGGTTGGCCAGGGGAATGTTGCCCTGGTAGTCGCCACGGTGGCTGTCACCGTCATTCTGCTGGTCTTTGGAGAAATCATCCCGAAGACCATCGCGGCCCACTACTCTGAGCGGTTGGCCATCCTCTTCGTCGGCCCCTTGAAGGTGGCGGAGTCTCTCCTCTTACCGGTGGTGTGGGTGCTGGAGCACCTCAGCCGTTGGCTGGTGCGCCTGTTTGGCGTCTCCAGGGCAAGGATGGTGGCCGAGGAGGAGATCCGCGCCCTCATTGATGCCGGACGGGCGGTCGGCGTTGTGGAACCTCAGGAGGCTCAGATGCTAGAACGGGTCTTTGAGTTCGGCGACCGGGAGGTGAGGGAGGTGATGACCCCCCGCACGGAGATTGTGTCTCTGGAAAAGGGGGCCACCCTTGAAGAGTTCTTCAAAGTCTACACCCAGCACTCCCACACTCGCTTCCCCGTGTACGAAGGCAACCTGGACAACGTCCTGGGAACCCTCTCGTCCAAGGAGGTGTTGAACGCTCTGGCCCTGGGCAAGCTCGGCCCCAAAGAGGATGTGACCCAACTCCTGCACTCCGCCTACTTTGTGCCAGAGACCAAAAAGGTGGGAGAACTCTTTCGCGAGCTGCGCGGCGCCGGCTACCAGCTTGTGATGGTGGCCGATGAGTTCGGCGGCGTGGCAGGCCTGGCCACTCTCAAGGAGATGGTGGAAGAGGTGGTGGGTCGCGTTGGGGAGGAGGGGGTGAAAGCTGAGGAGGAGTTCAAGGCCCTGGGGGAGAACACCTACCAGGTGGAGGGCGGCATGCGCGTGGCGGAGGCCAACGAGTACCTGGGCGTGGGCATCCCTCACGGCGAGTACGAGACCGTGGCTGGCTTCCTCCTGGCCCACATGGGACGCATCCCCAAGGAGGGGGACGATCTGTATTTCAACGGCTTCCACCTGGAGGTGGCGGAGATGAAGGGTGTGAAAATAGAGCAGGTGAAGATTACCAAGGTGACCAGCGCCGCCGAGGGCGCCGAGGCGTGAAGCTGTACCTGGTGCGCCACGGGGAGACCCTGCTCAACCGCGACCACCTGGTGCAGGGCCAGGGGGACCAGAGCCTCACCGAACTGGGCGTGCGCCAAGCCAAGGCCGCCGCCCAGGCCCTTACCCAGGAGGGCCTCTGCGCCCTGTACACCAGCCCCCTGCGGCGAGCGTTGGAGACCTCCACGCTCATCGCCGCGGAGGTGGGGCTGCGCGCCCAGGTCGCGCCGGGGCTGGAGGAGCTGGACACCGGCGAGATGGACGGCCTCACCCCCCAGGAGATGCGCTCCCGCTACCCGGAGTTCATGGCCCAGTGGAGCAAAGACGCCGGCATAGCCCACCTTCCAGGGGGCGAGTCCCTGACCCAGGTCCAGGAACGGGCCTGGGAGGCGATAGAGGCCATAGCCAAGCAGCACCCCGAGGGGGTTGTGGCAGCCGTCTCCCACAACTTCACCATCTGCACCCTGGTGTGCAAAGCCCTGGACCTGCCCATTGCCGGCTTCCGCCGCTTCCGGGTAGACCTGGGATCCATCTCCGCCCTGGAGGTCACGCCGGAGCGCCCCCGCCTGGTACTGCTGAACAGCACCTTCCATCTGGCAAGTGTAAGAGCTTCTCAGGAGGCGCGGGAGTAAGGCGGGACATCCGCGTTGGTCATTACCACGAAAATAGCTTCCTTCCCCCTTGCGGGGGAGGATTGAGGTGGGGGGTCGCCTTGATTCACCCCCATCCTCACCTTCCCCCGTCAAGGGGGAAGGAACTGGGAACCAGCCACGGAATTACACAATCCTTCATAACTCGGACAGCAAATCCATGTCCTCCCTCCTCACCTGTGTAGAGCGTGCCCTGGCCCAGGCGGGCCTCTTTGACCCGCCCGACCAGACCATCGTCGCCGCCGTGTCGGGCGGGCCGGACTCCCTGGCCCTGCTTCACCTGCTCCATGCCCTCTCTAAGCAGCACCCCTTGCGTCTGCACGCGGCGCACCTGGACCACGGCCTGCGGAGCGCCGAGGGGGCCGCCGATGCCGCCTTTGTAGAGGAGATCTGCCGCCGCATGGGCGTGCCCTTCCATACCGAAACGGCGGATGTCCTGGGCCTGCGCGTCAGCCTTCGCATCTCCCTGGAGGCCGCCGCCAGGGAGGCGCGCTACGCCTTCCTGGCGCGAGTGGCCAGCCAGACCGGAGCCTCCGCTGTGGCCACCGGCCACACCCAGGACGACCAGGCGGAGACGGTGCTGCTCCACCTCCTGCGGGGCGCTGGCCTGCGGGGGTTGCGGGGGATGCTTCCCCTCTCCCGCTGGCGCAGCCGGGATGGAACCCAGCAGGCGACGGTGGTGCGCCCCCTCCTTGAGGTGACGCGTCAGGAGACCGAGGCCTTTTGCCAGGAGCTGGGCCTGGCCCCCAGGCGCGATGCCTCCAACGCCGAGGAGCGGTTCGTGCGCAACCGCCTGCGCCTGACGGTCCTCCCCCAATTGCAGCAGCTCAACCCCAGCGCGCGGGAGGCCCTGACCCGCCTGGCAGCCTCCGCCTCCCGCGACCTGGCATACCTTTACGAGCAGGTGGACGGCGTCTGGCACGCTCTTGTTGCCCCTGAGGGCAATGGCCTGCGCATTGGGCGCATCCCCTTCCTGGGCCTGCACCCCTCTCTGCAAGCCCACCTCCTCTACCGGGCCTACGCTGAGCTGGCCGGCGAGGCGGCGGAACTAACCTTTGGCCAAATAGAGGCCATGATGCGGGTGGCCGCCCAGGGGGCGGGGCGGGAGGTGACCCTGGGCCACGGCCTGCGCCTCTTCACCACCTATCAGAAGCTGCTGCTTACCCGCCAGCCGCTGGCCTCGCCCTGGCCTGCCGTACCTCAGACGCCCCTGCCTGCCTCTGGGGAGGCCTGCATCCAGGGCTGGCAGGTGCTGGTACAGCCCATCAGCCCGGAGGAGGTAGACGAGAGACTCCTGGGCCTTGATCCCTACCACGCCTATCTGGATGCCGACGCCATCGGCGCAAAGGTATGGCTCAAGACACGACAGGCGGGCGACCGCTTTCAGGCCCTTGGCATGAAAGCGGATAAGAGGCTGAAGGAGTTCATGATAGATGCCCGCATTCCCCGGCAAGAGCGGGCCGGCGTACCCCTGGTGGCCTGCGAAAGGGGCATCGCCTGGGTCGTGGGTTGGCGCATCGCCCACTGGGCCCGGGTGACGCCGGAGACGCGGCGCGTCCTGGCGGTGACGCTGGCGCGGGAAAAGTAATGATGGGTGCTGCGGCTTTGCCGCAGCACCCATCATTACAGAATCCAGGTCATCCCCCCAGCAGGTTGGTCACCAACAGGTCCTGATGCTCCAACAGGGGGACTGAGAGGGAGAAGGGCGTCCCATCGGCTCCTGTCCCCTCCACCGTCGCCTCCACGCGCAGGGAGAAGGTGGTGCGCTCTGCGGCGTTCACGTGGGACGGCCACCACTCCAGCAGGCGGCTGTTGTCCATGACGGCCCGGAAGGGCACCGTTACATCTTTTCCCGGCGGCAGGGGAATGGCCTCGGTGGAGTCGGTCTGGGCCATCACCACGGTGTTCATGCGCGCCAGGACGCCGGTGCGGGCCACGGTGATGGTGGTGGCGCCGGTGTTGCGAACCACCAGGGAGCCGAGCACCTCGGTGGTGTCCTCCTTGACCTGCCCCCACTGAAGCCGGCGGGACTTGATGAGCAGGCTGAAGGGCCCCTGGGAGAGCACCTGGGGATCGGTAGAGTTGGCCTTGCCCAACAGGTCCGTTTCCACGGTGCGGGAGAGGTCCGGCGGGCTGAAGGAGAAGTTGCGGACCAGGTGCAGGATCCCCCGCGCCTGGATGCGCACCGTGGTGAACTCCTGGTTTTCCAGGTGGGAGGCCCACCACCGGGGCAAAAGGTTATTGTCCATGTGCGTCTCTACCCTGCTGGTGGATGCGCCGCTGGGGATGTGCACCTCCGCCAGGGAGCCTCGGCCCATGAGCACATCGTTCAGGTAGATGTCCGCCTGAAAGCTGATACGGCTGGTGTTGATGTCAAAAACGTTGGGGTTCTCCATCTGTACCAGGGTCACCACCTGGGTAGACTCCCTGTTCACCTGGCCCCAGCTATGCTTGGCCGCTACCAGCTTTGGAGGTTTAGCGACGCCGAAGGCCACCGCCAGGACCGCCAGGAACACCATGACCAGGAAGAGGGCGAGCAGGGCCAGAAGCAACTTGCCAATCAAGGTTATCCTTCTCTCTTCTCTCTGCTAGGGCGCTGCCTTTTGGAGCGCTGTTCCATGCTGATGAGCGGGCAGCGCCTATTATGGCACATTCACTCTTGCGAGCGTTGCGCTATCCATGGCATTTCCAGAGCACTATGTGACGCAGAAAACGCATCAAGCATCTTGACACCTCCGCAAATGCCAGCTAGAATATGCGCAAAACACGCATGGAGCGCAAAATGAGCAATAGACGCAAAATGGCCCCAAGTCCAACCGCTGCCAAATCCTGGCTCCTCAAAGAGGCGACAGCTAGGGCTAAGGCCGTTGTGAGGAACCCGAAGGTGTGGCAATCACTGGTGAGGGTGCTAGCCGCCGTATTAGTGCTGTTGGCACGAATGCCGAGTGGCCCTATAACAGCCCTAGCCTCATTGCTGGTGGCGGTAGCCAGTGTTTGGGCTTCTCCCCAAAAGCAACCTGTCGGAGAGGGGGTCTAGAATGCGCATAGGCAAGACAGACTTTGACATCGGCAACATGGGCCGCGTCCACCAGGCGGTCATGGACGCCGTGCCTGAAGAAGATGCAGTTGACGAAGCCGAACTGCGGGCGGTCTACGATGGGGTGGAAGAGCCGAACAAGCCCGCCTTTGAGACGGTGCTAGGTCACATCTCCTACTTGCTGGCGAAGCGCCAAATAGGGGGCGTCACCTTCTACCGGCGCAAGACCTGGCTCTCCAGTGCTGACGTCGCTCGCATGATGGACGTGTCCATACGTACGGCCCAAGACTGGGGCAAGAAAGGCCAGCAGGGTGCACAGCGGGTGGGAGGCAGGCTTCGCTTCGCCGCCGAGTCGGTGATGCGCAGGGATAAGCGCCCCCCTCACCCTCAGACCCCTGGCCCAGCGGCCCAGGTGTGGGACAACGACAAGGACAAGCAGTATGACAGCCTATAAGCGTGGAGACGTTGTCCTGCTGCGCTACACCTCCCCAGACGGGGCGGAGAACGGCCTGCGCCCCGCAGTGGTAGTTAGCTCAGAGACGTACCACCTGGGTAGGGGGCAGGTGGTCCTGGCTGCCGCCACCAGCAACCTGCGTGCTCCCCAGCCTGGAGATACCGCCGTGCAACACTGGGAGATGGCGGGCCTCAAAGGTCCCACCCTGGTCACCGGCGTCCTGCTGACGGCGCCTGCGGAAGGTGTGGCCAAGCGTTTGGGGACCTTGTCTCCGGAAGACCTGCGCGGCGTAGAGGCCAGCCTGCGGTTGAGCTTGGGGATGTAGCCAGTCGTTCACCGAACCAAGGAGGAGCCATGTTACCGAAAGAAGAACTTTCCAGGGTGCTGGAATTACCCATTAAGATGTTTCAATGGGCTTGTGAAGACCCTGAAAACGTGGCGGAGCTTTCGCGGTTTGCGAAGGAGCTTGTAAAAGCCCTTCAAGGCTGAAACTGGCAGGGGAACGATTCAATCACCTCCCTTAACGTTTAACGTTGACTTGGACAGCGTTCCAGCCCGCTTGAAGGCCACCTGGCAGCACCGCATTTCCCTCCCCGGGGCTGTCTAACCCACTACCATCCGCTAGCCTCTCCTTCCCTGCTCCTGTATAATCGCACCAGCATCGCAGCGACCCTATGAGCTGCCTTCGCTAAAGGAGGGAACATGGCCGATCGTTTTCAAGGAAAGGTGGCCGTCGTCTCCGGCGGCGGCAGGGGCATCGGCCGCGCCGTCGCCCTGCTCCTGGCGGAGGAGGGGGCCTCCGTAGTGGTCAATGACCTGGGGTGCGAGGTGGATGGCACCGGCTCCTCCCACGTCCCCGCCGATGAGACCGTTGCCGCTATAACTAAGCAGGGCGGCAAGGCCGTCGCCAGCTACCAGGACGTCTCCCAGATGTCCGGCGGCGAGGCCCTTGTCCAGAAGGCGGTGGATACCTATGGACACCTGGACACCCTGGTCAACAGCGTGGGCATCCGCCGCGACCGCCTGATCTGGCAGATGACGCCGGAAGACTGGGACGCCGTGATCCGAAACTCCCTCAAGTCGGTGTTCACGACGACCAAGTTCGCCTGCATCCTCTTCCGTCAGCAGCGCAGCGGACGCATCGTCAACATCACCTCCGACGCCGGCCTGGGGGGCATCGGCATGTCTAACTTCGCCGCCGCCTCCGAGGGTATCGTGGGCATGACGCGCACCATCGCACGGGACATGGGCCGCTACGGCGTCACGTGCAACGCCGTCTCACCCATGGCGGCCACGCGCCTCTTTCCGGGCGTCGTGGACATGTACCGCCAGGGCGGCCCCAGGCACAACAACCCAGACCGCCGGGCTGGCCTGGGCATCCCTGCCCCTCAGGATGCTGGGGAGGCATGGAAAGGCCCCGGCACCCCCAACGACCCGGAGAACGTGGCCCCCCTGGTGGCCTACCTGTGCTCCGGTGAATCGCCCAACGCCAACGGCTACGTCTTTGGCGTCCGCGGCGGCGATGTTTACCTGTACACCAACCCGGAGGTGGAGCGCGCCGTCTACGACCAGGGCCTCTTTAGCCTGGACGCCCTGGACGACCTGGTCCCGCGCATCATCTCCTATGACATGTGGCGCTGGAGATGATAGAGAATGAAACCAAAACCTTTAGCAGGGTGCTGAAAAGGAGTGTCCAGAGTCCCGACAGGTCGGGACTCTGGCGGGGGTCTGGGGGTGTCCCCCAGATACAAATCAATCCGCCGTAGGCGGATACCTTGAACCCCCACGACCTGGGGGGCCGCGTGGATGGCACTGGCGCCTCCACGGGCCCTGCCGATACCCTGGTGGCCGAGATACGCGCCGCCGGCGGCAAGGCCGTTCCCAACTACGACTCCGTCGCTACGATGGAAGGCGCCCAGAACATGGTGAAGGCCGCCCTGGACCACTTTGGCAACGTGGATATCCTGTGCCATGTGGCGGGTATCTTGCGGGACCGCATGGTGTTCAACATGGCGGAGGAGGAGTGGGACGCGGTGCTGCGGGTGCACCTGTACGGCGCCTTCCACATGGTGCGTAACGTCGTGCCCCACATGATCAAGCAGCGATACGGACGCATCGTCATCTTCTCCTCGGGCTCCGGCCTGGGCAACTCCGGCCAGGCCAACTACGCCTCCGCCAAGGAGGGGCAGGTGGGCTTCTGCCGTGCCCTGGCCCGAGAGTTGGCCCCCTACGGCATCACCGTCAACGCCGTCTATCCCGGCGGCGACACGCGTATGACCCAGGGCATCCCAGACACCGCTCGCGAGATTCGCGCCCAGCGCGGCATCACCGCACGCCAGCAAGAGGTGCGGGAGGTGGAGAACCCCCGTGACCCAAACCGCAACGGCCCCAAGGTCGTCTACCTGTGTACCGAGGCCGCGGGCAACATCACCGGCCAGGTCGTCGGCACCTCAGGGCTGCCCATGACTCTCTATTCGCCGCGCCACGTCTCCCGCGTCATCCACAAGGATGGACGCTGGACCCTGGACGAACTGGAGGTGCTGATGGGCAGCTCCATTACCCAGGGCATTCCCAACCCAGCGCCGGCGGCCCCGCCTCCTCAGCCCGCACCCACCGGCGCCCGGGCGTAAGCGCGAAACACGCGCAGGAACAACCCGCCAAGTTGCCCCTACGCCCAATGTCGCATATGCATGTGCGTAGGGGTACGACATATTGTGCCCCTATCGTAAACCTGTTGGGGGGACCTTCCCTTGCCCCTGTATGACTTCCATACCCACACCTTTCTGAGCGACGGCGTGCTCTCCCCCATGGAGCTGATCCGCCGCGCCCACGTCCAGGGCTACCGGGCCATCGGCGTCACCGACCACGTGGGCCTGGCGGACCAGGAGCGGGTCATCCCCATCCTGGTGGAGGAGTGCCAGCGCGCCATGTCCCACTGGGACATCATCGCTATCCCTGGGGTGGAGATAACCCACGTGCCGCCGGCCCTCATACCGGAAGCGGCGGAGCGGGCCAGGGGGTTGGGGGCCCGGCTGGTGGTGGTACACGGCCAGACCATCACGGAGCCGGTGGAGCCAGGCACCAACAAAGGGGCGCTGGCATCGGGGAAGGTGGACGTAGTGGCCCATCCGGGGCTGGTGACGGCGGAGGAGTCGCAGCTTGCGGCAAAGAACGGTGTATACCTGGAGGTGTCCGCCAGGAAGGGGCATGGGCTTGCCAACGGCCACGTGGTCAGGCAGGCCCAGGCAGCGGGCGCAAAGCTTCTCTTAGACTCGGACGCGCACAGTCCAGAGGATTTACTGTCCGAGGAGTGGGTGCAGCAGGTAGCAAGAGGGGCTGGCTTGGAGGGGGAGGACCTGTACGCCGTCCTGGAGGCAAACCCCAAGAAGCTCCTGGAGAAGCTGGGCTATCGCCTCACCTAGCCCCTCTGCACCATGTAGAGATTTTAGGAGACTTAGCCCCGGCCTTACGCCTTGCCTATGCGAAAGACCTTGGTACCGCACACCGAGCAGGTGCCCTGGGTAGCGGGCCGGCCATTCTTCAACGTGACGCCCCTCGGGTTGCGGATGGCTCGCTTGGCCCGGCACTTGAAGCAATAGGCATCCATAGGTGGGACCTCCTTCTCAGATTGAGACAGACGATATATCGTAGCTATCAGATTGTCAAGAACTTTCGGGCGTTTACACAGACATTTTGCGAAAATTGCCCAGCACAGGCTGTGAAAAGGGAACGTGGGGATAGTCGGAAGAGTTTTTCAGTACAGCTGAGGGAGGCTGCCATGTCCTACAGGGTCAACCACCTGCACCTCAAGAGCCCAGACCCCCAGAAGACGGCCCGATGGTACATTGACTACCTGGGCGCTACGGTTGTTGCGGAAAACCGCGCCACGGATGGCCGCATCACCTCCTACCGCCTGGACCTGCACGGCGTGCCCATGAACGTGACCGGTCTCGTTGAAGGGCAGAAGCTGGACCAGCACTGGGGCCTTGAGCACCTGGCCATTGACGCCAGCAACTTTGACGCCGAGGTGGCCCGCATCAAGGCCAGCGGCGCCCGGGTGCTGGAGGAGCGCCTCCTGGCCGATGGCCGCCGCGTCTGCTTCTTTGAGGGGCCAGAAGGGGTGCGCCTGGAGTTTATGGAGATGCGGTAGATGCAAAGCGCTGTCCTTCTCCGGCGTCAGGAGGGGAACGTTTGGTTGGATGGAGAGGCTACCGGCAACAATGCTCGTTATCACTGGTTGGAAGGGCGTCTAACTTCCCTTCAAACTGTAGTTTCTTGTTTTTGAAGGCGAGCAAGATACCTGCACCTTCCATAGCCTGCATGCTGTCTACCGTATCCTTGAACGCAGAAAGACTGCTGGGAAATTCCTCCTCTACGTGCCACACCTCCTCATCATTCTGTGTTGCCTCCTCAATCTCTTCAATCTCTGCTAAGGCCCCCGCCTCGGCCTCCAGCAATGCCCAATACAGGAACTCATTCAATGCCTCTGTGTAGGTTACATCTTCGTTTCGCCCTAGCAGGAGCTTTGCCTGGTAGATGCGGATAAGTCGGTCAATTTCTGGAAGAATAGTAACTGTAACCCTTGGCATGATTCACCTCTAATGCTTAGCGTCTAAGAATCTTAGAATCTTGGCTGCGATTTGTCAATGGACTTCTTGCAGATTGTGTCAAATTGATGTATATTCACCCATAAGGTGATGCCCTGATGGACTTGACTTTTGCTTCCAGGCAGTTGGAGCGGTGCTATACTGACGAAGTTGAGGCAGCGCGCACTTGGGGACCGCAAGTGGGACGCAGATACATTGAGCGCGTTACGCTCCTGTACAAAGTGCGGAGCTTGCAGGAACTCATGACCTTCAGGGCGCTCAGGCTCCATCCGTTGAAAGGCGACCGGGCCAACCAGTGGGCCATGATGTTGCAAGGGCGTTGGCGGCTCATCGTTGAGCTTCAGGATGCGAGGACGCTGGTTATCAGGGAGGTTACAAACCACTATGGCGACTAGCACACCATTGCAAACGAACGCTGTCATACCACCCGGTGAATTGCTCCGAGAAGAGCTAGAAGCCAGGGGCATGACCCAGAAGCAGTTGGCTCAGACCATCGGCAGGCCAGCCCAACTCATCAGTGAGATTTGCAGGGGGAAGAAGGAGATCACTGCGGAAACTGCCCTGGATCTGGAGAAGGCTCTGGGCACCCCTGCCTATATGTGGATTGCCCTGGAAGGTGACTACCGGCTCGCCCTCGCCCGCAAGAGAAGGCAAAGCGCTGCGGGATAGACGCAAGAAACCAAGAAACCCTGGACGTACGTCCAGGGTTTCTTGGTTATGCCGGCTCTGAAAACCCAGGGCTAAAGCCCTGGGTTTCTTGCTAGTGCTTGGCCGTAGCCTTTACACCACCTCTGCCGGCGACTTCACTTTCACCACCGTCTTGCCCTCCTCCACGTCTATGACCACGGTGTCGCCGGGGCCGAACTTGCCGCCCAGAAGCTCCTCGGACAGGCAGTCCTCCACGTGCTCCTGGATCTGGCGGCGCAGGGGCCGCGCGCCAAAGTTAGGGTCAAACCCCTTCTCTGCCAGAAAGTCCTTCGCGGCCTGGGTCATCTCCAGGGTCACGCCCTTGCCCAGGAGCTGCTTGCCCACTTCGGAGACCATCAGGTCTACGATCTGCATGATGTGCTCTTTGCTGAGAGCGTGGAAGACCAGGCTGCCGTCTATGCGGTTCAAGAACTCAGGCCGGAAGAACCGTTTCACCTCGTCCAGCACCTTGCTCTTCATGCTCTCATAGGCCTGCTCCGCCGACTTGGCCTCGTCCCTGCTGGTGGTGGAGAAACCCATGAACTGCTCCTTGCGGATGAGGTCCGAGCCGATGTTGCTGGTCATGACGATGATGGTGTTGCGGAAGTCCACCTTACGGCCCTTGGCGTCGGTCAGATGCCCATCGTCAAAGATCTGGAGCAGGATGTTGAAGACGTCCGGGTGGGCCTTCTCAATCTCGTCCAAGAGGATGGCGCAGTACCCCTTGCGGCGGACGGCCTCGGTAAGCTGGCCGCCATCGTCGTAGCCGATGTAGCCAGGGGGCGCGCCCACCAGGCGGGCGACGGTGTGTCGCTCCATGAACTCGCTCATGTCCAGGCGCACCATGCTGTCCTCGCTGCCGAACATGAACTCCGCCAGGGCGCGCACCAGGTAGGTCTTGCCGACGCCGGTAGGGCCAAGGAAGAGGAAGACGCCAATGGGCCGGCGCGGGTCCTTCAGGCCGGCGCGGGCGCGGCGCACCGCCTTGGCGATGGCAACGATGGCCTCGTCCTGGCCCACCACCTTGTGGTGCAGCGCGTCCTCCATCTGGAGCAGGCGCTGGCTCTCCTCCGTTGCCAGGCGCGTGATGGGGATGCCTGTCCACATGGCGGCAACTTCGGCCACGTCATCGGCGGTCACCATGGGCACGGTGTTGTCCTCTTGCTTGCCGCCGTCGTGCCACTCCTTCTCCAACTGCTCCAGATTCTCCTTCAGGGTCTTCTCCCGCTGTTGCAGCTCTGTGGCAAACTCGTACTGCTGGTTGGCCAGGGCCTCGTCTTTATCCTTGCGGACCTTCTCCAGGACCTTGGTCACCTCTTTGACGGAGAGTGGCATGGTGGTCTTGCGGATGCGGACGCGGCTGGAGGCCTCGTCAACCAGGTCAATGGCCTTGTCCGGCAGGAACCTGTCGGATATGTACCGAGAAGACAGATGGGCCGCGGCCTCCAGGGCCTCGTCCTCTATCTTCAAGTGGTGGTGGCCTTCGTACCTGTGCCTGATGCCCCTGAGGATCTCAATAGTCTCCTCAACGGTAGGCTCAGTGACGTTGATCGGTTGGAAGCGGCGCTCCAGGGCGGGGTCCCGCTCCACGTACTTGCGATAGTCGTCCAGGGTAGTGGCGCCGATGCACTGCAGCTCACCCCTGGCCAGTGAGGGTTTCAGGATGTTGGCGGCGTCCACGGCGCCCTCTGCGGCGCCTGCGCCCACCATGGTGTGCATCTCGTCAATGAAGAGAATGCAGTTGCCGGAGCTCTTGATCTCCTCAATGACCTTCTTCAGGCGCTCCTCAAACTCGCCCCGGTACTTGGTGCCGGCCACCAGCACGCCCATATCCAGGGTGACGACGCGCTTGCGCTGGAGGCCCTCCGGCACGTCACCGCTGATGATGCGCTGGGCCAGCGCCTCTACAATGGCGGTCTTGCCAACACCTGGCTCGCCAATGAGCACCGGGTTGTTCTTGGTGCGGCGGCTCAGGATCTGGACCACCCGCTGGATCTCTTTGCTTCGCCCCACCACGGGGTCCAGCTTGTCGTTGCGGGCCATCTGGGTAAGGTCAATGCCAAGCTGGTCAAGGGTGGGAGTGCGGCTGGCGCTCCTACCCTGGGGATGCTGGCCACTTTGGGCCACGTTCTGGCTCAGGATGCGGTTGGTCTCGGTGCGCACCTTCTCCAGGCTGACGCCCAGGCTCTCCAGGACACCAGCGGCTACCCCTTCCCCCTCGCGCATGAGGCCGATGAGAAGGTGCTCCGTGCCGATGTAGTGGTGATTCAGACGACGGGCCTCGTCCACCGCCAGTTCAATCACCTTCTTAGCCCTGGGGGTAAGGCCAATCTCGCCCGGGGCGGGCCGGCGCTCTCCCCGTCCGATGATGAACTCCACCGCCGAGCGGACCTTGCTGAGCTCTACCGAGAGGTTGGTCAGCACCCGCGCCGCCACCCCATCGGTCTCGCGCACCAGGCCCAGGAGGATGTGCTCGGTGCCAATGTAGTTGTGGTTGAAGCGCTGAGCTTCTTCCTGGGCAAGGGAGAGGACCCTCCGTGCCCGCTCAGAGAACTTCTCAAATCTGCTAGCCATATACATGCCCTCCTGTTAGTGTGGGCGCAGAATGAGCAAACCCGACTAGACCTCTGGCGTCCAGGGGTCCAGGGCTTGCTTGAGGCTGAGTCCCAGTCGCCTGCGCTCTGGCTCAATCTTGATGATCATGAGCTTGAGCTGGTCTCCTACGTTCACCACCTCTTTGGGGTGCTGGATGATTCGGTCGCTGAGTTCTGAGATATGGATGAGTCCCTCAATGGAGTCTTCAATCCGGGCAAAGGCCCCAAAGTTGGTGAGCTTGGTGATGGAACCGTCCACTACCTGGCCCACCTGGTACCGTTGAGGCACGGTAGCCCACGGTTCCGGCGCCAGCCGTCGGATGCTTAAGGCTATCTTCTTGTTTTCCTTGTCTACTTTCAAAATATAGACGTCTATCTCCGCCCCCGGTTTTACCACCTCCTCTGGCGAGCCGACCTGCGTCCACGCGAGCTCCGAGATGTGGACAAGGCCGTCTGCTCCTCCCAGGTCTACAAAGACGCCAAAGCTGGATATACCACTGACGCGCCCCTTGCGTACCTGGCCCTCCTGGAGCTCTTCCAGCAGCCGGGTCTTGTCCTGATCCCGCTTTTGCTGAAGGGCCTGCCGCTCGGAAAGAATCACGCGGTTGCGCCGCCGGTTCACCTCCAAGAGCTGCGATTTGATGTTCTGGCCCACCCGCTGCGCCAGCACCTGCTCCTGGTCGCCAGCGTTGCGGTCTATGGGGGCTAGCTGGGACAGTGGGATGAACCCCTGCACCCCCTCCACGTCCACCACCACACCACCCTTATTGTAGCCGGTGATGACCCCGTCCACTATCAGGTTGTTGTCCAGAGCGCGCTGCAGCACCACCCACCCCTGCTCGGAGCGAGCGCGGTCCAGGGAAAGGATGGCCGGGCCTTCCTCACTGTCCGGGCGGATCACGTAGGCATAAACCTCGTCGCCCCGGCTGAGCCGGCCCAACGCCTCTGGCGACAGGGTGCGCATCTCCCTGGGTGGAATGAGGCCGTCGGCCTTGTGGCCAATGTTGACCAGGACCCCATCCCCATCAATGCGCATCACCTCGCCGTTCACGATGTCTCCGCGCCGGACACTTTTTATCGGCTCGGAGTCCTTCAGCAAGTCGGCCATTGTTCCTGGCTCTAGGGGAGTGGTGGCCTTCTGGGTGGTGTACGTCAAGATAGTCCGTCACTTTACGAGATTCTAAGCACTATCAATTATGAGGGGTGACGGCAAAGCTGTAAAGGGTATAGCTGTGGAAGGGGAAGAAGCGCCCCTTTCCCCTTGGCCTGGGTCAGGGCTTTTGCTCCCCTAGCAGGCTGCGGAAAGGAAAAAGGGGGGTCCAGAGAGGGCTAAGCCCCCTCTGGCGGGGGACTGGGGGTGTCCCCCAGAGATACCCACTTAAGGCTTGCCCTCTCCATAACACGCGCTAAGGGGGGTCCAGCGGGGCAAAGCCCCGGAGCCTGCCCTGGTGAGCCGAAGCCCTGAACAACGTGAAGGGGCAGCGAAAGGGCGGGGGTCTGGGGGTGTCCCCCAGATACAAAGTCATCCCCGAAGGGGATGACTTTTCCGAAGGCCTCCCGCCCAGAACGTGATACAGTATAGCGACGCCACCAAAGGACCGCGTCCGCAGGCATCTTACCGCACAGGAGCAGAGGGTATGCCCTACGAGTTCAACCACGTGCACCTGAAAGCCTCCGATCCCAAGAAGACCGCCGACTGGTACGTTCAGGCCTTCAACTTCCGCATCCTCAGTGACACCGTGCGCCCCGTGGGCGACCGGTTCATTCGCTGCCAGACGGCGGACGGCGTCGGCGTCAACATCTCCGGCGCCCGCTCTGGGGAGCACCTGGACCCAGGCAACGCCAATGCCCACTGGGGCATTGAACACTTCGGCGTGAACGTGGGGGATATGGAGGCGGAGATCCGGCGGCTGGTGGGCCTGGGCGCCAAGCTCCTGGAAGGGCCGAGCGGCAATCCGGGAGAGCTGCGCATCGCCTTTATCAAAGGCCCCGACGACACCCGCATTGAGCTCCTGCAACAGCCGCCCAGCCGGAGCTAGGGCAAGCCACCATGTCCACCGCCGACCTCTGCTATCTCACCATCGCCGAAGCCGCCGCGCAGATGCGCGCCAAGAAGCTTTCGCCGGTGGAGCTGACCGCCGCCCACCTGGAGCGCATCTCTGCCCTGGACGGCACCCTCAACGCCTACATTACGGTGCTGGCGGAGCGGGCCATGGAGCAGGCCCGGGCCGCCGAGCGCGCCTTCGCCCGGGGCAGCGTCGCCTCCCCTTTGCAGGGCATCCCCCTGGCCGTCAAAGACCTGGTGTACACCAGGGGCATCCGCACCACCGCCGGCTCAAGGATTCTGGAGGACTTTGTCCCGGACTACGACGCCACCGTGATGGAGAAGCTGGAATCGGCGGGGGCGGTGCTTCTGGGCAAGCTGAACCTCCTGGAGTTCGCCATGGGCGGCACGATGACCAACGTCCGCTTTGGGGCCACGCGCAACCCCTGGAACACGGCCCACTTCCCTGGCGGCTCAAGCTCCGGCTCCGGCTCCGGGGTGGCCGCGGGCCTGGCCATGGGGGCCATCGGCACCGATACCGGCGGCTCCATCCGTGGCCCCGCCCACAACTGCGGTATCCTCGGCCTCAAGCCCACCTACGGACGCGTCAGCCGCCACGGCGTCGTCCCCCTGAGCTGGTCCCTGGACCACGTTGGCCCCATGACCCGCACCGCCGAGGACTGCGCCCTTATGCTCCAGGCCATCGCCGGCCACGACCCCAGGGAGCTGGCCTCCAGCGCCGCGCCCGTGGACGACTACACCGCCCACCTGAAGGACGGCGTCCGCGGCCTGCGGCTCGGCGTCCTGCGCAAGGACGCCTTCCACGACCTGAGCGCCGACGTGGCCGCCGCCATAGAGTCGGCCCTGGGCCTCTTCGGCGAGCTGGGCGCGCGCAGCCACGACGTCTCCCTGGCCCACGACCTTGACGCCCGCACCCTCTACACGGCCATCGCCTACCCGGAGGCGACGGCCTACCATCTGGAGTGGATGAAGACCCGCATCCAGGAGTACGGCCCCAACTGCCGCAACCGCCTGGAACAGGGCCTGGGCCTGCTGGCCGTCCAGTACGTCCAGGCGCAGCGCGCCCGCAAGGTGCTGTATCAGGACTACATGGCCCTGTTTGACGATGTGGACCTGCTGGTAGCGCCCACAGCCCCTAACACCGCGCCGCGCCTGGACGCCGAGGCCGGCGGCACGGTCCCTGGCAGGGCGGCAGCCACCGGCGTCACCAATCCCGCCAACCTCACGGGGCTGCCCGCCCTGGCCCTGCCCATCGGCTTTGGCTCCGATGGCCTGCCCGTGTCCCTGCAGCTCATCGCCCGCCCCTTTGACGAGGCCGCCATCCTGCGCGCCGCCCACGCCTACCAGCAGGCCGCCGGCTGGCATGGGAGAAGGCCAGGGGTGTAGTCAAGGACAGGTTGCCGGTCCCAGGGGGTAAGGCGACAACGCCCTAGGGTACCATTGGTGTGGGAGAGGGGAATGGAGTCTCCGCCTCATGGGGAGAAGTCTTGGTATGCAGGTGCAAGGCCGCATGGAAGAGTATGGCTGCCAGAGGCGGTGAGCCTTTCGGAGAGGTTGCTGCGGCTGCCAACACATGCACAAAGGCGGGGTCCAGAACCACCTTGTTGTGCTCCGGGAGCAGCACAACCGGGCAAGAGCCCATATCATGAGTGTGACTGAGATCTAGCCAAAGCTGTTGATGGTACACGACTCCCTCCAGGTTGTTTTGAATCTTTGATTCCTCCTGAAGGTAGAGCAGTGCCTGAAAAATGGCAGAAAAATCCTCCAGATAACCGCTCACAACCACGTACCCGCGGCCCTGTTGGTCTTTGGATACGTCCTTAGCAACATCTTCAAGGACGCTGGTGTAGAATCTCTGAGCCGTGTCCCCGTGATAGACGACAGAGCTGATCCCACCCGAGAAACGTGCCGCAGGGCACTGGTCTACGTTGAGAGCATTCCAATCAGGCTCGCTTGGAAGAGCGCGCTCGCCTTGGGAGGGATGAGAGGCCACGTCGGGGATGTCCTCCATTCGCCTGATAGTATGTAACGCCTTACATTCAGGACGTTCCCCTTTGAATGGTGAAACAGAGTACCACTCTCCTACTCGTATCTTCTCCTCTTGAATACACACGTTCAGCGGCAGACGATAGGGAAGTATGACATCGCGCAACGGGTCTGGAGAGGGGGCCACCGACAACCAGATGTTAACTCGCCTCCACAGGTCAACAATCAGGCTTGATGGCACACCCCCCAGCGGCGTCGGCGTTGGTGAGGGCGCAGGCGCCGTAGTAGTGGTTGGTGTTGCTGCAGGGACTACAAAAGGCGTATAGGTAGGATAGGGTGTGTATGTTGGATAAGGCGTGTGCGTGGGATAAGGAGTGTACGTGGGGTAGGGAGTTGGCGTCGCACCCTGGCAAGCGGTCACGAACGGTACTAAGAACAGGAGCGCAAACGCTAAGAGACATTGTGCCACGGTGTACCCAAGGTCGGAAGCAACGGTAACAGTAGGCCGTCAGGGATCCCCGCAGGCCTACCATTACTGCCATTATACCTTAGTATGGGTTCTCAAGGTTTTCGAAATGGTATGCTACTGCAGCGGCATACTGGGCGTTTGGATAGTTAGAGTCATGCTCATACGCCGGCTGTAGTTTACTTACTGGTAGGCAACTCCCAGCGCCCCATGATTGCCCCATCTATCTGTTCACCTGTTTGTGCATCATAGACAACAACCAGTTGGTTCACCGGACGTTCCCCTCTCATGAGCCGGTCAGCGCCTTGTGGGCCTCCTGAGGCACCACCAATGGGCAAGTTGTCTACGACTACGACCCACACCTCACGGCCTGCCAACGACTCGCCAGTACGCTCGTGCTTGCCCGAATACAGGGCGACCGTTGCTTGCACCTGGAAGGCATTCGGATCCACCGTTTCAAAGAAACTAGGTAGCTTTTCACGCACCCGGGCAATGACTTGCGCTCTGGAGACCGCTGGGACAAACGATGCGGGCGCGATCTGGCTGTTTGCGGGATCAAAAATCGCGCCGATCTCCTTCGTGGTTTCGTTTCGGGGCCCGCTGGGGACGGTAAATGCCAGCATCAAGAGGCCAACCGCTACAGACCCTAGGAAGGTCAAACCGAGCATCATCCGTGTTGTCATATGATGTCCTCTTCTACTGGGTTCACATGGCTGGGTTCTGCGCGACATCCAATGGTTACGCTACGTTCTATTCAGAGCACCGGGTGTCCCAAATTCGGAATCCTTGGTAGATGAGTTCAACGTCACCGTGCCCTTCCTTGTAGTTGCTCATGGAGGCTGACTGCCAACTGTAGGAAGAATCGCGGTACATAACGTTGTCTCCGTGGATCTTATTCGTTGTATCTCCCGGGACATGGTCGCCTTTGTTGGGCGTGTCATAGTTCAAGGTTTCGCCAAAACTCTGCCACTTGGTCGGAGTCCAGGTTATCGAAACATTCCTGGTAGTTCCGCCATCGTACTGCATTTGGGCCTGGTTGTACTCTCCTTGAAGGGGAACAAACATCGTGCTGTACTCTTTGGAACTAGGAGGCTCTGTGTGCGGCGTATCCTGCCAAAGAGCTGTGCTCGTGTTGTACCACTTGGTTTCCCAATTGCCTCCGCCATTCCAGGAATATTGGCTCCAGACGTACTCCTTGGCTCCGGTTATTCCATCGTACTCCCACCACCCGGTCTGAGCGTAGTTGCTGCCATCGGTCAGCATTACCCAGAAGCCTGTCGCTTTGTATACGGGGGCCGGATTGTAATTCCAGAGATTTGCCCTTATGCCGGTGATTCCCGAAACTGAGTACTGGGCTCCGACCATTTTGTAGACGATTTCGCTGCCCTCGGGCACGGTACATTCCGCAAAGGCGACCGATGGCCTCAGAAATCCTGGCGTCAACAGCAATACCAAGGCCATTGCCACGATCGTGCCAACAATCGCTGTCACCCGCGCGGCGAGTTTCACGTTGCTCATCCCTCCTGGCTCCTTTTGAGATCGTTGCTTATAGGAATATGGGACATTTCTCCAAAACTCTACCGCCCCCAGCGTAATCTGTAAACCCTACAAATGTAGGGATGCCCGAATGATGCAATCGCACTAATGATTGCCGGCGGCTTTATTGCCCCCCCCGGCACCTTCGCCGCCAGCTCCGTCCGGTTGTACACGCCGTACTTCTCCAGCAGCCTGCTTACGTACTCCCGCACCGTGTTCGGGCTGAGGTACAGCCTCTCCGCAATCTCCCTGTTGGTGCGGCCATCCCCAAGCAGGCTCAAGACCTGCCCTTCCTGAGCGGTCAGCCGTGGGCCGTCTCCCGGGTTACGGGTTTGCACATCACACCTCCCCCTTTGGCCTGCCTCTCTGCCCTCCGTGGCCACGCTACCATTGCCACGCCCGCCCATCATCCGTAGAAACATGGGACCACGTACGTCTCCTCCCCCTTCCTTCCTAGGGAAGGGGGTAGGGGGTTAGGTCTGCCATCCACCCCTTCCCCAACCCCCTCCCTCGGCGGTACCCTTACGCCGTATGCACACCTCTGTCCACACCCATGCGCTCCACCGCCGGCGCAGCCACGGAAGAATCGTTTCTCCGAAAAATAAAAACGAATCCCCAAGCTCAGGCCAAGCTAAAAGCATCCCCTCCAGAGAAGAAAAACAAATCGCCAGGCACTCCCTCCCTCTCCCTTGCACTCCGATGCCAGAGTGGGCACAATAGAGCCTGAGCGCCTTGTCCCTTTTGCCGATGCGGCGCCGCCGGATGCTGAGGAGCCGCCCATGAAATTCGGCCTGTGGGTCACCGCCAACTTCCCGCCCCGCTACACCCCGGCCCAGTGGTTCGCCGGCCTCGCCGAGCAGGTGCGCGCCGCCAAGCAGAACGGATTTAGCCTCATCAGCAGCGGCCAGCACTACCTCACCGCGCCCGACCACCGGCTCCAGACCCTCCCCCTGCTGGCCCGCCTCTCCGCCGAGGGGGAGGGCATGGAGGTAGCCACCTCCGTCCTGCTGCTGCCCCTGCACAACCCGGTGGACATCGCCGAGCAGGCGGCTACGATGGACGTGGTCACCGGCGGCAGGTTCATCCTGGGCCTTGGCATGGGCCACGAGGGCGTGGAGTACGAGGCCTTTGGCGTGGACAGGCGGCGCATCGTCTCCCGCTACGAGGAGTCGCTGGACGTCATCGTGAAGCTCTGGGGCGGCGGCCCTGTAGAGCACAAAGGCCGCTATTTCACCATCCCCAGGACCGAGTCCATGGTACGCTCCACGGCTCAGCCGCACCCCCGCGTCTGGCTGGGCGGCGGCGCCGATGCCCCTATCCAGCGGGCGGCCCGCTACGGCTTTGCCTGGTTCCCCGGCGGCGGCGACGTGGAGCGCACCGCCCAGGGCCGCGCCACCTACCTGCGGGCACTGGCCGAGTACAACAGACCCGTGCCGCCGGACTTCCCCGTCAGCTCGTGGGTCTATCTGTGTGAAAGCGAGCAGCAGGCCCTGGAGGAGGCCCACCGGTTCATGGGGGGCCGCGCCACGCCCGAAGAGTTTCGCCGCCGCGCCGCTACCCAGATGATCGTTGGCACGCCTGCGCAAGCGGTGCGGCGGGTGAAGGAGATGCAAGAGCGCCTGGGGGCTAACTACCTGTTGTGCAGGGTGCAGGCCCCAGGCATGAGCCAGGCCCAGGTGCTGCGTACCCTCCGTCTGCTGGGGGAAGAGGTCATCCTGAAGTTCCCGGCGTAGGCCGCTTCTGCTGCCGAGGTCACCCCCAGCCCCTTTGACGGTCCGCCTGTGGCGGATGGGGGTGTTTTTCAGCAGCCCGCTCCTAGGGCCTGGGACGTAGAAAGGCCCGAGGAGCCTTCGCCCCTCGGGCCTTGGATCGTCAGGCGGCATCGCCGGTTGGATTTGGATAGTGTTGCCGCCCAGGCTGTTCCGTCCTTCATTTGAAGGACGGAATGGTTGGTGGGGATGACAGATGCATGATGGCCGCCCCTGGCCTATCTCCGGTCGCGGCGCTTCATGGCGGTGTTGCGACGCAAGAAGAGTGGGACATCCAGCTCCTCCTCTCTGGGCTCGCCCCTAACTCCCGCCAGGTCCAGGTGGGATAGGATGAGATCGTCGTCCGGGACGGTGGCCGCTACCGCCGGGAAGCCGGTGGCGATGATGGTCACCCGCACCTCGTCCTCCAGGGTGGGGTCTTTGCTCATGCCAAAGATGATGGTGGCGTCGGGGTCGGCCACGCTCTCCACCATCTGCGCCGCCTGGTGCACCTCTTGCAGCGTCAGGTCACTGCCCCCGGAGATGCTGAGGAGGATGCCCTTGGCGCCGTTGATCTGAACGTCCATAAGTGGGCTTTCAATGGCTGCGCGGGTGGCTTCGGTGGCGCGGTTCTCGCCAGAAGCGACGCCCAGGGCCATCCAGGCGGTGCCCGCTCCGCTCACCACGGCCTTTACATCAGCGAAGTCCAGGTTGATTTCCCCGGTCTCGGTCACCAGCAGGGCAATGGCCATGACGCCCTGGCGCAGCACGTCGTCGGCCATCTTGAAAGCATCTTCAGTCGTAACATTAGCGTCGGCCAGCTCCAGGAGGCGTTCGTTCGGGATGACCAAGACGGAGTCCGCCTTCTCCTTCATGTGCTGGATGCCGTCCTCGGCCTGTTTGTGGCGCTTGTGCCCCTCAAACTTGAAGGGCTTGGTCACGACGCCAATGGTCAGGGCGCCCGTCTCCTTGGCGATCTCGGTGAGCACCGGGGCCGCCCCCGTGCCTGTTCCGCCCCCCATGCCCGCCGCAACGAACACCATATCTGCGCCCCGCAGCAACTCGTACAGCTCGTCCCGGTCCTCCTCCGCGGCCTCCCGCCCCAGGTCTGGCTGGCCGCCCACACCTAGGCCGCGGGTCAGCTTTGTGCCGATGGGCATCTTGTGAGGCACCACCAGCGTCATCAAGTGCTGGGCATCGGTGTTGATGCAGATGTAGTCTACTCCCGGGATGGGCGAAGCCTGGTACATGCGGTTCACGGCGTTGCAACCCCCGCCGCCAACGCCAATCACCTTGATCACCGTCTTGCCATTGGGAGCGGACCTGTTTTCCTGGTCATTCATAGCTGTTGCCACCTTCTCCTTCTACTTGGTGTATGCCTTCGGCGCGCCCATCCACTGGGCGAGCCATTCTTGCCCTCGCCTGCCTTTGTTGAACGTAGCACCCTTGCTCTCATACGCTATCCACCTGCTGCTCAGCGGCAGGTTTGTTTCACCTCCTCTAAAGAGTCTGCCGTCAGGTGGCATCACCCCCGGCTGGCCTGCTTGACACTCCAATCTCTTATGCTGAACGAGACGCTCAGGTAATCCAGGCGTCCCCCCCTCAAAGGGCGGCGCAGGCCCGCAGCCGTGCGCTGCGCACCCGGGGGTTGCGGGCAACCTCTTCCGCAGAGGGCATTACCACTTTCCTGGTAAGCACCTTCACCGTTGCTTTGTGGCCGCAGACGCACGGGACCTGCTCCGGCGGGCAGATACAGTCCCTGGCCTCTTGGCGCATGAACCTCTTGACCTTGGCGTCCTCCAGGGAGTGGTATGCGATGACCACCAGCCGCCCACCCCTTTTCAGCACCCCGATAGCCCCCTGGAGGGCGGCCTGGAGGTTCTCCAGGTCACTATTGACCCACATGCGTAATGCTAAGAAGGTGCGAGTGGCAGGGCTGATGCGCCGCCCACGGCGGGGGACCACCCCTTCCACCGCCTGGGCAAGCTCCAGTGCGGTGGCAATGGGCCTGCGGCGGAGGATGGCCTGGGCGATGCGACGGGCCTGAGGTTCCTCTCCATAGGTGAACAGGATGTGCGACAGCTCCTCCTGGCTATAGGTGTTCACCACCTCCGCGGCGGTGAAAGGCTGGGATGCGCTGAGGCGCATGTCCAGGGGGGCTTCGTCGCTGAAGCTAAACCCCCGGCGGGCCTCAGACAGTTGCCAGGAGGAGAGGCCCAAATCAAGAAGGACGCCCGGCACCGGCGCAAACCCGTGGGTCCGGACAACGGTGGCCAGGTTGGCAAAGTTGTCGTTCACCAGGACAACTCTGTCCGTGAATGGTTGAAGACGCTGCCGTGCCCGTTCCAAAGCTGCACCATCCGCATCCAACGCAAGGAGCCGACCGTTAGGGGAAGTTGCCTCCAGGATAGCCATTGAGTGGCCACCGTCCCCCAGGGTGCCGTCCACGCACCGGTCCCCTGGGTGAAGGTCCAGGAAGGCCAGGGCCTCCTTCATGAGAGCGGGTGAGTGGTATGGCGGTAGGGGGGTGTGCTGGTACATCAGGCAGGTCTTCTGCCGATGGGCAACTCCTGGGTTTTCCAGTAAATAATCTAAGCTCACCTGATAATGGGGCGATTATAAACAGACCTGCCATAGCCGTCAAGGGGTTAAGCGGGGCAATTTTAGATGATATAGTTGAAATTACTAACTACTTTAGTAAAGAAACACAAGTTCTAAAAGTAACTTCCAGTCAAAAGAACAGCGGGCCTGTTGAAATTGGAACGTTTGTGTTATCACTTTGCATCATGCCTCTTCCTGTCCATGTTGCAAATTCCACAAGAACCATATTTAACCCCTTATCTAGTTGTTATTGTGCAACGTCACCCTATACATACGTTTGTTTTTATGCGCTTGTGTGAAATACTCTCACCCCCACTGTGCTATCATGATCCCACTATGCCCACCCTCGGCATCCTCACCTGCAGCGACCTGGGCTCCAGGGGCCTCCGCCAGGACACCAGCGGCCAACGCATCCGGGAGTTGCTTACCCCCGCTGGCTTCCAGGTGGCACGCTACGAAGTGGTGCCCGACGAGCGCCCTATTCTTGAGGACCGCCTGCGCCGCTGGTGCGACCTGGACAGGCTGGACCTCATCGTCACCACCGGCGGCACCGGCATCACCGACCGCGACGTGACCCCTGAGGCGACCCGCGCCGTCATTGACCGGGAGATCCCCGGCATGGCCGAGGCCATGCGCATCCAGACGCTCGCGAACACCCCCATGGCTATGATCAGCCGCGCCGTGGTGGGTACCCGGGGCCGCACCCTCATCATCAACCTGCCCGGCAGCACCAGGGCCGTCCAGGAATGCCTGGAGGTGGTCCTCCCGGCTATCCCCCACGCCCTGGACATGCTCAAAGCCCAACCTCCAGCCCACGGGGCATGAGATGTTCCGAATACCACGGGGTGCCCCTTTCCTCCAACGGGATGTGTAAGGCTGTGGGTTGCGGCTGAACCGCAACCCACAGCCACTTACCTCGTCTGAAATCTGTAACAGTCCCAGAAGCCATGCCCCCTTTTGCCCCGAAGGCCGGAGTGGGGTAGACTTGGGACATGAGGATTGACGTGTTCACCCTGTTTCCGGGGATGTTCGGGGGTGTGCTTGGGGAAAGCATCATTGGCCGGGCCATGGCCCATGACAGGCTGGAGGTGCGGCTGCACAACTTCCGGGAGCACGCTACGGACCGGCACCACACGGTGGACGACTACCCTTACGGTGGCGGCCCCGGCATGGTGCTCAAGCCAGAGTCGCTGTTCACCGCGGTGGAGGCAGCCCTGGGCACTCCGCCCTCCTGCCCGGTCATCCTGCTCACCCCCCAGGGCAAGCCCTTCCAGCAAAAGGATGCGGAGCGCCTGGCCCAGTTCCCGGCCTTTGCCCTGCTGTGCGGCCACTACGGCGGCGTGGACGAGCGCATTCGGCAGCATCTGGCCACCGAGGAGCTGAGCATCGGCGACTACGTGCTGACGGGGGGCGAGCTGGCCGCCATGGTCGTTATGGACGCCGTGGCC
The DNA here is from genome assembly GCA_016179765.1 of Chloroflexota bacterium. Classification (GTDB taxonomy): domain Bacteria; phylum Chloroflexota; class Dehalococcoidia; order Lucifugimonadales; family JACPCL1; genus JACPCL1. The sequence continues at coordinate 40,007 of JACPCL010000036.1, forward strand.
CGGCTGATCCCCGGCGTGCTGGGGTCTGAGGAGTCCCCTGCGTCAGACTCCCACACCACTGGTCTGCTGCAGTATCCCTTGTACACCCGGCCGCCGGAGTTCCGGGGCTGGAGTGTGCCAGAGGTGCTGCTTTCCGGTAACCACCAGGCCATCGCCCGCTGGCGGCGGCGGCAGGCCCTCCTGCGCACCCGAGAAAAGCGCCCAGACCTCCTGGTTAAGGCGGACCTGACCGAAGAGGACAGGCGCTTCCTTAACGAGCAGGAGCCTTAGCAGGCTGCTGAAAAACACCCCCAAACCCCCGACAGAGAGGCTTCGCCCCTCTGGACTCCCCTTTCTTCCGCGGCCTATTAGATTCTTCGGTCGTCCACCTTTGGCGGACTCCCTCGGAATGATAACCCGTGAGCATCAAAAAGCCTGGGCAGTTGCCCAGGCTTTTTGATGCTCACGTCATCCCTTACGCGTCAAAGTACAGGTAGAACTCGTAGGGGTGGGGGCGCAGGCGGACGGGGTCCAGCTCTCGCGTCCGCTTGTACTCCAGGTAGGTGTCAATGAGGTCCCTGGTGAAGACATCGCCGCGCAGGAGGAAGTCGTGGTCCTTCTCCAGGGCGTCCAGGGACTCGCCCAGGCTGCCGGGCACCTGCTTCACCCTCCTGGCCTCCTCTGCGGACATCTCGTAGATGTTCACGTCTAGGGGCTCGCCGGGGTCAATCTTATTCAGGATGCCATCAATGCCGGCCATGAGCATGGCGGCAAAGGCCAGGTATGGGTTGCAGGTGGGGTCTGGGCAGCGAAACTCCACGCGCTTGGACGCCGGCGTGTCAAAGTACATGGGGATGCGGGCGCAGGCGCTGCGGTTGCGGGCGGAGTAGGCCAGGTTGACAGGCGCCTCGTAGCCCGGCACCAGGCGGCGATAGGAGTTGGTGGTGGGTGCGCAGAGGCCCAGGAGCGCCGGGGCATGCAAAAGCAGGCCGCCAATGTAGTGCTTCATTATGTCACTCATGTTGGCGTAGCCCTGTCCATAGAACAGGGGCGTGCCCCCCTTCCAGATGCTCTGGTGGGTGTGCATGCCCGTGCCGTTGTCGCCAAAGAGGGGCTTCGGCATAAAGGTGGCCACCTTGCCGTGCTTCCGGGCGACGTTGCGCAGGGCGTACTTGAACATCATCACGTTGTCAGCCATCTTCACCAGGGAGTCGTACCGCATGTCAATCTCGCCCTGGCCGGCGGTAGCCACCTCGTGGTGGTGCTTTTCAATGGTGATGCCAAAGTCCTGCATCATCAGCACGGCCTCGGAGCGGATGTCCCCCTGGGTGTCCGTGGGTGGCGATGGGAAGTAGCCCTCCTTGTAGCGGGGGCGATAGGCCAGGTTCCGGCCGCCCAGCAGAGAGCTGTCCCGGCCGGAGTTCCAGACGCCTTCGTCGGAGTCAATATAGTAGTAGCCGCTGTTGACGGTCTGGTCAAAGCGGGCGGAGTCAAAGATGAAGAACTCCAGCTCGGGGCCCCAGTAGCTGGTGTCGCCGATGCCAGAGGACTTCAGAAAGGCCTCCGCCTTCCGGGCGATCCAGCGGGGGTCACGGGAGTAGCTACCACCGGTCGCCGGGTCGCGAACATCACAAATAACGCTCAGGGTGGGGATCTCAAAGACCGGGTCTACCACGGCGGTGGTGGAATCGGGTATCAGGAGCATATCGCTCTCCTGGATGGCCTGAAAGCCCCGGATGCTGGAGCCGTCAAACCCCGTGCCTTTCTCAAAGACTTCCATGTTCAGCTCGCCGATGGGGATGGCAACGTGCTGCATGGTGCCGGGGATATCAATAAACTTGAGGTCAACCATCTGGATACCCCTGTCTTTGCACAACTGTAGTACCTGGGCCGGTGTGAGATTTCTGCCCGCCATGGCGACGGACTCCTTTCCTTGTGTTGTCTTTCACAAACTGTGTCAGTGTCAACGAAACGGGCCCCCGTGGTCAAGGGCTCAGGCCTGGGGTTCCACCCTTCCGCCTGCCCTCACAACCCTCAAGGGCAGGCACAGAGCCGTCCCTTGCCAGTGGCCCCGGCGTCAATGACGCAACCTGTATAGGTTACCTTCATTCTGACGAAGGCGTGTAGCCTGGATGTTGCCCTTTTGTTACATCTTTGTTACATGACAATATGTTCCCTCTCTCGCCCTCCTTCGGCAGGCTTAGCAGGCTGCGGAAGAAAGGGGAGTCCAGAGGGGCGAAGCCCCGGAGCCTGCCATGAACGTAGCCGAAGGGACGGGGGTCTGGGGGTGTCCCCCAGATACAAATCCATCCGCCGCAGGCGGATACCTTGAACCCCTCGAGGGGGTTTGGGGGTGTTTTTCAGCGCCCTGTTAGAACGGAGAGAAGGAGGAGACCCCAGACCCTCACCAAATGGGCAAATGCCCCCTCTGGACGCTCTTTTTGTGCGGCCTGCTCGGGAGAGTCAAAGGGGCTGTTCCTATCATAGCAGGGCCTACAGCACGCTCTCCGGGGATGCCGCCTGGCGCTCCATCTGGGCCTGTAACCCAGCAAGGCCGGGGCTAAGGCCCACCGGGTACTGGGGAGCCTCGCGCAGCGCCTTGTAACGCTCAGGCAGGCGCGCAAACTCCCCTCGGAAGCGTCCGCGTATCTCTTCCAGTGCAGGCGTCTGGTCCAGGAGGCGTCCCCCCTCCATGACTTTTTCCAGGAGCGGCTCGCCTGCCGGGGTTCCGACGAGTCGGGACTCCCCCCGCAGGGCGATGGTGTCTTCCAGGAAGGCACCGCCTGGGTCCGAGCGGCGGTAGACCTGTTTTTCGCCTGCCAGGGAGACCTTGCCGCTGCTGAGCTTCAGGACCGGGCGGCCCCCGTACTTCACGAGCTTGTACGCAATGTCCATGTATGGGGCGTCGGCGGAGACCCCCATGCGCGTGCCCACACCAAAGCCGTCAATGGACGCCCCGGCGGCAAGAAGCGCCTCTATTTGGTATTCGTCCAGGCCGCCGCTGGCGAAGACCTCTACGTAGGCCAGGCCAGCCTCGTCCAGCACCTGGCGCACGTCCTGGCTCAGGGCCAGCAGGTCGCCGCTGTCCAGGCGCACGGCTCGCAGGCGGTGTCCCGCGCCCTCCATCTCCCTGGCGACGGCTGCCGCTTTGCGGGCGCCCGCGACGGTGTCGTAGGTGTCAATCAGAAAGGTGGAGGTGTCCGGGAAGGTGCGGGCGTAGGCGCGGAAGGCCGCAATCTCCTCTGGGAAGCTGGAGACGTAGGAGTGGGCCATGGTGCCGGCGATGGGGATGCCGTACCGCTTGCCCGCCAGGACGTTGCTGGTGGAGTCAAAGCCCGCCAGGTATGAGGAGCGGGCCGCCTTTATGCCGGCGTCGGCGCCGTGGGTGCGGCGCAGGCCGAAGTCCACCAGGCGCCGTCCCTGGGCGGCCCACACGCAACGGGCGGCCTTGGTGGCGACCATCGTCTGCAGGTGCACCTGGTTGATGACGAAGGTCTCTACAATCTGTGCTTCAGGGATGGGCGCGGTGACCTCAAGCAAGGGTTCGTTAGGGAAGACCAGCCGCCCCTCTGGGATGGCCCACACCTCGCCGGTGAAGCGGAAGGAGGCCAGGGTGTCCAGGAAGTCGCCCCCGAAGATGCCCGTGGAGCGCAGGTAGTCCACGTCGGCGGGGGAGAAGCGCAGGCCCTCCAGGTAGCGGAGCACATCTTGCAGGCCCGCGGCCACCAGGTAGGAGCGGCCCGGAGGCAGCGTGCGGGTGAAGAGGCTGAAGGTGGCCTGGCTGGACATGCCCTCCCGCAGGTAGCTCTGGGCCATGGTCAGCTCGTACAGGTCGGTGAGGAGTCCCAACGAAGTTGGGACTCCTCCGTCAGCCGTCATGCCCGTATGCTCCTATTACCCGTTTGCCCGTATGTTCGTATGCCCGTCCCCCTACAGCGCCACTTTCTGCCGCCTCCCGGTCTCCGAGGAGTGCTGGACGGCGTCCAGCAGCTTGTGGCGGCGCACGGCGTGGTCAAAGTCCGGCTCCATCTTGGTGTTGGTGCGGATCGCCTTGGCAAAGTTGACCCACATCTGGCCTACTTCAAAGGCGGAACCGGCCCTCTGCACCTCCTGGGGAACCCACTTCAGGCGGTCTGGGACGGGGATCTCCTGGAGCTGCCTATCGTCCTTGCGTCCGCCCATGATGCGTAGCTGCTCCCCCGCCGCCCCCCCGCCGCCGCCCCCGGCCAGGACCAGCGTGCCATCCTTGCCGTAGATCTCCATCCTGTACCCGCTGCCATGGTAGGGATGGACGCCCACGTTGGCGTTGACCACCGCGCCGCCCTCCAGCCTGCCGCTGATCATGATGTTGTCCGGCGAGGTCACGTCCACGTACCGGTTGGTGTCCGTCTCGTACCACTGCGGAACCTGGGTACTCACCACGCCTGACACCTCCGTGATCTCCCCCACGACCATGCATAGCGCGTCAATGGAGTGGCCGAAGCCGATGGTCAGGGTGTTGGCGCCCAGGGAGGCGTCCCGCTGCCAGGTGCGGTCGGAGGTGCGGTTCAGGACGCCGCCGCCCTGCTGCATCAGGTTGACGGAGAGGACCTGGCCGACGTACCCCTCGGCCACCAGCTCCTTGAGGCGCAGGTACGTGGGAGAGGCGCGCCGTTGCAGGCCCACCATGGTGTGTACCTTCTTCCTGCGGGCCAGGGCCGCCAGCTCCTTGGTCTCCCTGAGGTTGGCACCCAGGGGCCACTCGCAGTAGACGTGCTTGCCCGCCTCCAGTGCGTTCTTGGTCAGGACGTAGTGGGTGGGCACGCGCACCACCACGTCCACCGCCTCAACCTGAGGGTTGGCGTCCATGGTCTTGTCGTTGTGGTAGGCCAGCTCCACGCTGTACTTCTGGGCTGCTTCCCGCGCCGTGTTGTCGTGGGCGGTGCAGACGGCGTACAGCTCCGTCTCCGGCAGCCTCTGTATGGCCGGGATGTGCGCCGACGGCCCCCACCGTCCGGTGGCCCCGATGAGTCCTACCCGCAGGCGATTGGATGTGGTCATAGATGTGCCTCCCTCACGAACTTGTAGAAGATGTAGTCCCCCAGACGCTCAGGATGTTCTAGCTTCCGATAGCTAAGTTTTCAGCGCTCCTTTCAGGTACCTAATCAGGTCATCGGGAGTCAGGACGCTGTCAACGATTACCTGTACGGCAGGGTCGCTGACTCGCTCAGATGTCACGACCTTCTTCCCCTTGCCATGAGCATATCCAGCCTCTATTGCCGTACTCAGGCCCATATAACCGTCCCTTGTTACGATATATAAGATCGCAGAGTGGTCAATCTTGCGGAGAAACAGCCTCACCAGGTCCGCTTGCAGGCCGGGAGTTATGGACTCCCAGACCTCGTTGAACTCATAGTCTGGTGCATAGCAGGTCACACCGTGTCCTTCCAGATAAGCCTGCACCTGGGCTGCCTCAGCAATAAACTTGAAGCTGGCCGCAAGGGCAACGTCACGATATTCGTTAATCTCATCCAAGCTTCTGGGCCAGGGAAATGTCATGATGACAGAACTCCTCCTGACCGGAGTCTTACTCCTCCTCCAGCGTGCTCGTATCGCCCTCCGGCAGGCCAAGATCGCGGGCCTTCAGACCTCTCCGTGCGGAAAGGGAGAGCGATTCTCCCCCTTCCCGCACGGGAAGGGGGAGCCAGAGGGGATTAGGTCGTCTCCCTTGCCTTGCCTAGAATCTGCATCAATACCGCCGGCAGGTCTGTTTGCACCGCTTTATTCTGCTGCTGCCGCGTCCATTAGCTCACCGTTAGCTATATTACGCTCGCAAACATCCCTCTCACCCATCACGTCGCGTGGCCCGACCGCCTTCATCTCACGTCCTCTTTCACGGGGAAACCCAGCCGCCGCCGAGGGGGGTCTGGCGGGGTCATAAGCTGCCGGATAGCGTCAAACACTACTTTGAACTGCTGGTCATATTTCTTCTCTAGCTCGTCTAGCCTCTTTGATAGCTCTGCATTGGAGGCAACCAACTGGCGCAGTCGCACAAAGGCCCGCATGATCTCAATGTTTACCTGCACCGCCCAAGCGCTCCGCAGGACACTGGAAAGCATGGCCACGCCTTGCTCGGTGAAGGGTAGGCGGATAGCGCTTCCCGCCCCTCCCTTCGTTTGAGGTCACAATTTGTGACCTCAAACGGCTGAACTCTTCCTTGGTAAGTCGGAACATGAAGTCTTCGGGGAATCGGCCCTTGTTCCGCCCCACGGCTTGAACCAGCGCTCTCGTTTCCACGCCATAGAGTTCTGCCAAGTCGCTATCCAGCATAACTCGCTGGCTACGTATAGAGATGATTGCGCGTTCAATGCGTTCAGACGGGATCATTGTCCAACTTTCTTCCGCTGCCTACTACTTACGCCTGGCGTTTGTCTGCATTTCAATCCCCTGCCAATTTTAGGCTAATGATGGCTTCCCTCATCGCACCCTCCTCTTTCTCCCCTTCCCTTTAAGGAAGGGGCAGGGGATTGGGTTACTCCTCCTCCAGGGTGCTGGTGTCGCCCTCTGGCAGGCCAAGCTCCCGCGCCTTGAGCAGGCGGCGCATAATCTTGCCGCTGCGCGTCTTGGGCAGCGTCTTCACGAAGTCTATCTCGCGCGGGGCCACCATCGCCGACAGCTTCTGCCGGGAGAAGCGCAGCAGCTCCTGGCGGAGCTGGTCCGTCGGCTCGTAGCCGTCCTTCAGCGCCACGAATGCCTTCACGACCTCCATGGCGATAGGGTCCGGCTTGCCAATGACCCCCGCCTCGGCGACGGCGGGGTGCTCAATCAGGGCGCTTTCCACCTCAAAGGGGCCGACCAAGTGGCCGGCGGTGTTGATGACGTCGTCGGCGCGGCCCACGAACCAGAAGAAGCCGTCCTCGTCCACGCGGGCCTCGTCGCCGGTGATGTACCACCCCTTCTTGAACTTGGAGTTGTACATATCGGCGTTATTCCAGTGGCGATGAGGATGGCCCCTGTCTCGGTCTGCCACCAGTTGTCATGGATGGGCTGCTTGAAGGCCTCCAGCCCCCAGACGATGGCCTCGGGGTTCAGCGGCTCCCCCACGCTGTTGATGTAGCGCAGGCTGGAGAGGTCGTACTGGGAGGTCACCCGGGTGCCGCCGCGCATCAGCATACGGATGGCCGTGGGCGCGGTGTACCACACCGTGACCTTGTGCTTCTGAATCAGCTCGTACCAGGTGGTAGCCCTGATCCCCCCCTCGTAGATAAGCTGGGTAACGCCGTTGCTCCAGGGGGCCAGCATCCCATAGGAGGTGCCGGTGACCCAGCCGGGGTCCGCGGTGCACCAGTAGATGTCGTTGGGGTGCAGGTCCAGCACCCACTTGCCCGTCACGTACTGCTGGACGATAGCCATGTGGCGGTGCACCGCGCCCTTGGGCTTGCCCGTGGTGCCCGAGGTGTAGTGCATGATGGAGTAGTCGTACATGGAGGTGTTGTCCACCTTAAAGTCGGGCGAGGCTCTTGCCATCAACTCTTCATAGCGCAGATCGGTGGCAGCGATGGGCGTCTTGTCCCGCCCCAGCTTGTTCACGATGACGATGTGCTTCAGCTCCGGCAGGTCCTTGAAGATATGTGCGATGCGACCCCGCAGCTCCGGCGAGGTCACCAGGACCTTGGCCCCGCTGTCCAGCAGGCGGTCGCGCACCGGGTCGGGGCCGAAGGCGGAGAAGAGCGGCCCGGCGATGGCCCCCGCCTTCAGGATACCAAAGACGGCGAAGTAGTGCTCCGGGATGCGGTCCAGGAAGGTGAAGACCCGGTCGCCCCGCTGGACGCCCAGGCCCCGCAGCACGTCGGCGAACCTATTCGTCTCCCGTTTCATATCGGCGAAGGTGTACTGCTCCTGCTCGCCGTTCTTGCCCTCCCAGACCATGGCCCGCTTGCCGGCAAGGGGGCCGTTGGCGTGGCGGTCAATACACTCGTGGGCCTTGTTCAGGCCGCCGTCGGGTAGCCAGTCTAGCTCGCTGTACACGTCGGTGAACCGGAAGGAGTTGCGGAGCTTCTGGTAACCCGTGAGGTTTGGCTGCGCCTTCATCCGAGAAGGCGGCGGCTTCTTGGTAGTCTGGTAGGTAGCCATCAGACCTCTCCTGGCGTTGGGTTGCGCGGTAGGCACAAGTCTAGTACGCCTACCTGGGGGAGTCAACGGGCGCGGAAGAGCAACAACTCGGACAAGGCATCGTCCATCCTTTGCTGATGGCAACCCGTTGTAGTAGTATTGCTGGCAGCGTCACTCTGTGTTGCGACTTTGCGCGACATTCAACAAAGAGGGTCAGAGATAACAAAAATGAACGCTCCTGGATTACCTCGTTTTATCTTCCTTGGTGCGAAGCGCCCGGAATTACGTCTAATGGACGACGCAGGCGAGCAACTTCCTTACAGTTTGACCAACATCAACGTGTACACTACCTCTGGTGACTTAACAGGAGAGCCTGGTACCCTTAGCTTGGCCAATCTGCTTCGGGGTACAGGGGGAATCATAGGATGGGGGCTAATAGACCACTACCGATTGCCAAACTGCTACCTTTGCCTTTCAGGTCGTAGAGTGTGTCCGATGCTTGTCGATAAGGTGGAGGAAACAGCGTATGGCCCAGATATTACTAAGGAAGTTGCAGTGCGAAAATTGAGGCTGAAGATGCATGAAAGGCCTCAATTAGAGAAATGTAATACTCTTAAGGTTTTGCTCGAACTTTCCCAAACAGGACCCGAGAAACAACTCTTTTCCATGTATTGCGAAGCAGTAATCTCAGGGATAGACCTTAGACAGGTATCAGCCTACGATTTTGAATTTACTGTCCTTCAAGAGAGTTCCCTTGTGCACCAATACGGCAGCTTGTGGGAAGCGAAACTGCTGAACCTTCCTGCAAGTAGTCGTTCACCATCTGCCCTTACCGCCGCCATGCTGAATTCACTCGGCCAGCCGGCACTCTTGCCTCAATATTGGCTTGATTGGACCTATGATCCCAAGGCTCCCTCTCATTCCTTGCCCAGACCAACGCTAGATATGCCAACTAGGATTGACTTTTTTGCTTTTCGGAATGGGAAGCGCATGGCAATTGAAGTAGATGGCCCTGAGCATTATGCCAATTTTGATAGGCAGAATGGCAAATACGTTCTTAGTGAAGAGGTATATGCCAAAAACCTTAGAATAGATAGATCTATGCGTTTTCAGGGTTGGAAAATACATAGAGTGAGCAATTGGGAGGTAAATGCCCAGCCTAACCGGGCATTGGCTGACCTAGCGGATGCCCTGGAATTACCCCTTGAAGGCTGGGGGGTTGAACCATTGCTTCCTGGCTTGCCAGACATAAGAGACTTGCCGTTTTGAATTGAGAGTTGTCCAAATATCTCCGATTTCATTAGTGGGTCAAGGAATTTCTCAATTCGGCATCCTCTCGCTTGGCCTCGGCGCGCCGTTCTGCAATGAGCTTATCAGCCAGGCTTACTCCCCGTGAGACATTCTTATATCGCTCCTGTATCTTCGCCCACAATTGGTCCCGTGTGAGCAACTCTATGTGGCCCTCCTCCAGCAGGAGCAGCAGTTCATCCCCTTCCTTAAGGCCAAGCTCATGCCGCACCGCCGCCGGCAGGACTATGCCCCCTGGGAGCCTATTTTAACCGATACGTGTGCCATAGAAGCGTCCTCCGTGTGCCAACTGCCTCCAGTATGGCACGTATGTCAGAGTTACGCCATATTTCTACCCCACCACCCACCCGTACCCTATCCCTAGCGCGCCTCCTCCCGCCACCAGCCACGCCGAGTTGAGGCGCGTGCGGAACACAAGTACCGTCGCTACCAAGGCCAGCACGATAGTGAAGGGGTCTATGATGGAGGCGCGGCCAAGCTGCAAGGCCACGCCCCCCATGAGGGCCAGGGACGCCACATTCACGCCGTCCAGGGCAGCGGCGGCCAGAGGCGAACGCCGCACCAGGGGCAGGATGCGGCTCAGGAGCGCAACGAAGACAAAGGCCGGCAGAAAGATGCCCACCGTCGCCAGGAGAGCCGCCGGCAGCCCGCCCACCACGTACCCCACAAAGGTAGCGGTGGTCAGCACCGGCCCCGGGGTGAACTGGCCGATGGCTATGGCGTCCAGAAGCTGCTGGTCCGTCAGCCAGCCCAAGCGGTCCACGAAGTCGCCGCGCAGGAAGGCCAGCAATACGTACCCGCTGCCATACAGCACGGAGCCGATCTTGAGGAAGTTCAGGAAGAGCGTCAGCAGGCTATACGGGGCCGCACCGGCGGGCAGCGTTCCCAGGGAGAGGCTGCCTAGCGGAAGCAGCGCAAGGCCCGCCACGCCCTTCTTGGCCAGACGTTTGCCACCGTAGACCAGCGCCATGACGATGCCGCCTGCGAAGACCAGTAGCACCTCGTTGACGCCCAGTAGGTAGAGGACCAGCGCCGCAACGCCGGCGGCTGCCAGCACAGGGCCTTTCACGGCGCGCCGTCCCAAGGCCCACAACGCCTGCACTACAACGGCGATAATGACGGGTTTGATGCCGTACAGGAGCCACTCGGCCTGGGGCGTGCCCCCGTAGCGTACGTAGGCCATGGCCACGGCCAGGACAATGAGCACGGCGGGGGTGATGAACAGCGCGCCCCCAAGGATGAGGCCCGGCCATCCGGCGCGACGCTTACCCAGGTGAATGGCCATCTCCGTGGAGTTGGGGCCGGGGATAAGGTTGGTGGCCCCGACCATATCCAAGAAGTCCTGGTCATCCAGCCATTTGCGGCGGCGCACCACCTCGTCCCGCATCATGGCGATGTGGGCTGCCGGGCCCCCAAAGCCAATGACGCCTAGCTTCAGGAACAGCCAGGCAACCTCTCTCAAACGCCCCGGGGTTCCTGTGGCGATTGTGGGCCTCCTGAGGTATGTGCCGTAGGGGCGCAGCACGCTGCGCCCCTACGGCATTATTATTTCCCGGCCAGCTTCTTGATAGCCTCCAAGGACTCCGTGGCGTGCTGCTCGGTGTTAGGCCGGTCATCCACAACGTGGCGGATGATTCCCGACTTGTCAATGACAAAGGTGACACGGCGGTCGGAAAGGCGCTCCTCATTGAAGACGCCAAAGGCCTTGGCCGCGGCGAAGGTGGGGAAGTCGGCCACCACGGGGAAGGTCACGCCGCAGTGGTCAGCGAAGGCCTTCTGGGGAGGGGCGGCATCGGTGCTGGAACCCAGAACCTGGGTTTCTAGCTGCTGAAACTCCGAGAGCAAGCTCTGGAACTTTCGCAGCTCCCGCTCTCAGCCCCCTGTGAAAGCTCTGGCATAAAAGGCGACGACCACGTTCTGCTTGCCCTTGAAATCCGTGAGCTTGTACTCCTTGCGGTCAGCGCCGGTGAAGCTGACGTCGGGCACTGGGTCTCCGACCTGTAGCGGTGGCATAGGAACCTCCCTTTGTTAAGAGCTGCGGGGACACGAAAATGGTGTGGCCTATTATCGCAACGAACCTTGAGCAAGGCAACAGGTGTGTAGGGGCGAGGCGGCGATGCGCCCCTACACATTTCGCCTAGGGGAAGTCTGCGTCTGTGCTCGGTCTGGGGGTCGGCCTTGGCAGGGCGGCGCGCACCGCTTCGGCCAGGGTGCGGACGCCCGTGGCCTCAATCGACACGCTGCCCGCATCGTCTCGCTGCGACGCTGGGATGACGGCGCGCTGGAAACCCAGGCGTGCGGCCTCGGAGAGGCGGCGGCCAAGCTGGGGGACGCCGCGGACCTCGCCGCCCAGGCCAACCTCGCCAATGGCGACGGTCCAGGGGTCAATGGGGGCGTTGCGGAAGCTGGAGGCTAATGCCAGGGCCATGCCCAGATGAGGAGGAGGCGTCCGAAATCCACGCCCGTGCCCGTGCGCCGGGGCTGCGGGAAGACGGTGTGGGTGGTCAGGGCCTGCACCTCGGCCAGCAGGGGGCGCGTCCCCTCCATGGACACGACGACCACGGAGCCAGCGACGCCCTGCCGGTCATGGGAGAGGAAGAGGAGGGATGGCTCGGGCACCTCTTCCAGGCCTGCGCCGCCCATCTGAAAGACGCCGACCTCGTTGGTGGAGCCGAAGCGGTTCTTGACGCCGCGCAGGATGCGGTAAGGGGTGAGGGTATCGCCTTCCAGGGAGAGCACCACGTCCACCATGTGCTCCAGCGTGCGTGGGCCGGCGATGGTCCCGTCCTTGGTGACGTGGCCCGCCAGCAGGATGGGGACGCCGGTAGCCTTTGCCCACGCCGTCAGGCGGCGGGTGCACTCGCGCACCTGGGCAATGCTGCCCATGGCCGAGGGGGTGTCCTGGGAGTAGATGGTCTGGACGGAATCCACGACGGCGAGGCTAGGCTTGAGCCGGTCCAGGTGAGCCAGAAGGACCTCCACTTCCGTCTCGCTGAGGAAAAAGATACCCTGGCCGGGGACGCCCAGGCGCTTGGCGCGCAGCTTGACCTGGTGGGCGGACTCCTCGCCGGAGGCGTAGAGGACGCGCAGGCCGGCGGCGGCCAGACGGGCGGAGGCCTGAAGAAGGAGGGTGGACTTGCCGATGCCGGGGTCGCCGGCCATGAGGACCATGGCGCCCGGGACGATGCCGCCGCCCAGGACGCGGTCCAGCTCGGCGAAGGCGGTGGGAATGCGGGGCGAGGCGTCGGTGGAGATGGCGGAGAGCTCCTGGACGGCTGCGCCATCGCCATCTAACCACGGGGCCTTGCCTGCGGGACGGCTGGGCGCTTGGGCGGCGGCCATGGTGTTCCACTGGCCGCAGGCGGGGCACTGGCCGGTCCACTTGGGAGCTTGGGCGCCGCACTCCTGGCAGGCGTAGATGGTCTTGGTACGCTTGTTCACCTCACCCCCCGGCCCCCTCCCCTGAAGTGGGAGGGGGAGCTAAGGATTTTCTGCTACGGCGGGGCCATTGTAGCGCATTTGGGCGCTGTGTTTGATTGTTTGCCCGCCGACTGATTGTATTTCCCCCGCTTTTTCTGTGGCAGCTTTGGACGGGGGGAAGGCCAAATTGGAAGGCTCTGTTTGACCTTCTTGACCTTCCCCTGAGTCTCTCCTTCGGCTGGAACGGGACAGGCGGGAGGGCAGTGGCTATACTACGGGCTATCACACAAAGATGGTAGGAGTTGGGGGCGGGATAGGGCAAGAGGGATGTGACCTAACCCCTGTCCCCTTCCCTCATAGGGAAGGGGCAAGAGGCCGGAGCAGGCGATGCAGGACAGGAAAGAGCAGGCGAGGGCAGAGGTGGGGCGAGAGCATCGCAGGCCTTCGCCGATGCCAGTCGTTCAGCGGCAGGCAACTAATGGCGGGCAAAGAGTCAGATGGTGTTAGACTGGCGGCGATTTGCTGGAGCCAGTTGTGGCCCTCTGTAGTTCTCCAGGAACGCCAGGGTATCTTCCTTGGTGGCAAACTTACCCGTGATTTCGTCTTCGTTGTTGTAGACGATTGAAATCTCGAGACGGACAAGGTGACCATGCACCATGAAATCATCGTAGCTCTTGATGAAAACGATAGCTTCATCCGCCGACTTCCAAGAAGAAGACACTCCGTGCAGGGGGAGCACTCTAATTGAAGCCACGTAGCGAGTAACGCTGCTTTCAAGGTTTATCATGAAAGCCCGGACTTCTTCATTGTGGGATTCAAGTAACGCGTTTGCCACCCGGCTACGTTGCCTCGCCGCCAGCCGTTCCCAAGCGGAAACCTTACGCTGGACCTCCGAATCTGGCGTGTCTTCATCAAAAGAGGCGTCTATCCTGACTTCCTTGAATGCACTGAGCAGAGAGTCATAAGGGAAATAAAGAACCCGGAACTTTTGGGACTCAAGCTGTCTCAGAGCGCCTTCAGTGAATACTCCCGCAAGGATCGTACCCAGAAAGGGAGCTGAGCTTTGGTGGGTAGCAGCTAGAGGAAGAATTGCTCCCTGTATTTCCTGCGCTTTGTTCCGCGAATGCTTGGTGTAACGCCTCCATGCTGTTTCAATGAACGCAACTGGAATGCCTATTTCGGTGGCAGAGCCTCCCCTTTCTAGAACATAGTCAAGATCATGAATGTTCCCATATGAATCTGTCCAACTCACCTTCCGACCCTTACGTGCAGGTCGGGGTCCTTTCTTGTCCAAAAAGAGGGAGTGTTGCCGCGCAAAATCAGCCAGAATAGGTTCAATAGCTGTTTCCAACACATCCCCAATGATTTGGCCAAACCTGTGCGCGGGCGATTGCGCCATGACTTAACCCTCGACCCACAGGCAGCCTTCTTGCAACGGCACTCGGTGCTTGCGATTCTTCCACTTGGTGTTCCTGTCCCTGAGTTTCTCAAAACGGTAAGCCTTAAAGCCCACACAAACAGCTAGTTGCCCCATCCACTCTTCAACAGGTACGTGTACTCCGTAGGGGGCAGAGTCTCCCACAACAAAGCATACGGCCGCGTTTTTCCGGCAAACGCGCCTCAGCGCTTGCCAGACATGGAGCATATCAGCGAAATACGCGGCGATCAGAACATCATACTGCTTCTTGCCCCCGTGGTTGCTCCGTTCTTCGGCGAGCTGTCCGCAAACAGTTCGAATAGCGCCTTCGAACGGGATTCCATTGAGTTGCGTTAGCATGTCTTCAATTGCGGTTTTCTCAGTAGAGACATGTTGAGAACAGGACCGTACAAGCCCTTTCCTAGCTTTCTCGTGGAGGTCACCCCAGTCAAGAACTTCACCGAGAAAGGTCATCTCGAGCCTGGTGGCATCAGCGTAATCATAATTGTTCGCATACGGGGGAGAGGTAACAACCAATCCAACCGATTGGTCTTCAATACCTTCACAAGTTCTAGCGTCCGAGAGGCGGATTTGCGCACTCGGTTCAGCAACCTGGAGTTGTCGGATACGCATGTCCATGATCATTCTGTTTACCTGAGAGGCGAAGGCATCGTAAGGGCGAGCAACTATAGCTTTCTCTTGACTAGGTAAGACGTATTGCCAAGGCGCCGTGCCGACGTGAGAGCAGGAACGAAGAATACTCACCAAACAAAGCCAGGCCAATTCCGAAACAGCGCTATAATCCGCGAGCCGTTCCCACGCCGCCTTTAGAGAGTAAAGATCTCTGATAGCATGCTCTGAGTAACACTTCTCTATGAGACGTGGATACTTGGGTTCGTGTGCTGGCTCGCGTTTTGCGGCGGTAAGAACACGCTCCGCAAAGTCGGCAAACTCTTCTACCCTCTCGTACCAATTCAGCTTTGCCTTAGCTACCCGGAGAATGAAGGGTTGTGCCTCTAGCCCTAGGGACCGAACCCCTGCTTCTTCAGCAGCAAGAACTGCCGTTCCTACGCCTGAAAACGGGTCAAGGAATGTTCCACCATTCAATTCGCCACGATGATCGTGGACAACTGTTCTAACCCATTCAGCAGAGAACCCCGCAGGGAACCTAAACCAACCATGTACAGGTAGCGCCACATTTCGGATGAAAGTAGATGTCCCGTTCCTTGTGGTGGGATAACTGGCGGCTTGCGTCAAAGCAGGCATGGGCCACCTCTGGTAGACTATGCGCTTGATACTAGCATAACTGTTCTTGTCGCTTCAACTGGGTTTTGCGGGATAATCGAGTGTTTTAGAGTTCGTTGCTCCGCGAACCTAACAGGAATCAGTATTGCAGCTAATGGCGGCAGACCGGCGGATAAATAGGCGGGTGTACGAGGTGTACGGTCTTACTACTGCGGAACGGCGGCTGGTGGGGGGGACGCAGGTTGTCCGAAGGCCCCTGTAGGGGCGCAGCATGCTGCGCCCCTACAGGGGTTTCACCCTTACCCCTTTGCCCTGATGAATCGGGTACTCAGGGCAAGCTCCGTATCCTTCCCTGTCAAGGGGGAAGGAGGATTTGGTCACACCTCTGCCTGCTGGCGTAGCTCTTTGAGGATGTCCACGTTGCGCTTGTCGGGGCCTTTGTTCTCAAAGCCAGGGACCTCCAGGAGGAGGGGGAGGTCGCGGAAGGCGGGGTGGGAGAGGATGTTCAGGAAACCCTCTCGTCCAATGTGGCCCTCGCCGATGTTCTCATGGCGGTCCACGCCGGAGGCAAGGGCCTGCTTGGAGTCGTTGGCATGGACGGCGGCCAGGTTGGCCAGGCCGATCTCGCGGTCAAACTCCCGCATGGCGGCGTCCAGGCCATCCCGGGCGGCCACGTTGTAACCGGCGGCGAAGCAGTGCTGGGTGTCCAGGCACACCTTCATGCGGGGATCGTCCACGGCGCGCAGGATGCGGCCCATCTCCTCAAACCTGGAGCCGATGTGGTTGCCCATGCCGGCGCTGTTCTCCAGGCAGAGGAGCACATCCTGGGGCGAGCGTTCCAGCACCGCCTTGAGGGAGTCCACGACCTGGCGAAAGATGCCGTCGTAGCCTGCGCCGCGATGGCTACCGCCGTGGAAGACGACGCCTGCGCCGCCCATGGCGGAGGCGACGCCCATGTAGTTGACCAGGGAGTCCATGCTCTTCTGGAGGTTCTCCGGCGTGGGCGCGCTGAGGTTCACTAGATAGATGGCGTGGAGGAAGGCGGGGCCGATGCCGGCCTCCTGGGCGCGCTGGCGGAAGGCGGAGGTCTGGGCCTCCGGCACGGGCTTGAAGGCCCACCCCTGGGGGGAGGAGCAGAAGAATTGCACGGCCTCGGCCCCGATCTCCAGGGCGCGGTCTATGGCTTTGGGTAGGCCGCCTGCGGTGGACACGTGGGCGCCGATGCGCATGATGGGCCTCCTTTCTATGGGTAGAACGCACCAATTATCCAGGGGCAAAGGCCAAGCTGTCAAAGGAGTATACTGGGGACGCAAACCCCTCTCTTATCAAGGGAAGGGGGTTTGGAAGGGGTTCCACGAGCGGGAGCAAGAGAGGGAGACAGCTATGGCAGGCTTGTGGCCTGGGAGGACACGGTGCGTGGTCATGCTCACCTTTGACGTGGATGGGGTTTCCGCCGTTCTGCGTCGCAACCCGGAGATGGCGGACCACCCAAGCCTCATGTCAATGTACGAGTTTGGCCCATCGGTGGGCGTCTTTCGCATTATGGACCTGCTGGAGGAGTACCGCATCAAGGCCAGCTTTTTCATCCCAGGCTACGTGGCGGAGACCCACGTGGGCATGGTGAAGGAGGTGCAGCGCCGCGGCCACGAGATTGGAAATCACGGCTACCTGCACGAGCCGCCCTCCTCCCTGGGGCCCCAGGAGGAGGAGGGGGCCATCCTGGACCGGGGCAGCCGCATCCTTCAGGGCATCACGGGGGAGCGGCCTCTGGGCTATCGCTCCCCCTCCTGGGAGCTGAGCGGCAGGTCGTTGGACCTGCTGGCGGAACGGGGCTTCGCCTACGATTCCAGCCTGATGGGGAACGATATCCCCTACTTCGTGGAAGCGTCCAACGGCAAGCGGCTGGTGGAGTTGCCCGTCCACTGGGCCCAGGACGACGTGCCGTACTACGCCTTCGCACCGGTAACCGGGCGCACCGCGCCTCCAGCGAGCCCCGCGGATGTGCTGAACGCCTGGCAGTGGGAGTTTGACGGCGCTTACCGATACGGGCGGGCCTTCATGCTCACGATGCACCCCCACACCAGTGGACGCCTGGCCCGTATCATGGCCCTTGAGAAGCTCATCCTGCACATGAGGTCCCAACCTGGTGTGGAGTTCATGCGGTGCATAGACGTGGCCCAGGGCTGGACGGAGCAGGGGTTGAAGCTGAGGAGGGGGCGGTAGTAGAAAGGAGGTGAGTAGGGGCGCAAGGACCTTCGGCAGGCTCAGGGCAGGCTCTTGCACCCCTACTCCTGGCAGCAGCGGGCCAGGGATGCCCTGGCAAGAAGCGGGTCGGCCTGCCTGGCGGGATAGCATTCAGAGGGGCCGTCGGCTGAATAGGTGGTGGTGTAACCTGCCTGAGGTCAAAAGTCCAGGCATAGTCGGCGAAGGGTAGTTTTGGATTGCCACCTTAGGCTGAATGTGGTATACTTGCTTACGGACTCTGGGAGTCTGTCTAAATGCATGGCTTGGAGGGAAAGTGGGTTTCATCCCACTTTCTTTATTCATAGGGGGTGGGGGAGCGCCTTGGAGGTCACAGAGCATGAAGAGCGATTTCCTGATAGCCCTCACACAGCTCGCGGCGGAGAGGAATCTCCCACGGGAGATGGTCCTCTCTGCCATTGAAGCCGCATTAGCCTCGGCCTATAGGAAGGACAACCTTGTGGGCGAGGAGAACATTGCGGTGCGTCTCAGCCCCACCACAGGGGACGTCCACGTCCATGTCCTGAAAACGGTGGCGGAGCCGGTGAACGACGTTCGCCTGGAGATCTCCCTGGCCGACGCCCAGAAGATCAAGAAGGACGCCGTCCTGGGCGAGGTGGTTGAGACCGGGTCCACGCCCTATAGCCCCGGGCGCATCGCGGCCCAGACCGCCAAGCAGGTGGTGATGCAACGGCTGCGGGAGGCCGAGCGAGACCTGGTGTACGCCGAGTACGCCAACCGCGCCGGCGAGATCATCACCGCCATGGTGCAGCGGGCCGACTCTCGCCAGGTGGTCGTTGACCTGGGTCGCGCCGAGGGCATCATGCCCGAAAAGGAGCTGATCCCCACGGAGCGCTACCGGCCCAACTTGAAGGTGAAGGTGTACATCGTAGAGGTGGCCCGCACCGCCAGAGGGCCCGAGATCATCGTCTCCCGCGCCCACCGGGACCTGATACGGCGTCTCTTTGAGATAGAGGTGCCAGAGATCTTCAACGGCGTGGTGGAGATCAAGACCATCGCCCGGGAGGCGGGCGCTCGCAGCAAGGTGGCGGTGTGGGCGCGGCAGGAAGGGGTGGACGCCGTCGGCTCCTGCGTCGGCATGCGGGGGGTCCGCATCCAGAACGTGGTGCAGGAGCTTCAGGGCGAAAAGATAGACGTGGTGCAGTGGCATCGCGACCCCGCCACATTCATCGCCAACGCCTTGAACCCGGCCCAGGTCGCCCACGTGGACTTGAATTCGGCGGAGAACACCGCCCGTGTGGTGGTGCAGGATAAGCAGCTCTCACTGGCCATAGGCAAAGAGGGGCAGAATGCCCGCCTTGCGGCCAAGCTTACCGGCTGGAAGATAGACATTATCAGCGCTTCGGATGCGGAGCAGGAGCGCCTGGCCCGCAGCGCCGCTCTTGTTCAGCAGGATGAAGAGCGCAGGGCAAAGGTTCTGGAGGGGGCGGTTACCCTTGTCCCAGCCGAGGCCGCCCAGGCCCCCGTGCTGCTGCCCCAGCCTGAGCCGCAGGTGCTGCGCCCCGCCGCGCAACAAGAGACCCAGCTGGCCCCGACTGCCGTCGGGGCGGTCCCCATGCCAGTGGCCGAGGCCAAGGAGCGGGCGACCAGACCCGTCGCAGCTCAAGGCCAGCCCGTCATGACCGCCCAGGAGCAGGAGGCCTGGCTTCTGAAGTCCATTGCTGACGAAGAGGCGGCCCACGCCGCCCAGGCGGAGGCGGAGGAGGAAGCCGAAAGGGAGCGGGCAGAGGAAGCGGAGGGGGTGCCCATCACCGACGACGTGTGGAATGTGCCGGTGCTGGTGCCTTCTGCTGGCGGGCAGATACGCTTTGCCGAGGATATTCTGGGCCAGCGCGGAGGCGGTCGACGGGGCGGTAGGCGCGGCGACGGCCGTGATGAGGACCCAAACCGGGCCAGGAAAGGCACCGCCAAGCGCCGCCGCGGTCCTGGCCAGACAGAGCAGAGGGAGTAGCGCATGGACAAGGCAGCCCCCAAAGGGGCCGGCCCCCCTCACAAGCACATCCCTCTGCGACGCTGTGTCTCCTGCGGCCAGCGGTCCCCCCAGCGGGAGCTGGTGCGCATCGTGCGCTCGCCAGGGGGAGAGGTGTCAGTAGACCTGGGGCGCAAGAAACTCCCGGGCCGTGGCGCCTATCTGTGCCGCTCGCCAGAGTGCTGGGAGAGGGCCATTAAAAAGGACCGTCTCTCCTTTGCCCTCAAGGCCAATGTTTCGCCGGAAGACCGCCAGCGTCTCCAGGAGTTTGCCCTGGGCCAGCTTGCGCAGGCGCACTAGGGTGGCGTCCGAGAAATAAGTTCTTGTTGGCAGTTGGGTCTTGCACCGCAGCCTGAAGGCTGCGGCATGATGCCGCATCGTTGGAGCTTGCCCTGAGTACAGCGAAGGGGTGCGGTGGAAAACTACCACCGAGGACAGCGACCTCATCATTGGACTAAGCGCTAGGGAAGTGGAGGAAGGATGCAGAGGCAATTATCGCCAACCCCGACGAAAGAGCCCGGCGAGGCCCGGCCACGACCCGCGACGGTACGCGAGGTGCAGGTTCCTGAGGCCATCACCGTGGCGCGGCTGGCGGAGCTTGTCCATGCCAGTCCCATAGACCTCATGAAGCAGCTCATGCGGGCGGGCGTGATGGCTAGCATCAACCAGGCCATTGGGTTCAACACCGCCGCGGCCATCATTCCCGCCTACGGCTACCGCGCCGTGCCGGTGGCGGAGGCTGCGAAGGCCGCCAAAGCCCCTGAGGAGGCGGGGGACCCCGCCAAGCTCCAGAGCCGCCCCCCCGTGGTGACGGTGCTGGGGCACGTGGACCACGGCAAAACCACGCTGCTGGACGCGATCCGCAAGACCAAGATGGCCCAACGGGAGGCCGGCGGCATTACCCAGCACATCGGGGCCTACCAGACCGAGTACAAAGACCACAAGGTCACCTTCCTGGACACCCCAGGGCACGAGGCCTTCACGGCCATGCGCGCCCGGGGCGCCAACGCCACGGACATCGCCATCCTGGTGGTGGCGGCGGACGACGGCGTCATGCCCCAAACCGTGGAGGCTATCAACCACGTAAAGGCCGCCAAGGTGCCTATTGTAGTGGCCCTGAACAAGATAGATAAACCCGAGGCGGACCCCGAGCGGGTCAAACGCCAGCTTACCGAGCATGGCCTGCTGGTGGAAGAGTGGGGCGGCGATGTCATCGCCGTACCCGTCTCTGCCAAGGCCGGCACGGGGATAGACGACCTTCTGGAAAACATTCTGGTGGTGGCGGAGGTGGCAGAGCTCAAGGCCAACCCGTACCTGCGCGCCCGGGGCATCGTGATAGAGGCCAGGCTGGACAAGAGCCGGGGGCCCGTCGCCACCGTCCTCATCAAGAACGGCACCCTCAACGTGGGCGACTACGTAGTGGTGGGCAACGTCCGGGGCCGCATGAAGGCGCTGGTGAGCGATGCTGGCCGGCGGTTGCAGTCGGCCCCTCCCTCAACGCCCGTGGAGGTGCTGGGTCTCAATGAGCTGCCCCAGGCAGGTGATACCCTGGAGGCGGTGCCCAGCGAGCGGGCGGCCAAGGCCCTGGTGGAAGCACGCCTTCTGCGACAAGGGAACCTTCGCACCCACGTTAGCCTGGAGGACGTGGTCAACCGCATCCGCACCGGCGAGACCCAGGAGCTTAACCTCATCATCAAGGCGGACGTCCAGGGTAGCGTAGAGGCGGTGCGGGAGGCCGTGATGCGCCTGAGTACGGAGAAGGTCCAGGTGCACATCATTCATACTGCCAGCGGCGCCATTACCGAGAGCGATATCTTCCTGGCGGAGGCCTCTCAGGCCCTGGTGCTGGGCTTCAACACCGGCGTGGAGCAAGGAGCGCGCAGGCTGGCGGAGTCCGAAGGCGTACAAATACGGTTCTACAACATTATTTACACCATGGTGGAGGAGATCCAAGGCTTGCTGGAAGGCATGGTCCAGCCGGTGGTCAAGGACATCGTTGAAGGCCATGCGGCGGTGCGGACCATCATCTCCCGGAGCCGCCAGAGCAAAGTGGCTGGCTGCATGGTGACCGATGGGCGCCTCCTGCGCAACGCCCAGATACGCGTGCTACGCAAGGGCAAGGCGGTGTACGAGGGGCCCATCCAGAGCCTGCGCCGTTTCAAGGAGGACGTGCGTGAGGTGGCGGCAGGCATGGAATGCGGCGTGGTGCTGGCCAAATTTGACGACTTTCAGGAAGAGGATATCCTGGAGGCCCGCCGCCAGGAGCAGCAACCAGCGCGGTAGCCCTTCCGACCCTTAGGCTTGCCCTGTTGCCTGGGAGACCTCACCCCCTCGGTCCATCCTTGCGTCACGGTGGAATCGGGACGCAAGGACAAGCTCTTCCCTGAAGGAAAAGGGGAAGGATTCCTCTATCTCGTGAAACTATCTCAAGAACCTTTTTGGCATCCCCCCCTTCGGCTCCACTCAGGGCAGGCTGTTTAAGCTGGGGCGAGGAGCCATGTTGAGAGAGTCTCTCAAGCCCCCAGGGGAGACCTGAATGAGCCGCAGAACAGAACGGGTCAACGACCTTCTTAGGGAGGAGATCAGCTACATCCTGGCCAGAGAGATGAAGGACCCTCGCCTCTCCGTGCTGCTCACCATCACCCGCGTCCAAGTCTCTACCGACCTTCAACAGGCGGTGGTCCACGTGAGCATCATGGGTACGCCCGAAGAAAAGAAGACGACCATTGAGCTGCTACGCGCCGCCGCAGGCTTCATTCAACGGGAGCTGAAACCCAAGCTGGCTACTAAGCTAGTCCCTTTTCTTACCTTCAAGCTGGACGAGTCCATAGAAGAGGGGATGCGTATGTTCCAACTCCTGGACACACCGCAAGGGCCAAAGCAGGAGAAGACGTAGTGAGGTGGATGTCTGCGACCGCACCCTGATGGTCTTCAACCAAATACTATTGCTTCCGTAAGCAGGACTTTACCCCCTATCCACCCCTTCCCCCGCAAGGGGGGAAGGGGTGGGCTTCCTCCCCCTTGACGGGGGAGGATTGAGGTAGGGGTGAAACCCTCCGCTCATTACAAAATAAGCTATTTCGTTCATGACCTGAAGCGTGTGGCAATGGGTTTATAAGCCAACCCGTGAACGGGGCGGTGTCCTTCGCCGCCCATCCAGTACCTCCCATGACCTCCCCACTCCTCACAGATGGCATCCTTACCTTAGACAAGGCCCAGGGCATGACCTCCATGGAGGTGGTGCGCCAGGTCAAGCGCCTCACCGGCCACCGCCACGTGGGGCATGGCGGCACACTGGACCCCGAAGCCACGGGGGTGCTCCCCATCTTTTTGGGCCAGGCTACTCGCCTCATGGAGTATCTGCTGGAGGGGGAGAAGGAGTACCTTGGTACCTTGCGGCTGGGCATCGCCACGGACACCTACGACGCCGCCGGCCGGGTGACTGAGGAGCGAGAGGCGGGCGGCGTGACCAGGGAGACGTTGGAGGAGGCCCTTTCAGGGTTCCGGGGCGTTATCCGCCAGACCCCTCCTATGCACAGCGCCCTGAAGTGGAAAGGCCAACGACTGTACGAACTGGCCCGCAGAGGCGTGGAGGTGGAGCGAGAACCCAGGACCGTGGAGGTCAGCCGCCTGGATCTCCTGGAATGGCAACCGCCCTACGCCACCCTTGCCATCCAGTGCGGGCGCGGGGCCTACATCCGTTCCCTGGCCCACGACGTGGGCCAGGCCCTGGGGTGCGGCGCACACCTGGCAGGGTTGCGGCGCACCCGCACGGGAGCCTTCCGTATCGGCCAGGCGGTCACCCTGGAACAGCTGAGGGAAGCGATAGCAGAAGGCCAGGGGACGGAGTTGCTCTTGCCGGTGGATTACGCCGTCCTGCACTTCGGGGCGGTCGTGCTAAACTCGGGGGAGGAGCGCATGGTGCGCAGCGGCCAGCCGGTGCGCCTGAGCGCCCATACCCACTCCGCCGAGCACCTGGAGGTCTGCCGGGCCTACAGCCAGGAGGGGCGCTTTGCGGCGCTGCTACGCTTCAACCGGCCAATACGTCTATGGGAGCCACACAAGGTGTTCCAGCTTCAAGCGCCCTCGCCCTACGCACATGAGGGAGCCCTCGTATGACCGCATCCCGGGGCAACCTGGTGGAGAGAGCGGAGCGCCACCCCAGATTGCTTCGTCGTCCCGATGGAATCAGCCTTCCCACACACCGCACGTTTTCCTCTCCCTTGACGGGAGAGAGCAGAGCCGCCCTGAGCGAAGCCGAAGGGGTGAGTGTGAAAGGGTAGCCGACCCCGGCAAATGGTTTTGGGATAGCGTCAAGTAAACAACCCCAAATGCTTTCATTGTCGCGCCACCTTTGGTGTTTTTGCACCTTGACATAATGCCCCCCCCCCCCTGATAGAATAAAAACGTTGTTTGCGGGGGTAGCTCCTAGGAGAAGCCACGGAGGCGGGGCATGCGAGGGCGTTTTAGCCTACTTCTAACTTCCAGTTGAAAGGTGTCCAATGCAAAAACGTAGCCAGCTACTGTTACTTCTCACCATAACTATAATAGGTGTTTGGTTCATTACTTCATCTCTTGCCAGCCAAAGCTCCGAAGCAACAAGGCGCTCCTCCTTGGAGGCGTCAGGCGCGCCAGGCCTTGGCACACATCCAAAGACTCCTCATGACCTCATGGTTGAGGTCGCCGACACTGTTCCCGGTTTTGCTGGCCTTTACTTTGAGGGGGACGTTTTGAACGTCGTGCTCGTCCATCCCTCGCCAGAGGCGGCGCAGCGGGCAGCAGAGTTGTATTTTGGCAATAATGATGACCGCCTAAGTCGTGCCCGTGAGATCCGCGCCGTGCAAGGGCAGTACGATGGCAAGCAACTCAAGGCATGGTTTGATGCCCTCCACACCGTAGCCATTGAAGGACGAAGCGGAATCTCCATTAGGACGGACAAGAACCGGGTCTGGATTGGCGTTAAGGATGAGGCCTCACGGAACCGGACACAGGAGGCATTGGCTCAGCTAGGCATTCCGCCAGAGGCCGTCATCATAGAGGTTGGAGTCTTCTGGTTCGCCTCCAGCCACGAGTATCTGACGGGCTATGTGAATCCCTACAAGGGCGGCCTGGCTACCGATGCCTATGCCGGTGGGTGTACCCTCGGGCCCACTGTTACCCTTGGGGGGACAGCCGGCAATCTCTCTCCTACCCATTGCTCTAGATACTTGGGAACTGTGGATAACACCGGACTCTATCAGCCCAACTACGACCCCAGCAACAACCCGAACAACTACATCTCATACGAGACCGCTGACCCTAGTTTCTTTACTTCCGCCCAGAACTCCCAGTGTCCTCCCAATCGCTTGTGTCGCTATAGCGATGCGTCTTTTTACAAAGAAGACAACGCTAACCGGTCACGCCAGCAGGGACGTGTTGCCCGTACCGTCGGCAGCTACACAACAGAGATCAGCCATAATTTCCCTACATTTCGGATCGTTGACTTCCAAAATGGGCCCGTCATAGGAGAAGTCCTGACCAAGGTAGGGAGAGTAAACGGCACGCTCTCTGGCCAGGTCACTGACACCTGCGCTACCATAGACTGGTCAGGCACAAGTTACACCTTCCTCTGCCAAGGAGTCATGACCGTGAACCAGGCGAGCGGAGAGAGCGGAGCACCTGTCTTCTATGAGACGAACAGTCCGCAATACTCTGACGCCAAAATATATGGCATGGCGACGCTCACAAGCAGCGCTGGGCAGGCAGGCTTTAGCCTCGTGAACTCCCTGTTCTGGGAGTTAGGCAATTTGAAGTGGTGTGACCCTAGCTTCACCTGCTAGCAAACCACCTATCCCGACAGCGTTCAAGACGCCGCGAGGCAAACTGCTTCTGCGGCGTCTTTCTTTTGGCAATTTGCATTGTTAACGCCTGCACCATGCGCCCTCAATGCGGAAGGCGCATGGTCTCCTCCGGGAGACTGACGTCATCCAAGATAAGAGGGCAACAAAGTACATCATGGCGGCGCAGGCGTCCGCGAGCAAACGTTCCCTCTACCCCCGTCCTGTCCACATGTCCTGAACCAGTACAACCCCTTGCACACCCACGCCTCTATGCTATACTAAAAATCCTGGTGTTTAGAGCGAGGTGGCACCACCCGTTCCCATCCCGAACACGGAAGTGAAACGCCTCAGCGCTGACGATATTGTGCCCGCGAGGGTATGGGAAAATAGGCCATCGCCAGGACTCACGAGGCTCTTGGCATGAAGCTTGTGCCAAGAGCCTCGTGTTTTCCCACCATCTCCCTTCACTCAAAGGCGCCTGATGCACACGCGGCATCACTGATACCTCCCATCAAGGTGTTTCACCCGATCTCCTAACAGGCTGCTGAAAAACACCTTTAGACCATCCCCCTTGCCCCCTTTCTGGAAGGAAGGGGGCAGATTTTGTATCTGAGGGACACCCTCAGACTCCCGGCAGAGGGGCAAAGCCCCTCTGGACTCCCCTTCTTTCATCAGCCTTCTAGAGGGCAGAGGAAGCTTCCAATGCATGGAGTACCTCCCTAGCAACATATAAACGTGGCCAGGAATTGGGTACGGGTTCTAGAATGCCGGCGGCTGCTAGTTTGTCCAAGACAGCGTGCGCTCCAGGGTTGCTGATGTTGAGCAACGCTGAAGCCCTTGGAGCGGTCATGAACGGCCCAGCTACCAATTCCTCAAGTAGACGAGTGGCGCTACCTGACAAATGGTGTTCACGTGCTATTGTCATGTACCGCTCATGGACAGACCTCATCTGCTTAATTCGGGCTATGGCATCCCTGGATTGTTGCTCTACCCCGGCAAAGAAAAAGCTCAACCACCCTTTCCAGTCACCAGTGGCGCTCACGGCAAAGAGATGGTCGTAGTACTCTTCCCGGTGACGCTCAAAGTAGGCGCTCAAGTACAGCAATGGCGCCGGAAGAACACCTTTGGCACAGAGGAACAAGATGATGAGCAAGCGGCCAACGCGGCCATTGCCATCAAGGTACGGGTGTATGGCCTCAAACTGATAGTGCACCATGGCGCAGGCTATGAGGGGAGGCAATAACGTATCTTCGTTGGCGAAGCGTTCCCAATCCAGGAGCAAATCGCGTACCACGTCTGCTGGGGGTGGCACGTAGCGGGCTTCCTCTATTGGCGTTCCCGGGACGCCGATATGGACCTGCTCCGTTCGCAGCTCACCGGGGCGTTTGTCCTCGTCACGCACTCCTCTCAGAAGCCTTTCATGTACTTGATTTATGAGACGCAACGAGATGGGCAGGCGATTCAAGAGGTCTAAGCCACGCTCCAATGCCCGAACATAGTTGGCAACTTCACGTACGTCGCCCCGGGGACGAGTTTCGTCCGAAGCCTCATACAGGAAAAGGTCTGAAAGAGAGGCGTACGTGCCTTCAATACTTGAGGAGAGCACAGCCTCACGGCGCATGAAGGGGCGGACCAGGATAGTAGGATTCGGGATCGTCTCCCCTACTCCTGCCAACGTGGCAACAGCCCTGCTTGCCTTATCAAGTGCCACGATGAGGGGTGTTGAGAGAGCCATCTCCCTGGGAAGAGGATCAGGCACGAAGGCCACCTGGTTGTGCCCCAAGACAGGCACAAGCTTTCCGTTGGGGCTGCTGGCCAGACGTGACATCATGATGGCAAAAGAAACCCCGCTTTCAATTTCTCACCCAATTGAAACATATCGGCCAAAAAGTTTCAATTGCCCTTTCGGTTGAACGTGGTGTTTTTAGTAGCCGCTGGTAGGGGGTTGACCCTGGCAGGCTACATCATCTCGTGGGTATAACTACACCGCCACCGCCTTCACCAGCTCCTCCACCGTTGCCATGGTACTGACACGGTAGATGGCATCCAGGGCCACTGCAATGCGCTCCGCAGGCAGCGTCCCCGTGGCGCAGTCGGTGAACTTGGCCGCCATCTCCTGCTGGCTCATGGGCCTATCGGGCTGGCCGCGGGAGGTGAAGGCTTCCCGGGAGTAGACGCGCCCATCCCTGAGCCGCACCTCCACCAGGCTACGCATTTTCTCCGCGCCCTTGGCCTCAATCTCCGGGCTATGGTAGGTCTTCACCCGCTGCATCATGGCCCGCACCTCTGGCGAGAGCACCACCTCGTCAGTGAACTCTCGGATGCCCGCCCGCCGCCGCAGCGCCAGAATACCCAGGCAGAACTGAAGGCTGAACTTCGCCTCCAACTCGTTCTGGGGGTCGGTGTAGCGCAGAGGGTTGAGGATGTTGTAACCCGCGCCCAGGCGCACCTCCTCCACCTGCTGAGGGTGGATGTCGTGCTCGGTCATCAGGTCCAGAAGCGTATCCATGGAAGGATGGCTGAGGGAGCCGCAGGGGTACGGCTTGACCGACACGCCAGGCCAGCTCAGGGTGTAGGGGTTGCCCAGGCGACCGATGATGCGCGCCGCGTCCACGCCACCGCCGGTGACCTGGAAGTACCCCCATTGGCCGTCCAGGGCGTTGGGGTCTGCCTCGTACCCCAGGACGGCCAGCTTGGCGGCGGCGACGCCGTTCTCCGCCGCTGCGCCGGCGTGGTAGGGCTTGGTCATGGTGCCGAAGTTGACGCGGAGGCCAGCGCTCTTGGAGGCGGCGATGCCCAGGGCATGGCGCATCTGCTGGGGCGTCAGCCGGTACAGCCTGGCCGCTCCCGCTGCGGCGGCAAAGACGCCGAAGGTACCCGTGGAGTGGAACCCCTGGAGGTAGTGTCTGGGGGCAACCGCCTCCGCCATCTTGCACTCCACCTCCATGGCGGTGCAGAAGGCCGCCAGAAACTCCTGGCCGGAAGCGCCTACCTCCTGGGCCACCGCGAGGGTGGCGGCAAGGGCGGGGGTGGTGGGATGGGTGAGCAGGCCGTACACCCGGTCCGGGGTCTCGGCAAGCTGCGTGTCGTCGTAGTCATCGGCGTGAGCGGCGACGCCGTTGGCCAGGGCAGCCAGGCTCGCCGATGTCAGGATGCGTGTGCCGGCAATGCTGCACGGGCCAACCACGCCGCTCTCCCGAATGTACCGCTGGATTACATGGGAGCACCCGGCCCGGGAGCCGGACAGGGTGACGGCCAGGCCGTCCACCAGGCACCGGTGCAGCTCTCGCTGCACCTCCGGCGGGATAGCCAGGAAGCTCATGCCCTGGATATAGTCAACCAGGGCGCTGGTGATGGTCTGCTGGCTGGCCACGGATACCCTCCTTGGCGGCGCGTGGGTATCACTATATACGCAACGTCAGGGGAAGGCCACAGGGCTTAAGGAGGGGACCTCCCATCGCATCGCCCTTGACACGTGCGCCAGGACGTGCCACTATAGGCGCATCTCTCACACCGTGCCTCAAGACATTTACGATTTCTATTGGCCTCTCCCCAACCTCCGCCCAAAACGATCCGCTTGTCCCGCCAGGGGCCAGTGGCCTCCATACTCCTCCGACGACCTCGCGCTGCCAACCGGGTGAATCTGCGCATGGCTGAGGAGCTGGCCCTGGCTTGCGCGGCAATCAACCAGGATGACGCTATCCGGTGCGTAATGCTCTCCGGCAGCGGCGACGTTTTTTCCGCCGGCTGGGAGACGCCCCCGGTCACACCCGCTGCCGGACTCTCTCGCTACCAGGCCGCCATCGCCATTGCCAGCCTGCATGCGCCGGTTGTGGCCGCCATCAATGGCGACGCCATTGGCCAGGGGCTGGAGCTGGCCCTGGCCGCCGACCTTCGTATCGCCGCCTCCACTGCTCACTTTGCCATGCCGCAGGTGGGCCACGGGCTGCTGCCCTGGGACGGCGGCACGCAGCGACTGGCCCGCATCGTGGGCCGCGCCTATGCCCTGGAACTGCTGCTGACGGGGGAGACCGTGGACGCGGCCACCGCCCTGCGCATGGGGCTGGTGAACCGCCTTGCGCCGCCCCAAGAGTTGCGCCAGGCGGTAGATGCGGTGGTGGGGCAGGTGATCGCCGCTGCGCCCATCGCCATACGCTACGCCAAAGAGGCGGTGCGGGACGGCGCCGAGCTGGCTCTAGCCCAGGGCTTGCGCTTAGAGGCAGACCTGACTATCCTCTTGCAGGGTACAAAAGACCGGGCGGAGGGAATCCGCTCCTTTATGGAGCGGCGGCCCGCCGTTTTTAGAGGCGAGTGACCAGGTGGTTGCTACGCCACTGGGGAAGATTCGGAGGCCACGGTGAAATTGCGGCTGGACCTGCATACGCACATCTGGGAAGCATCAGGTTTCCAGTCCCCTAATCTGGCCTGGGCGGAGAAGGTCGTCCAGCAGTGCAAGGCCAGGGGCATTGACGGTATTGCCATCACCGAGCACAAAATCCTGGAGCACAGCTTCGCCTACAAGCGCATCATTGAAACGCACTTCCCTGGCCAGCTCCTCGTCTTCCCTGGCTGGGAGATAGAGGAGCACTTCATAGACGACTACTTTCAGACTCGGGAGGTGGGGGAGTTCCTGCTCCCCAATGGCAAGGTGTTCCGCAACTACTGCCATCCGGGCCATCCCTCCCGCACCATAGAGATAGACAGCGTCCAGTCCATTGAGGTGGACAACTGCCTGCACAACTGGCACATAGACAAGAAGCGGGTGGAAGCGGTAGCCAAGGAGCACAGCCTGCTCCTGACCAGGGTGAGCGACGCCCACAACGTGGAGGACATAGGCAAGAACTACATTGAGGTTGAGCTGGAGGAGCTATGCGCCAGGGCCAAGGAGGTCCCTGGGTGGGGCCAGAGCATGAGGAGCTACGATGGCGACCCCGACCGTCCTGTACAATAAGGAAGGGCCGGTGGCGTGGGTGACCTTGAACCGTCCCCATGTCCTCAACGCCTACAACATGGCCATGAGGGACGAGCTCTACACCACCCTTGAAGCGGTGCGAGATGATCCGGAGGTGCGTGGGGTGATCCTGGCCGGCGCGGGCGAGCGGGCCTTCTGCGCGGGGGCGGACCTCACGGAGTTTGGCGCTGCGCCCTCACAGGCCATCGCCCGCCAGGTACGGTGGGAGCGTGACGTGTGGGGCCTCTTCCTGGGCATGGACAAGCCTATGGTGGCTGCCGTGCACGGATATGTCCTGGGCTCTGGGGTGGAGATGGCGCTGCTCTGCGACCTGCGCATCGCCGCGGAGGATGCTCTCTTTGGCCTGCCGGAGACCGCTCTTGGCCTGATCCCTGCGGCGGGCGGTACCCAGACCCTGCCCAGGTGTATCGGAGTGGCGGAAGCGCTGGACCTGTTGCTGACAGGCCGTCGCCTATCCGCCGCGGAGGCCTTTGGCCTTGGTTTGGTGACCCAGGTCATGCCCAGGCGTCAGCTTCATGAGCAGGCGCGGCTGACCTTGGAACGCATCATTCGCACAGACCCGGCGGCGCTGGCCAGCGCCAAACGCGCCGTCCACGAAGGGTTGGATATGCCCTTGGGAGAGGCGTTAGCCCTGGAGGAGCGCCTGGCCGGGGGGCTGCTGCACCAGGGGAAGAGGGGGAGCAGGAGAGCCGGCCGGCCGGCGCCGTAGCGTCCCTGGACGACGTTCCTGGGCACACGTATCATGAACCCTGCGGGACCGTCAACTCAGAGGAGTCCCATGAACACTACCGAGTTCTTAGCCCTGTCTAGCGCCATTGTCCCCCAGAGGGAGGCCGTCATCTTTGAGGAGAAACGCTTTTCCTACGAAGACTTGCTGGAGCGGGTCAATCGCCTGGCGGACGCCCTGGCCAACCGGGGCATTGGCCGCGGCGACCGCATCGCAGCCATTCAGGTCAACTGCAACGAGCATATAGAGGCATACTTCGCCGCCGCCAAACTGGACGCCATCTACGTCCCCATCAACTTCCGCGTGAAGAACGATGAGCTGAGCTTCATGCTCAAGGACTCGGAGCCCAAGGCGCTCCTGGCAGGCGGCCGGTACTACGATCTGGTGGAGGCGGGCACCAAAGGCGTACCCTCCCTGAATACGCTCATTGCCCTGGACGGCCCACACGACTCCTGGCTCTCCTACGAGAAGCTCCTGGCTTCGGGCAAGAACGAGGAGCGCTTCCCCCAGGGTGACGATGATGACACCACCATCATCATGTTTACCGCAGGCACAACCGGCACGCCCAAGGGCGTCATGCTCACCTACAACAGCTTCGCCTCTTACATCATCTCCAACATCAGCCCCGCTGACCCGGAGGTGGAGGAACGGAACATCCTCACCGTGCCGCTGCACCACATCGCCGGCATGCAGGCGGTCCTGTCCGCTATCTATGGAGGCCGCACCCTCATCATCCAGCGCCAGTTCCAGCCCGTGGAGTGGATGCAACTGGTCCAGCGGGAGAAGGTCAACCGGGCCATGATGGTCCCCACCATGCTCAAGCAGCTCATTGACCATCCCGACTTCCTCAAGTACGACCTCTCCAGCCTTCAGGTCATCACCTACGGCGCCGCTCCCATGCCGTTGCCCGTTATCCAGGACGCCATCAGAAAGCTGCCCAAGACAAGGTTCATCAATGCCTTTGGCCAGACGGAGACCGCCTCCACCATTACCATGCTGCCGCCTGAGGACCATGACCTCAGCGGCTCCCCTCAGGTGGTGCAGAGGAAGCTCAAGCGCCTCTCCTCCATCGGCAAGCCCCTGGAGGACGTGGAGGTGCGCATCGTGGATGAGCAGGGGATTGACGTGCCCAAGGGCGAGGTGGGTGAGATCATCGCCAGCGGCCCACGCCTGATGAAGGGGTACTGGCATCGGGAGGACGCCACCAGGGAGACCATGCGCAACGGCTGGCTCTTCACCGGCGACCTGGGCTACATGGACGAAGACGGCTACATCTTCCTGGCCGGACGGGCCAAGGACTTCATCAAGCGCGGCGGCGAGATGATCTCGCCTGATGAGGTGGAGCAGGTGCTCATGTCCCACCCGGCGGTGGATGAGGCCGCCATCATTGGCGTGCCGGACGACTACTGGGGCGAGCGCATCCGGGCGGTAGTGGTGGTGCGCCCCGGTAGCCGGGTGACGGGCCAGGAGCTCATAGAGCACTGCCACGAGCGGCTGGCCAGCTACAAGCGTCCCGAGTCGGTGGTGTTCGTTCCAGAGCTGCCGCGCAACCCCATGGGGAAGGTGCTCAAACGGGTGCTACGGGAGGAGTTTGGCCAGCCCATCGTAGAGGGCGGAGACGCCAGCTCCGTTGGGAAAGGGCAGCCGAGGGCAAGGGCAAATTGACCTGGCCAAGCCGCGTGCTTGCTTTGCTCTCCCTTGACCCGTCAGAAGTCTGGAGCCTAAGGGAGATGGTAAGGGCTTTGCCAGTTTGTCCCCTTCGCTAGTGGGAGGTTCACCCGCCCGTGTCCAGACTTCGTTGTTTGCTAGCATTTCCTGTCGCTGCCATGGCCATCTTTGTCTTGGCGGCTTGTTCCTCTGGAGCGCCCCCAGCCGCGGACACCCGTTCGCCTTCCCCACTTCCTGGCCGAACGCCCGCTCCGTCTCCCAGCGCAACGATTGCGCAATGGCCTTTCCCTACGGCAACTCCAACGGCGACGGAGCTCCATGGCGTGCGTACCCGTCCGCCCTTGGACGCTGGGAGAATCGCCGCCATTGACCAGCACGCTCTGGATGCTCCCGATTCCGCCGAGCAGTCCATCAAGGCCCTTGCGTCGTACCTCGTTTCCCCCGCCCAGGACGACGTTGAGAAGGCAAGGGCTATCTATCGTTGGATTACCGATAACATCGCTTACGATTTCGCGAGCTACCTCTCCAAAAGGTATCCGGACCAAAGCGCTGAAGCCGTCATGAAACGTCGGACAGGGGTGTGTAGTGGCTACGCCAATCTTTTTGCGGCCTTGGGAAAGGCTGCGGGGTTGCAGGTGGAAGTGATTAGTGGTTGGTCAAAGGGCTACGCGTATGTAAACAACACCTTGGACGAAGAGCCCAACCACGCCTGGAACGCAGTGCGCCTAGACGGCGGCTGGTATCTTGTGGAGTCAACTTGGGGCGCTGGCTTCATTAGCGAAGAGAAGCAGTTCGTGCGCAGATTTGATGGCTATTACTTCCTGACATCGCCCCAAGAACTTATCTTTGATCACTACCCCGTGGACTCGCGCTGGCAATTGCTTGTCGTACCGGTAGCGAAGCAAGAGTTTCTCTCTTTGCCCCGGGTATGGCCGGAATTCTTTGAAAACGGCATTGGTCTAGAAAGCCATCGTCAGGCAGGGATTCGTGCAAATCGTGAGGTGGATGTTACCCTTTCGGCTCCCTTGGACGCGCTCCTGTTGGTGACCCTCCACAGAGGTGAGGAGGACTTGTCGGATTTGATGACTTTTGTGCAACGTTCTGGTGGGGACTACCATGTCAAGGCGGCATTCCCGGGGGCTGGCGAGTATCGCCTAACGGTCTTCTCCAAGAAAGCATCTGACCAGGGTCCGTTTCACAGCACCTTAGAGTACACCGTAGCTGTGGCGGTCGGTGACCCTTCCCATCCCGGATTCCCAAAGGTGTGGCCCGCCTTTTTTGACAACCAGCTTGGGTTTGTCAGCCACTCCGGCGGCATGATTGCGGCGGCAGGTGAAGTGCTGGTTACCCTGTCAGCGCCTCCGGATGTTCTTCTCTTGGCCAGCCTCAGCCGTGATGGCCAGGAGCTTTCAGCCGGCCTGACCTTTGTCCAGCGCAAAGGTGCAGACTACAACGTCAGCGCCGCTTTCCCTACAGCAGGGCGGTATGCACTGACCATCTTCTCCAAGCGTGCTAGGAGCGATGGCCTTTACAAAAGCTCTCTGGAGTATACTCTCCAAGTGAGCAAAGGTGCCCCCGGACTTTCCTATCCAACCACCTACAGCTCTTTCTCACAGAGAGGCGTTGTGCTCTACAGCCCCTTCTCCGGGACGCTCCCTTTGGGCAGCACCCAAACCTTTCGGTTGCAAGTGCCAGGAGCTGAGCAGGTGGCGGTAATCATTGATGAACAGTGGCACTACCTGAACGGTGACGGTGGCCTTTTTGAGGGGTACGTAGCTATAGACGGGCAGGAGATCGGGGTGTACGCCAAGTTCCCCGGCAACACCCAGTTCAGCGGTCTCCTCAATTACACCTCTGGGCCTGTCCCCTAGGAATCGAAGGTATCCCCTTCGGGGATTGATTTGTATCTGGGGGACACCCCCAGACCCCCGCCCCTTCGCTACCACTCAGGACAGGCTCCGAGGTTTCGCCCCTCTGAACTCCCCTTTTTTCAGCAGCCTCTTAGGTTGGGGCTGATGGCTTACCTTGTGGGCAGGAGCGCCTGCGCCCTCTGCGCCGCCCGCTGGGCGGCCTCCGCCACAAGCTCTGGGGCGCGGGCCAGGGCCTCGGCCAGGGGCATTCCGGCGGGAGCGGCGGCCTCGGCCAGGGCGATGCCTTGCCCCAGCAGCGCTTCGTACCCTGGCCCAAAGGAGCCGGCCACGGCAATCACCGGCACGCCCCTGCGCTGGGCACGGCGGGCCACGGCCATTGGGGCCTTGTCGTAGGCGGTCTGCCAGTCCAGGCGACCCTCGCCGACGACTGCAAGGTCGGCTCCTTCCAGGGCGGCGTCCAGCCCCAGAGCATCGCACACGATGTCCGCGCCAGAGCCGACCTCCGCTCTCAGGAGGGCAAAGAGGCCGGCCCCCGCGCCGCCCGCCGCCCCCATGCGCAGGCGGGCCAGCACCTCCACCCCCAGGTCTCGCCGTACCACCTGAGCAAAGTGATAGAGGGCGGCATCCAGTTCCGTCACCACCTCGGGCGTTGCGCCCTTTTGCGGCCCGTAGGTGGCGGAGGCGCCTTCCGGACCGCAGAGGGGGTTGGCGACGTCGGCAGCGGCCAGGATGCGCGTCTCCCTCAGGCGCGGGTCCAGCGGGACAAGGTCAATTTCGGCGAGGCGGGACAGGGCCGCGCCACCCGTGGGCAGTTCCCGACCAGCACGGTCCAGGAAGCGAGCGCCCAAGGCCTGGGCGATGCCCGCGCCGCCGTCGTTGGTGGCGCTACCCCCAAGGCCGATAATGATGCGCCGGTAGCCAGCGTCCAGGGCGGCCCTGAGGAGCTGGCCCGTGCCGTAGGTGGTGGCGCGCCGGGGGTCGCGGCGGCCCTCCGATAGCAGGGCCAGGCCGGAGGCCCTCGCCAGCTCTATGACGGCGGTCTGCCTATTGGCCTGACCACGGGCGTCCATGACGCCCCAGTCGGCCTGGAGCGGCTCGCCCAGGGGGCCGGTGACGGCGGTGTGGAAGAGGCGACCTCCGGGCTGCTGGACTGGGGATTCACCCCCATCCTGACCTTCCCCCGTCAAGGGGGAAGGAACAGCAGAAACCAGGGTCTCCAGGGTGCCATCGCCGCCGTCGGCCACGGGAAGCAGAACGAGGCGCGCCTGGGGGAAGACGCGGCCCAGGCCCCGGGCGATGGCCTGGGCCGCCTCTATGCCGCGCAGCCCGCCCTTGAAGGCCTGGGGGCAGATGAGGATGTTCATGATGGAGCGGGGGACGGGATTTGAACCCGCGACAACCTGCTTGGAAGGCAGGAGCTCTGCCGGACTGAGCTACCCCCGCGCGGGGAGCTATCACCAGTGTATATCAGGCTGGCTTGCATCGCTAGCGGGCGGTTTTCACGCGCCGTGCGCCTCGGGTTGACGCTACGGGACCCACAAGGTGCGGTATGCGCCGCTCGGTTCACGTGGCGGCGCTGGCCACACCAGGCAAAGGGAACCGTTCTCTCCGGTCAGCCTGGGGCAAAGCTTAGATCACGGCCTTTTTCAGCCATCCATCCCCCAGGAAATAGGGCACAAAAGCCAGGGCGCGGATGAGCATGGCGATGGTGATGGCCCAGGCGATGCCGAACTGGCCCCAATGGGCAATGGTAGGGAAGGTCACGGTAAGGCCAAAGAGGCCGACCGGAATGGGGGTTCCCGTCAGCATGAGGGCGAGAGGCACCTCAATGATCCAGAAGCTCACGAGGCTCACCACCATGGGTATGAGGGTGGCCCCAGCCGTGTTAAAGGACTGGGCGAAGACCTGCCCGGCGCCCAAGCAAAAGACGCTCAGGGCCAGGATTCGGAGCCAGTCCACTCCGAGAGGAATGAGCTCCGGGTCCCGCGTAAAGGCTCTGACCACCCATGGGGCGAAGATGATGAGGAGCAGCGTAAGGGCGCCAGCGAGAGCTATGACGTAGCCCAAAGCCCACAGCACCGTCTTGCGAGCGCGGTCGGGGCTGCCAGCCCCGAGGTTCTGTCCGACGAGCACGCCGGAAGCCTGGCCCAGCCCGCCGCCGCCAAGCTGGGCCAGGCTCTCCGCCCGGCGAGTGAGGGCAAAGGCGGCCAGGGCCAGGGTGCCGAAGTGGGCCACCAAGGCTACGAGCACGAGCTGGGCCGTAGAGCGTTCCATGCCCGTCACCGAGGCGGGAAAGCCAATCTTGATGATGCGCCACAGGATGGGCAGGTCTGGCCGATAGCCTCGGAGGGTCAGGTGCAAACGCGAGCTGCCCCGGAAAAGCACCGCGAAGTTCCATGTTGACCCTCCAAACTGGGCGATGACATCGGCCAGGGCAGCGCCAGCAATGCCCATCTCCGGGAAGAACAACCAGCCGAAGATGAGGAAGGGCGAAAGGACGATGTGGGTGACCCGGGTCAGGGTGGTGGCCTTCATGGGGGTGATGGCATCGCCGGCGGCCTGAAGAGCCGCACCGCCCATCTGCCGGAAGGAAACACCGATGACGCTGAGGAATTGGATACGCAAATAAAGGGATGCGCTATCAATGATGTCCTGGCCCAGGCCAAGGAGTTGCATAAGTGGGACGGCGAAGATTGCGCCGGACAAACCTATGATGAGGGAAAAACCGCCGCTGAGCGTAAAACCTTGGAGGGCAAGGTGGTTGGCGAGGCGGGCGTCCTTGGCTCCGATGGCCCGGGCGACCTGGGCCCGCATGGCCGTGTCAAAACCCATGCGCCCCGTCATGGTGAGCTGGCGGTAGGTCTGGGCGATGCCTACACCGGCGATGGCGCTGACGCTGATGATACCCGCCCAGATGAGGTCAATGATCTGGTCTACGACGTTAAGGACGCTCTCCACCATCTGAGGCCAGGCAAGCCACCACAGGTTTCTGGGGATGCTGCCCTGGGTGAGGTCACGGCCTTTGAGGGATATTGCCCTACGTCCGGCCCCTCTTTGAGGGACAGCGGGAGCTTCAGCGACGGTGGAGGCGATAGCGGCGGATTGCCCCTGGTCGGGAGATGGGCCTTCAGATGCGGTAGTTGACAAGATAGAGAGCGCCTTTTCGCGGCAGGTGCGGGCCGGTGAAACGCTCTCCTGGCCCATTGGTGACATTACATCTTTTCCTGGCACGGGTCAACTGCGTGTACTGGTTCAATATTCGTGAGCATTTGCTGTTTTTCCGTCTTCGGGCTGAGTACCAGGCTGACAAGAATCCTCACCACTGATTCCCTCTCTTTGACTGCCCGCCCCGTTTATGGTAAAATTAACTGCGGTTTTGGGGCGCGGGTATCGGCCACACCTTATCTTTCCAGACGGGCCAGCCACCGGTTGGTAGTAATTATTCGGTTTATTCTGGTCATTCCTCTGCGCCCCTCCATTACACAGCGGGCCCGGGCGCCCTAGGTGGCTCCATCGCCCAAGGCCCCCATGCCATTATCAGGATATGCTATGGCTACGAATACGGAAACCCCACCCACCCACTACATGGCTGAGGACATCCAGGTCCTGGAAGGCCTGGAGGCGGTGCGCCGCCGCCCTGGCATGTACATCGGCAGCTCCGACCTGCGAGGCCTCCACCACCTCATCTACGAGATTGTGGACAACGGCGTGGACGAGGCCATGGCCGGCGTCTGCGACCGCATCACCGTCACTCTGGCCGAGGACGGTAGCATCACCGTCACGGACAACGGCCGGGGCATCCCCGTGGACATCCACCCCATCACCAAGAAACCCGCCCTGGAGACCATCTTCACCACCCTGCACTCCGGCGCAAAGTTCGGCAGCGGCGCCTACAAGGTCTCCGGCGGCCTCCACGGCGTCGGCGCCTCCGTCGTTAACGCCCTCTCGGAGCACCTGCTGGCAGACATCCGGCGCGATGGCCACATCTACCGCGTGGAGTTTGCCCGGGGCAAGCCCCTGAGCGGCATGACCGTCGTCGGCGACTCCACCGAGCGCGGCACCACCGTGACCTTCCTGCCGGACCGCAAAATCTTCCCTCAGTTGGAATACGACTACGATAGCCTGGTCCAGCGCTTCCGCCAGATGGCCTACCTGAACAGGGGCCTCACCATCCAGTTCACCAGCCTCTGGCACAAGGCCAGGGGCCAGGCCACCTACCAGGAGAGCTTCCACTTTGAGAAGGGCATCGTCAGCTTTGTGAAGGAGCACCTGAACAAGGACCGCCAGGTCCTCCACGATGACCCCATCCACATAGAGAAGGCCGTGGACGACACGGTCATAGAGGTCGCCCTCCAATACAACGACGGCTTCTCCGAGCTGACCTACTCCTTCGCCAACTGCATCTACACCCCAGACGGCGGCACCCACCTGACCGGCTTCCGCTCGGCGCTCACCAGAGCCCTGAACGACTACCTCCGCAAGAAGAAGCTGGTGAAGGATGACGCCCCCAACCTCTCCGGCGAAGACGTGCGCGAGGGCCTATCAGCGGTCGTCAGCGTCAAGCTCATTGACCCCGAATTTGAAGGGCAGACCAAAGCCAAGCTGGGCAATGCCTCTCTCAAGGGCATCGTAGACACCGTCGTGTCCGAGGGCCTAGAGAACTACCTGGAGGAGCACCCCCAGGATGCCAAGCGCATCCTGGACAAGTCCCTCATCGCCCAGAAGGCCCGGGAGGCGGCCCGCAAGGCCCGCGACCTGGTGCAGCGCAAGAACGCCATGGACGGCGGCTCCCTGCCCGGCAAGCTAGCCGACTGCCAGGAACGAGACCCCGCCCACAGCGAACTCTTCCTTGTAGAGGGCGAGTCCGCGGGCGGCTCCGCCAAGATGGGCCGCGACCGGAAGTTCCAGGCCATCCTCCCCCTCAAGGGCAAAATCCTGAACGTGGAGAAGGCCCGGGAGGACCAGATGGTGGCCCACGAGGAGATCCGCCACGTGATCACCGCCCTGGGCACCAAGTTCCACTCCCGCATCACCGCCAGCGGCGACGGCAACGGGAATGGCAACGGCACCGCCAAAGGGGAGCATGATGGCTTTGACCTCTCCAGCCTGCGCTACCACAAGATCATCATCATGACCGACGCCGACGTGGACGGTTCCCACATCCGCACCCTCATCCTTACCTTCTTCTACCGCCACATGCGGCCCCTGGTGGAGGAGGGCCACCTGTACATCGCCCAGCCCCCGCTCTACCGGGTCGCCAAGGGTAAAGAGGAAAAGTGGCTCTACTCTGAAGAGGAGATGGAGCGATACATCGCCCAGCAGCGCCTCTCCAACCTCAAAGTGGCCTCCGCCACCGGCGACATCGCCCTGGAGGGCCTGACGCTACAGAGGGCCCTGGAAAACCTGAAGCGGTTCGCAGCGGTGGTGAAGACGGACGAGGAGGCCGAGGGCCTGCCCCACACCCTGCTCCTGCCCCTCCTGGCCACCGAGGCCGCCAGGACGATGGCCGAGGGATCCCTTCATGAGGGCTTCACCGCCGAGCTGGTGGAAAGGATGCTGATAGAAGCGGGTTTCACCTTTACACGGGGCAGCGGCCCCACGGAGGGCGAACCCTGGTGGGAGGTGGCCCTGCCTGAGGGCAAGCGGCACACCCTGCGCCTGGGCGACCTTTCCCACGACCGCGTGCGCCGCTGCTTTGAGCTATACGCCACCGTAGCGGCCCTGGTCAGGGGGCCGTACACCCTCCTGCGCGCCGGCAAGGTCGCAGAGGAGGGCCTGGCGTGGGACTCCCTCATCGGAGCGGCGGACCGCTACGCCGACCGCGCCGGCTTCACCGTCCAACGGTACAAGGGCCTGGGCGAAATGAACGCGGAGCAACTCTGGGAGACCACCATGGACCCCACCACCCGCGTCCTGCTCCAGGTGAAAGTGCCTGACAAAGCGGACGTCGTTGCGGAACGGGACCTCCCCGACAGCGTGCTCAACTTGCTCATGGGCGACGAGGTGGAGCCACGGAGGGCGTTCATCCAGGAACATGCCCGGTACGTGAAGAACCTGGACGTGTAGGAGGAAAACGCCATCTGAGCACCTGTAGGTGGTGACTGGCGGGGCGCGGACAGGGGATACCTAGCAAAAGCTTGATGCCATCTCTGTGAACATTCGGTTTGCCGACGGTGACCTGGAGGAGTGCGCCACCGATGTGCGAAAGGCCGTTCGCAGGTGGGGACCAGTTGTAGGGGACCGGTATTCGCAGCGCCTCGCCATCATAAGCTCCGTGCCCACATTTGAAGGGCTGTTCACCTATCGTTTGCTTCGGCTTCACAAGCTTTCTGGCGACCGGCAGAATACCTATGCGGCAACAATTCACGGCCGCTGGCGACTCATACTACGAAAGATCAGTGAAACCGAATTCTGGTTGAGGGAGTGAGCAATCACTATGGCGACTGAGACAACTACGCATTTCACGACCAACAGACTGGTCCCACCAGGAGAAGTGCTGGCCGAGGAGCTTGAAGCCAGGGGCATCACACGGGCTGAGCTAGCCAAAGCCATGAGTAGGTCTCTACAGTCCGTGAACAGCATTCTTCATGCGAAGAAAAGCATCACCGCTGAGGTCGCCCTGGAACTCGAAAGGGACCTGGACATCCCGGCAGAATCGTGGCTCAACCTAGAGTCTGCCTACCAGTTGGGGCTGGTGAGATCCCGCCAGGCATAGATCAGCTCGCCTAACGCCTCTTACCCTCACCCGCTCATCGGCCCCGTCTGCAGCCAGTGGCGCACCAGATCACGCTGCTCCGGCGTGATGCGCTCGCTGGCGACGGCTACGTCCAGCACCGTGGCTGCGGTGCAGAGGGAGGCCGCTCGCACCCAGGCGTTGCCAAAGTTGCGGTCCGCCCTTGGCGACCCGTAGGTGAAGACGCTGAGGACGTAGTCCGCCCGGACGCCTATCTGGCGCAGGCCCTCCACCGCGGTGATGGCGCTGGCCCCCGTGCTGGTCAGGTCCTCCACCACCACAGCCGTCTGGGCCAGGCGCAGGCCGCCCTCCACCTGCTGGCCGCGCCCGTGGCCCTTGGGGGTATCGCGCACGTAGGCCACGGGTTTGTGCAGGACATCGCCCACCCAGGCGGCCCAAGGAATGCCCGCGGTGGCCACGCCTGCCACCGCATCCGGTTCGTCCCTACCGCACAGGGCCTTGACGCCCCCGGCCAGCAGCTCCGACACGCGGCGCCGGCCTTTGGGCGAGCGCATGAGCAGGCGCAGGTCACAGTAGATGGGGCTGACGATGCCCGAGGCGAAGGTGAAGGGCCTCTCCGGACGTATCAGCACCGCCTCTTCGTCCAGAAGGAGCCTTGAGACCTCGTGAGCCTGTC
This sequence comes from Chloroflexota bacterium, assembly GCA_016179765.1. Classification (GTDB taxonomy): domain Bacteria; phylum Chloroflexota; class Dehalococcoidia; order Lucifugimonadales; family JACPCL1; genus JACPCL1. The sequence continues at coordinate 82,125 of JACPCL010000036.1, forward strand.
TCTGGCTTACCACGATGTTGGGCATCTCCGTCACCTCAACGTAGGAGGCAAGAGCCTGTCTGAGCTTGCCGAGGGACATTGCGACCCTACAGTGTATACAGACCCTCAGCCCTGATGAACTGCTCCACCGCATCGGGCACAAGATAGCGGATGGAGCGTCCCTCGGCAACCCGTCGGCGTATCTCCATGCTGCTCACCTCCAGCACCGGCCCGTCTAGCAGGACCAGCTTACGCCGCAGCAGAGGCAGTTTGCTAACCACGGCCTCCGGGCCATCTCGGGACGCGCCGGGCCGGCTGAAGGCTACGGGAGTGCACAACTCCACCACGCGCTCCGGCCTGTACCAGCGGGGCAGCTCGGCAAGGGCGTCCAGGCCCATCAGAAAGAACAACTCGTGCTGAGGGCCAAGCTTGGCGCCCAGGGCTTCCAGGGTATCCACGGTATACGAGGGGCCCTGCCGGCGCACCTCTATGTCTGAGGCCCGGAAGAACGCGTTGGAGGCCACGGCCAACGCCACCATACGCAGGCGTACCTCTGGCGGCGTCCGGGGCTTCTCCACCTTGAGCCACGGGTCTCCTGCGGGCATAAAGAGCACATAGGCCAGCCCCAGGCGCTCGCGGGCCTCTTCGGCCAGGACCAGGTGGGCCGTGTGAATAGGATCAAAGGTGCCCCCCATAATGCCAACCCGCATGTTACTCCCACTCCAACTCTACGCTGCCAATGCGTACCGCGTTGCCAGATTTCACACCAGCGTCAATCAGGGCCTGGAGCACTCCAAGCTTGTCCAGCTCTCGCCGGAGCTGCAATCTGGCCTGAAACAGGCGGAGGTCCGGCAAAGCCACCAGCCGCTCTGCTTGGGGCGACACGACCACAAAAACAGCGCCTTCCTTGGTAACAGAGGGCTTGGGCTCTAGCAGGTGTATGCGCTTAGGCGGCGGCGCTAGCCGGGACGTCACCCCGGGCAAGTTCGCCAGGTTCTCATTAAGGGTAGCCTTCAGAGTTTCAACGCCTTCGCCGGTACGGGCGGATATAAGGCTGAGGGACATACCTTGGCCGGAGAGTATTCTCCGTAACTCTGGTAGCTTTTCCCTTACCTCTGGGAGGTCAATTTTGTTGACGGCAATCGCCACAGGCTTACGGCTCAGGGTCTCGTTATACAGCCGTACCTCTTCCTGAAGGATGCATAGGTCGTCCAACGGGGTCTGCGACTCGCCGTCCAGCAGATAAAGCAGAAGCCTGGTACGCATGACACTTGTGAGGAAGTTATTCCCTAAGCCTTTCCCTTCATATGCTCCCTGACACAGAGAGGGAACCTCCACGATAATAAACGGCTCCCAACCTAGCTGGACACTACCAAAGACGGGATCTGTTGTGCAAAAGGGGTATTCACTTATGGGCGGCGTTGCCCTGGAAATGGCATGTAAAAGCTGAGATTTGCCAGCGTTGGGAAGAGACACAAGTCCTACGTCAACAAAGGGCCAGTGCTCCAGATATAGATCCCTTCTCTCACCCTTCTCTCCTTCCTCAGCGAGAAGAGGAACCCGGTTTGTAGCTGATACACGCTTTACATTCCCACGTCCCCCTCTACCCCCTTTACTAATTAACAACCTCTCTCCCGGCTCGACGACTTCTCCCACCACCTCTTTTTCTCCATTTCCCAGCCCTTCCCATACCACTGTTCCCGTTGGAACACTAACAGTTCTTTCCTTTCCTGTTTTTCCGTACCTTTTCCCTTTTCCCCCATCACCACCCCGTCCACCCTCAACCTCCCTTACATACTGTAGAGAACTGAGGTCTTCCTTGCCCGGGTCTCCAACCACGTATACGTCTCCTCCTTTTCCCCCATCTCCCCCATCAGGGCCTCCTCTTGGTACAAACTTTTCCCTACGGAAGGTAATACTCCCATTTCCACCGTTTCCACCCACCACAGATACCCACACCTGTCCTACTACTACCACAACCATCTCCTATACTAAATCCTTATGAAAGGACCTATTGTAGAATAAATAAACTAGACAAATGGTTAGGAACGTGAGACCTCAGGAAATAGGTAGGGATTTGGAATGGAATCTAGCGTATCAATAGAGCAGAGTGATCCGGGTCTATCGCGGATGGGTGAGATTGATTAGGCAGAAGCATAGCATAGGGCTCAGGTGAGGAGCCTTTGGATAAGGACCTTGGCTGTATGGGAAGAAGTAGTGACAATAGCTACGAGAGGGAGAATGTAAGTCTCTATCCCTCTCCTTCTTAGGGTGTCTCACCATGCAACTCAGCTAGAGCGCGTTGGGCAGCAATGCGAAAGATGGGGTAAGGCGCAGCGCCAGTGAAGCCAGATTTGCCAATGATGAATCCAGGAATCCCTTGGAACCCGATACGCCTGGCATACATATATTGCTGCGTAATCTCCTCCCGGTAGTAGCCAGATTTGAGGCGCTCCTCCATCTTAGGCCAGTCAAGGTTGCACTCCGTCGCTAGCTTTTCAAGCACATCAAAGCTGCTGATGTCCAGGCCGTCGTCCCACAGGGCAGAGTAGCATAGCTTGTGGAACTCATCAAACCGCCCGTTCTCCTTAGCGTACTCCGTGGCTTCTAGGGAAGGAACGGAGTACGGCGTCTTGAGAGGACGCCTCATCCGCGTCAGTCCTGCCTCAAGGGCGCTTGACTTCATAGGCTCCCGTAGCGCATCGTCGCCCGTGGGTTGGCGCGTGATACCCTCCGGGCGCATGTCTGGGCGCAAGAGGAAGGCCATGCCGGTGATCTGGAGCGTGGGGAACTCCTCCTTGAGCTTTTCGAGCCTGGCCAGGCCGATGTAGCACCACGGTCAGATGTAGTCGTACCAGACAAAGACGGGAATGACGGGGTCGCCGCCGCTTTGATTCATCGCTTCTCCTTTGTTCTGGCGTTGCAGGCCGAGTGAAGCCTCGCTTCGGCCTGCATGGGATATTGTGGCAGAGCAGGGGTCTCTGTGCAAGGCCACCCCCCATAACGAACCGAGGCCAAAGATGGTGGTGGGGAGACAGCGCCTGCTCGCAAGGATAGGCACAAGCAGAAGTCGGCCACGGCAAACCCTGGCCGACTTCTGCTTGGAGTATGGTACCCCTGGGCGGAATTGAACCGCCGACACACGGTTTAGGAAACCGCTGCTCTATCCGCTGAGCTACAGGGGCATGGCGTGGGGTGACAAAGGGTGGTGGAGATAGGGGGGCTCGAACCCCCAACCTCAGCGATGCGAACGCTGCGCTCTCCCAGTTGAGCTATATCCCCATGGGGCCCGGCGAAAGGGGCCAAAGTCATTCTATCAACGCCTAATCTAGGCGTCAACGCGAAACGGGAGCTGGCTGCACCTCGGCGCTCAGACGGTGCGAGAGGTCCGCCAGGCCAGGCATCGCCTCGGTTGCGGTCAGGTCCGCATGAAGGGGCGTGATGGAAACCCGGCGATGGCGCACGGCCCACACGTCGGTGCCCGGAAGCATGTGCCAGGCAGGCCGCGTGCGGGTGATCCAGTAGTAGCCGTTCTTGCCGTCATCGCTCTGGCGCACCGTGTCGGCGTAGGTGCGTTTGGCCAGGCGGGTGACCTCCACGCCCGCGATCTGTTCCGGCGGCACCGGTGGCACATTGACGTTCAGCAGCACCGCAGCAGGCAGGAGGCCCTCCCTGGCCTGGACTGCCAGGAGCTTCAGGACAGCGGCGGCGCCCTGGAAGCCCGTGGGCCGCAGCGACGCCAAGGAGAGGGCGACGGAGGGGATGCCGCGGGTGTAGCCCTGAAAGGCCGCCCCCACGGTGCCTGAAATGAGGACGTCCTCCCCCAGGTTAGCTCCCATGTTAATGCCGGCAACTACGAGGTCAACGTCTTTGGTCAGGCACTCTAAGGCAAGGATGACGCTATCGGCGGGTGTGCCCTCCACGGCCCAGGTCTGGGTGCCCTGGACGGCAGGCACGATCTCTCTGGCGCGCACCGGGTTGTTCAGGGTGACGGCGCCGCCCACGCCGCTCTGCTCCCTGTCTGGCGCCACGACGACGACGCGCCCGACGCCTTCCAGGGCCTCCACAGCAGCCCACAGGCCCGGCGCGTAGATGCCGTCGTCGTTGGTGATGAGGATGTTCACGGGCCTCTGTTACCTACCGGCTTTTGAGGGCGTGAAGGAGTTCATCCAACTCTTTGGGGGGGTTCAGCGCATTGTTGCGGGCCGCCTCAAACAGTTGCCACAGGGGGTTCTGCTCTGAAGAAGCCTCTTCTCTTATTGAAGCTACTTCGAAGCCTTTGTTGTTCATGACACGCAAGACAAAAATGAAACCTCTCACACTACGAGTAACGGACACGACTGGAGGAACTGTTCTTGAAATAACCAAGGACCTGTTGTCAATCACCGCAAGGAAAGTGTTCGTTTCTGCAGTAGGCGACCACTTCAGTCTTCCGTCCTTGGTGGAAGCCAATGCTGACAGCACAACTTCCTGAAGTTTTTGCTCAGTGGTCATCTTCTTCACCCTCACGGTTATTAGTTGGCAGGCTTAGTTTCAAGTCGCTGAGGATGTTTTCCAGATCGGATTGGATTGCATTGATGACAGCAAGCAATTGGGTTGGTGGTTCATCCAGGGCCTGCAATTGCATTAAGGTGGATGCCTGGTCTTCCAACAAACGGACTTGCTCTCGTGCCCCGCCTAAGATGAGTTTTTGGCTATCAGTGAGACCTGGGAACCCCGCGCCTATTGTCGCAAGGGTTAGCCGTAATGGCTGATACCACTCAATAGCAGAATCCCACTTCTTAGTACGGTGATACTCCTTAAGCCTCTGGATGAGGTCAACTGCGTACTGAATGTCGGGCGCCGCCAACTGCCGGCGAAGAGCCTGGCTGGTTTTGGTCGCCGCTTCTCTGGCTGCTTCCGCTGCCATCTTGGTTCTGTTGATCTGCCGAATAGCGAAGATGAGGCCAGCTACTGTGGCAATCAGCCCCACAACGCTTGCCAGGTTTCCCCAGTTCTTCCCCAGCCATTGTAGCACGGCCTCCATCAGTCCTGGCCTATGACCACGTTGTCAATCAGCCGCGCCCGGCCAAACCTGACCGCCAGGGAGACCATGGCGGGCCGGTCCACCGTTTCAAGCTCCTGAAGCGTCGCGGCGTCGGCCACGCTCACGTAGTCCAGGGTGGCCAGCGGTTCAGCGCGGATCATGCCCTCCACCTGCTGGCGTAGCGCCCGCGCATCCCGCACGCCGTCCCGGTACATCTCGCGGGCGCGGCCCAGGGCGCGGTACAGCATGGGGGCCGCCTGCCGCTCCGCCGGCGTCAGGTACACATTGCGGCTGCTCATGGCTAGGCCGTCGGCTTCCCGCACCGTGGGCACCACGACGATCTCTGTGCCCAGCGCCAGGTCAACTGTCATGCGCCGGATCACCGCCACCTGCTGGCCGTCCTTCTGTCCAAAGTATGACCTGTCGGGCTGGACGATGGTGAACAGCTTGGTGACCACCGTAGCCACGCCACGGAAGTGCCCGGGACGACGAGCACCTTCCAGCGCGTCGGTGACCCTCTCCACGTTGACGTAGGTGGAGAAGCCCTGGGGGTACATCTCCTCCACCGTTGGGGCAAAGACGGTGTCCACCCCCTCCTGGCGGAGCATGGCCAGGTCGCGCTCCATGTCCCGGGGGTAGCTGGCGAAGTCCTCGCTGGGGCCAAACTGCGCAGGGTTGACGAAGATGGAGGTGACGACGGATTGATTGTCTCGCCTGGCCCAGCGGGCCAGGGTGAGGTGGCCTTCGTGCAGGTAGCCCATGGTGGGAACCAGTCCCAGGGGCCTGGGCAGCCGCTCCCGCGCGGCCATCATTTCAGAGACGGTGGTGATGAGGTTCATTGGCCCCTAGTCTGTCGCCACCTTTGGGCGAGCGTCCGCAGTCAACTCCGCCAGCACCGCCTCGTCCATGGTGAAGCTCTCTTTTTCCGTGGGGAAGGCGCCATCCTGTACCTCCTTGATGTACTGGGCCGTGGCCTGTTTGAAGGCCTCGGCAAGGAAGGCGTACCGCTTGGCGTGCTTGGGGACGAAGTCCGTGAACATGCCCAGCATGTCGTGGAGCACCTGCACCTGGCCGTCGCAGTCAGGCCCGGCGCCGATGCCAATGGTGGGGATGCGCAGCCGCTGGGTGATGATGCGACTGAGGGGCGCGGGCACGCTCTCCAGAACGATGGAGAATGCCCCCGCCTCTTCCAGGGCCTGGGCGTCCCGGATGAGCTTGGCCGCCGCCTTGGGCGTCTTGCCCTGGACCCTGTAGCCGCCGAGCTGGTGCACCGACTGGGGCGTCAGACCTATATGGCCCTGCACCGGGATGCCGCACTCCACGATGCGTCGCACCGTTTCGGCCACATACTCGCCGCCCTCCAGCTTCACCGCACCGGCGCCGCCCTCCTGGAGCATCCGCCCTGCGTTGCGGATGGCCGTTGATACGTCCGATTGGTAGCTCATGAAGGGCATATCCGCCACCACAAGGGCGCGCTGCGTCCCGCGCATCACCGCTTTGATGTGGTGCAGCATGTCCTCCATGGTGACCCGCACCGTGGACTCGTACCCCAGGACCACTTGGCCCAGGCTGTCACCCACGAGGATAAAGGGGATACCCGCCTCGTCCGCCAGCTTGGCGGTGGGATAATCATAGGCGGTGAGCATGGGGATGCGCTGCCCCTTGCGCTTCATGGCTTTGATGTCATTGATGGTGACTCTCATGGTGTACTCCTTTTGGGGTCGGCCCCTTTTCCAGGTGGCCGCTCCTGTTGGTTCCCTTCATGGTACCGTACAGTTCAGGGTGCGCTATCTTGCCCCTTCTCCCCTTGTGGAAGAAGGTTGGAATGAGGGGTACGTATTACCCTCACCCTCATCCGTGCCCTCTCCCTCAAGGAGGGGGCATTCTCTTGCCATTTGTGGTCTCAGTAATCCACTCAACTCCTCGGCCTGCGCCCCGCTGATAGACCCGCGTGCCTGAGCCATAAAGACCATGGCCAGGCCCGCCTGGCGGTACAGCGCCAGGGCCTCCGGTGCTCGGTCCGCCAGAGCCTCCAGGTGACGCCGGACCGTGCCGGCGTCGCCCCGGAGGATGGGGCCTGTGGCTCCCAGGCGTGGCCCACGCTCCGCCAGGTTGTCCACCGTGCCTCGCAGCAGTGGCAGCAGCGCCTTCAGGCCCTCTTCCCGCGTCAGGCCCATGGCCTCCCACAGGCCGCAGGCGGCATCTACCATCGTCGCGATGTACCCGCAGGCCATGACCGCCGATGCATGGTACAGCGGCCTGTCCTCCCCCTTGATGAACACAGGGATACCTCCCAGCCGGCGCGCGGCTTCCTCAAGCCATGCCCGCAGCCAGCCTTCCCCTTCTACCGCGAAGGCCGAGCTCGTCAGCTTCGCTTCGCCTCCCTCTCGTGAGGCGAAGGTCTGGAGCGGGTGAAAGCATCCCGCCTCTGCGCCGCGCTGCCGCGCCCCCCGCAGCGCCTCGGAGGACAGTGCGCCGCTGCAATGGAGGGCGGCCTTGCCCACGCGCCAGGGCAGAGAAGCCGCTACGAGTTCTATGGCGTCATCTGGCACGGTCAGGAATACCACATCGCACGCCACCACGACCTCCGACGCCTCCCGTTCCGCCTTGCAGCCCGGCACCATTGCCGCCAGAGCCCGCGCGGAAGCATACGAGCGACTGGCAACCGCTGTCACACTGTAACCAGCGCGGGCAAAGCCTAGGGCCAGAGCGGTAGCTGTGCGCCCCGCGCCGATAAAGCCAATCTTTTGGAGCGTAGATGCCATTTGCCTGTTTCGGAATCCTTACCAAGTTCCCCTTCCCTAGAAGGGAAGGGGCTGGGGGTTAGGTTCCCAACTCCCTCACCGCGGGCATGCCGGCTAGCCCTGTCGCCTGGGTGACGCCGCGGATGATGGCGCGGGCCATAACCGTGGCGGCGGCGTTGCTGATGCGCTGGAGCTGGTTGCGGTCTACCAGGCCAGTCCATGCTCCCGTTGCCAGGGAAAACACTGTGTCGCCATCGCCCATGGTGTGGGAGGGGCGCACCGCCAGGGCCATGCCGTCCTGCCCGCGCTCCGCCATTTTGTTGACCTGCTCCTTGGACAGGGCGGCATTGGTCGCCACCAGGCCAAGGGTCGTGTTCGTGCGGCCTGCCTCTTGTGGCTGGGCCGCCTGCCTGCGGTCAGGCCTTACGAACCCGGGTTGCAGGGACAGCTCTATGCTGTTGTAGAAGCCTTTGCCGTCCTCCCTTCTCGGGCCTGCGATGATGCGCCCCGTCTCCGGCTCCACGATGTCGCCAGCGGCGTTGACCACGGCGATGGCCCCAACCATCAGGCCGTCGCCGAGGTGGATGCTGGCGGTTCCCAGGCCACCCTTGACGGCCCTTTCTCTGCCGAGGGTCTTGGCCACCGTAGCGCCCGTACCCGCGCCCACCGTGCCCTCGGCGATGGGGCCGGATGTCGCCGCCAGGCAGGCCAGGTAGCCCTGCTCCGGCCCGGGACGCACCCTGGCGCTGCCCAGGGACAGGTCAAAGATAACGGCGGCTGGCACGATGGGCACAACAATCTCACCCATGCGGAAGCCAATACCCCGCTCCTCCAGGTAGCGCATGACCCCGCCTGCGGCGTCCAGGCCGTAGGCGCTGCCGCCGGTGAGCAACACGGCGTGGACCCGCTCCACAAGCTGGCCCGGGCGCAGCAGGTCCGTCTCCCGCGTGCCGGGGGCCGTGCCCCGCACGTCCACACCGCCCACGGCGCCCTCTGGGCACAGGATGACGGTGCACCCCTTGGCGTGCTGGAGGTCAGTGTAGTGGCCCACCTGGATGCCGGCCACGTCGGTGATGCAGTTGTGGATCGGGGTGGTCATGGCATAAAAGACCTTTGGCCTCTTCCCTTTGGGGAAGGGGAAGGGGTTAGGTAACACAAAAAAGCGGCGGTGAAGGACACGCGCCGCTTTATCGCATCATCACCCATATCTCGCCGTCTCGGTCCTCATAGATCCCAGCGGCACCACACTCTGACAGCCCTTCTCCCAGGGCTTGTTTGCCTGCGCTCGCCCCCCTACGGTGGACGGCGCACTATTCATGGTAGCAACTTCACGAGGAAGGGTCAAGGCGACCAGCCTTTGCCACCCCGCTGCGCAGAGGGAGTATTGAAACGTTCAATACTCCGGGGGCTGCTATGGCCTGGGTAATCCCCTCCCTTCGCCGATAATCCCTCCACCGGTGATAAAGTAGCCCAGGGCTGGCGGAGCGCGCTGCACACGCCATTTCGTGACGTTGTTCTTTCGGATTCCGTCACGATTTTTGTTGAGTCCCCCAGTGGTCTCTGGTATACTTGCTCAAATCAAGCCCCCCCTCAACTCAAGAAGGAGGCAACAACACCATGGGGTCTCCGCTGTTCAAGCAAGTCAGGCGTGCCCTGGGCTTTGAAGATGTTGCCATCGTCCCCGGTGACGTGACCATCAATCCTGACCAGACGGATATCGGCATGGACATAGACGGGTGCCACTTGAGCATTCCCGTCATGGCCTCCGCCATGGACGCTGTCGTGTCCCCCCGGTTCGCCGTCCTTATAGGCAAGGCTGGCGGCCTGGGCGTGATGAATCTTGAGGGCGTGTACGCCCGGTACGAAGACCCCCAGGCGGTCATTGACCAGATTGTTGAGACTCCGCCGGAGCACACCACGGAGGTGCTCCAGAGGTTCTACGCGGAGCCCATCAGGGACCACCTGATAGGCAGACGCGTGGAGGAGATGAAGGGCGCAGGCGTGACCTGCGCCGTTTCTCTTACGCCCCAGAACACCAAGCGTTTTGCTCCCGTGGCCGTGGAGGCCGGCGCTGACATCATCGTGGTGCAGTCCACGGTGACTACGGCCCGGCACATCTCCAAGAGCTACCACGGCCTGGTCTTCTCGGAGCTGATGGAGCAGATCAATGTCCCCGTCGTCGTAGGCAACTGCGTCACCTACAGCGCAGCCCTGGAGCTGATGGAGTCCGGCATTGATGGCATCCTGGTGGGCGTTGGCCCCGGCGCCGCCTGCACCACCCGCGAGGTCACCGGAGTTGGCGTCCCCCAGATCACGGCGACCATAGATTGCGCCGCCGCGCGGGAAGAGTACCTACGCCGCACGGGCAAGTACGTCGCGATAATCACCGACGGTGGCATCCGTACCGGCGGCGACCTGTGTAAGGCCATCGTGGCAGGGGCTGACGGCGTGATGATCGGCACCCCCTTCGCCCAGACCAGGGAGGCCCCGGGCAAGGGCTTCAACTGGGGTATGGCCACCCCTCATCCGGCGCTGCCCAGAGGCACTCGCATCAACGCCGGCATCAAGGGCACCCTGCAGCAGGTGCTGTTCGGCCCCAGCAGCCGCACCGATGGAACCCAGAACCTCATGGGCGCCCTGCGGGTGTGCATGGGGATGGTCGGGGCCTTCACCATCCGTGACATGCACCAGGTGGAGCTGATTGAGGCCCCCGCTATCCGCACCGAGGGCAAGGTCTTTCAGATGGCCGGGCGCATTTGATGCGCAGGCACATGTAAACTGCTTGCTGAGGGAGAGACGCCTGACCAGGCGTCTCTCCCTTTGTGTTCACCCTGATGCTTCGCGGTGGTGTAGCCCTCTGCAAGAGTAGTGCGCTGTGGTATGATTCCCCTCTACAGGGGGTCTAAGGCATGGAAGAGATGGGTGCGGAACAGGCGAAGTCCCTAGGCGAGAGGGCTTTTCGCCTTCGCATGATGGGTTCCCTGCGCGAGGCCAGGGGACTGTACCTGCGCAGCCTGGAGATATGGCGAGGCTTGGGCGAACAGCGGGCCATCGCCGAATCTCTCCAGAAGCTGGGTGAGATCGCCATGGACCTTCAGTGGGGCGAGGAGGCCGAGTCTTCCCTGCGGGAGAGCGCGGCCCTCTGGCAGGCCCTAGGAGAGTGGAATAACTGCTCGGAGTGCCTGTGGAAGCTGGGCAGGATGGCCCGGGGGCAGGGCCGCTATGCCGACGCCGAGGATCTGCAGCAGCGGCGCGGGCGCTACCGGGAGTGGAGCCGCCAGCAGTGGGAGGAGTCCATGCGCCGGCGAGGGACGGGGGAGGGCTAGGCGCCGCTCTTGCTGCCCGCAAAGTACCGCTTCATCGGCGCCAGGTAGAACTCCCTCCACCCCTGCTTGTACTCCTGGCCCTGGCCGTCGGGAATGTTGGTATGCCTCAGGGTGACGCGCGTTCCCCGCGGCGTCTCCTTCAGCAGCACCTCCAGATGAGAGTCCGGCGACTCTCTGGAGAAGTTCGTGGTGCGCCAGCGCTGCACGATGCGGCGGCCTGGCTCCAGTTCCAAGTTCGTGCCACTGATGTAGCCATCCCAGGCGGTGAACTTACCCCCTACCTTGCGGTCCACGGAGGCCGCGCCGCCGCCGGTAAAGGCAGCGTGCTCCCGGCCGTCCAGCCACGCCTCGTAGATGCGCTGCGGGCCGGCGGGAATGACGGCGGAAAGCTTGATGGACTCTGACATACCTCTCCCTTCGGACCTTTTTGGGTAGGAGCCTTGTCAAGCTATTGTACCAGGAGCGCGTCAACTGCGCCGCCCTTCTCTTCCTAGACGACCAACCAGAGGGGGAGCCATGACGTTCGTAGCTCATTGCAACGGAGGCATCGGGCGGGTTCCCTTTGTTCGGACTGCGTGACAGACAGGCGAACTCTATGTCTATAGACTTCTCTTTCCACAGCCACTGCGGTAACGTATCTCCGTGGTGCTTTGGACCGGACTAAGCAAAGGGAGGGCCAAGCCATGAGACTATCGGTAAGTCATAGCTTCCGCGACAGGTGGAAGGTGCGGGTCCGGCGGACGTTCATTACAGGGCTGATCATTCTGGTGCCGTTGATTATTACCTATGCAGTCCTGGGGTTAGCCTTCGGCGCTGTAGACGGCATCCTCCAACCCCCTCTCAAAGCACTCTTTGGGAAGGAGGTCCTGGGTGCGGGAATCGTAGCACTGGTCTTGCTGGTGTTTATCGTTGGCTTGATAGGGACCCTTCACCCTGGCCAGCACCTTATCCAGTGGGTGCAAAGGGAGCTATTCCGACTGCCCGTTGTGGGCGCCGTGTATTCTGCGTCCGAGCACCTTATAGAGTCGTTCTCGGGGAGCAGCACCACTGGCTTCAAGCACGTGGTGATGATTGAATATCCGAGGCAAGGAACGTGGACCATCGGATTTCTCACTGGCGTTACCATGGGAGACCAAGAAAGGCGGCTGGCTCTGGTCTACATACCAACGGCCCCCACGCCTAATACAGGGTGGCTGGCTATTCTGCCCGTGGAAGACGTGTACGACACTGAACTCTCGGTGCAGGAGGCTCTTAAGCTTACCCTTTCCGGTGGCATCTTAGCTCCTCCACAGCTTATCCGGCGGCCCTTGAACGTCTAAAGGAGGCAGGCAATAACCCCAGGCTTTCCAGGTACATACTGCGTGGGCGATTGCGTCCATCCACACGATTTCGCTCCGAACGGGGAATCTATAGAGATCCCAGCCCCCACCGCCTGAAGCCACTTGTAAAAATTCCGAGCGCTGTCCGAAAGTAGGAAGTTCGTTGAATTATTCGCCGTACAGCGGATAATATGAACTGTTATTTCGGACCGACAGGTGCTCATTGACGACACAAGGCCGACCGCCCGACTCCTCAAACGGACCACTATGGCTGGCTGAGCTCCTGGGCGCCTTCAGCATGGCTGGAGACTTGGGCCGTGGTCTGCCCCAGGGCCATGTCTTTCGCACGACCATCATCGCCATGCACGTGGCCCAGGAGATGGGCCTTGACGCTCCGAGCCAAGCAGACGTGTTCTACACTTCCCTCTTGGTGCACGCTGGCTGCACCGCCGGCGCGCCGCAGTTCGCTGCGTTCGTTGCCTCTGACGACCTCCTGGCGCAGCGTGAGCTCTGCCTCTGCGACCCGACCAACACGATGGATATTCTCCGCTGGATGCGCCGAAATGTGGCGCCAGGAGCCTCACTGCCGAAACGTCTGCAACGGGTCTTTTATCTGATGACGCATGAAGCCGAGTTCAGCTCGGAGTTTGACGGCGGTTCCTCTGACGTGGGATCACGCATAGCCAAACGGCTCGGTATGCCGGACGCTGTTCAGGAGTCCCTTTACCATATTTGTGAGACGTGGAGCGGAAAGGGGCCGCACAAACTGCGAGGAACAGCAATCCCCTTGGCGGCGCGGGTGGTCAACGGCTCCATGGTTGCCGAGGTCTTGGTCACAGAGTACGGCCCGGAGCGGGCGGTCAAAGCGATCCTGTCGCGGCAGGGAAAGTCCCTAGACCCTGGCGTTGCCAATGCGTTGTGCAAAGTTGCCGCGCGGGATGTGTTGTTGGAATCGCAGGAGGAAGACCTATGGCCTACCGTCCTGGCACTGGAACCAAGGCCAACGCGGGAGGCAGAATCGCTGGACGCAATATGCGAGGCCCTGGCTGATTTCATTGACCTGAAGTCTCCGGATGTGACCGCGCATTCCAGGGCCACCGCTGCGCTCGCCGAAGCTGTCGCGAGGATCATGGGATTGCCCGCAGAGGAAAGGGTGCTCGTACGGCGAGCAGCGCTGGTCCACGACCTGGGACTGGTGGCCGTCCCAACCCAGCTCCTTTCCAAGACGCGGACGCCAATGGAAGAGGAGCGCCACCGCACCCATCCCTATTACACCCATCACATCTTGTCCCGCGTACCGGCGTTGAGGGATATCGCTTCAGTGGCGGCCATGCACCACGAAAGGCTTGATGGTACGGGGTACCACCTGGGTCTACGGGCCACTGATCTGCCTCTGGCTGGGCGTATCCTGGCCGTGGCAGACGCCTACCAAGAAGTACAGGCGCAACGCAGCCCACCCGGGAGCCGGGACGGAAAATCAGCCCTGGAAGTGGTCCAGCTGGAGGCGGGGCAGGGACTGGACGCCCATTGCGTTGCTGCCCTTGCCCTCGCGCTTGAGTCCCTGAAAGAACAGAGGGCTCCCCGCGGCGCCTACCCAGTTGGGTTGACCGAGCGCGAGGTTGATGTCCTGCGGCTCGCGGCCCAAGCGCTCACGGTACGTGAAATGGCGAAACAGTTGGTGGTGAGCGAGGCTACCGTCCGCCACCACCTGGAACACATCTACGACAAACTGGACGTGAGTAGCCGCGCCGGCGCCGTGCTCTTCGCCGCCGAGAACGGGCTTCTTGGTTAACTAGGAGGATCGCATTATGAACCTGCTCCCTATTTTCGGATCGACCGCTGGGCTCGTGATCGGACGCCCTTGGGCATTGATAGCAACTGCGGTCGGTGCAGCTATCGGTTTCACTCTCGTCGCAATCTTCACGGAGGAGATTAGTGGATGGGGTGATCTTTATGTGTGGATCAACCTGAATGTCTCTTTGGCCATCACGTGGGTTGGCGTGATGGTCCGTAGATGGGTTTCATCGCGTCGTAGAGCTGGTAAAGCCTAAGACCCGATCAGCGTGGCCACTCTTCCGTGACTTGACTCAGTTCGTCAGCCATCAATGGCCGGCCGAGAGCCGGCCTTTTCTTTTCCAAAGATGGGATGAACATCCCATGCGGCGCTCCCTGCTCCGGCCTACTCTTGGTGCATACCAACAACAAGGAGATGTGCACCATGATCAAGGTTAGCGACAGCATTGACATCAGCAGTCCCTGCTCTGAGGTCTTCGCCTTCGTCTCGGACCTCAACAATCTCCCCAAATGGCAATCGGAAGTTGTGCAGTCAACGGTCGTGACGCCTGGGCCGGTCAAGGTCGGCACCCGGTTTGATGAAGTCGTGAAGGTGGGGCCTTGGCGTCTCCCTACCCACTGCGTGGTCACCCAGTACGAGCCCGAGCGCCTCATGGCCTTCAAGGCCGATTCTTCCCCGATTGGGTTCGTCGCCAAAGTCGGCCTTGAGCAGATCAAGGACAAGACCCGCGTGACCATGGACGGCACGGCCTCCCTCAGAGGATTCTACAGGCTGATGCAGTTCGCCCTGGCAGGCGATCTTCGCAAAGGCGTCAAACAGGAGCTCAAGGCACTGAAGGAAATCATGGGAACTCGTTAGCCACCAGGAAGCAGCCCAAGCTCAAGGAAGGAGGAAGGACATGTCTAAAGAGTTGGTCAAAGAGTGTGGCCTGGGGGCCATCCTTGCGGTCGTTGCCTATGTTGTGGGGTTCGCGGTCTTCCTCTCCGTAGGTGAGCCGCCTGGCCCAGGGAATATGCCAGCTCTGCTGTCGTTCCTGAGCGACCATCGGACGAATCTGATCATTGCGCTGTGGGTGTTTGCCATCGCCGCCATTCTGAACCTGGGCGCTCTGCCTGCGATCTACCAACTGCTCCACGAAAAAGCGGTCCTGGTGTCAATGGCCATGGCCGCATTCGTGGTAGGGTTCATCTTCTCCGCCGTATTCCTGATGGGCTCCCTGGGCATAGCCTATGAGCTGGCGCCAGCCTATGCCGTCTCTGGAGAGGCCGCCCGGCCTGCGTTGGAGGCGATAGGCGCAACGCTGTGGACTACTGGTGGGCTGGTGCATACCCTCTCGCACTTCTTCCTCTGGGGCATCGGGGCTACGATTCTGGCCTACGTGAGCCTGAGGGTGCGAGCGGTACCCGCTTGGGCGGCGTGGCTAGGGTTGATAGGCTCCGTGCTCACTGGCTATCCTGGCGCTCTTGAGTCGGTATCGGCAGTGAAAGAGCTTGCGTCTTTCGCGGAGCTTATCGGGACAACGCTCTACGCGGTGTGGCTGGCCGCCATAGGGATCGCCGCCCTCCGCTACAAGGAACCGATTGGGTCCGGAGCGAGGCGCTAGCCACGCTGCGGCGGACGTTTGGCGAGCCTGCCCCCGCGAATAGGCGAGGCTGGAATGAGAGCAAGGCAACACAACGGGATGAAAAGGAGCGAGTCATGACGAACATGGAGATTGACCGGAACAAGGCAGGGGAGCTAACGGGGAGGACGTGTAACGGGCTGCTGGAGGCTATGGACTTGCTGACCATCTATCTGGGTGACCGGCTGGGGCTGTACCGGGCGCTGGCCGAGGGCGGACCGATGACGCCCAGGGAGCTGGCAGCCCGGGCTGGCATCCACGAGCGATACGCACGGGAGTGGCTGGAGCAGCAGGCGGTGACGGGGATCATTTCGGTAGACGGTGGGGCGGATCCGGCATCAGAGCGGCGATACACTCTGCCACCTGGCTATGCGACCGTGGCGGACGCGAAGAGCCCGTTCCCTATCGTGGCGTTCGCCCAGGCTATGGTGGCCGTCGCTGGCGCTGCCCCGAAGCTGGTGGAGGCGTACCGTACGGGCAAAGGCGTACCATGGGGGGACTACGGCCCGGACATAATAGAGGCACAGGGCAGCTTCAACCGGGGATGGCTCACGCTGGAGCTGGGCGCCAAGTACCTGCCCGGGATCCCGGATATTCACACACGGCTGCTGGCGGACCCCCCGGCGCGGGTGGCGGACATCGCCTGCGGCGTTGGTTGGGCCAGCATTGCCATCGCACAGGCCTACCCAAAGGTCAGTGTCGTGGGCTATGACCTGGACGAACCCTCCATCGAGATGGCGCGTCGGCATGCGAAGGAGGCGGGGGTGTCCGACCGCGTGCGCTTCGAGGTCGTAGATGCGACGCGGTCTCATGGAGATGGGACGTTCGATTTGGCGGTGATCATTGAGGCGGTCCATGACGTGGCGAGGCCGGTGGAACTCCTGGCAGGGGTACGGCGATTGCTCGTGCCAGGCGGTACTTTGATTGTCGCCGACGAGAAGGTGCAAGATGCCTTCACAGCGCCGGGCGATTTCCTTGAACGCTTCTTCTACGCTGCAAGCGTCCTCGTGTGCCTGCCATCCGGGATGGCTGAGCAGCCGTCGGCGGCCACCGGCGCGGTGATGCGGCGCACCACGCTTGAGCAATATGCCCGGCAGGCAGGGTTCAAGCAGCTTGAGGTGCTGCCCCTGGAGCATGAGAGCATGCGGTTCTACCGGCTGAACGGCTAGCCACGGTGGTCGGTGTACAGTCCTTGAGAGTATCCTCTTTGCCTGGCCGCCAGAGCCGCGGTGATACATTAGGAGGGAGGGGGTATCATTGCCCCCTCCCTCCATGTAGCTTCCTCACCCCCTCAGGTGCTCCCTGGCCCTGGCCGGATAGCTCGTCGTGATGCCGTCCACGCCTAGGGCGGCCAGCGCGCGGATGTCTGCGGGGTCGTCCGCCGTCCAGGGGAAGACCAGCAGCCCCGCCGCATGGGCCTCCCGCAGCGCGTCCGGGCGGATGTCATAGAGCATGGGGTGCAGCACCGTGGCGTTGGCTGCCTGGGCCAGGGCCACGTGGTCAACCACGTCCCCGTGGTAGCACACCCCGGTGAGGAGCGCGGGCTCCCGCGCCTTGAACCGGCGGGCGCACACGTGGTCAAAGGAGAACACCTCGTGCTCTCCCAGGGCGTGGCGCCGCTCCAGCACCCCCGTCACCGCCGCCTCAATTCCCCGGTACCGGTGGGGCAGGTTCTTGATCTCAATAGCCAGGGGGACCTTCCCCCTGGCCCAGGCCACCACCTCCTCCAAAGTCGGCGCCCGCTCGCCGGCGAACCGCCTGCCGAACCAAGAGCCGGCGTCCAGCCCCTTGAGCTCCGCCAGCGTCGTGGTGCGCAGCAGCCCTGTGCCGTTGGTGGTGCGGTCCAGGGCGTCGTCGTGGAAGACCACGGGGAAGCCGTCCGCCGTCATGTGCACGTCCAGCTCAATCACATCGGCCCCCTGCTCCAGGGCCAGGCGGAAGGCGGCCATGGTGTTCTCCGGCGCATCCCCCGATGCCCCCCGGTGCGCGATCACCAGTGGACGCCTGTGGTCCAACAAGTCGGTAATGCCCACGGCCTATCCTCTCAGCGGGTGCTGAGGGGATTATACCGCCTCTATAGAGAGGGGCGCTTGCTACTTCCCACCGCAACCCCGTATCATCCTGGGAGGCCCCACCAGTCTGTGTCCTCCTGGCGAGCTTTGGATTCGTTTTGTCAAACAGCACCAGCGAATCCCCCGTTAGCAGAGGAGAGGTCATCCCTATGGAACGTTATATCCGGGCCAATCTCCAGCACTGGGACGAGATTACCCCCATTCACGTCAAGTCCCGCTTTTACGACGTAGAGGGCTTCAAGGCAGGCCGCCGCTCCCTCCATGCCATTGAGTTGGTAGAGTTGGGCAACGTCACTGGCAAGAGCCTCTTGCACCTCCAGTGCCACTTTGGCCTGGACACGCTCTCCTGGGCGCGACTGGGCGCCAAGGTCACCGGCGTAGACTTCTCCGGCGCGGCCATCACCCAGGCCCAGGTGCTCAGCTATGAGACCAACCTGCCCGCCGCCTTCATCTGCTCCAACCTCTATGACCTGCCCAACGTCCTGGACGCCCAGTTTGACATCGTCTTCACCTCCTACAGCGCCCTCGCCTGGCTACCCGATCTCCGCCCCTGGGCAGAGATCGTCGCCCGCTATGTCAAGCCAGGGGGAACTTTCTACATCGCCGAAATCCATCCCGTCTCCCAGGTCTTTGACGACGACGCCCCCAGCGGCCCGCCCGCCGTCAAGAACCCCTACTTCTATTCCCCTGAGCCAGAGCTCTGGCAGGGCGACTACGCCGACCGCACGGCCAGGGTCGTCAACCCTAGCTATAACTGGGTCCACAGCCTCAGCGACATCGTCAATGCCGTCATCAACGCCGGCCTGCGCGTGGAGTTTCTGCATGAGTTTCCCTACACCGTCTTCCAGCAGTTCCCCTTCATGGAGCAGGGAGCGGACGGCTTCTGGCGGCTGAAAGGCTACGAAAACTCCATCCCCCTCCTCTTCTCCCTTAAAGCCACGAAGGCGTAGTAGGGGAGCATCACCAGCAGCTCCATGAATCTACCTCAAGGACCTTCTTCGCGCCGCCCCTTGAAGGTCATTAGCAGGCTGCGGAAGAAAGGGGAGTCCAGAGGGGCGTCCGCCTACGGCGGACACCTTAGGAGGGGTGAGCGCCTATGCCTCCAAAATCCGCAAGTCTGGGTACTGAAGAGGTACTCCAACGGATGTACGCCCTGGCCAACCCCGCCAACGTCAAGGGCATGGCCCGCTTTGGCATCAACCCAAAGGACGCCCTGGGCGTCTCCGTTGAGGCCCTGCGCAAGCTGGCCAAAGAAGCTGGCAAAAGCCACGCCCTGGCCACCCAACTGTGGGACTCCGGCGTTCACGAGGCCCGCATCCTGGCTGCCCTGGTGGACCTGCCCCAGGAGGTCACCGAAGCCCAGATGGAGCGGTGGGCCGCCGGGTTTGACTCCTGGGACGTCTGCGACCAGGTCTGCGCCAACCTCTTTGACAAGACCCCCTCCGCGTATCAGAAGGCGGCGGAGTGGAGCGCCCGGCGGGAGGAGTTCGTGCGGCGGGCGGCCTTCGCCCTCATGGCTGCCCTGGCCTGGCACGACAAGAAGGCTGACGACGCCCGCTTCCTTCCTTTCCTGCCCCTCATCCAGCAAGCCGCCACCGACGACCGCCCCTACGTGCGCAAGGCTGTGAACTGGGCCTTACGCCAGATAGGCAAGCGCAACGCCAACCTCAACGTTCACGCCATCGCCGTTGCCAGGGAGGTCCAGGCGCTGGACTCCCGCGCCGCCCGCTGGATTGCCGCCGACGCCCTCCGGGAGCTGACCAGTCCCAAGGTGCAGCAGCGCCTCGTGGCAAAAGGGCTGTAGGGGTGTAAGGCCTTACGCCCCTACAGGGTGGCCCCTCCCACCATCTCCATGCCCATCTCCTGGCCCAGGCGGTTGGCTATGACCTCTGCCACCTCCTCCAGGGATGGGGCGCGGCCCAGCACCCGCTGCATGGAGGTCACACCCCTGTCCCGGATGCCGCAGGGCACAATGTGCTGGAACCAGCCCAAGTCGGTGGCGACGTTCAACGCAAAGCCGTGGGTGGTTACACCCCGGCTGACCCGCACACCGATGGCCGCAATCTTTTCCCCCCCTACCCAAACCCCGGTCAGACCTTCTATCCTCCCTGCCGTGACGCGGTACTCCGCCAGCGTCGTCATGAGCGCCCCTTCCAGGGCGCGCACGTACCGGAGCGGACCACCCCATGCGCCCAGGTCAAGGATGGGATACCCCACAAGCTGCCCAGGCCCATGGAAGGTGGCCTCTCCCCCTCTATCCACCTCCACCACCCGCGCACCCAGGGCCTCCAGCGCCACCCTGGGCATCAGCAGGTCTGAGGCCTTGCTGCGCCTGCCCAGGGTGTAGGTAGGCGGGTGCTCTAGCAGCAGAAGCGTACCCCCACGCCGGCCCTCGGCAACCTCCCGGGCCAGGGCGCGTTGCATGTTCCACGCCTCCTGGTAGTCCATGCGGCCCAGGAAGGCGTAGCGGCACACCTGCTCAACCGTCTTGCGGGGTGGGCCTATCGTGATACCGCTCAATTTAGCCTCTTACTCTACCGACGTGTCGGGGCCAAGGGCTTCAAGGCGTCGCTTCACGCTTATCATGAAAGCGCCCGCCTCGGCGCCGTCCAGGATGCGGTGGTCAAAGGAGATGCACAGGTTCATCATGGAGCGAAGGCCAATGGCGTCTCCTGCCACGGCTACGGGGCGCTTGACGATGGCCTCGGTGGTGAGGATGGCGGCCTGGGGCGGGTTCACCAGGGGCTGGGAGAGGATGGAGCCGAGGGCGCCTGTGTTGTTCACCGTGAAGGTGCCGCCCTGCACATCCGCCAGCGTCAGCTTGCCTTCCCTGGCTCGCTGTGTCAGGTCCCGGCAGGCCACGGCCAGCTCGCCAATGCTCAGGCGGTCAGCGTCGTGGACCACCGGCACCATCAGGCCCGGGGGCGTCGCCACGGCAATGCCGATGTGCATACGCCGCTTGAGGATGATCCTGTCGCCGCCCCAGGTGGAGTTCAGCAGAGGGTTCTCCTTCAGGCACTCCACCACCACCTTGATGACGAAGGGCAGATAGGTCAGCTCCACGCCCTGGCGGCGCAGGAACTCCCCCTTCAGGGCCTCCCGGCGCGCCACCAGCGGTGTGACGTCCGCCTCCACGTAGCTCCACGCTTGGGGGATCTGGGTGGCGCTGCGCACCATGTTCTCGGCGATGATGCGCCGCAAGGGGGTAAGAGGCGCCGCCTCTTCATCGGGGGCAGGCTGGGAGGAGGCAGCGGTGGGGGGTGGCGCGGCCACCCGTGCCTCCACATGGCGCAACACGTCCTCCTTGGTGACGCGGCCACCCATGCCGGTGCCCTGCACCTGGGCCAGGTCAACCTTTTGCTCCGCCGCCAGACGCCGCACCATGGGAGAGTGCCGGCCCGGGCCTCCATCCTCTGGGGCTGGCTCTCTGGCTGGCGGTGCGGCCTGGGCAGTCTGAGGGGCCGGTGCGTTCGCACTTGGGGAAAGCAGCTCCGCCGGGATGGGTGGCTCCTCGCCAGACCCCGTAGGCCCCACGGGGCGCACATCCTTCAGCAGGATACCCGTGCGGCCAATGGCTGGGGCCGGCGGCCTGGCTGGCGCTGGGGCAGGGGCAGGCTTACCCCGCGTGGTCGCCTCCTCCGTCTCCATCGTCGCGATGGCGCCGCCCATGGGCACGCTGTCACCTTCTTTGACAAGCAGCGCCGTAATCCTGCCTGCATAGGGGGATGGGACCTCCATGTTGACCTTGTCCGTCACCACCTCCACCAGCGCCTCGTACTTCTCCACGCGGTCGCCCGGCTTCTTGAGCCATTTGCCGATGATGCCATCTGTGACCGACTCTCCCACGTGGGGCAACTCTACAATGGTCTGAGCCATGGGTGCACCCCCGGAGCAAGAATGCCACGCCCTCGCGTCCCCTTATGATAGCGGAGAGTCCAGGGTTGTCACCATGCCTGCCAGACATTTTGGGCGCCAGTTCCGTTATAGATAGTGAAGCAATAACCCACAAGAAAGCAGGAGGTACTCATGAGAAAGTACCGGATTTTCGTAGCGTTGCTGGTGGGCGCCCTGGCCCTGGGCATCACGGGCGGGACCGTCCTGGCCCAGGAGAGCGACGCCAGCGGGACATCGCCCATCAAGAGCTTCGCCGCGCGACTGGCGGAAAAGCTTGGGCTGCAGGAAGCTCAGGTGCAGGACGCCATGAAGCAGGTGGGCAGGGAGATGCAGGACGAGGGTCTGAAGAGGAAGCTGGACGCCGCGGTGGCGGCTGGCCGCATCACCCAGGCCCAGGCTGATGAGCTCTACGCCTGGTATCAGGCCCGGCCTGACGTGATGGGTCCTGGGATGGGCTTCCGCGGGTTTGGGTTTGGCGGGCATGGACATGGGTTCCACCGCGGCCATTATTCGGGAGGCATGGGGATGTACCCGCCTCCCAGCACAACCACCACCACTCAGACCACCGGCGCCATCTAGGGCCAGGGGATAACATCCCACGACAGAAGAGGGACAGGGCGAACCCTGTCCCTCTCTCTTTCGCCCTCACCTTGGCGGGCACCGCTTCGCACCGCTGGAAGGTGGCGCTTGGCCCACGTAGATAGAAGTATTTGCATTGGTGTGATGCGGCCAAGCCGCATCACACCAATGCTTCAAATCTGCCACTGGCCTGCCCAGGATGCCACTCAAGGCCATCAGTACCTCGCCACCTTTCGCATTCCCTCGGCGATTTTCTCCGGGTTCAGCATGAACACCGACTCCAGGGTGGGGGCAAAGGGCATGGCCGGCACCTCCGGCCCTGCCAGGCGGGTCACCGGCGCATCCAGGGAGTCAAAGGCCTCCTCGGCAATCACCGCCGCCACCTCTGCGCCCACGCCCAGCATCTTGTTGTCCTCGTACACCACCAGGGCGCGGGAGGTCTTGCGCACCGAGTCCAGAATGGCCTGGGTATCCAGGGGCCGCACGGTGCGCAGGTCTATCACCTCCACGCTGATGCCTTCTTGAGCCACCGTCTGGGCCGCCTCCAGGCAGTAGTGCAGCATGAGGCCGTAGGTGATGCACGTGAGGGTTGTCCCCTCACGCTTCACGTCCGCCACGCCAATGGGCAGCACGTACTCCTCCGCGGGCACCTCGCCGCGCACCAGGCGGTAGGTCTTCTTGTGCTCAAGGAAGACCACGGGGTCCTCGTCGCGAATGGCGGCCTTCAGCAGGCCCTTGGCGTCGTAGGGTGTGGCGGGGGTCACCACCTTCAGGCCGGGCACGTGGGCAAAGAAGGCCTCCACGCTCTGGGAGTGGTACAGCCCGCCGCGGATGCCGCCGCCGTAGGGCATGCGCACCACCATGGGCAGGTGGGCCTGGCCCCTGGAGCCGTACCGCAGACGCGCCGCCTCTCCGATGACCTGATTGACGGCGGGCCACACGAAGTCGGCGAACTCAATCTCTGCGATGGGCCGTTGGCCTTGGAGCGCCGCGCCCAGGGCGATGCCAGCAATGGCCGACTCCGCCAGGGGCGTGTCTATCACCCGCGCCTCGCCGAACGCCTCCAGGAAGCCTTGCGTCGCCAGGAAGACGCCGCCCCGCTTGCCCACATCCTCCCCCAGGACAAAGACGCGGGGATCGCGCGTCATCTCCTCGTACATGGCCTCCCGCACGGCCTCTATGACGGACTTGATGGGCATAGACGGCTCCTGGCTCCTCCCTCTCCTGCTGAACGGTGCTTGGTAGACCTCACCCCCTATATCCCCCTCTCCGACACGGAGAGGGGGATTTTGAATCCAGGGGGCACCCCTGGAACCCCGGCGGGAACCAAGGTTCCCACATCTTCCTGACTTTGGAAACAAGGCCCCGTTGCGGAGAGGGAGAAGGGGGTTGGGTCAGACTCTCCCGTATACGTGCTCATAAAAATCGTCCGGCTCGGGGTAGGGAGCCTGCTCTGCGAACTCCGTGGCCTCGTTCACCTCAGCCTTGGCCTGCTGCTGGAAGCGCTGGTCCAGGGCCTCCGTCAGGATGCCCTTACCCAGAAGGAGCTCGCGGAAGAGGCGGAGGGGGTCGTGCTTCCTAGCCTCTTGGACCTCCTCGCGGGGCCGGTAACGGGTGTCGTCGTCGTCGCTGGTGTGGGGAAGGTACCTCTCCACCTTGGCTTCAAGGAGTGTAGGGCCTTCGCCGCGAAGGGCTCGCTGCACCGCCTTCTGGGTGGCCTGATAGGTGGCGAGGATATCCGTGCCGTCCACAATCACCCCGGCCATGCCATAGCCAGGGGCGCGGTCGGCCACGTGCTCAACGGCCATCTGCTTGTGAAGGGGCACGGAGATGGCGTACCTGTTGTTTTCGCAGAAGAAGATGACCGGGAGCTTGTGGACGGCGGCGAAGTTCATGCCTTCGTGGCAGTCCCCCTGGCTGGCGCCGCCGTCGCCGAAGCAGGTGATGACGGCTGCCGGTTCGCGGCTGAGCTTGCATCCCAGGGCGTATCCCACGGCATGGGGTATCTGGGTGCTGACCACGTTGGAGTTGTTGAACAGCTTCAGGTCGGGGCGAATCCCCTGCAAACCGAACTGGCGCGCCCCGCTATGCCGCTCGCCCTCCTTGGCCAGGAAGCCGAGCATGGTCTCCTTGGGGGTGACGCCCAGGCCAATGGCCAGAGCCATGTCCCGATAGTAGGGGAAATAGGCGGCGCTGGGGGCCTGGCGCATGGCCCACACCGCGCCAAGCTGCGCGGCCTCGTGCCCCTGGCAAGAAGCGACGATGGCCGCCTTCCCCTGGCGGTTCATCAGCCAGATGCGCTCGTCTAACGCCCGCACCAGGACCATGGTGGAGTACATCTCCAGCATATCCTCAGGGCTCAGGTCCAGCCTGCCGGCGTTCAACTCAAATCGCTCAGCCCCGCCAGAGGTCCGGGGTGTAGGCATGGCATCCCCCCGCGCCAGGAGTTAAGCCATTATAGCCAGGCAAGCTGGGAGGCGCTAGGTAAGAGGGGAGAGGTTCTCGGGTCTTGCTGTTGCACAGACATTCCCGAAAAGCATTGCGCTTGCAGCAGCTTGACCACCGCTTAAGAGAAGAGTCTATGGAGAAAGGGGAAAGGCTACACGGTGCGGCTAGCTGTCCTGACCTGTGGACTGCGGGTCTAAGGTACGATTCTGGGTCAGCACCCTGATAAGGTCGCCCGCCATGATGTCCCTGGACTCCGGACGCCGGAGGGGCATGTCATGGTCAACGGTATAGAAGTTCAGCCTGCCCTGGCGCTGACGCTCAATGTACCCTTCCTCTTCTAGGTCAGAGATGATGCGGTGGACAGAACGCTCGGTAATGCCCAGATCTCGGGCGATCTCTCGCGCCGTGACCTGGCCATGGTGAGAGATAATGGCGAGAACGGCGCCATGGTTGGTGACGAAGGTCCATCGGGGCATGGAATAATCCTAGCAAAACGGCTTGACAAGGGAGCTAATACCTGATATACATATCATGCAATCGCATGCGTGTGATTGCGCTGGTGTTATTTCGCCGCTGGGCATAATCTAGCATGGCAAGGCCAGGGAGGCAAGATGGAATGCGATTGTACTTCCGCCTCGGCCCAGGGCCGCGAGAGCTCTCCGCAGAGGTGCGCAGTAGCCTTGCCTCTCGCTTTCGTATAGAGCCTGATATAATAAGTAGGGCGCGGCTCCTCGTAAAAGCGGGGAAGAAAGGGTGCAGGGACATCAGAGTGTATGACCCAGCCGTGGTCACCCTGACCATCGGGGCCGTCAAGAAGTACGACGACCTTACCATTCATAAGCACGCTATCCTGTTTGAGGGTAGGATAGAAAAGGATGGGTCGGTGTATCTCGCCGACAGACGCCCGCCGAAAACAGTCACTAGGAGACCTTCCCGGCCACCCACTCCTAGCCCGAAGCCTGATCAGGCCACTTAGTTGGAAAGGAGGAGAGTCGCTAAAATGGCTAAGCAGCCGAGCAAGCCCGCTCCCAAGAAGAAGTAAGGGGCAATCCCAACTTTCCGCAAGGTTTCGCGTTCAAACCTAAAGGAAGGAGATGGCTTAAAATGGCTAAGCAGCCGAGCAAGCCCGCCCCCAAGAAGAAGTAAGGGAGCAGACTCTCCTATATCCTTACCCTAACACCTACCCAAACCGAAGGGAAGGAGATGGCGCATAATGGCTAAAAAGCCCGCCAGCAAGCCCGCCCCCAAGAAGAAGTAAGGGGTAAGGGACAGAAACAGGAAGACCCCCATGCGGGGGTCTTCCTGTTTCTGTCCCTTACATCTCTACGGGGTGGCCGTTGGTCCCTCAGCCTGGAGCCCTCTACGCCAGTAGCAGTCCAAGGAAGTAGGTTCGGTAATATCCGCGATCCCTGGTCAGCAGCCGGTCAGCATGAACGGTGGCATAGGCGCCGATCAGGAAATCCGCCGCCACGTGCTGGCGTGGGTGGAGGCGGGTCCCACACGTTGCGCAGTGAACGTCTTGTGGAGTCCCACATGAAGGACAAACCAGGGATTCTGGCCGCCGGCGCAGGTACTCGCGCCATGCTCTGCCTGCCAGGTAGAGGGCCTCAACGCCCGAAGGCTGTAGTCGGATACCGGTATCTTCCAAAAACTGGTCAAGGTCCTCACGAGAGGGGAAACGGCCGGCGAGTTCCGCGTAGACAGGCTCAAAAATGACGATAGGGCCAGCGCGGAGAGATTCGGTGAGCGTCTGCTCCGAAGATTCCGCATGCGACTCGCCAGGGACAAGGACATCCAGAAGGATACTGGTGTCCACAGCGGTGATCATTGCCCGCGCATCTCCCGCACGAGGTCGTCAGAGCCCTGACCAGCCCACTCCTTCAAGCAGCCACGGTATTTCTTGAACACCTGAGGGTCAACGCGCTTCCTCAGGCGGAACACCCCGTTTTCCTCCGTGAACTCCAGTTCGTCCCCTGGACGCAGCCCAAGACGCTCTCGGACCTCTTTGGGGACAGTCACCTGTCCTTTAGTAGTCATTCTTGACTTGGCCATGTCTGCCCTCAAAGTAAGGAACTCATTCCTTACTCTATTGCCTTCAGCGCGCCCGCCCCTTCCCCTATCTTCAAGACTCCCTACGAGGCCCTCGACAGACTGTAGACCTTCCATCCCAGGACGAGTTGGAAGATGATGATTGCGAAAAAGGTGACCGCGGCAATCATAGAGGCGGGATCGACTATCCCTTGCCAAAGTTCGGGGCCGCAAGCATGGCCACCCCGAGGGCAATGAGACCTATCGTCACGACAAAGAACCCTACGGCGAGCAGCGCATCAAATATGCCCCAGGCCGCCTGCCACATAAGGGCGAGTGTCGCCTGCTCCCCGGGGGTTGCCCCGGAAGCGTGATAGAGGTCGGAGAGCGGGGCGGTAGCGACATGCGGGAGAGCTCCGGCCGCGAGCACGACGAGCCCCAGAATGCCCAGGACGCTCCCAAAGAGAGCGGGCGCAAGGTTCGTCCTCCGAAGAGCCCGATATAAGGCAAGGAAGAGGATGACTCCCAAGATGAGAGCCACCAGATATAAGCCATTCTCTACTATGCGGGCCGCTCTGATGTCGGGGAACCTGATGACCCACTCCTCGAGGTCGACAGGCTCCTCCAATCCCACGGGACCCGCGAGTACTACGACAAAGGCGAGAATGTGGAGGATGCCACCCAGCAGGCCGGCCAGACCACCCCATCGCAGAACACTTTTCTCCTGCTCCACCTTCTGCAAATCATTCATCATTTACCACCTTTATTTGAACAATATTGATCCGACCGGGTCCTCCGCAGGGCTACCGAACAGCATGAACTCATACCCTCGGTCTTGGATGTGTCAAGGAGAAGATTACCAAGTTCCACAACCATATCAGCGACGTGAAGTGTTTTTATACATCCTCGTAGATTAACCAACTCCTCATGGTCTCCGTGCCTGACCAGGGGCGGCTGTCCGAACCTTTGCTATCGGGGTCTGCCCTGTGGCTTTGATTCAAGTACCTCCTTCAGGATGAGCAGATCATTGTCCCACTGCTGCCGTGCGGGCGCGGCATGCTCTGGATTCGCAAGCTCAAGGGCAGTGGTCAGCCTTGTGCCTCCTGTAACGGGCTCAAAGGAGAACACCTGTTGGGCCTGGATTGGCCCTGACGTGGTTTTGAACCCAAACTTGCTGTTCGGTTCGTATTCGATGACCTCGATGGTGATCGTCATGGGTTGGCCTTGGACTCGGCCGGTTACCTTCCAGGTTGTACCGACATCCACGGGGCCCGAAGTGGTCTTCTCCACCTCCTGGCCCGATCCATGCCAATGTGGCCAGGTTTCAAGATTGGCTACAAACCGAAAAACGCGCTCTGCGGGGGAGTCAATCACAATCTCGTGCTCGTTTTTTACCATCGTAAGCCCTCCCTAATTTCCAGATTCGAGAGTTCGAGTATTGCTGGTGGGCCCGGCTGGATTCGAACCAACGACCAATCGGTTATGAGCCGACCGCTCTGCCACTGAGCTACGGGCCCTGGAACCGGGGAGGGGGGAAAAGGGGGTACGATGTAAGCCTACGGGAGCAGGGGAGCGGCGTCAAGAAGTTGGGAGCGCGGGGCGTTGCCAGGGCTATATGCCCAGGTTCTTTTTGTAATCCGGGTCAATCACGGCGCCGACCAGGCCCTCCAGTCTTGGCCCGCGGCCCGTGCGAAGCTGGCCGGTACGCACCAGGGTGGGCACGGTGTTCACCACGTCCTTCCCCTCCAGCTCCGCAACGCGCTCCCTGCTCAGGCCCAGGACCTCCTGCAAGAAGTGGGTGTTGCCCTCTCCCAGCGCCGGGGCAAACCCACGCACGTGCACGGCCGTCTTGGTCAGCTTGTAGGGCCTGCCCATCAGCACACGCGTCCCCATGCCCCGTTCCGGGG
This sequence comes from Chloroflexota bacterium, assembly GCA_016179765.1. Classification (GTDB taxonomy): domain Bacteria; phylum Chloroflexota; class Dehalococcoidia; order Lucifugimonadales; family JACPCL1; genus JACPCL1. Next base: position 110,863 of record JACPCL010000036.1, read on the forward strand.
CCGAGGTGACCTTTTCCAGGTAGCCCCGCGCCCAGACGTGAGTGTCCAGGTTGACATCCCTGGTGCTGAAGACGGGGCCTGCGGGGACCCCTGCCGCCTGCAACCTCTCCACCACCAGACCCCGATCAAGGGTGCGGGTCCAGGAGGCGATGGCGCGGTCAAGCTCGTCGTGGCGCTTCCGTCGCCCCAGAGCGTCGGCATAACGGGGGTCCTGGGCAAGCTCCGGGCATCCCATCTCCTGGCAGAGGGCCGCCCACTCCTGGTCATCGCCAATGGAGATGACGCACCACTGGTCGTTGCCGGCGCAGGGGTAGCACCCCTGGGGCGCCCGCCAGGGGTGCCGGTTGCCCCGGCGCTCCCCCATTCTGCCGTTGGCCGTCCAGTCCAGGATATATTCGCCCACGAAGGTGCAGCCGAGCTGGTACATGGCCAGGTCTATCCATTGTCCCTTGCCCGTGCGGTTGCGATACCGCAGGGCTGAGGCGATGGCGAACAGGCCAGACCAGCAGGACAGGAAGTCCACGTAGGAGCGCCCCGCCTTGTCCGGCTGGCCGCCAGCGTATCCGGTTACCCAGGCCGTTCCGTGGATAGCCTCCATGGTGGTGGCCTGCCCGGGGTAGCTGGAGTACGGCCCATCACTGTAGCCATAGGCAGTGTTGGAGAGCATGATAATGTCCGGCTTGATGCGTTTCAGGTGGGGATAGTCCAGCTCCCAGCGCCGCATGACGCGGGGCGTGAAGTTCTCCACCACCACGTCGCTCACCTTCACCAGCTCCGCAAACACCTGGCGGCCCTCCGGCTGGCTCAGGTCCAGGGTGAGGGAGCGCTTGCCGCGGTTCATCTGGTTGAAGCCCACGGCCCGGTTCCAGGAGTCGGGGCCAGGGACGCCGTCAGGGCCATTGTTGTTGCCCACCCCCCGGGTGGTGTCCACGTGGGCGGGGCCTTCCACCTTGATCACCTCGGCGCCCAGGTCCGTCGCCATGCCCATGGCATAGGGCATGGCAACCACGTAGGTGGAATCTATGATGCGTATACCCTCTAGCGGAAGGCGTGACATAGCCCCTCCCTTGCGGAATAGTGAACCAACGCCTGCGTTGGCAGACAGTGGTAGCCCTTACTCCGGAACGTCCAGGCTCACGATAACTGCGGCGTTGGCCATGATAGTGGTGTCTTCGTTATCGCCCTCCCTGGGGACCTCCAGCCCGCCCTCCACCACGTTGATGCTCTTGCGACCATAGGGCAGCTCCAGAAGGACCTCGCCGGGCCTCACCGTTTCGTAGTGCGGGACGGCGATGTTCACCTCCACGAAGATCAATCGGGAGTCGTGCCCGAAGACTGCGGGGAAGGAGGGGCTGCAGTGCCGGAGGGCGTCAGCGACGGCCCGCCGCGCCGCCCTGGTGGAGTCCTTACCGTGGAGGTCAACACCCGTGCCAAACTCCACAAGACAACGTCGTAATGCCATCGCATCCTCCCTATCTCTCAGGCTGAGGGACTACCTCAGCCTCGGCTACCAGTATCGCTATTACCAACTCCATCGTCCCTCTTCGCTTCTGACCTCTCCCTCTGCGGGCCCCCTCTCCGCATCGGAGAGGGGGCTGGTATTTCCCCCTTCCCCTAGGGGAAGGGGGATCAAGGGGGTTAGGTTCTAAATGCCGAGCTTCTGCTTGTACTCCGGGTCCCAGTACTTGAAGCGGCCAACCCTGACCATGTCGTCCATGCTCATGGTGGGCATGGGGCGTGGGTTAGTGGGCCTATCGCCAATGATGCCCGTCTTGAACAACTGGGTGTACTGCTCCTCAGAGTAGCCCAGGATGTTGAACAGGACATCCTGGTTGGCATCCCCCAACTGGGGGCCCGGCTTCTGTATCTTGAGGGGGGTCTTGCTCATACGATAGGGGCGGCCCATGAGGGCGCGGGCGCCGACGCCGCGATGGGGCGGGAACTCCACCCTTTCCAGGAAGCCTCTGGCCCAGTAGTGCGAGCTCAGGTTCGTGTCTCTGGCATCGCTCACGAGGCCGGCAGGCACGCCGGCGCCCTGTAGCCGCTCCATGACCTGATACTTGTCCAGGGACTTTGTCCAGCCGGCGATGATCTGGTCAATGGCGTCGTGCTGCTTCATACGAAGGAGGCCAGTGGCGAAGCGCCGGTCCATCGCCAGCGACGGCATGCCCATGGCCTTGCCCAGGGAGGCCCACTCCTCATCGTCGCCCACGGAGATCACACACCATTCGTCATCTCCGGCGCAGGGATAGCAGCCCTGGGGCGCGCGCCACGGATGGCGGTTGCCGATGCGCTCCCCCAGGCGGCCATTGGCAATATAGTCCAGGATGGACTCGCTGGTGAGGTAGGCCCCCGCCTGGTACATGCCCACGTCTATCCACTGGCCGTTGCCAGTCTTCCGACGGTAGCGTAGGGCATTGGCGATAGCAAGAAGGGCTGTCCAAGTGGAGAGAAAGTCCACAAAGGACTGTCCTGCCTTGGAGGGAATGTCGCCGGCATAGCCGGTAATGTGGCAGTGCCCGTGGGTAGCCTCCTGGGTGGTGGCCTGGGCCGGATAGGAGGCCCAGGGCCCCTCGCTATGGCCGTAGCCGGTGTTGGACACCATGATGATATCCGGCTTGAGCTTCTTCATGTTGGGGTAGTCCAATCCCCAGTTGCGCATCACCCGGGGCGTAAAGTTCTCCATGAAGACGTCGGTCACGCGCAGGAGGTCCACCAGGACGGCGCGACCTTCCGGCTTGCTCAGGTCCAGGGTGAGGGACTTCTTGCCGCGGTTCAGCTGGTTGTACCCGCCCGTGCGGTTCCATGAGTCGTCGCCCGGTATGTTGTCCGGATAGGCTCCGGCGAAGGCCCCACCCCTGGTCACGTCAATGTGGCCCGTGCCTTCTACCTTGATGACCTCGGCCCCCAGATCGCTCAGGAGGCCCGCGGCGTAAGGGAAGGCGTACACATAGGTGGACTCCACAACGCGTATACCCTCCAGCGGAAGCCTCGTCATGGCTCTGCTCCTTAGGAACCCGCCGGGAGTGCGGGATCAGATGTTGAGCTTCTCTTTGTAGTCGGGATCGTAGTAGGCGAAGACGCCGTTGCGCACATCTTCGTCCGGCTGGCGCACCGCGGGGGAGCGCCGGGCGTTCTGCGGGACGGTCCCAAGGATACCTTCGTCCTCCAACTCACCGACCCTGTCCTCTTCAAAGCCCAGGAGGTCCTTGAGCACAGCTTCGTTGTGCTCGCCCAGCCGGGGGGCCGGCCCCGTGATCTTGACTGAGGTCTTGCTCAGTTGCCAGGGCCTGCCCATGAACACCCGCGTGCCGAGCTTTCGGTCCGGCGGGCACACCACCTTCTCCAGATAGCCGCGCTTCCACAGATGGGGGTCAAGGTTGCAGTCCCTGGCGTCATACACCGGTGCGGCAGGTACGCCTGCGGCCTGAAGCCTCTCCATCACGTCGTACCGATCCCGCTCCTTCGTCCAGGGCGTGATGAGCGCATCCAATTCGTCGTGGTGCTTGATGCGGCCCTGCAAGGTGGCAAAACGAGGGTGAGCAGTCATCTCTGGTACCCCCATGGCCGTGCAAAGGGCTGCCCACTCCGCATCGTCGCCCACGGAGATGACGCACCACTGTTCGTCGCCGGCGCAGGGGTAGCACCCCTGGGGCGCCCGCTGGGGGTGGCGGTTCCCCATGCGCTTGCCCAGGTTGCCATTGGCGATGTAGTCCGTGATGTACTCGCTGGTCCAGTAACATCCTAGCTGATACATGCCAATGTCCACCCATTGGCCCTTGCCAGTCTTGTTGCGGTGGCGCAGGGCGCTGGCGATGCCCAAAAGGGCGGACCAGCAGGCCAGGAAGTCCACGTAGGAGTGTCCCGCCTTGGAGGGGATGTCGTTGTGGTAGCCGGTGATGTGGCCCAGGCCGTGGGTGGCCTCCTGAGTGGTGGCCTGGGCAGGGTACAGGGACCAGGGGCCATCGCCGTGGCCGTAGCCAGTGTTGGAGACCATGATGATGTCCGGCTTGATCTTCACCAGATTGGAGTAGTCCAAGCCCCAGCGGCGCATGACCCTGGGGGTGTAGTTCTCTACCAGCACGTCGCTGACCTTGATCAGTTCCTTGAGCGCCTCCCTGCCCTCCTCCTTGCTCAGGTCCAGGGTAAGGGACCGCTTGCCCCGGTTGATCTGGTTGAAGCCGCCGGACCGGTTCCACGCGTCGTGGTCGGGAGCATTGTCGGCGAAGGCGCCGCTGAGACGGATGGGGTCAAAGTGGGCAGGGCCTTCTATCTTGATGACCTCGGCACCCAGGTCGGTCATGATGCCGCAGGCATAGGGCATCGCAAAGATGTAGGTGGAGTCTATGATCCGTATCCCTTCCAGGGGGAGTTTGCGCATGGCCGCCTCTGCTCTAGGCCCCGCCGGGCCGCCGGTTTCTGCCGTACCCGGCAATTCCTAGACCACGTTCAGCTCTCGCAGTTTGACCAGGTCCTCTTTGGTATAGCTCAACAGCTTGGTGTACACCTCTTCATTGTGCTGGCCCAGCAGGGGCGCGGGCATCCGGTACTGGCTGGGCGTCTCGCTCATGTTGAACAGGCGGAAGGGGACCTGGATCTTGCCAATGACGGGATGGTCAACCTCCTGATAGAAGTTGCGAGAGGCAAGCTGAGGGCAGTTGGCCAGGTCCTTGGGAGTCTGGACGATGCCGAACAACATTCGGTACTTCTCCGAGGCCGTCTTGAACATCTCGTGCATGCTCCTGTCCTTGACGGCCTCAACGATGATGCGGTCAAACTCCACGCCGTTGACGATCCGCTGCTCGTTGTTGGCGAACCGCTCCTCCTTGAGGGCCTCCACGCCATAGAAGTTGGCAATGTCATCCCAGGTAGCGCCGCCGCCGCCCTGACTGATGAAGAAGCCATCCTTGCACGGCATGACGTTGCCGAACATGGTTCCCACCGACCGCCGGCGGCCCTGCACCGCACCCGTCCAGCTATAGAAAGGCTGGTTGCTCACCAGGGTGGAGTTGACCACCTCCTGCACGGAGACGTCCACGTGCTGGCCCTCCTCTGTGAAGTCCCGCAGCAGGAGGGTAAAGGCGGTGGAAAGGGCGCCGTTGATGCCCGCTTCATACTGCGCCTGGAAGCCGCCGTGCTTCAGCGGCTCCCGGTCCGCGGTACCGCTGATGCTCATGATGCCGCTCATGGCGTAGGCGATGATCTCCTCCCCTTTGAAATGGCTGTAGGGGCCGTACTGGCCGAAGGGCGTGATGGAGGTCATGACGATCTTGGGGTTGACCTTCTCCAGGCTTTCGTAGTCCAGGCCCAGGGAGGCTAGATAGCCGGGCTTGAAGGTCTCCACCACCACGTCCGCCTCTCGCACCAACTCCTTGAAAATCTTCTGGCCGGTCTTGGTCTCCAGGTTCAGCGTGGCGCCACGCTTGTTGAGGTTCAGGAGCAGGAAGAAGAGGCTTTTTTCCGGATGGGGGTCATCGTGGAAGAAGGGGCCCATGGCGCGGCCCATCTCACCTCCAAGGGGTTCCACCTTCACGACGTCGGCCCCAAAGTCGGCCAGGATCTTGGCGCAGAATGGGCCGGCGATGCCCTGGCTCACATCCAAAACCCTAATGTCATCCATCGCTGCTGGCAACATGTGTGTACACCTCCCGTGAAATACTAAAAGGCCCCGCCCAACACCAAGGACACCTCTCCCTCAAGGGGGGAGCGATAAACGCCGTCTATGAGTCTGAGAAGGTACTATAGCCAACCATCCATGAAAAGGCAAGACGGCGGATATAACGGGTCTTTTTGCTCCCGGTGGACGCCCGCACAAAGACACGTAGGGGCGTCCCGACAGGTCGGGACGCCCCTATGACGGTGCGTGAGACTCAGGCCTACCGTGACACCGAAGGCAAAGGAATCCCGCCCCACCGTTGCAGGTCACGCCACACCGTGACAAAGGAGGCGGCAGGGAACGCAAACAGAGCGAGGACCAGCACCACCTTCCGTAGGGATAGCCCCAGCAGGTACAAAATCAGGAGGGTTGCTTGATAAGAAGTGGTCTGGGGAGAGCGTGCCAAACCCTGGTGATGAGCGGGAAAGGTGTGGTGGCAGGCTTTGCACCAATACCGTTGCACGGCGGCAGTAGCACAGCTACGGTCTTTCACCCGACGGCGACGCTGCCCCCAGCGTACCAGGGCCTGGGTCGTGCAACGCGGACAAGCCCCCGGAGTCGGGGCACAGGGATTGAACCCTTGGAGAGCAAGGCGGAGAATATACATCGGGTCTCCTCCGCAAAAGGCGAGTCCCAACTTTGGGACTGTTGTTCTGTACCCCTTATTGTAGAGGAGACCTTCGCTTACTGACCAATTCCAACCCCTGGTGTAACAGTCACCTAGTACATACCCTTGACGAGGAGGCTCACTTCATGTAGAATACTATTTTGGTTATCTATGTCCTCTAGACCATTTCACCTGTTTCACACCACCTATCACTGGCCCCCTACTATTCTGCTGCCTTCTGTACGCTAGCTGAAGGCCTTTTCTTGTCCCGGCCGCATAGCCAAGGAGTGTGAGGATACATGGTTGCACTTTTCCCTTCGCCCAAGTCTACCCCAGCCGTTGCCAAGTCCTACGCTCGTATTCCCCAGGTCATGGAAATCCCCAACCTGATTCAGGTCCAGATGGACTCCTTTGAATGGTTCAAGACCGAGGGGTTGCGAGATTTGTTTGCGGAGCTCTCTCCCATTGAAGACTTCTCCGGTGGGCGCTTTGAGCTGCACTTCCTTGACCACGCCTTCCACGAGCCGAAGTACTCCGATCTGGAATGCCGGGAGAGGGAGACCACCTTTGAGGCTCCCCTCTACGTGACCACCCGCCTGGTGGTGAAAGACACGGGCGAGATCAAAGAGTCTCCCGTGTTCCTGGGCAACATCCCCATGATGACCCAGAACGGCACCTTTGTCATCAACGGCGCAGAGCGCGTCGTCGTCAGCCAGTTGGTGCGGTCCCCCGGCGTCTACTTCACCACGCAGGAGGACACTGCGACGGGCCGGTCTTTGTGCTTCGCCAAGTTTGTGCCCTACCGGGGCGCGTGGCTGGAGTTTGAGACCAGCTCCCGGGACGTCATCTCTGTGAAGGTGGATCGGAAGCGCAAGATACCCGTGACCACCCTCCTGCGCGCCATTGGCCTGGAGACCGACGAGGCCATGCTTGGCGAGTTTGAGGACGTGGACAATAACCCAGACCACCGGTACATTCAATCCACCCTGGACCGGGACTCCAGCGTCCATGACAAGGACGAGGCGCTGATAGAGTTCTACAAGCACCTGCGGCCTGGCGAGCCTCCCAGCCTGGAGAACGCCAAGAACCTGCTCTTCAACCTGTTCTTCAACCCCCGGCGGTATGACCTGGGACGGGTAGGCCGCTACAAGCTGAACCGCCGTATGGAGATGGGCAACATCACGGAAGAGCGCACCCTGACCAAGAATGACATCGTGGGCGTGGTGCGGACCATGGTTCACATTAACAACGGCGAACACGCCGCAGATGATATTGACCACCTGGGCAACCGCAGGGTGCGCGCCGTAGGTGAGCTGATCCAGAATCAGCTCCGGGTGGGCCTTCTGCGCATGGAGCGTACCGTTAAAGAGAAGATGTCCATCAGCGAGATTGAGAACGTGACGCCGGCGGCCCTGGTCAACCAGCGTCCCGTGGCCGCTGCGGTGCGGGAGTTCTTTGGCGGCTCTCAGCTCTCCCAGTTCATGGACCAGACCAACCCCCTGGCAGAGTTGACCCACAAACGGCGGCTGTCCGCCCTGGGCCCTGGCGGCCTCTCCCGGGAGCGTGCCGGCTTTGACGTTCGGGACGTTCACCACTCCCACTACGGGCGCATCTGCCCTATTGAGACACCAGAAGGTCCGAACATCGGTCTCCTGGGGTCCATGGCCACCTTCGCCCGCACCAATAGCTTCGGCTTCATTGAGACGCCGTACCGCAGGGTGCTGCACGAAATGCCGAACACCCAGGGGGGCATGGAGGGCCGCATAGCCAGGGAGACCATAGCCGATTCCAAGAGGAAGGCCATCGTAGAGGCGGGCAAGGTCATCACGGCCCAGGCCGCCAAAAGGATACGCGCCCTCTCCCCCCGGACCATCAAGGTGGCGGCTTTCGCCGGCCCTGGCGAGGAGAGCATCCAGTACCTCTCCGCCGACGAGGAGGAGAAGTACGTCATCGCCCAGGCAGGGTCGGCCTTTGATAGCAAGGACCAGCTTATGGGCGACCGCGTGGAGATCCGCCAGGGTGAACGGTTCGCACAGGCGTCTCCCGACAGCGTGGAGTATATGGACGTCTCCCCCTTGCAGATCGTCAGCGTCTCCACGGCCCTGATCCCCTTCCTGGAGCACGATGACGCCAACCGCGCCCTCATGGGCTCCAACATGCAACGTCAGGCCGTGCCGCTGCTCACCCCTGACGCCCCTATCGTCGGCACGGGCATGGAGCGCCGTGTGGCGCTGGACTCGGGCCAGGTGCTGCTGGCCGAGTGCGATGGCGTCGTCACCGCTGTGGACGGCGATCGCATCATCGTCACCGACGCCGCAGGCAAGGAGCACGGGCACGCCCTGAAGAAGTTCGTGCGCACCAACCAGGGCACCTGCATGAACCAGCGGGCCATCGCCAACAAAGGGGACATGGTCAAGAAGGGCGACCCCCTGGCCGATAGCTCCTCTACGGACCGGGGCGTCTTGGCCCTGGGACAGAACGTGCTGGTGGCCTTCATGAGCTGGGAGGGGTACAACTTTGAGGACGCCATCATCCTGAGCGAGCGTGTCCTGAGAGAGGACAAGTTCACCTCCATTCACATTGAGAAGCACGAATGCGACTCCCGGGACACTAAGCTCGGCCCCGAGGAGATCACTCGGGACATCCCCAACGTGGGCGAGGACAGCCTGCGGAACCTGGACGACGGCGGCATCATCCTGGTAGGCGCGGAGGTTGGCCCCGGCGACATCCTGGTGGGCAAGATCACCCCCAAGGGGGAGACGGAACTGACGGCGGAGGAGAAGCTGCTGCGCGCCATCTTTGGCGAGAAGGCCAGGGACGTGAAAGACTCGTCCATGCGCGTTCCCCACGGTGAGCGCGGCAAGGTCATCGCCGTAAAGGTGCTCACCCGTGAGAGCAAAGACGAGCTGGACGCCGGCGTCAATAAGAAGGTCCGCATCTGGATTGCCCAGACCCGTAAGGTCTCCGAGGGTGACAAGATGGCCGGCCGTCACGGCAACAAGGGTGTCATCTCCCGCATCATGCCCCTTGAGGACATGCCCTACCTGCCAGACGGCACCCCTGTGGACATCATCCTGAACCCCATTGGCGTCCCCTCCCGCATGAACCTGGGGCAGGTCCTGGAGACGCACCTGGGCTGGGCCGCCCATACCCTCGGTTTCCGTGCCATCTCTCCTGTTTTTGACGGCGCCGAGGACGCAGGCATCCAGGATGCCCTGGCTAGGGCCTGGTTCGTCCGGCGCTCCGGCGCCCTGGGGCACAACGAGACCGGCCCCGTAGACGACGCCACGTTGGATGCATGGCTCAAGGAGCGGGGCTACTCCAAGGAGGAGTTGTGGGACGAATCCGCCGTGGGCAAAGCCCAGGAGGTCTGCTTGCGCCTCTGGCTGAAGGAGGCCGGGGATGTGGACTCCACCACGATGTCCTTTGCCCAGTTGGTGGAGGAAGCCAACAAGCTGGGGGAGGTCCTGAAGGACGCGCCGCCCACCCTTGGGAAGACCATCCTCTACGATGGCCGCACCGGCGAGCCCTTTGACCGCCCCGTGACCGTGGGCCAGATTTACATGCTTAAGCTCATCCACCTGGTGGAGGATAAGATCCACGCCCGCTCCACCGGCCCCTACTCCCTCATCACCCAGCAGCCCCTGGGCGGCAAGGCACAGTTTGGGGGGCAGCGCTTCGGCGAGATGGAGGTGTGGGCCCTTGAGGCGTACAGCGCCGCTCACAACCTGCAAGAGATGCTCACCGTCAAGTCCGACGACACGGTGGGCCGCGTAAAGACCTACGAGTCCATCATCAAAGGGGAGGACATCGTCCAGCCCGGTATCCCAGAGTCCTTCCACGTGCTGCTGAAGGAGCTCCAGAGCTTGGGCCTGTCAGTGGAGCTGTTGAACGAGCCGGTGGATCGGGTGCTGGTCAGCGCCGACGGCGAAGAGGCCCTCGCGGATCTGGCCCTGCCCGTGGACCGATTGTTGGTGGAGCAGGTGGCGGGCATCCTTAGCGCCACGCCCGCCGGCGAAGGCGATGGCGGCGAGAGGGCGTCAGACCAGTAGGGGTGAGGCCCTGGGCAGCCGCCATCGCAGGCTCCTTTGCGCCTTTGACACGGGACGTTGGTAGCTGGGGCTGACCAAACGCCCCTTTCCCCTGAGAGCTTGTGAGTTTTTGTCCTCTCGCCCCCATCGGGGGCGAGAGCTAGAGTGAAGGGGCGTCAGGCTTTCCCACCATGGCCTACCAAAGGAGCTTTTACCCTCACCCAGCCCTCTCCTCCTTCGCTTCGCTCAAGGACAGGCTCTCAGGAAGAGGGGGGGTTGCTCACAAGCTCTGAGCATGACAAGAGCACGATTTCCTATTCGCCAGCTCTTTAGCCGTCCCCAAGGAGCGTGATGCAGGGTAAGAGAGGTTTGCCAGTGTCGTTCCTACGAAAATGGCTTCCTTCCCCCTTGCGGGGGAGGATTGAGGTGGGGGGTAGGCTCTCGTTCACCCCCATCCTGGCCTTCCCCCGTCAAAGGGGAAGGAACAGAAGATTGACCCTTTTCATCCTTCCCGGTGAATGACAGGTTATCTTTCGGAGCGGTGCAGCACAACATACAGACCCGTCCCTGCATCGGTATCCAATTCCAGAGTCATCAGCGGGCAGAGCGGATAGTCCACACGCCTAGCCATGAGAAGAGGTACCCATGACCCAGAGCACCGAGTTCAACTCCATTCGCATCTCCCTGGCTTCTCCGGAGCAGGTTCTCCAGTGGTCCTACGGCGAGGTCGTCAAGCCTGAGACCATTAACTACCGGACGCTTCGCCCAGAGAAGGACGGCCTCTTTTGCGAACGCATCTTTGGCCCCACCAAAGACTGGGAGTGCTACTGCGGGAAGTACAAGAAGATTCGCTATAAGGGCGTCGTCTGCGACCGGTGCGGCGTGGAGGTGACCCGCGCCAAAGTGCGCCGGGAACGCATGGGCCACATCAAGCTGGCGGCGCCCGTGGCCCACATCTGGTTCGCCAAGGGCACGCCCTCCCGGCTGGGCCTCATGTTGGACCTCTCGCCCCGCAACCTGGAGCGCGTCCTCTACTTTGCCAAGTACATCATCACCTCCGTTGACGAGGAGGCCCGTAAGCAGCAGATTGACGACCTGACCCGCCAGAGGGACGAGGAGGAGCAGCGCATCCAGCAGGCAGAGGAATCCGCTGTGACAGAGATGCGACAGCGCTTTGAGAGCCAGCCCATTGAGAAGGGCGAGGACCCCCAGGCCGGGGCGGACGCCGCCGAACGGGAAATCCAGCAGGTGCGGGACCGCTTTGAGGGCGCCTTGCGCCGTATCTATGAGGAGATCCAGACAAAGATTGACGAGCTGGAGAGCCTCCAGCCCAAACAACTCCTGACAGAGAACGAATACCGTGAGCGGCGGGAGCGGGTGGGCAACGTCTTCCACGCTAGCATGGGTGCGGAGTCCATCCTGGAGATCCTTCAGGGCATAGACCTGGAGGAATTGCGGGAGTCCCTGGGCAATGAGGTGCGCACCACCACTGGCCAGCGTCGCAAGAAGGCTATCAAGCGCCTGCGGGTGGTGGAGGCGTTCCGCAAGAGCGAGAACAAGGTGGACTGGATGATCCTGACGGTGCTGCCGGTGCTGCCCCCGGAGTTGCGGCCTATGGTACAGCTTGACGGCGGCCGGTTTGCCACCAGCGACCTGAACGACCTGTACCGCCGGGTCATCAACCGCAACAACCGGCTGAAACGGCTGCTGGACCTGGGCGCGCCAGACATCATCGTGCGCAACGAGAAGCGTATGTTGCAAGAGGCCGTGGACGCCCTTATTGACAATGGCCGGCACGGACGGGCCATCTCCGGCTCCCACAACCATAAGCTGAAGTCCCTCTCTGACCTCCTGCGGGGCAAGCAGGGGCGATTCCGCCAGAACCTCCTGGGTAAGCGCGTGGACTATAGCGGCCGCTCCGTCATCGTCGTTGGCCCCACACTCCAGATGCACCAGTGTGGGCTGCCCAAGCGCATGGCCCTGGAACTGTTCAAGCCCTTTGTCATGAACCGCCTGGTGCTGGAGGGGCATGCCCACAATATCAAGAGCGCCAAGCGCATGGTGGAGCGCGTTCGTCCAGAGCTATGGGACATATTAGAAGATGTCATCAAGACACGCCCTGTGCTGTTAAACCGCGCTCCAACCCTGCACCGGCTTGGTATCCAGGCCTTCCAGCCCGTGCTGGTGGAAGGCAGCGCCATCCAGATTCATCCTCTGGTGTGCACCGCCTTCAACGCCGACTTTGACGGCGACCAGATGGCCGTCCACGTTCCCCTCTCCAAGGAGGCCGTGCAGGAGGTGCGCCAGCTCATGCTCAGCACCCGTAATATGCTCTCCCCCAGCTCCGGCGAGCCTATTGTGTCGCCCACCCTGGACATCGTGCTGGGCTGCTTCTACCTGACCCAGGTCATCCCAGGGGCCAAGGGCGAGGGTCGCCGCTTCAACTCCAAAGACGAGGCGCGCCTGGCCTATGACTCCGAGCACGTTGACCTGCACTCCGAGATTCTGGTGAGGGAGCCGAAGGAGAAGGAGGGCTGGCTGAAGACCACCGTGGGCCGCATCATCTTCAACGAGGTGCTGCCGTCAGAAATGGGCTTCCGCAACCTGCAGATGGACGACAAAGAACTGGCCAACATTGTGGCGGACTGCTACAAGATCCTGGGCAACCAGGGTACCGCGCCGATCATGGATTCCCTGAAGACCTTGGGGTTCCACTACGCCACCCAGTCCGGCACCACCATCGCCATCACGGATATCCGTGTCCCGCCGAAGAAGCCCCATCTCATGGATGAGGCGGACATGAGCATTGCGGAGCTAGAGGAGCAGTTCCAGATGGGCCAGCTCACCGAGGAGGAGCGATATCGCAAGACGGTGGATATCTGGACGAACACCAGTGACCGGATGACGGACGCGGTGCGGGAGGACATGCACAACTACGGCGGGGTCTACATGATGAGCGCCTCGGGCGCCAAGGGCAACCTGGCCCAGATCAAGCAGATGGCCGGCATGCGTGGCTTGATGAGCAACCCACGTGGCCGCATCATAGACCTGCCCATCAAGTCCAGCTTCCGTGAGGGGCTCACCGTGCTGGAGTACTTCATCTCCACCCACGGCGCTCGTAAGGGCCTGACGGATACCGCCCTACGGACGGCCGACAGCGGCTACCTGACCCGCCGCCTCATAGACATCTCCCAGGACGTTATTGTCCTGACCGAGGACTGTGGCACCAGCGCCGGGTTCTGGATTGAGGAGGAGAGGGACTCCTCCCTGACGCCTCCTCTGGCGAGGCGCATCGTGGGACGCATGGCGGCAGCACCCATCGCTCACCCTCAGACGGGGGAGATCATCGTGGAACGGGACCAGGAGATAGACGAGGGGAAGGCCAAGGCCATCGCCGAGGCGGGTATCGCCAGCGTCTATGTGCGCTCGCCCCTTACCTGTAGCTGCCCCAGGGGCATTTGCCGGCTTTGCTACGGACGGAGCATGGCTACAGGCCAGCGGGTGATGCTGGGCGAGGCAACGGGTATCATCGCTGCCCAGAGCATCGGCGAACCTGGAACGCAGCTCACCATGCGCACCTTCCACACGGGAGGTATTGCCGGCGAGCAGGACATCACCACCGGTCTGCCCAGGGTAGAGGAGCTCTTTGAGGCTCGTACCCCCAAAGGCATGGCCATTCTCTCAGAGATTGACGGTGAGGTGGAGATTGAGCAAACGGCGGAGGGACGCCGCCTCCGCATCGTCAGCCAAGAGGAGTTTCAGGAGGAGTACGCCATACCGTCGGAGTTCTCCCCCGCCGTGGAATCAGGCGACGAGGTGGAGGTAGGCGATACCCTGGCGTGGCCGCCTGCTATGGAAGGTGACGCCCCGGAGGAGGAGGCGCTGGCTCCCGTGCCCATTGTGGCCCGCGTCTCTGGCCGGGCCGACGTATACGAACACTCCATCATCCTGAGCTGGGTAGAGACGGACCAGAGGGAGTACGTCATCTCCCCCTCTGCCCACCTGGTGGTGGAGCACGGCCAGGCCGCGAAGGCCGGGGACCCCATCACCTCTGGCCCCAAGAGCCCCCAGGACATTCTGCGCATCATGGGGCCCGACGCTGTTCAGCGTTATATGGTGGCAGAGGTTCAGGCGGTGTACCGCTCCCAGGGCATCACCATCAACGACAAGCACATAGAGATCATCGTGCGCCAGATGCTGCGAAAGGTCCGCGTGGAGATGCCGGGCGACACGGAGCTGCTGCCTGGCGAGCTGGTGGACCGGTTCACCTTCGCGGAGACCAATGCCCGCATCCTGGCGGAAGGCGGCGAACCCGCCACAGCCCGCCCAGAGCTGCTGGGCGTCACCCGCGCCTCCCTGAACACGGAGAGCTTCCTGGCCGCTGCCTCCTTCCAGGAGACCACCCGCGTGCTGACCGAGGCTGCCGTCAATGGCGCCACCGATCCGCTCCGCGGCCTAAAGGAGAACGTGATTATTGGCCGGCTTATCCCCGCCCGGCTGGACATCTCAGAGGAGGGACGCCGGCGCCTGGGCTTGCCGGAGCCAGGGCAGCAGGCCGCAGCCTTGGGGGTGCTGGAGGCTGCGGATAACGGCCACGGGCCCCAGCAAGAATCGCTCCAGACTCAGGACATGCCTGTCTCCCTTGACCTGAGCGAGGACAACCCGCTCCTGCCTCAAGACGAGAAGGATGAAGAGGACGAGGAGAAAGAGGATGAGGAGTAGAGGGTAGGTCTGCCCCAGGGGCGGTTCGGCCTAGTCTACCGGTGGACATGTGCATAAGCAGTGGCGTTGCGGCTTTGCCGCAACGCCACTGCTTATGCTCTTTTCTTGCCATCCCGTAGGCGGACTGGCCCAGAATGCCGTAGTATAGGGGAAATGGTTGCACCCGGTTTCTGATCCTCATCAGGAAGGATACGCTGTTCATGACGACGCCCACGTTTTACCAACTGCCAGACACGGTTCGCCCCCTAAAATACCACCTCACCCTCACCCCGGACCTGACGAAGTTCACCTTTGCCGGCCAGGAACAGGTGGAGATGGAAGTCCTGAAACCTACGGACCAGGTGGTGCTGAATGCGCTGGAACTGAAGGTGGAGTCGGCCTGGCTAACGCGGCCCGGCGGGGCCATGGCCAACGCCATCAAGATTGAGCATGACGAGAAGAAGGAGACGGTCGCCATCACCTTTGGGTCGCCCCTGCCACCCGGGGTGGCCCAGCTTACCATACGCTTCACCGGCGCCCTCAACGACCGCCTCCACGGCTTCTATCGCAGCACATACCAGTCGCCGGATGGGCGGATGCGCACCATGGCTGCCACCCAGTTTGAACCTACGGATGCCCGTCGCGCCTTCCCCTGCTGGGACGAGCCATCCCTCAAGGCGACCTTTGAGTGTACTCTGATCATCCCCCAGGGCCTGAGCGCTGTCAGCAACACCCTGGTTGCCGCGGAGACCTTGCGGGGCGACGGCCTTAAGGCCGTGCGCTTCCAGGAAACGCCCGTGATGTCCACCTACCTCCTGGCCTTCATCGTCGGTGAGCTGGAGTCGGTGGAGGGCCCGGCCGCCGACGGTACCCTGGTGCGCATCTTCACCACCCCTGGCAAGCGGGAACAGGGGCGCTTCGCCCTGGAGACGGCCATCCAGGTGCTGGCCTACTACAACGACTACTTCGGCGTCCCCTATCCCCTGAAGAAGCTGGACCACCTGGCCATCCCCGACTTTGCCGCCGGCGCCATGGAGAACTGGGGGGCCATCACCTACCGGGAGGTGGCTCTGTTGTACGATCCGGCCAACTCCACCCCCGCCACCAGGCAGCGCATCGCCGAGGTGGTGGCCCACGAGATGGCCCACATGTGGTTCGGCGACCTGGTCACCATGGCCTGGTGGAACGACCTGTGGCTGAACGAGAGCTTCGCCTCCTGGATGGCCACCAAGGCCGTGGACCACCTCTACCCGGAGTGGAACGTGTGGACGCAGTTCATCGCGTCTGACGTGGTCACGGGCATGGGCCTGGACGGGCTGGAAAACTCCCACCCCATTGAGCAGGAGGTGAAAGACCCTTCGGAGATCAACCAGCTCTTTGACGCCATCAGCTATGACAAAGGGGCCTCCATCCTGCGCATGTTGGAGCAGTTCATTGGCCCCGACACCTTCCGCAAGGGTCTGCGGGCCTACATAGCGGGTCACACCTATGGCAACGCCCAGGGCCGTGATTTGTGGCAGGCCATGCAGGACGCCTCGGGACATCCCATCGTCTCCCTGATGGGGAGCTGGATTGGCCAGGCGGGGTACCCGGTGGTGCAGGCCAGGGTGCGCCGTACCTCCGGCAAGTGGCAGGTGGGCTTGCGCCAGAACCGCTTCCTCTACTCCGGCCTCACCGGGGACCCTGCCCTCTGGCAGGTGCCGGTGTCCGTGGTGAGCAGAGGCGTAGCAACGCCTGACCAGATGGTGATGGGCCGGCGGGAGGCGACACTGCACCTGGAGAACGCTACCCCCAAGGCCCGGCGCAACGCCTGGGTGAAGCTGAACCCGTCCTACACCGCCTTCTACCGCACCCAGTACGAGGAGAAGGAGTGGGCCAGGCTCATCCCTGCCGTGGAATCGGGGGAGCTTGCCGCTGCCGACCGGTTGGGCTTGCAGGCGGACACCTATGCCCTCTCTCGCGCTCGCATGATTCCTGCCACAGACTATCTGCGCCTGGTGCCTGCGTACAAGAACGAGGAGGAGTACGGGGTCTGGGCAGACCTGGCCATGGACCTCCGGGCCTTTGGCGCCCTCATCGCCAGGGAGCCCTTCAGCGCCAAGTACCAGGTCATGGCGCGGGGGGTGCTGCGGCCCATCGTGAAGAGGATGGGTTGGGACGCCAGGCCAGGGGAGGGTCACCTGGACTCTCTGCTGCGCAGCACCGTCCTGGGCGCCCTGGGGAGCTTTGGCGACAGGGCGACGCTGAACGAGGCCAGCCGCCGCTTCCTGCGTTACCTGGAAGATCCCAAGAGCCTGCCGCCAGACATCCGGGGCGTGGTGTATGGCCTGGCTGCCCAGAGCGGCGACGCCCACACCTACGACTCCATACACAACCTGGCCAGGGCCGAGCAGTTTCAGGAGGAGCGCCTGCGCCTGTACGGCGCCCTTGCCCGTTTTGAGGACACGTCCCTACTGGGGAAGACCCTTGAGCTTTCCCTGTCCGACGAGGTGCGCTCCCAGGACACCGTTGGCCTGATTGGCCAGGTGGCCATGAACCGCAGGGGCGGCACGCGGTTGGCGTGGGAGTTCATGAAGGACCGGTGGGAAGAGCTGGACCGCCGCTATGGAGCCGGTGGCTTCGGCATGATGCGTTTGGTGTCTGTCCCGGGTGGCTTTACCACGCCCGCGGAGAAGGAGGAGGTGGAGGAGTTCTTCGCGGCGCACCCGGCGCCCTCTGCCACCCGCACCATCCAGCAGTCCTTGGAGCGCATAGAGCTGAACATCAAGTGGCTGGAGCACAACCGGGCGGGACTCAGGCGGTGGTTTGAGGGGTAGTGCGCTAGGGAAAGAAAGATAGACGAGCTACCAAAGACGCCCAAGAGACCATGGGAACGGGAGAAAGCAGGGAGTAACCTGCCACAGAGTTGACTTCTTGGGAGGACTCTTGGACAATACCTACTAGATATTGGAATCACGAGGTGGCGATATGCCTACAGCTATGCCTTTATGGTTCTCACCGCCTAGATCGGTGACTATTAGGGTGGGTGTAAACCAAATGAGACGGAGCCCCCTGGGGCACGAGGTTGTCATCTCCTGCAAGATAGGAGACAGCCTCCGGAACGCAGTGGTACCAATCCATTACGTCAATGAACAGGTCGGTACTGTTCAGGCCTCGCAAGTGGGCCAAATAGGCGACTCAATCCTCATTTCGTTTCCAGCGACCTCTGAAGGTACGTCAACCTGGCTCGTTTCGATGGCTGCACTGGCTCAGATAATGGCCTAGGGTGTAACTATAACGCTAACGCTTGGGTTGGGAACCGCGTGATTCTATCCGATGGTGAAATATGGGAGGCGTTGGAACGGGGTGAGATTATTATTGACCCCTTTCCGAACGACATAGCATTGAAGGCGATTCAGCCTTCCAGTATTGATCTCAGGCTACATGGGCTGCTGAGAAAGCAAAGCCGGGAGCAAATCAGAGGCGTGACCGTCTATCCACCTGACTTAAACGTCAACGACTTTATTCAGCGATATACAGTACCCGAAGACATAAATGGTGGCCGTGAATTCAGACTGGAACCCGGCAATTTTGTGATAGCAAAGACGCTGGAACGCATAACGTTGCCTCTAACCATCGCTGGTAGAGTAGAAGGCAAGAGTTCCTTGGCTCGGCTAGGGATAGCCGTCCACATCACAGCACCTAAGATAGACCCAGGTTTTAGTAACAACATAACATTGGAGATATTCAACTTGGGTCCATTTACTGTCGCACTGCGGGCAGGAATGAGCATTTGTGTGCTTATCCTAGAAAGATTGGGTAGGCAGGCAAAACAAGGCTACTCAGGGCAATTTCAGACTCCTGCATCTAACGATTAGATGTCGCCTTTCTCCTTAATCCTCACTCCCGCGCCGTCATCCCCAGGCAGCCGCGTAAGAGCAGCGCGGCCACCTTCTTGTCCAGCGGGTGGTTGCCGTTGCCGCACTTGGGGGAGTGGATGCAGCCGGGGCAGCCCTCCTCGCAGGGGCACTCCTCCACCACCTTCAGCGTCGCCGACCAGAGCTGCTCCACCAGCTCGTACCCCTTCTCCGCGATGCCGATGCCGCCGGCGTGGCCGTCGTAGATGAACACCTGGGGCCGTCCTGTATCAGGGTGCATGGCCGTGGAGACGCCGCCGATGTCGGCGCGGTCGCACAGGGCGAAGAGGGGCAGCACGCCAATGGCTGCGTGCTCGGCGGCGTGGAGGCCGCCCGCTAGGTCCATCTTGCGCCCCCGTATCCAGGCCACCAGGTCAATAGGCAGATCAAACCACAGGGCCACCGTGGTGAACCGGCGCGGCGGCAGGTCAACCATCTCCTCCCCCAGGGTCTCTTCAGTGAAGTGGGCCTTCCTCTCGTAGCTCACCACCTGGGTGGAGACCTCCACCTCGCCCAGGTAGGCCGTCACCTCCCCAGCCCGCTTCTGCTCCAGGGGGTGCAGGATGCGGATGTCGGTGTGGTCGCGGCACTGGGTGTAGTAGGGCACGTCCTTTCTGGCGACGTAGGCGGTCTTGGCCTGGGTATCCAGCTCCTCCACCAGGAACTGGTCGCCGTAGTGAAGGTACACCGCACCCGGGTGAAGCTGGAAGAAGGCGGAACCCTCCTCCACCTGCTCCAGGAGTGCGCCGGTGTCCTTCTCCACGACGGCGTAGTCCCCGGCCGAGCCGGAGCGCAGGTTGACGCCTTCGGCGGGGTAGTAGACGCCAGGGTCAAGGAACCACCCTCCTCTGCGCTGATGCATGAGGCCCTCGGCGGCAAGCTGCTCCAGACGCTTCTGGAGCGTTGGCCCAAAGAGCTCGACGTCCCGTTGGGTCAGGGGGCCAGCCTCGTAGGCGGCGCATAGCAGGTGGGAGTCCAGGATGCGCGGGTTGGCGGGGGCGATGAGGGCGTGCTCCGGCGGGCGGCCAAAGAGGTACTCCGGGTGGCGGGCCAGGTACTGGTCCAGGGGGTCGTTGCGGGCGATGAGGACGCTGAGGGAAGCGTCCCGCCGCCTGCCGCTACGGCCCGCCTGCTGCCAAGTGCTGCTGATGCTGCCTGGGTAGCCTCCCAGCACCGTAGCGTCCAGGCTGCCCACGTCTATGCCCAGCTCCAGGGCGTTGGTGGTGGCCACGCCCAGCAGCTCACCGCTGAAGAGGGCCTGCTCTATGCGGCGGCGGTCTTCGGGCAGATAGCTGGCCCGGTAAGGGCTGACCCTGGACAGCAGGTCGGGGGCCTCCTCCGCCAGGCGCTGGCGCACCGACACGTACACCAGCTCCACCTGCCGCCGGGTGCGCGCGAAGACCATGGTCCGCACCCCCTCGCGGAGCAAGCGACGAAAGAGGTCGGCGGCCTCGGAACCGGCGCTTTTGCGGATGGAGCGGGCCTCGTCCACGATGGGCGGGTTCCAGACCAGGAACTCCTTGCCACCGAAGGGCGCGCCGTCCTCCTCCACCACGGTGAAGGGCAGGCCTGCCAGGGCCTCGGCCAGCTCCCCCGGGTTGGCGATGGTGGCGGAGCACAGGATGAACTGGGGGTTGCTGGCGTAGCGACGGCAGAGGCGGCGCAGGCGGCGAATCACGTTGGCCACGTGGGAGCCGAAGACGCCCCGGTAGACGTGGGCCTCGTCCAACACCACGTAGCGCAGCCCCTGGAAGAGGCGCGCCCAGGCCCGGTGGTTGGGCAGAATGCCCAGATGCAGCATGTCCGGGTTGGACAGCACCACCTGGGCGGTGCGCTTGATGGACTCCCGCGCCTCTCTTGACGTGTCGCCGTCAAAGATGCCCGCAGCCACAGGTAAGCCGAAGGCCTTAAGGGAGCGGAGCTGGTCCTGGGCCAGGGCCTTGGTGGGATAGAGGTACAGCGCACGGGCCGAGGAGTCGGCCAGGGCCGAGGCCAGCACTGGCAGATGGTAGCAGAGGCTCTTGCCGCTGGCCGGCCCTGTGGCAACGATGACGTTCTCTCCCCGGGCGAGGGCGTTAATGGCCTGGGCCTGGTGGGTGTACAGGCCGGCCATCCCCAGGCGGCGCAGCGCCGTTTCCAGGGCAGCGGGCAGAGGCGTACGCGGCTCGCTGTAGCGGGCCTGACGCGGGGGCAGGCTCTGGCGGTGGACCACCTGGCCGCTGTAGCCGGAGCTGCCTTCAAGGCGCTGGAGGAAGCCCGATACATCCATGCTTTCTCCATCTCCTTCCCCCTTTGACGGGGGAAGGTTGGGATGGGGGTGAACAAAGCCCTTCCCCCCACCTCAGTCCTCCCCCACAAGGGGGGAGGAGATAGTCACTACACCCCGCTGATGACCTCCGTCTGGACATCCACCACCTCTGCGTCCAACCGCAGGGCCTGGATGAAGCGCACCACGTTGGACAGCGTTTCGTCGGCGTGGCGAGCGTCGTTGCTCACGCAGGCGAAGCCCAGGGTGGCCAGGCCCCAGACGTCGTTGTCCGCCACCTCAGCAATGGAGACGTTGAAGCGGCGTCGCACCCGGTCGGCGACGGAGCGCACGACCTGGCGCTTGTCCTTGAGGCTGCCGTTCTCCGGCATCCTGAGCTGAAGTGTGCAGACGCCAATGTGCATAAGTCCTCTCTTACCCCCTATCCTAGCCTTCCCCCGCAAGGGGGGAAGGAACATGGGAGACGCGGCGATGTTCCCTCGCCACTCCTTTCCTCCCCCGTGGTGGGAGGGGACCGAGGTGGGGGTGAAACCTGTTATGCAGCCTATCGTAGGGGCGCAGCATGCTGCGCCCCTACATCTGCCACATCTGCATTACGTCGCCGTCTCCTGGGGCGTGTCCTTCACCCTGCGGACGGGGGACAGGGCCAGCACCGCTGTCGCCAGGAGGGTTGCCACAGCACCCAGGGCTAACGTCCACCTCATGCCTACAAAGGAGACCGCCGCGCCGGCCAGCAGCGCCCCCAGGAAGGTCGCACCCACGCTAAGCCACCGCACCGTGCTGTTCACGCGTCCGCGCACCCTGTCTGGCGTCACCGCCTGGCGCAGGCTCAGTTCGTTGATATCGTACACCGTCCAGGCCCAGTCACCCAAAAGCTGCTGGGCAACCAGGAAAGCCCCTGCCAGGACAAGGGGCCCCCGCGCCAGGGGGATAAACAGCATCGCGACCCCTATGAAGAGGCCCATGGCCACAAGCACTGGGCCGATCCCGAACCGGTGGGTGAGCCTAGTCGCTAGGAAGGCGCCGCCCAGAGAGCTTACCCCTCCTACGGCAAAGATCATGCCCAGGACGCCGGGGGCAAAGCCCAGCTCCCGGATGCCGAAGAGCAGGATCAGCGCCCCGATGACGCCGTTGGACAGCCCCCGCAGCACGTGCGCCACGGACAGTGCTCGCAGCAGGGGATGACGCCACAAAAACCGCAGCCCTTGCACGAGCTCTCCTTGCAAAGAGGCCGGCCCTTGTGGGCCAAGGGGCCCAGGCTGGGTCTCCCTTACCCGGATGAGCATAAGCAGCAGGCCGGACACCGCAAAGGTGGCAGCGTTCACCGCCACGGACACCATCGCCGACCAGAGTTGCACGATCCAGCCGCTCAGGCTAAAGGCGCCAATCTCCATTGCCGAGGCCGTCGCCGACATTTTGGAGTTCGCCTCTACAAGCTGGTCCCGCCGTACCACCACGGGCACGAAGGACGGGTGCGCCACGTCAAAGAACACGTCCAGTAGCCCGGCAATAAATGCGACGGCGTACATCTGCTCCATGCGAAGCACGCCTGCGAAGTAGGCCGCGGGAATGGAGGCTAACGCCAGGGCCCGGCCTGCGTCGGCGGCCACCAGTACCAGCCTCCGGCGCAACCGGTCCACCCATACGCCCGCAGGCAGCCCCACAACCAGCCCTGGCGCTGTGCCTGCGGCGGCGAGCAACGCCATCTGCTGGGGGGACGCCTCCAGCACCAGCACGGCGGTAAAGGCGAGCGCCCCCATGAGGGAGCCGAGGGTCTCGGCTGTGTGCGCCGCCCAGAGCTTCAGGAAGTCTCGGTTGTTCCAGAGGGAGGAAGGCGCGGCATTCACAGGCGGCTCATGACGACGCTTGCCCTTGGGAGCGTATAGTGACAGCACAAATGAGCAGGATGTAGTATACACGGTAATGTATCTGTGGCGCAGCCTTCGGGCTGCCGGACCTATCCCATGAGCTTCCTTGACTCCCACAGGGGCGAGTGCCAGAATAGCGCATACGGACATAGGGCATCTGGAATCTTGCTTGTATGCCAGTATGTCCCTATGTCAGTTCTCCCGCAGGAGGCAGCTATGGCGAACGAAGTCATCGTTGAAACGAAAGGCCACGTAGCTATCATCACCATGAACCGCCCGGAGGCGCACAACGCCGTCAACGCGGAGGTGGGAGCTGGCCTGCGCGCCGCCTTTCGCCAGTTCCGGGACGACCGTAACCTGCGCGCCGCCGTCCTGACCGGCGCGGGGGAGAAGGCCTTCACCGCCGGCGCCGACCTGAAGCGCATGGCTCAGCGGGAGTCCGGCGACTTTGCCGACAGCTTCTGGTGGCCCAGCGGCGAATCGGGCTACGTGGAGGTGTGGAAGCCCGTCATCGCCGCCGTCAACGGCTACTGCTACGCCGAAGGCCTGAACCTTCTGTGCGGCCTCACCGACATCCGTATCTCCTCCGACACCGCCACCTACTGCTACGCTGAGATTCTGCGGGGTTTCAGCGGCACCGGCGTAGCCATTGAGCTGCTCCCCCGCCAGGTGCCCTACGCCAAGGCGATGGAGTGGCTTCTGATGGGCAAGGTGTTCAACGCCCAGGAGGCGTACCAGGCGGGCCTGGTGAACGAGGTTGTCCCCCTGGCGAAGGTGAAGCAGCGCGCCGTGGAGATGGCCGAGCAGATCGCGGCCCTGGCGCCCGTTGCGGTGCGCGCTCTGAAGGAGGCGGCGGTGCGCGGCCTCTCCCTGGATATCCCTAACGCTATGCGCCTGGCCAATACCATCGGCGTCCTCACCCGTTATACGGAGGACGCCCGGGAAGGCCCGCGCGCCTTCGCTGAGAAGCGCCCGCCGGTGTACAAGGGACGATAGGGCAGATGGACATACGGACATAGGGGAGACGGACGTCAGGAATCTTGCTTGTATGCGAGTATGTTCCTATGTCAGTTTTCCCACAGGAGGTAGCTATGGCGAACGAAGTCCTGTACGAGGCCGATGGACATGTAGCCATCATCACGATGAACCGCCCGGAGAAGCACAACGCCATCAACGACGCGGTGGGCGAGGGGGTTCGCGAAGGTTTCATGAAGGCGAAGGTAGACCGGAACATCCGCGCCGTGGTCCTGACCGGCGCGGGGGAGCGGGCCTTCTCCGCCGGTGCAGACCTCATTCGCATGGCCCAGCGGGAGTCAGGGGACTTCGGCGACAGCTTCTGGTGGCCCCGCTCCCAAGGCGGCTGGGCCGACGATTTCTATAAGCCGGTCATCGCCGCCATCAACGGCTACTGCTACGCCGCCGCCATGAACCTTATGTGCTCCACCACCGACATCCGCGTCGCCTCGGACACCGCCACCTTCTGCTACGCCGAGATCCTCCGTGGCTTCAGCGGCGCCGGCCCCGCCATTGCCCTGCTGCCGCGCCAGGCCCCCTATGCCCTGGCCATGGAGTGGCTCCTGACCGGCAAGGTGTTTGATGCCCAGGAGGCCCACCGCGCCGGCCTGGTGAACGAGGTCGTCCCTCTTTCCCGGGTGAAAGAACGCGCTGTTGAGGTGGCCCAGGAGGTGTCCAAGCTGGCCCCCATTGCCGTGCGGGCCATTAAGGAGGCCGTGGTGCGCGGCCTCTCCATGGACGTGCCCAACGCCATGCGCCTGGCTAACACCATCGGCGTCCTCACCCGCTACACCGAGGACGCCCGGGAAGGCCCCCGCGCCTTCGCCGAGAAGCGCCCGCCGGTGTACAAGGGGCGGTAGCCGGGTAGGGGCATAGAGCATAGGGCATGGGGCATAGAACGGGGGAATCTGGCTGGATGCCTGTATACTCTTACGCCCTACCATAACCCAACCATCCCTCCATACTCTGCATGACCTCCCGCACACCTCCACTGCTGCCTCCTCCAGACCTCCAGCGCCTGCGCGCCCACGTGGAGGCCCTGGCTGCCTATGAGCGTTTCAACCACGACCGCCACGGCGAGTCCCTGGGCTACATTGACCAGGCCTTTGCTCTGCTCGGTCTGGCCGTGTCTGGCCACACGTTCACCTACCACGGGCGCGTGGGCATCAACCTGCTGGGCCACAAAGAGGGGAGCGACCCCAGCCTGCCGGCCCTGCTTGTCTGCGCCCATTACGATACGGTCCAGGGTTCCCTGGGGGCCGATGACAACGCCAGCGGCGTTGCGGTGATGCTGGAGTGCGCCCGCCTGCTTGCCCCGCTGGCTCTTCCTCGCACCATTGACTTCCTTGCCCTGGACATGGAGGAACGGCAGCCGGAGGAGGGACAAGGCCTGGTGGGCAGCGGCGCCTTTGTACGGGAGCAAGGGAAGGCCAGGGGTTACGCTGGCGTCTTCAACCTGGAGACCGTGGGCTTCACGTCCGGCCCCGGCGCCCAGAGGCTGCCACCAGGCTTCCCGGTGCTGTTTCCCGCCGTCTACCAGCGCCTGGCCCAGCGCGGTTTCCCCGGCGATGGCCTGGCGCTGGTGTCCAACAGGGCCAGTGCGTCCCTGGCTCAGGCATTGCTTGGCGCGGCCAGGGCAGGGGCGCAGGACCTGGAAATAGCGCTG
Organism: Chloroflexota bacterium; assembly: GCA_016179765.1. Classification (GTDB taxonomy): domain Bacteria; phylum Chloroflexota; class Dehalococcoidia; order Lucifugimonadales; family JACPCL1; genus JACPCL1. Next base: position 136,568 of record JACPCL010000036.1, read on the forward strand.
GTGGAGTTGCCAGAGGGCGTCCCTCTACCTTTTGACCTCTTCCGCAGCGACCACGCCTCCTTTTGGGCGGCAGGCATCCCCGCTGTCATGCTCACGGACACCGCCAACTTCCGCAACCCTCACTACCACACCAGCACAGACACGCCCGATACCCTGGACTACCGTTTCATGTCGCAGGTAACTGCGGCGCTGGCCGGCGCGTTGGCGGCGCTTGGGCGTTGAGCGAGGAGTGACGCTGAAGCGTGCTACGAGCAGCGATGGTTGCCGGAACAAGCGGACCGAGATAGGGGAGCGATGGAATCCCCTTCTCTGGACACTCCCCCAGAGGTAAGGTATACTGCGACCACAGCCTTGGTGGGGCGGCCCGAAAACAGAAGGGGGTGATGCCCATGCAAGAGAGCTTAGAAAAAGGAAAACCCCAGGTAGAGGTCCGGTACTGTCTGGGCTGCGGCTATTTCCCCCAGGCGGCATGGATTGCTACGGAGTTTTGGTCCGAGTTCTCTGGCAACGTGGGCCTCACGCTCACCCCCGTAGAGGGTGGTCGGCTGGAAGTCCTGCTGGACGGTGCGGTGCTCTTTGACCGGTTGGCCCAGAATGGGGCCTTCCCCAACTGGAATGACCTTCGCGTTATGCGTCGTGCTATCCGCAAGAAGCTGCCAGCCCCCAAGCTCCTTCAGCCCGTGGGCTAGCAGGGTGCTGAATAAAACCCACAAACCCTCTCAAGGCGGTTCAGGGTATCCGCCTACGGCGGATGGATTTTTTGTCTGGGGGACACCCCCAGACCCCCGCCCCTTCGGCTACGCTCAGGGCAGGCTCCGGGGCTTCGCCCCTCTGGACTCCCCTTTCTTCCTCAGCCTGCTAGCCAAGGAAGATCGGACGTGCATGTAGGGCCTGGAACTTCCAGGCCCTACGCTTGTTCGGCGCATTTTCGCCGTCTTTGTCCCCCTGCCGGTAGGGGGCTACAGCGGGCGAGGTCAGTACACTATAATAGAGCCGCTCGCCACGCGGCGGGCGCATCAAACCCACCCCTCACTAAGGAGGCAGAACGTGGTGCAATCGCAGACGTCTCTTGGCAAACGCGTGCGCAAGGCAGACGCCCTGGAGCGGGTGGTGGGCGAAGCTCGCTACAGCGCGGACTTCAGTCTGCCTGGGATGCTCTATGGCAAAATCCTACGCAGCCCTCATGCCCACGCCCGCATACGCCGCATAGACTACACCAAAGCCCTCCAGTTGCCCGGCGTCGTGTCCGTTATCACCGCTGGCGACTTCCGCTCCGGCCCCACGCAGCCCGCCGAGGTCCACGCTCCTGCTGGCACCTATGACCCGGGCCATGAGGAGGAGCACGCCGCCGGCTCTCGTCCCAATGGCTCTCGAACCGTCTTCGCCGGGGCTAAGGCCCTGTGGGCCGGACAGCCGGTGGCCGCCGTGGCTGCCACCTCTCTTCAAGCCGCCGAGGAGGCCCTGGGCCTCATTGAGGTGAGCTACGAGGTCTTGAAGACCCTTGAGACGGCGGAGGAGGCCATGAAACCCGATGCTCCTCTGCTGCACCCCAACCTGTTCACCACCACACTGGGCAAGGCCGCCAGCAAGCCCAGCAACGTTGCCACCTACGTGGAGCTGGTCCGGGGCGACCTTGAGCGGGGCTTCAGAGAAGCAGATGTGGTCATAGAGGACACGTACCGCACCGGAATGGTGCACCAGGGCTACCTGGAGCCTCGCGCCACCCTGGCAAAGGCAGACCCCGATGGCAAAGTCACCATTTGGAGCAGTTCACAGGGCAGCTTCGGCGTCCAGCAGCAGGCCGCAGAGATCCTGAACCTGCCACTGGACAAGATCAACGTCATACCCACGGAGATAGGCGGCGGCTTCGGCTCCAAGGGCCAGGGAGTGCTGGAGCCCATGGCGGCGCTCCTGGCCATCAAGACCGGCAGGTCAGTCAAGCTTGTCATGGGCCGGGACGAGGAGTTCAAGGCAGGCAGGCCAGGCGCTCCCTCCGTAATCTGGGTGAAGATGGGGGTGAAGCGGGACGGCACGATGACCGCTGGCCAGATGCGGGTGATCATAGACGGGGGCGCCTTCCCTGGGGGGCCTGTGGGCGCCGCCACAAACCTCGGTCTGGGGCCGTATAAGGTACCGAACCTGCGGGTGGAAGGGTACGATGTGGTCACGAGCAAGCCCTCGGTAGGGGCTTACCGAGCGCCTGGCGTGCCCCAGGCCGCCTTTGCAGTGGAGCAGCATGTGAACCGCCTGGCCCAGGCTATTGGCATGGACCCCCTGGAGCTACGGCTGAAGAACATCACTGGCGAGGGCGACCGCCTCCCTAACGACGCCATTCTGCCTCGCGTTGGCTTCCGCACCACCCTGGAAACGGTGAAAAACCATCCCCTGTGGCAGAAGCGCCCCAACGGGCTTTTCCAGGGCCGGGGCATCGCCTGCGGCATGTGGCTGGGAGGCTTGCAGCCCAATAGTTGCTTCTTGAAGCTTAATGCCGATGGTTCCCTGGGCCTCATGGTGGGCACTGTAGACCTCACGGGCACTCGCACCAGCTTCAAACAGATGGTGGCCAGCGAGTTCCAACTTTCCCCCGATGACGTAACCGTCACCACCCTGGACACCGATACCGCCCCCTACGCCTCCAACTCCGGCGGCAGCAAGACCACCTACACGATGGGGAACGCCATCAAGCAGGGGTGCGACAACATGAAGCGGCTCCTGCAAGAACGGGCGGCGGCCCTTTTGGACCTGCCCAAGGACCAGGTGACTTACCGTGCCGGACTCTTCCACTCCATGCATGACCCCAGCCGAAGCGTCAGCCTGAAAGACTTGGGAACCCGCAGCCAGACCACGGGCGGAGGCCCCCTGCTGGCCACAGGCTCCGCAGGCACCTTCCGGTCAGCTCCTTCCTTCGCCGCCCACGTGGTGGACGTGGAGGTAGACCCGGAGACGGGCAAGGTGACCATCCTGGGGTACTGGGCCTTCCAGGACTGTGGCTTTGCGGTCAACCCCACCCAGGTGGAGGGGCAAATGCAGGGCGGCGTCGCCCAGGGCGTCGGCTGGGCCTTGACCGAGGAGTACGTCTTTGCCAACGGCGTTATGCGCAACCCTACTTTCCTGGACTACCGCATGCCCACCTCCCTGGACTTGCCCCTCATTGAGCCTACCCTTGTGCAGGTGCCCAACCCGGAAAGCGCGTACGGCATCCGCGGGGTGGGTGAGGTGCCCATCGTGCCACCCATGGCGGCCATCGCCAACGCCGTCGCCGACGCCACGGGCGCCCGCATCACCGAGCTGCCCATGAGCCCGGAGCGGGTGTTTTGGGCAATACATAACAAGACAATGTGAGAAGCAAAGCATACCGCCAGGAATCACCCAAATAGGCGTGATTCCTGGCGGAGTAACAAAAGCTCCGCAGACTCAACTTTCCTTAATGAGGTGCATCGTGCCGGCGAAAAAGGACGTGAAGAGGAATGTCAAACTTTCAAGAGAAGATCAAGAACAGATCCTACGGGTATTGCTGTTGAAATACCAAACCAACCCTAGGGCTGTCAAACAGTTGCTTCCCGAGGTTGCGGATATCCTTGTCAGCGTGGAGGGTAAACACATGCAAACTCCGGTTTCTCGCTTCTTTGAGCTCACTGGCAAGGAACAAGAAGAGAGAACGGAGGCTTATCTGTCAATTGTTAACCTGCTCAACATGCTAGGTAGAAAACTTCCGAGAGAAAAGGCCGTTGAGGCGCTTGAGAGCGCCGCTGCGTTGCAAGAGGCCTCTCTACAGGCTTCCATGGTGCTAGACGATGATGTTCTTCTAAGATTCGTGAGAATTGCCACGAGCTTGTCTCTGGAAAAGAAAGGGAGGCCAAAATCAAGCATTATTCGTGAAGGGGACATCAGTAGAACAGTCAGCCTGGTGCTTGGAATTAAAGCAAACCTTAGTTGTGACAAGCGCTTGCTTTCAATAGAGGTAGACCCGAAGGGGCTGGCAAAAGCGGCGAAGGCCTTTGCATTCCTAGGGGTTGGCAAGGACCCCAATCCTGACGTAGCTTTGCGTCACGATGAGTACGCCTTTGGGGATCCCCATGAGTGACACGGTGATAGTTGACACGTCCGCCTTCTATGCCATGACGGCTAGCGGTGACACGTTTCATGACAAGGCGATGGCGGTGTTTCGCCGCTTGGTCGGTAGCGAGTCTCGCCTTCTCACCAACTCCTACGTTCTGATTGAGAGCGCGAGCCTTATCCACCGGCGGTTGGGCTTTCAGGTGACGCAGGCCTTTATGGACTCGGTGATGGCAATTGTAGAGATTGTTTGGGTAGATGATTTGCTCCATCGCAAAGCCTGGGATATAGTGTCGCGTCGCCAGGGTACACGCCTAACTCTTGTAGACGCCTCAGTCATGGCCTTAGCGCAGGACTTGAGCGCTATGGTGTTCTCTTATGATCAGGACTTTACCCAGGAGGGTCTAGTCGTAGTCGCCTAGCATTCATCTGGTTTCATAACACCAAGGAGCGCCTGATGCCCGATACCGTAACCACCGCCATGATTGAGTTCAAGGCCAACGGCGGCGCCGCCCCTGGCTACCTGGCCTGGCCCAACCGCCGGGGACCAGTGCCCTGCATTGTCCTAATCCAGGAGTGGTGGGGACTGGACGACCATATCAAGGAGGTCTCCCGCCGTTTTGCCGCCGAGGGGTATGCCGTCCTGGCCCCCGACCTCTTTCACGGCCAGGTCACCAGCGAGCCATCCGAGGCCATGAAGCTGACCCAGGCCATGGACCGCGACCGGGCCATGAAGGAGTTGGGCGGCGCCGTCGCCTACCTCAAGAGCCAGCCCTTCTCTTCGGGCAAAGTGGGCGCCATCGGCTACTGCCTGGGCGGCGGCCTCTCCCTGTCCACCGCCTGCGCCAGCCGGGACGTGGACGCCTGCGTGGTTTACTACGGCGGTAATCCCAGCCCCGTTGACCTGGTGCGCAACCTGAATGGCCCCCTCCTGGGCATCTACGCCGAGCATGACGAGCGCGTCACCGCCGGGGTTCCCGCCCTGCGGGAGGCCCTGACCAGGGCTGGCAAGAGGTTTGAGACGCACGTCTACCCTGGCACCCAGCACGCCTTCTTCAACGACACCCGTCCCGAGATCCACAACGCCGCTGCCTCCCGGGACGCCTGGGCCAAGACCCTCGCCTTCTTTGCGGCCAACCTGAAATAGACGAAGAAGAAAGGTTACGACGTCACCTATGCAGCACAACAGCCACAGCATTTCCATTGCTCAGGCCGTCATCCCTCGGAGCAACAGCGCAGCGATCAACCTGACGGTAGACGTGATCCTGATCGTGGGGTACGCGGCCCTGACGGGTCTGGCGGCCCAGCTCAAGCTCTTCTTGAACCCTGCGGTACCCATCACCGGGCAGACCTTCGTGGTGCTCCTGGCCGGCGCCGCCCTGGGCAGCAGGCGGGGCGTCGCCAGCATGGTGGTGTACCTGGCCGCTGGCATCGCCGGCATCCCTGTCTTCGCATCCGGGGGCGTTTTCCCAGGATCCAGCCGAGGCTACATCCTCGGCTTCGTTGCCGCTGCCTTTGTGGTGGGATATCTGTGCGAGCGGGGGTGGGGCCGCAACCCGCTGAAGGTGGTGGCCGCCATGCTGGCAGGTGAAGCGGCCATTTACCTCTTTGGTCTCTGGTGGCTGGCGTTCTATTTCACGCCGGAGCAGCTCGCCTCCTCGGTTGCGGCTGGTAAACTGAGCGACCCTTCAAGGCTTGCCGTGGTATGGCAGTGGGGCGTGCGCGATTTCATCATTGGCGACATCATCAAGCTCCTCCTGGCCGCCTTCACCGTACCGCTGGCCTGGGCCGGCATCCGCCGTCTGAAGGGCGACGTGGGGTAAAGCATGGGTGGGGCGGCGGCGTGGGCCTTGGATGGCGTCGTATCCCGAGAGTCATCTTACTGCAAGGGCTGCCGGATGGTAGTGAGAAGGGTAATGGGCGTTGCCCCGCTTCGCCTGGCGCTGGGGATGCTCTCCGCCGTAGCTGTGGCCCTGGGAGTCATTGGCGCAACCCACGGGCGCGATGAGCATGTGCTTCTCCTGCGGGTCAACGGCGTCATCAATGGCGTCACCGATGGTTACGTTGCCCGTGGCATCAGGGCGGCAGAGGAGGAAGGGGCGAGGCTGATTATCATTGAATTGGACACCCCTGGGGGGCTTCTGGACGCCACCAGGAAGATAACGGAGCGCCTGTTGGATTCCCCTGTCCCCGTGGTGGTGTACGTCACTCCGTCCGGGGCGAGGGCCGCCTCGGCGGGGGCGTTCATTACCGCCTCTGCTACCTTTGCCGTCATGGCGCCGGGGACCAACATTGGCGCTGCCAGCCCCGTAGGCGGCGGCGGTGAAGACCTGCCTGAAACGCTGAAGTCCAAGGCGTTCAACGATGCCGCCGCTGAGATGCGGAGCATAGCTGACCTGCGAGGCCGGAACAGGGAAAAGCTGGAGGCCATGGTGACTCAGGCTATCTCCCTCACTGCCGAGGAGGCCCTGGCCTCAAATGTCGTGGATTTCGTCGCGACCGACAGTGGCGAGCTTCTGGGAAAACTCAACGGGCGGGAAGCGGTCATCCGGCCACCGGGCGGCCGACGGATAACGCTGGATACGCAGGGGCTGGTGCTGCGCCCCATGGACATGAGCCTGGTGGAGCGGTTCCTGCGGTTCATTGCTGACCCGAACGTGAGCTTCCTGCTTCTTTCGCTGGGCGGTTTGGGCCTTATGGTGGAGCTGTTGAATCCTGGATTGATCTTGCCGGGGGTGGTGGGAGCAATCCTGGTGGTGCTTGCCTTTCTTGCCCTGGGTAACCTTCCCGTGAACTGGGCGGGTGTGGTGCTCATCTTGCTCGCCGTGGTCTTGGCGGTGCTGGAGTTCTACGTGGCAGGCTTTGGCGTCCTGGGCGTTGGAGCCATGGTGAGCTTCGCGCTAGGCGCCTTTCTCCTTTTCTATCACACAGGTGGGCCGTCACCTACCATGCCCCGCATCGGCATCAGCCTGTGGATTCTGACCCCTTCGGTGGTTCTCTTGGGCGGCGGAGGCGCTTGGGTGCTCTCCACTATCGTCCGGTCCAGGAAGGAGGCCCCGGAGGAGGGGGTCTCACGCCTGGTTGGCGCAACAGGCTACGCGGTGACGGAGCTAGCGCCCAGGGGCGTGGTGCAGGTAGGGAGCGAGCAGTGGAGCGCCGTTACAGGGACTGGACAGAGCATTGCAGCGGGCCAAGGGGTTCGCGTAACCCAGGTGAGAGGGGCAATCATGCTGGTGGCGCCAGCAGAGGCGCCACCAGCAGGTGCGGTGTCCAGGGAGCCCGGTGACCATGGCGGAGAGCGATCCGATCCCGTTCCAGGAGGTTGATATGGCCATCAACATCATCCGGCAGTACGAGCGCATGGTGGTGTTTCGCTGGGGGCGATATGTGGGGCCACCCCGAGGGCCAGGGTTCCGTTGGACATGGCCAATCCTTGAAGCCCGCAGGGTAGTTGACCTGCGGGAGACCTTCATGGACATTCCCCGACAGACGTGCATTACTAAGGACAACGCCCCTATAGGCGTAGACTTCCTCATCTATTTGCGGGTGATGGAGGACAGGCCAGAGGCCACGGTGTTGCAGGCGGCCGATTTCGTCGGGATGGCCCGCGGGCTGGCCACTACCACCTTGCGGGCCGTGGTGGGTGACATGGACCTGGACGAGGTCCTGTCCAAGCGGGATCAGGTGAATGCGATACTGCGCACCAAACTGGACGAGGCTACCGAGGCGTGGGGCGTGAAGGTGACCAGGGTGGAAATCCGGGAGATTGATCCGCCGCGAGAGGTGCAGGAGGCCATGAACCGGCAGATGGCCGCCGAGCGGGTCCGCCGCGCCACGGTCACCGAGGCTGAAGGGGAACGGCAGGCAGCCATTACGCGGGCTGAAGGGACCAAGCAGGCGAATATCTTACAGGCGGAGGGTGAGAGGCAGGCTGCCATTCTCCGCGCCGAAGGAAACCGCCAGGCCGCTATCCTCAATGCGGAAGGGTTCTCTAATGCCCTCAGGCAGATAAACGAGGCGGCCCAAACGGCGGATGCCCGGACTATGAGCCTCCAGTATTTTGAAACCCTGAAGCAGCTTGGCCAGGGGGCTGCTACCAAGTTCATCTTCCCTATGGAATTTACCAGCATGCTTCAGTCCTTCGTCACGGGCCTGAGCAGGAGGGGCGACAACGTGCCGCCTCCTGGAGATGGATGAAGCCTCCCCCTCCATTTGCCCAATCCCTGGACACCTGCTATTCTCTGAGGGTTGTTTTTAGCAAAAGGCAAAGGCAGGAAGGAACTAGATGCAAGTAGCAGATGGCGTGTACCAGTTCAAGATCCCCATGCCCGTCAACCCGGGCATACCCGATGGCGGCCTCCGCTATACCCTGGTCTACGCCATACAGGTATCCCAGGGGTGGGTGGTCGTTGACGCCGGCTTGAACACCGACGAAGGGTTCGGGGCCTTCCAGGGCTTCCTGGCCGAGGCGGGCATAGCCCCCAACGACATCAAGCTCATCTTCATCACCCACGGCCATACGGACCACGCTGGCCTGGCTAATCGCTTCAAGGAGTATACGGGCGCTCCCGTGGCGATGCACCGTCTGGACGTGGGCCAGAACCATAACCCCATGGGCCAGCGCGACCCCCAAGCTGTCCAGCGATGGATGCACCGCTACGGCGTGCCAGATGAAGAGGTCCAGCAGGGTTTTCTCAATCGCCCCCACATGGGGCCTCGCGGCCAGGATAACGCCGCCTGGCACACTCCTAACCCCAGAGTGGACATCCTCCTGGAGGGCGGCGAAGAGCTGCTGCCAGGCTCTAACCTGTGGGCCGTGTGGACACCTGGGCACTCCCCTGGACACATTTGCGTTTACGACAAGGGGCGCAAGCTCCTCTTCTCCGGCGACCACATCCTGCCGACCATTACCCCCCATGTGAGCCTTTTCCCTGGCGAGGAAGGCAACCCCTTGGCCTCCTTCATCAACGGCCATAAGGAGTTGCGAAAGCTGGACGCCGTGGCGGTGCACCCCGCCCACGAATACTCCATGCCAGACCTCAAGAAGCGCATAGACGAAATCCTGGAGCATCACCGCGAACGCCTGCATGAGGTGCTGGCGACCCTTCAGGAGGGTCCCAAGACAGCCTGGGAGGTGGCCGCCAACATCAAGTGGAACGTTGCGCCCTGGGCGCAGCTCAACGCCTGGACTCGCCGGGCCGCTATGATGGAAACCCTGGCGCACTTGCAGCACCTGGTGATGGAGGGGGAGATTGCCAAGCAGGAGGCTGGCCCGGTGGTCACCTTCTCCCGACGGTAACGCCCGCAGAAGAGTTGAAGGTAGAGATGGGTGTGCGGAAAAGCCGCACACCCATCTCTACTTACGCAACGCTACAGAATCGTCTTCACCACCTGGATGCCGTTCAGGGCCATGTGGTACAGGAAGAGCAGGTGGAAGAGGTCGCCCGGGTGTGCCAGAGCGCCCAGAGCCTTCGCCGAGGTGATGGGCATGTCGTAGGTCTGCACGGCGTCTATGGGCAGGATGACGCGCACTTTGTAGCCGTGGGCGTTGGCCCGCAGCCGCAGGTGCATCGCTACGCTATAGACGCACAGGTCGGTGCAGTCTCCCACCACCATGAGGTCTTGCAACTCCAGGTGCTGGTCCAGCCAGCGGTCAAGGCTGTTTCCCAAAGAGGGGTGCAGCGAGTTCTTCTCCATTACCAGGAAGTCCCCTGAAAAGGGGAGCGCCCGCAGCTCCTCAACGGTCTGGGACTCCTGGCTACCCTGAATGCAATGGGGCGGGAAGGCGTGAAACTCCTCGGCGTCCTGGCTGTGGGTGTCCTGGCACAGGATGAAGTGGCGGACGCCATGGTGGTATGCCTTCTGGAAGACGCTTACCGCCGTTGGGACAATAGCATGGACGCGAGGGCTGGCCAGGCTCCCCTGGCTGCAAAAGCCCACTACGAGGTCCGCGGCGAATACCGCCGCGCGCCTGGGGTCCCTCACCTCCTGGCGCAGGCTGAAGGGCTGTAGGGATTGATGCCAATCTTCTAGGTAGGCAAGCATGTCGGTGGTCTGCTGGGCGAGGCTTGGGTTGACCATAGCACACCTCCACGAGAGATACGGGTGCGGTCAGGGCTGTTGAAGCAACTGAAGGACATTGCCATCTGGGTCTTGGAAGGTGGCCACCCAGCCGCCCCAGTGCTCATGCTCTGGTGGCCTGAGGAACACCACCCCCTTGGCCCGCATGCCGGCATAGGCCGCCTGAATGTCCTTCACCCCCAGGTTCACCATGACGCGGAAGGGGTCTTTGGCCGGGCCAGAGACGCCGTCGTGCTTGCCCACGCTCAGGCGCAGGTCTCCCATGAGGAAGGCAACGAAGGTGGGCTGCCAGGAGTGCACCTTGAGGCCCAGCACGTCGCGGTAAAAGCCTGCCAGGCGCTCCACATCCTCGGTCCAGAGGATGACCCCTGCAATGCCGTCAATCACCCAGCGGCTGCCAGTTGGAGTTGTACCCATTGGAGCACTGCCCCTCGGATGATGGTGAACGGGCGAGGTTACCTCGCCCCTACACCGCACCCTCTACTCCCCCTCGTTTGCCGCTATGACCTTCAGCAGGTCATGGCGCGTCACAATGCCCACCAGCTCCTTGTCGCGCACAACGGGCAAGCGGTTCACCCGGTGCTTCAGCATCCTCTCCACCACCTCTCCAATGGGGACGTCCTCAGTTACCACCTCTACGTCCCTGGTCATGACCTCCTTTACCAGCCGGACTCGCACTTTTTCGGCGATGTCCTCAATCGCCTTGGGATCTGCCCAGGAACCCAGGAGCTGGTACAGGTTGTCCGCCAGAGGGAGAAGCTTGCGTTGGACACCAAAGTCGGAGTGTGTCAGGATGCCAACGATGTGCTTGCTTTCGTCCACGACCACCAGGGCGCTCAGATTTGATTGCAGCATCAGGTTAGCCGCCTCCTGTACGGTGGCTTCTGGCCCAATAGTGACGACGGGGCTGCTCATGATGTCTTTGACTTGCATTCTCAGCTCCTGAGTTGGTGTGCCTTTATAGTGAAGGCAAGAGGGGCGCAACGCAAGAGCGGTGGAAATTCCGGTTGCTTTGACTTACCTCAAGAACCCTACCGCAAACTCCAGCCACAGGACGCCAATGGAGGCCAGCAGCGTCAGCGTTGTCACCACCAGTCCCACTTTCAGAAACTCCATGAATTTCATGACGATGCCTTCTCGGTAGGCCCCCTCCGCCACGATGATGTTGGCAACCGCCCCAATAATCGTGGCGTTGCCGCCCAGGGTTGCACCCGCGGCCAGGCTGATCCACAGGGTATCTCCTGGCACGCGCTCCACAAGCGGGATCATCAGCACCGTAAGGGGCACGTTGCTCACCAGTTGGGACGCCACGGCGCTGACGGCGTGGATGGATACGATGCCGCCCACCGTGGAGGCCACATCCACCCTGTCCAGGAGCAGGTCCAGCACGCCCGCCTGGCGTGCTCCTCCTATCACCACAAACAGCCCTCCAAAGAAGAGCAGAAGCACCCAGTCCACCTTTTGAATCACCTCTGAAGGCTTGATGCCGCTCAAGAGCATCGCCGCCACCCCAGCCACCAGGGCCACCAGCGGCACGCGAATCCCTAGAAAAGAGCTGAGGAAGAAGGCTGCCATTGCCGCCACGAGCACGGGTGCGGACCGCTTCAGTCCCTGGTAGTTTATGGGAACGGGGGACGAAAACTCTATGGCCCTGCCAATGACCGCAGCCTCCTTCTTGGCCCACGTTCTGCTGTAGAAGACCCACAGCACAGCTAGCAGGATGAGTGTGCTGGCGGCTGCGATAGGGGCCAGGTAGCCAAAGAAACGGGCGAAGGAGATGCTGGAGGTCACGCCAATGAGCATGTTCTGTGGGTTGCCCACGATGGTCGCCGTGGAGCCGATGTTGGAGGCCATGGCCTCTCCAATCAGGTACGGCACAGGGTTAAGGCTCTGGGTCCGGCAAGTCTGGACCACCACCGGCGTGAACAGCAGCACCACCACGTCGTTCACCATGAACGCGCTGGACACCGCCGTCACTAGGACCACGCTGGCCATAAGCTTGCCAGGGGTATTGGCGATGGCCACAGTGCGTGTAGCCAGCAGCGTGAAGAAACCCTGGCTCTGCATAACAACCACCAGAAGCATCATGCCAAGGAGCAGTGCAAGGGTGTTGTAGTCAATGGCCGCTACCGCCTCCTCAAAGGTCAGCACGCCCAGCGCTACCATGAGGACCGCCCCGGCCAGTGCAGCAGCGGGGCGGTCTATGTTCACGCGGGGGAGCCTGGTGAAGGCCACGCCCAGGTACGTGGCGGCGAGGATCAGGGCAGCGAGGAGCATAGAAGCGCGATGGCCTCCTGAAAGGCAATGCCCCTATTCTACAGCGTGAAGCCTTTGGTTGCCCCATTCCCAGGCCTCTCAATTCCTCCTCATTGAGCTTACGCCTACCGTCCCTTTGCCCCAAGCTCTAAGAAGATCCTGGGGGTGGATACCCGCATTCAGTCAACGCGCCCTTTCCTCTAGCCCCGCAATTGACCTCCGCTTCCGATACCCCTAGAATCAGAGGTGAGGTAAGGAGGCGTTCCCTTGATACGCATTGGCATGAACCCGGACATCATCAACGCCGGCGGCTTTGTGCTGAGCTGGCATGGCTTCTTTACCTTCGTCGCGGTGGCCGTGTCGGTCTTCCTGGTGGCGCGCTGGGCCAGGCGGGACGGCATAGACACAGAGTCGGTGTACGCGGTGGCGGTGTGGGCCGTGGTGGCGGGCATCCTAGGCGCGCGAGCGGTGCACGTGATAGACCGGTGGGACTACTATAGCCAGAATCTTGGGCAGGTGTTCGCGGTGTGGCAAGGGGGTATTGCCCTGTGGGGGGCCATCCTCTTTGGCTTTCTGGGAGGCGCAGGCTACATCGGGGGGCGCAAGCTCCTGGGGCGCATCTACGCTGGGCAGACCATGGGCTGGTGGAAAAAGCTGGTGGGGGAGAGGATTGCCCAGGGCTACTTGAAGGGGGCCATGTACGCCCGCTTCAAGGAGTTCTCCATTGGCCGCCTGGCGGATCTGTCGGCCCCGGGGCTGCTTATTGCCCAGACCATCGGACGAATCGGTGACATCATTAACGGAGAGCACCTCTCGGTGCGGACGGACCTGCCCTGGGGGTTCGTCTACAGCCATCCGGCCAGCGGGTCCTTCCAGCTGTGGGGGTTGACGGCCAGCCAGCCGGTTATCGCCTACGAGATGCTCTGGAACATGCTTGTCCTGTTTGTCATCTGGAAGCTGCGCGGACGGCTAGCTCCTCCGGGAATGCTCTTTGCCCTGTACCTGATGCTCTACTCCCTTGGGCGGTTCTTCATCCAGTTCCTGCGGCTGGACAAGGAGTGGTTTGCGGGGTTGCAGGAGGCCCACCTGATCGCCCTGGTGGTGCTGGCCATTACGGTTCCGCTCCTGGCGTACAAGGCGCGCTTTGTGAAGCCCGCGCCTGCGCCGGCGGTTACCGCACGCCAGCGCCGTCGGGCGAGGGGGAAGGGATAAACGGGTATGTAGGGGCAGTGTTACCTTTTACTTTCAAGGAGGCTCCAAGGGAGCCTCCTTCTCATGCCCCTGCACGGTTCTGCTACCCCGTCACCCGAAAGTCCAGCACCCGCAGTTGCAGCGACTCCTGTCCCGCCCACCGGTCCACCTCTACGACGTAGACGATGTCTAGCTGCGCTGCGCCCCTGGGCAAACGCTCCGCCTGGCTGAAGGCCACGGCGCTCCAGGCGACGCCGCGGTCCCGCAGGTTGAGGCGCAGGTGCTTGCCATTGGCGCCCAGCGGGCGCACCCCTGCCACCTGAACACCCCGGCTAAGGAAGACCGGCTCCGGGTTGCCGGGGCCAAAGGGGGCCAGGGCCTGCACCTGGTAGTACACCTCTTTGGGCAGCGCACCCAGGGGCAGCTCTAGGTCCACGTCCAGGCAAGGCGGTGGAGGCTCGGCGGCGGGCGAGTCTGTGCCAAAGGCCTGGCCCAGGGAGGCTCTGGCCAGCCTGAGAAGAGCCTGGCGCAGCCTGGGCAGGCGAGGGGTCTCCACTGTGAAGCCGGCGGCCTGGGCGTGGCCTCCGTGCCTGGCGAAGCCGCCAATCTCATCGGCCACCTGGTACAGAGCGCGGCCTATGTTGAACCAGGGCACGCTGCGGCAGCTTCCCCGGCTGGTCTTCTCCGCCAGGCTCACCACCACGGCGGGCCGGGCGAACTCCTCCGCCAGCCTGCCGGCTACCAGGCCAATAACGCCTGGAGAGAAGGAGGCGTCGCCTACCATAAGCAGGGCCTCCACCTCCTTATCTTCCTTCAAGGAGGCCCTATCTTCATTCAAGGAAGCTCCAAAGGAGCTTCCCTCTCGGAGGCCTCCCTCTCCTATGGCCAAGAGGGCCTTGGCCTTCTGGTAGGCCTCCTCGGTCATCTCCTGACGCTGGCGGTTCTGCTGCTCCAGGACTTGGGCCAGGCTCTGGGCCTCTTGGGGCGATTGAGTCGTGAGCAGGCGGTAGCTGATCACGGCGTCATCAATACGGCCAGAGGCGTTGAGGCGTGGGGCCAGGACCCAGCCGACGGCCTCGGTGTCTATGGTGCGACCCTCCAGCTGCGCCGAGCGCATCAGGGCAGAAAGGCCAGGGGAAGGCGCGCTGGTCAGATAGTCCAACCCCTGCCGGACGATGGAGCGGTTTTCGTCCAAGAGAGGCGCAACGTCGGCGATGGTTCCCAGGGCGGCCAGGGTAAACAACGTCCCGACTGGTCGGGAGTGGGCGACCGTGGGAACAGGCGTGACGTCGTATAACGCCTGGGCCAGCTTCAGGGCCAGGCCCGCGCCGGTGAGGTCGGGGAAGGGGTAGCGGGAGTCCGGCAGGCGGGGGTCCACAATGGCCAGAGCTGGGGGCAGCCGGGCGGGAGGCAGGTGGTGGTCGGTGACGATGGTGTCCATGCCTGCCCGAGCAGCGGCGGCAATTTCTTCAGCGGAGGAGACGCCGCAATCCACGGTGATCAGAAGGCGGACGCCCTGGGCGGCCAGTTGTTGCACAGCCTGGAGGCTGAGGCCGTGGCCCTCGTCTATGCGGTGAGGAATATAGGGGATGACCTGGCAGCCCAGGGGCCGCAAAGCTGTGGCCAGCAGGGCTGCGGCAGAGACGCCATCCACGTCAAAGTCGCCGAAGACGGCCACGGGCTCCTTGCGCTGGAGGGCGCCCCGCACGCGCTGGACTGCCGCCTCCATGCCCGGCAAGGCAAAAGGGTCGTGGGAGAGGGGTTGGCCGGAGAGGAAGGCGCGGGCTAGGGAGGGTGAAGTGATGCCCCGGTTGACGAGGAGTTGCGCCTGCAAAGGGGGGAAAGGGGCCAGAGCGTGCCTTGCAGCCTGAGATATGGGCGGTCGGATGCGCCACGCCTTTTGCCCCCCGGCAAGCACCCCCGCGGTGGTCTCTTGATTGTTCGTGCTGTCCCCTCCCATCAGTCGCCTATCGACATCCTCTTTCAAGGAGGCCCTATTATCCTTCAAGGAAGCCCCAAAGGGGCTTCCTTCTCTGGGGCCTCCCTCTCGCTGCGCCTACTGTTCCTGTACACGGAAGCGTTGCTGGATCCGGCGGCCGATGAGCGGGTAGCGGAAGTTGTAGCCCAGGGCGCAGCGGGTTGCCCCCATGACGGCGTAGAAAAAGACGAGGATAAGAAGCACCTGAACCCAGTAGAGCGGCGAGCTCATGCTGTTGCTTTCCCCTGTGTCCTGGATGAGGAAGCGGACGGGGGCGAAGACCGTAAAGGCGATAGCTTGAAAGGTAAGGGCTTGCAGTCCCTGGAAGGCCATCCAGGGCGATGTCCTGCGCTTGAAGTAGTAGATGAGGATGGTGATAAAGAGGCCCAGGCCATACAGGGTGAGCACGGGCACGATGGCCACGTGGGCCAGGGCGGCCCACAGCTTCTCTTCTCCGGTGCGGTTGCGGTTTCTCATAGGAGGCCGGGTTGACCTTGTTCCTAGGGCTGTAAGAATACGGCGAGTGTAGCCTTTGCAGGGGGTGTTTGGCAATGGGTTTGCCTCACCTCACCACCTGGTCCCCTCTCCTGCCGGGACACGGGGAAACAGGGAATGAGAAACCCTGGGCTTAAGCCCAGGGTTTCTCATTCCACTCTTGCTGCTGCTAATGCAGGTCGGCAACGGCGCGAAAGATGAGGGAGGAGTTGTGTCCGCCGAAGCCCAGGGAGTTGCTCATGACCGTCGTGAGCCTGCGGAAGCGGGCCTCGTTGGGCACGTAGTCCAGGTCGCACTCCGGATCGGGGTGGCGGTAATTAACGGTAGGCGGGATGACGCCCTTTTGGAGGGCCAGGACGCTGATGACGGCCTCCATGGCGGCGGCGGCTCCCAGGAGGTGGCCGGTCATGGACTTAGTGGAGCTGATGGGTATTCTCGGAGCAAGCTCGCCGAAGACGGATTTGATCCCCAGGGTCTCAAACCTGTCGTTAAGGGGGGTAGAGGTGCCGTGGGCGTTGATGTAGTCAATCTCCTCGGGTGCAAGGTCAGCGGCGCGCAAGGCCAGGCGCATGGCCCGCGCGCCGCCTTCGCCGCCGGGGGCGGGCTGGGTGACGTGGTAGGCGTCGGAGCTGGCCCCGTAGCCCATAAGCTCCGCAAGGGGGGGCGCGCCCCGTCGTCGCAGGCTCTCCTCCGTCTCCAGCACCAGGATGGCGGCGCCCTCCCCCATGACGAATCCATCTCGTTCGGCGTCAAAGGGGCGGCTGGCGGCCTTGGGGTCGTCGTTGCGGCGGGAGAGGGCCTGGCAGGAGTTGAAGCCGGCTACGGCGATAGGGCAGATGGGGGCCTCGGCCCCGCCGGCCAGGGCGATATCCGCATCGCCGTTGCGCAGCAGGTTCCAGGCGGCGCCGATGGCCTCGGCGCCGCTGGAGCAGGAGGAGGTGGTGCAGAAGTTGGGGCCTTTGGCGCCTAGGGCCATGGATACCTGGCCGGAGGCCATGTCTGGCAACATCATAGGGATGAGAAAGGGGCTGATGCGGGTCGGCCCCCGGTCCTTGAGCACCCCCCACTGTTCCGAAAGGGTGATGATGCCGCCGACGCCGCTGCCTACGATGGTGATGACCCTGGTAGGGTCTACCTTCCCCATGTCAAGCTGGGCTTGGGTGACGGCCTCCTGAGCGGCCACCAGGGCGAATTGGGCGAAGCGGTCCGTCTGGCGGGCCTTCTTGCGGTCCAGGAAATCGGCGGGATTGAAGCCTTTGACCTCTGCGGCGAAGCGCGTCTCAAAACCCTCGGGGTCAAAGGCGGAGATGTAGTCTATGCCGGTAACGCCGTTGGCCAGGTTGTTCCAGGAGGCGGGAGCGTCCAGGCCCACGGGGGTGATCATGCCCAGGCCGGTCACGAAGATGCGGGGGTAGGTCACGGCGGAACCTCCATGACGGGTGTTCCTTGCACCCCTAGGCCTGTGCGGGACCGGCGCTCCACTGCGTCTCTGCCCACTGGCGCTTGAAGTCGGCCAGGGTGGAAGAGACGGCGTCTGCCAGTTCAATGAGCCGGGCGGAGAGGGCCTCTGCCATTTCCGTCCCTCCGCGGACGGGGCCGGCGGGGCCAGAGGCGTCGGGGCGGAGGAAGAGGGTGCCCCGCAGGTCACTGGCGCGGGTGGCGATGGCGCTGCGGATGTCTCCCACACGAGCGGCGACTACCTCGCCGATCTCGTCCAGCTTGGCAGAGGCGGCGTCCCGCAGGTCGCCCGTGGTAAGGGAGAAGCTGGACCTGAGCTCTGCCAGTCGCGAGGATAGGGTAGCGCCCAGGTCATCCATCTTGAGGGAGAGGGTCTCCTGGAGGTCGGCGACCTTGCCCCTGGCGGCCAGACGCAGCTCCACGGCGCGGGAGGCGCCTGGGGCGTTGGCCCCAGCGGTCCAGAGGGCGTAGGAGTCAGCCAGCTCGCTAATGCTGGCCAGGACGGCGTCACGGGTCTGGGAGAAGACGCGGCGCAGGCCATCCTCAAGCTGGTTAACAGGGGCGTCAGTAGGTCGTGCAGAGGCGCGAGAGGTGGTGATGACCTGGCGAGTCTCCTCCTCACGCCTCTCCATGACTTCGTAGTAGGCCTTGCTCTTGAAGATGCGGAAGATGCGCTCGTACATCTTGTCAACGGTATGAAGGCTTCCGGTGTAACGGGCATAAAGCTCCCGAGACTCCTGAAGGCCCCAGCGCTTATCGTAGTGGACAAGCTGGCGGCCGGTGTACAGGTGGTAGGGGCGCATCTTGCCCTCGGGTAGGATGGAGCCATCCTCATCAAGGGGCGTCAGGTTCCAGTTGATGGTGGCGGGCAGTGGTGTCAGTAAGTTGGCCGTCTGGTAGCGGCTGACGGTCTTGACCCACTCGGCCATCTTCATGATGCTCTCATCGGTGTCGTAGGGCAGGCCGATGATGGTCATGGCGGTGACGATGAAGCCCATCTCGTTCAGGGTGGTCAGGTCTTTATGCATCTGGCCTGGGTCCTGGCGCTTGTTCACGGCCTTGAGGTTTTCGGCGCTGCTGGACTCCACGCCCACGTACACCATGCGGATGCCTGCCTCTAGCATGGTCTGGGCCAGCTCTGGGTCCTGGCCAATCTCGGCGCGGCACTGGCAGATCATCCACATGTCGTCGGTGTGGCCCTTCCAGCCCTTCAGGCGCGCCAGGCGCTCGTCACGGAACTTGACGGCGCGCAGGGGCGGTGTGTGCAGGTCGTCGGAGATGAAGACGCTGAAGCGGCCATCCCGGGCGGTGTAGATAAGGCCGTCCTCGGCCAGCTTGTGAAGCTGGGCAAGGCGCTTGAGCTCAACGTCGCGGGGTACGACCCGGTAGCCAAGGAACTGCTGGATGACCTGGCAGTAGTTGCACTTTTCGGTGCAGCCGCGCACGGTCTCCATGACGCCTGCCGCCAGGGGGTTCCTGGAGGTCAGGTCTTTCATGGAGGCGAAGTCTGGCACCTCTACGAAGTGGGGGTGAATAGCGCCGTGCCTGGGGGTGACGACGGCCTTGCCGTCTTGCAGGTAGGCGATGCCTGGTATCTTGCTCAGGTGGGCGTACAGCTCCTGGCCGGAGTAGTTGAGGAGGATATCCGATAGGTGGCCGATGATGTCCTCGCCTTCACGCTGGACCACGACGTCTATCATGCCGAAGCGCAGGGCCTCTTCGTACAGGGGGCTCATGTGGGGGCCGCCGCCGATGATCTTGAGGTTGGGATGGGCCTGCCGCGCGCTGCGGGTAATCTGGTAGGCCCTGGGGGCCTCGTTGATGAGGGCGGTGACCATGAGGAGGTCCACGTGGTCCAAGTCTTTTTCCGGGTCCAGTTTGCCGTTGCGGTCCTCGTACCAGACCTCGCGCTCATAGCGGAACTCGCCATCCCACTGTTTGAGGGCGCCCGAGATGTACAGGGGTCCCTGGCGGGGGATGGCCACGTACTCAAAGTTGCCGCCGGTGGACTTGGGGGCGACCAGCAGCACGTTCTTGACGGGTCTTGATGATGCTACGGTGATGGCCATGACACTACCTCGCTGGGTGAGAAGGTAAGGAGAGGCAAGCTTTTTGTACAAGTTTGGAAAGAAATGATTGAGAGATAGTATAGCAGATTTACGGTTTGTCAATTATGCCCCATTGGGGCAGGCAAAGTAACAGCCCTGAGGGAGGGTTCCGACCTCTCCCTCTGTGGTCCCCCTCTCCTCACAGGAGAGGGGGACGATTCAGAGCTTCGTTGACCAGGCGCGAGCGGGATGCTACTATGCTAAGGGAATGTGCCGCTGGCCAGAGGGGCGGCAGTGGTGTAAGGGCGTGTGTTCTGCGTGGTGGGCGTGGCCTAGTGGTTTAAGGCGCCAGGTTGTGGCCCTGGAGATCGAGGGTTCAAATCCCTCCGTCCACCCCATTCCGTAGCTTTAAGGAGGCTCCAGAGGAGCCTCCCTCTCCTTATCAATCAATATCAATCAATCTTCCTCCTTCCTCACACCCTCTGGCGGGATACGTGCGCCCGTAGCTCAGCGGATCAGAGCATCGGTCTTCGGAACCGGGGGTCGTGGGTTCGAATCCCACCGGGCGCACCATTGCTCTGATACCGTACAGCCCCATGGCACACGCAGGGGCCTCTTCCTTTGGCCGTTTGCTACCACTCTGCTACCGGATAGGTGCAAGCTGCACGTTTTCAGCCGCTCCCAGCCTTCACTACGGGGGCGCTGACCTCACCCCCTTGTGTTCCCCCTCTCCTAAAGGGGGCTTTGCCCGATAACTCGCCCTCTTGAAAAGAGAGTGGCAACTCTCGTTTTTCCCACCCACCTGCCCGCAAGGGTCTGTAGGGGATACCCCTACAACCCCAGGGGAAACCTGCGGTTTCCTCCACCTTCCCTTGGAGGCTCCGATTTTTCGGGCAAGGCCCCCGCCTCTTCGTCCGCCGCAGGCGGACGAAGGGCAGGCTCCGCGGCTTCGCCCCTCTGGACACCCCTTTTTTCAGCACCCTACTGCGGGGGCGCCGGCAGTAGGGGCTTTTCGCCTTTCGTTGAGGTATTGGTGGATCGCCTGGGCGGAACGCTTGCCGGCCCCGGCAGCCAGAATCACGGTGGCCGAGCCGGTGACCACGTCTCCGCCGGCAAACACGCCTGGTTTGCTGGTGGCGCCCGTCGCAGGGTCCGCTTTGATGTGCCCATACCGGTCCGAAACCAGGTCTTGCGTGGACTGGGACACCGTGGGGTTGGGGTTTGTCCCAAGGGCCATGACCACCGTGTCTACCTCCATGAGGAACTCGGAGCCTGCCACGGGAAGGGGACGGCGTCTGCCGGACTCGTCTGGGGATCCCAGTTCCATACGGATGCACTCCATGCCACGCACCCAGCCATCGTCCGAACCCACCAGTCGGACAGGGTTGGTAAGCCACTGGAAGAGGGCGCCTTCCTCCGCGGCGTGGTGGTAGTCCTCAATACGGGCGGTCATCTCCTTTTCCGTGCGGCGATAGACGATGTAGGCCTCCCTTGCGCCGACGCGGATGGCGGTGCGCACCACGTCCATGGCCGTATCGCCGGCGCCGACGACCACAACGCGCTGGCCCTTTTTGACCGGGGTGTCAAACTCTGGGAAGCGATTGGCCTTCATGAGGTTGATTCGGGTCAGGAACTCGTTGGCGGAGTAGACGCCTTTCAGGTTCTCGCCGGGGATGCCCATGAACTTGGGCGAGCCCGCGCCGCTTCCAATGAATACGGCGCCAAAGCCCATCTCGTGCATCAGTTGGTCAATGGTAATCGTTCTGCCGATGACCGTGTTGCACTGGATCTCCACCCCTTGCTCCCGCAGCTTGTTTATCTCCGCGGCCACGATGCTTTTGGGGAGGCGGAACTCTGGAATGCCGTACATCAACACGCCGCCGGGGACGTGCAATGCCTCAAAAAGGGTCACGTGGTAGCCGGTGCGGGCCAGGTCGCCCGCGGCGGTGAGGCTGGCTGGTCCGCTGCCTACCACCGCCACCTTGGCGGTGGGTTTGCCGGGAAGGCTGTTCACCAGGTTGCGATGATAGCCGTTGACGCTGGTTTGCGCCCCTTGGTGGGCCAACTCATAGTCCGCCACAAACCGCTCCAGCGCGCCGATGGCCACCGGCTCCTGTTTACCTTTGATGACGCACTTGAGCTCGCACTGGTGCTCTTGGGGGCACACCCTGCCACAGATGGCCGGCAAGGAGTTGACCTGCTTGATGGCGCGGACGGCCTCCAGAGGTTTGCCTTCGGCAATGAGCTTGATAAAGTCTCTGATGGGCACTCCAACTGGACACCCCGCCTCACAGTTGGGTTCCTGGCATAGAAGGCACCGTTGGGCCTCGGCGAGCGCCTGGGTGGGGCTGTACCCCAGGCTCACCTCTTGGAACCCCAGGCGGCGCTGAATAGGGTCCAGGGCTGGCAGGGGCGTTTTCTTGAGTTGCACCATGGGCATAGTGGCTTATCCTCCCGCGGCGACAGCGGTGGTCAGGGCGGCGCGCTCCTCTTCGGCATAGGTCTTGGAGCGCACGATGGCTTCAGCGAAGTTGACCTGGTGGGCGTCAAAGAAGGGGCCGTCCACGCAGGCGAATTTCAACTGGCCGTCCACCGTAAGGCGGCAGGCCCCGCACATGCCCGTTCCATCCACCATGATGGGGTCCATGGAGACCTGGGTCTTGATTCCCAGGGGACGAGTCGTTTCAGCCACGGCCCGCATCATGGCGATGGGGCCAATGGCAACCACCTGGTCAAAGGCCATGCCAGCCCGGACGAGGGCTTCAAGTTGCCCGGTGACAAATCCGTGGAAACCCTGGGAGCCGTCATCGGTGCACAGGTACGTGTGGTCGCTGCTAGCTCTGACCTCTTTCTCCAGGATGATGAGGTCGCGGGTGCGCGCACCAATGATGGAGCACACCTCAACGCCCCTGGCAGCAAGCTCCTTGGCGAGGGAGAGGATGGCGCCCGTCCCGAAGCCGCCGCCCACCAAGGCAGCTTGGCCGTGTTTCGGTAGCTCTACAGGACGCCCCAAAGGGCCAACGAAGTCCAGTATGCGGTCGCCGCGCTCCAGAGACCGCAGCAAGTGGGTGGTCTTGCCCACCACCTGGACCACGATCGTAACGAGGCCCTTTGACCTGTTGGAATCGGTGATGGTCACGGGGATACGCTCTCCCTGTTGATTCACCCGGATCATGACGAACTGGCCCGGCTGGGCGTTGCGGGCTATAAGGGGAGCATTCACCTCAAAAAGGGAGGTTATGGGTGTCAGGTCCCGTTTTTCAACGATGATTGCCACGCCTGCTCCTCGTCGCTACAAATCAGGGTGGTCGTGCATGGCCTTCAGCCTGCGCCAGCGTCGCTCTACCTCCGCCGCAAACCGTTCCAGTGGCTCCCGGTACTCGGGCAGGGTCAGGTGGCGCGTCTTGCCCATTGCTCCAAGCCACTGTGTTACCGGTATCTTGCGTCCCACCGTAGCGGGGTCGTAAGTGATGGTCGTCACCCCCTCTTCCACCTCATAGAGGGGGAAGAAGTTGCAGTCCACGGCGGCCTGGACAACGTCCGTCCCCGACTCGTCAGGGGCGCGCCAGTTCAGGGGGCAGGAGATCAGCACCTTGCCAAAGGCGAGGCCCTGGTTCTTGGCATACCACTGGGCCTTTGCCCCTTTTTTGACCAGGTCGTCGGCGTAGCCCTCCACGGAGGAGAAGACGTAAGGGATGTGGCAGGCAGCCATGATCTGAAGGGTATCCTTGTGGTGGAAGGTCTTGCCGCCCTGGGCCTGTCCCACATGGCTGGTGGAGGTCATGTGCCCCAGGGGCGTGGAGTAGCTGAGCTGGCTACCGGTATTCATGTAGCCCTGGTTATCGTATTCAACGATGACCATGTTGTGGTTTCGCAGCGCCGCGCCAATGGTGGGGCCCATGCCAATGTCCATACCGCCGTCCCCGGTAATCATCACAAAGGTAATGTCTTCACCCTCGGGCAGTTCCCCCCGTGCCTTACGCTCCAAGAACATCTCCACGAGACCGGAGAGGGTAGCCGACCCGTTTTGGAAGAGGTTGTGGATGTAGGTGACCCGGTGGGCGCTGAAAGGGTAACCCGTGGTGACCACCATGGCGCACCCCGTCTGATACAGCACCACAATGTCCCCCTCCATGCCCTTGAAAAGCTGGTCAAGGGCGGGGAAGATGCCACACCCGGGGCAGGCTCCGTGTCCCGGGGCAAAGACCCGTGAACGCACCGCCAGCTTCCACAGGGGTGGGGTGCGCACCTGGACCTTGCCGGAAGCGGCATCTTTTTCCACGCTCACCAGTCCCGGGCGCATCTCTTCCCTGGTGAAAGGGGGCAGCACCGGGGAGAGGGCGCCGTTGCGCGAGTTGCCTGGGGTGACGCCATGATAGTCAAAGGGGATATGCACCTTGCCTGAGCTAGCGGCGGCTAGGGCTAGCCGGAAGAGGGCCTCGGCGTCTTCATACAGGAAGTCCTTACCGCCCAGGCCATAGATGCGGCTCAGGCACAGGGTCTTGTTGTCAGGGTCGTCCTTCAGGGCCGACTTGACCTCGTGGGTCAGGGCGTTGCCCTGCCCGCCGTAGGAGTCCGCGCGCTCGGCAATGAGGACAGCGCCCACGTGTTTGAGCGCCTCACGAATAGCATCGGCCGGGAAGGGACGCAGGACGTTCGGGCTCAAGACGCCCACCTTCTTGCCCTGCTTTCGCAACTCGTCGGCCACGTCTTTAGCCGTTTCGGCGGCGGAGTTCAGCAAGACCAGGACGGCCTCCGCGTCCTCTATCCGGTAGGCGTCTACCACGGGATAGCTGCGCCCGGAGAGCGTAGCATACTGCTCAAAGACCTGGGGCAGCACCCGCAGCGCCGCGTCCATAGCTAGCTTTTGCTGGTACTTGTTGTTGATAAGGTCAGGGTCATTCATATAGGGGCCCACGGTGATGGGGTTGCGCGGGTCCAGGGTTGAGCGCTGCGCCTGGAAGGGACCCAGGAACCCTTGCACCGGTTGGCGGTCAGGAAAATAGCTGACGCGTCGCTTCTGGTGGCTCGTGAAGAAGCCGTCGTAGGCCACGATGACGGGTAGGCGGACATTCGGATGCTCGCCTAGGCGCACGGCGACGACGTTCATATCGTAGACCGCTTGGGGGTCCCGGGCCAGGAGTACAATCCAGCCTGTGTTCAGGGAGAAGTAGAGGTCAGAGTGGTCGCCGCGGATGTCCAGGGGCCCACTGACGGAGCGCGTGACCAGGTCCATGACCATGGGGTAGCGGGTGCCGGACTGGACGGGGAACTGCTCCAGGGCGTAGAGGAAGCCGTTGGCGCTGGTGGCGTTGAACACCCTGCCGCCGCCTGTGGAGGCGCCGTAGCAAATGCCCGCCCCGCCGTGCTCCCCATCGGCGGCGATCATGCGTATCTGATGCTCCCCCTGAGCAAACATTTCGTCCAGGTATTCGGCAATCTCCGTGGAAGGGGTGATGGGGTAGTAGCCCATCACGTGGAAGTTGATGTGGTTGGCGGCCAGGGCCGCCATCTCATTGCCGCTTTTGAAATCGGTAAGCTGAGGGAGGGCGCTCTGGCGAGCATGGCGTTCAGTAATGAGCATAGTGGTGTCTCCTGGTGCAGCCGCTCAATGGTGATGGCGCTCGCCATTCTGGGAGAAGCCTTGCAGATGCGGAAAGAGGGGCACGCTATGCCGCTCAGCGTACCCCTCTTCTTCTCGCTCTGTGGAGAGCGCCAAGGTGGGACAGGCGTCAATGCACTTCAAGCACCCCTTACAGAATTGGTAGTCAATGCCCTTGAGGCGTATAGCCTCAACGCCATCCCCCTTTCGTTCCACGGCCCAGACGAAGCAGAAATCGGGGCAGACCAGGTCGCACAGAGCGCAGTCCACGCACCTTTCCCGGTGGAAAGCGGGCAGGAAGCCGTTGCGGGAGACTGAAAGGTCTTTCAGCGCCGTGTTCCCCGGATTCATGACAGCGCCGCCCAGGGGGGCATCCAGATAGCCGAAAGGTGGAGCGTGTCTGGCGTAGTTTTGGGGGACTGCGGCGGCTGCGTGGCTGAAGTCCTCCAATGCCAGCTCTTGAAATCCGCGGTCAAAGGCACGAAGGTTGCTTGCAAGCAATTGCGGATAGCGTTCACCCAGGGTAGCCTGAATGACCTCTTTGACGGCTTCAGGCTTGATGAAGCCGCTGGCCCGAGCCACAGCCCCCAGCATGACGGTGTTGACCCTGGAGCTTTCCTCCACGGCAATTGCTAGGGCGTTGACGGCGCCAACCTTGGCCGCGGGCCGCCCCAGGCCGTCCCACACCTGTGAGGGCGAGCGCAGAGAGTTTACGATGATGGCGCCCTCTGGCAGCAGTCCCCAGAGGACTGGCTCGGTCCTCACCAACCCCTCGTGAAAGACGGCCACCAGGTGGGGCCTATCCACGGGGCTGCTGGTGCGTACCTCCTGCTCTGCCGCGCAGAAGCGGACGTAGGCCTTGACGGGGGAGCCTTTTTTTTCAGAGCCATAGGAGGAGAAGTTGGCCCCATTGAGTCCCATGCGAAGGACGCCGGCCTGAGCGAGGATCTGCCCAGCCACGTGGGCACCCAGGCCACCTATGGATTCCAAACGTATACCGAAGAACCCCTGGTTGTCGGTTTGCGGTAGCTGAGTGCGGGACTTGATGTGGGTTTTCGCCACGCTGTTTGCCGTATCCGTAAGTATTTGCGGGCATGGCGGCCCTTGCCAGGCGTGCATCCCCGTTAACCAGGGATATTACCGATGCCGAGAAACGAAGTCAATATAAAATGCATTGATGTTTTGGATTGGAGCCATAGAAAACACTAGGGGTCAAAAAAAGGGTTGCTTACCTTGCGCGACTCACTTCTGAGGAAAGGCAGCGCCGACGGTCCCGACCTGTCAGGACTATCCCGTGCCCGTGGGGGGCTGCCCCCGGAAGCGGTAGCCCACGTTCCACACCGTCTCAATGTAGCTCTGGCCAGGGCCCTCAATCTTGCTGCGCAGGCGGCGGATGTGCACGTCCACGGTGCGGGTACCGCCGAAGTAATCGTACTCCCATATCTGGTTCAGCAGGGTCTCCCGGGAGAAGACGCGGCCAGGGCTGGAGGCCAGCAGGCACAGGAGCTGGTACTCCTTGAAGGTAAGTTGCACCCGCTGGCTACGGAGGAACACCTCGTACCGTTCCAGGTCAATGCGCAGGTCGCCCGTCTCCACAACCTTCTCGCCAGTCTGGGCCGTGCTCTGGCGCGTAGCCTGCCGGATGCGGGCGGAAACCTCTCCGGCGCGGCTGGGGAGAAGGATGAAGTCGGTGGCGCCCCAGGAGTGGTCATAGCGGGAGAGATGCCGGGAGGGGAGGGCGCACAGAAGGGGGATGGCCAGCTCCTGGCAGCGCTGCCCCAGGGGAGCCACGTCCCGCTGGGGCGAGATGCTTAGGTCAATCAGGGCGGCCTGGTGCTCCTTGGTGACCTCCTCCAGTGCCCTCGCCAGGGTATAGGACACGCCTTCCTCATCCAGGGTGCGGAGGAGGCCGCCGTCTGGATCGCCGTCCTTGGTGAAGATAGCCAGGTGATATGGCATAGGGGTATAGCCATGAGGCCGCAGCCCTGTTGCGGCGGAATGCAGCACCCGACCATTATAGGGCCATGGGCTGCGGGGCGTAATGGCTGGGCTTTTTGGGGTTGTGAAAAAAGGGACAACCCACCTGGACCTTTCGCGAATCCTTGACCACCTTCCAGGTGTGTGCTAGCCTTTCTCCATAGGCGACGACGGAGTCCAGTACGCAGGCCCTCCTGAGCCAGCGAGTCCGGTCCGGTGAAAGCGGACATCAAGGCCCCTGCCGAAGATCCCTCCCGAGCCTCCCGCCCAAAGCCTTCCATTGTGATTCCGAGCGTAGCGAGGAATCTCTCCTGGTAAGAGATTCATTCGGTCGGGCCGACCCCATCGGCCCTCCCTCAGAATGACAAGGTGAGCGAGTAGACCGGGACGGAGTTGTCCTCCGTTAACGCGGACAGGGCGTGCTAGCGCCGCACGAGTGCTCCCCATGGCATGGGGGCAAAAAGGGTGGTACCACGGGATTCGTGTCCCGTCCCTTTAGGGACGGGATTTTTGTTACCCACTGATTCTCCCTCTCCCTTGATGGGAGAGGGCTAGGGTGAGGGTGATGATTTCGCTTCCAAAAGCCCTCTTGCTTGACCTGGACAACACGGTCCTGGCCTTTGACCAGGCGGTGGAGCAGTCGTGGGTCAAAGTGGCTACGGCCTATGCCCCGAAACTGGAGGGCATAACCTTCCAGCGCCTGCTGGAAGCCCTCCTCCGCAGCCGCGACCGTTTCTGGGCCGACCCCGTCCGTAACCGGTGGGGGCGCAACAACCCAGGGGAGGCTCACCGTCAGGTGGTGCGCGCCGCCCTGGCGGACCTGGGCCTGCGTAAGGCGTCCCTTGCCGATGACATCGCCCGGTCCCATACCAATACCTTTGACAGCACCGTGGCCCCCTTTCCGGGCGCGCTGGAGACCCTGGAACGCCTCCGACAGCAGGGTGTCCGCCTGGCCCTGGTCTCCAACGGCGGCGCAGAGGCGCAGCGGCGCAAGGTCAGCAAGTTTCGCTTAGAGACACTGGTGGATGCCATCTTCATAGAAGGGGAGCTGGGCTTTGGCAAGCCCGAAGCCCGCATCTTCCGGCAGGCATTGGAGCGCCTGGGCGCATCCCCCGCCGAGGCCTGGATGGCCGGCGACAACCTGGAGCACGACGTTGCGCCAGCCCAAGCCCTGGGGATGACAGGGATATGGGTGGACTGGCAAGGCAGGGGGCTGCCTCCGGGGAGCGCAGTGAGGCCGGACAGGGTGGTGCGCGGAATAAGGGAGTTGCTGCCGTAAGCCGACCTCACCCCCTGTAGTCCCCCTCCCACTTCAGGGGAGGGGGACAGAGAGTTGTGATGAGAAGGATACAAAAACCGAGAACTGGGTTGGATGTGAAGGGTATTGTTACAGACCAAGACCTACCTGAAGAAAAACGTGTAGCCGCAAGGCAACTGCGTAAGGATATGACTGAGGCTGAACGTCGCTTGTGGCAGGCGTTACGCAACGGCCAGATGAACGGCCATCGCTTCAGGAGACAGCAAGTCCTTGATGGCTACATCGTTGATTTTTACTGCCACAGCCTCGGTCTGGTTGTTGAGGTGGATGGACCAGTCCATGACCAGCAACAGGAATATGACCAGGCACGAGACAAAACATTAGCCATGAGAGGGTTGACCATTCTCAGATTCAAGAACCAAGAAGTAATGGATGACATCCTCACCGTCTTGCGGCGAATTTCTACATATGCACTCAAGCAACCAACAAACTGATTATCCCATAGTCCCCCCTCCCACTTTAGGGGAGGGGGCTAGGGGGTGAGGTAAGAGCCATGACCACCTTCAATCCCGTCAATCCACGTCCGGATTTCCCCGCCATGGAGCGGGAGCGCCTTGCCTGGTGGGACCAGACAGGCATGGTGCAGAAGTACCTCCGCCGCAACGAACAGGCGGAGAAACGCTTCTCCTTCATTGACGGTCCCATCACCGCCAACAACCCCATGGGCGTGCATCACGCATGGGGCCGCACCTACAAGGACATCTGGCAGCGCTTCAAGACTATGCAGGGCTACCGCCAGCGCTACCAGAATGGCTTTGACGGCCAGGGTCTGTGGGTTGAAGTTGAAGTTGAAAAAGAGCTGGGCTTCACGTCCAAAAAGGATATTGAAGCCTTTGGCATTGACCGCTTCGTAGAGCTGTGCAAGGAGCGTGTGCGCAAATTTGCGGGCGTACAAACGGCGCAATCCATCCGGCTGGGCTACTGGATGGACTGGGACAACTCCTACCACACCATGTCTGACGAGAACAATTACACTATCTGGCGCTTCCTGAAGGTGTGCCATGAGCGCGGCTGGCTGTATGAAGGCACGGACGTGATGCCCTGGTGCCCCCGCTGCGGCACCGGCATCTCCAATCAGGAGATAGCTACCGAGGGGTACGTTGAATTGGAGCACGCATCGCCCTACCTCCGATTGCCCTTGGAAGGGCGTTCGAGGGAGGCGTTGCTCGTCTGGACAACCACCCCATGGACGCTGAGTTCCAACGTTGCCGCTGCGGTCAACCCAACCCTGACCTACGCCAAAGTGAGGCAAGGCGATGAGACGCTGTACCTGGCGAAGAGCCGGCTTGGCGCCCTTCGTGGGAGCTACGTCGTAGAAGAGGAGCTGCCAGGTTCTGCGCTGGTTGGGCTGCTGTATCGCGGCCCCTACGATGAGCTACCCGCTCAGCAAGGCGTTGTGCATCGCGTTATCCCCTGGGATCAGGTGAGCGCGGATGAGGGGACCGGTATCGTGCACATCGCACCTGGGGCCGGTGCGGAGGACTTTGTGCTGGGGAAGGAACATAGGCTGGCCGTTATTGCGCCGCTGGACGACGCTGGCGTATTTGTGGAGGGCTTTGGGTGGTTGACGGGAAGGAACGCCGCCGAGGCGCCGGACGCCATCTTTGCTGACCTGCGCCAGAAAGGCCTGCTGTACCACGTGGAGCGCTACCGGCACCGCTATCCGACCTGCTGGCGGTGCAGCACCGAGCTGGTCTTCCGTCTGGTGAGCGAGTGGTTCATCTCCATGAAGGACCTCCGGCGCCTTATCGCGGACGTCTCCCGCAAGGTCCGCTGGGTACCCGAGTTTGGCATGGAGCGGGAGCTGGACTGGCTTCGGAACATGAACGACTGGATGATCTCCAAGAAGCGCTACTGGGGGCTTGCGTTGCCTATCTACAAGTGCGTCTCCTGCGGCCACTTTGAGGTCATCGGCAGTGAGACGGAGCTGAAGCAGCGCGCCGTGGAAGGGTGGGAGCAGTTTGAGGGGCACTCGCCTCACCGTCCCTGGGTAGACGCGGTCAAGATAACCTGTCCCTCATGCGGCGCCAAGGTGTCAAGGATCGCCGACGTGGGGAATCCGTGGCTGGACGCAGGCATCGTCCCCTTCTCCACCCTCGCCTACCGCAACGATCGGGACTCCTGGCAGGAGTGGTTTCCCGCCGACTGGATATCGGAGAGTTTTCCAGGGCAGTTCCGCAACTGGTTCTACTCTCTGCTCACCATGTCCACCGTGCTGGAAAACCGGGAGCCCTTTAGGTGCGTCTTCAGCTATGGCCTGATGCGTGACGAGAAGGGCGAGGAGATGCACAAGAGCAAGGGGAACGCCATCTGGTTTGATGATGCGGCGGAGAAGGCGGGCGTGGACGCCATGCGGTGGCTGTACTTCTCCTGCAATCCGGCGGCGAACCTGAACTTCGGCTATGGGACCATTGACGAGGTGCGCCGCCGCTTCATCATCCCTCTCTGGAACTGCTACTCCTTCTTCGTCACCTACGCCAACCTGGACGGCTACAACCCCACGGCGTCGCCAAAGGTGCAGCCTGCCTCGGACATGGACCGCTGGATCATCTCGGAGCTACACCAGCTTATCAACGACGTGACGCGCCATCTGGAGGAGTACAACCCCAGCGACGCCGCCCGCCGCATTGAGGAGTTCGTGGACAGGCTCTCCAACTGGTACATCCGCAGAAGCAGGCCCCGCTTCTGGAAACCTGTCCTGGGCGAAGCTGGAGGACAGCAAGGCGACCAGGACAAGCTCTCGGCGCACCAGACTCTGTACACCTGCCTGGTTACCATCACAAAGCTGATTGCGCCTGCCATCCCTTTCCTGGCCGAGGAGATGTACCAGAACCTCGTTTGCTCCGTAGACGACGCCACCCCGGACAGCGTCCACCTGGCGGACTGGCCGGTGGCCGAGGCCGCCCTCATTGACGAAAGCCTGTCCGAGGGCATGCGCCTAGCGATGCACGTCGCCAGCATGGGGCGCGCCGCCCGCAGCAAGGCGGGTATCCGCGTGCGCCAGCCCCTATCGCGCATCTTGGTCACGACCCGCACCGCCCAGGAGTCCTCTGCATTGCAACGCCTGGCCCCCCATGTGCTGGACGAGCTGAACATCAAGGAGCTGGCCTCCCTGGGTAATGAAGGTGAGGTGGTGGAGTTTTCCCTGCGACCCAATCTGCCGCTCCTTGGCCCAAAGTATGGCAACCAGGTGGGCCGCATCCGCCAGGCCCTGGGCAGGGCCGACGCCGCCCGGGTCGCGACGGCCGTGCGCGGCGGTGACTCCGTGACGCTGGATGGCTTCACGCTCTTGCCTGAAGAGGTGCTGGTAGACGCCAGGGAGAAGCCAGGCTACGCCGTGGCCCTGGAGGGCAGCTACGTGGCGGCGGTGGACACTCACGTCACGCCGGAGCTTGCGGACGAGGGCATGGCCCGGGAGCTGGTGCACCGCATCCAGAACATGCGCCGCTCCGCCGGCTACAACATCGCCGACCGCATCACGGTCTGGTACGGGGGCGACGCGAACATTGACCGTGTGGTAGAGAAGCACGCCGCCTACATCAAGGCGGAAACGCTGTCCCTGGAGCTGTCCCGGCTTGTCGGGACGCCGGAGGCCGGGGCGTATAGCGAGGCGCTAGAGATAGACGGCATGAAGGTGCGGCTGGCGGTGAGGAGGGGGAAGGTATGATGCGACACGCATCACAGATCCAATCAGCGAGGTGACCGATGGGGCCCAAAGAACTGGCAACCTCCAACGAGATCTTGCGGGGCCTCGTTGGCTCTACTGTTCACGGCTTATCCGTGAAGGCTCAGGACGACCGTGATGAGATGGGCGTCTGCGTTGAGCCGCCGGACTACGTGTGCGGCCTGAACACCTTTGAGCAGTATGTCCACAGGACGCAGCCGGAAGGCGCCCGCAGCGGCCCGGGCGACCTTGACCTGGTCATCTACAGTCTGCGCAAATACGTGCGTTTGGCGGCCCGTGGCAACCCGACGGTGCTCCTCCTGCTGTTTGTCCCTGAGCAGGAGCTTGTTGTGAAGACGCCGCTTGGAGACCGCTTGCGCGCGGAGTCCCACCTCTTCGCCTCACGCGAGGCCGGGGCCAGATACCTTGGCTATCTGCAAAGCCAGCGGAGGCCGCTAATTGGGCAGAGCGGGAAGCGTAACCTGCCTAACCGGCCGGAACTGGTGGAGCAATATGGTTTCGATACCAAGTACGCAGGCCATACAGTGCGCCTGGGTTTCCAAGGTATTGAGTTTCTGCGCACTGGCCGGCTTTCGTTGCCCATGCGCGAGCCGGAGCGGATCTACGTACGGGACGTGCGCCTGGGCAAGTACTCCTTGCCAGAGGTGTTGAGGCAGGCGGAGGAGCTAGAGCGTGAGCTCCAGGACCTATGCACGACCTCAAGCCTTCCGGAGAAGCCAGACTTGGGGAAGATTAACGACCTTCTCTACGAACTGCACACGGAGCATTGGGCAAGAAAACATTGAGGGCGTCAAGAAGGTTAGCTTTGGCGCCTTGAGCGGGTGATTTGCTCGCCACCAGATATGACGGACTCTTTTCCTTGATGTCCGGGGCTTGCGAGGATTTGCGCGACATGCTGCGCGGCCTCCCGAAGTTTCGTTGCATCTTCAACGCTCAAGGATACGACTGCTTGAAAAGGTGGCCCAGCCAGCTTCCGCCGCTCCTCCCGTATGCGCTCGTCCAGCCAGCGTTTCATGAGCGCCTGGTAGCCCACACCCTCCCGCTCTGCGAAGGCTTTCAGCACGGCCAGCATGGCGGTCGGCAGCCGAATGCTAATGGCCGTCGCAGCCTTCGCCCGTGGGATGGCATCGGGGGCGTTCTTCCAGCCCCTGGTGGCTATGGTCCCTTCGTCCCAGGCTTTGGCCTCACGCGCCAGTTCCTTTTTGCTTGTCTGTGTCATGTGAACTTCTCCCAATACTTGACGCCCTGTTCAGGCTCAAAAGCCGTGATGGGTATCAAGTACCGTATGCCATTCTCTGTCCAGTCCTGACAGACGATGAACAGCCATCTATCCCACTGGGTAGCGCCCCAGAACAGTGTCCGGTTCGGGAAATCTGGGTGTCGCTTTGCTTCAACATACGGCGGAATCTCAAACAGCGCCTGCTCCACCTCGGCTTCACTGACCCCGTGGACTTCGGCGATGTGCTTTGCCCCAAACCTCGGATCATCTCGCTCCCAGACTATCCTGACCGCCTCCATTGTCGGGTTCGGCGATGCAGCCGCTGACAAATAGGCATCTACGATTCGGTGGAGGTCGTCGTCATTCATTCTGGAGCGAATGTATATGCTTTAGTATATACAAATCCTTGGGGTGTATCAAGGTACTGGGCGACCCGTTGTGGCGGCTTCTTAACCCCACAACCCCTGGTCCACCGCTTGCCCCCTGCATTATAGTAGGGCAAGCCTACTTGTATCACGAAGTACCCTTACGAAAAAGGCGCTCCTCCATGAAACGCAGCACGGACCACATCCTCACCACCCACGTGGGCAGCCTGGTGCGCCCGCCGGAACTCATCCAGCTCATGCGGGTCTGGGACAGGCCGCCTGCCCAGTGGCACGCTCTCGCAAGGCGGGGTATCCTAAGGGCAACCTGATTCCCAGGAGGCCCCTCATGCCCAGCCTGCCCACCGCCATGACCATCGCTGGTTCCGACTCCGGCGGCGGCGCCGGCATCCAGGCCGACCTGAAGACCTTCGCCGCCCTGGGGGTGTACGGGACCTCGGCGCTGACCGCTATTACCGCCCAGAACACCCTGGGCGTCACCGCCATCCACGAAATCCCCACCGAGGTCATCGCCGCCCAGATAGAGGCCATCGTCACGGACATCGGAGCAGACGCCGTCAAGACCGGTATGTTATCCTCCTCCGCCGTCATCCGTACCGTGGCGCGGGAGCTGAAGCGGCGCCGCGTCACGAGGCTTGTGGTAGACCCCGTGATGGTGGCCAAGGGCGGCGACCGCCTGCTTCAGGAAGAGGCGGTGGAGGCCCTGCGCACCGTGTTGTTGCCCCTGGCGACCGTGGTCACCCCCAACACGCCGGAGGCCGAGGTGTTGACGGGTATGACTATCCGCAATAATAAGGACGCGCGGGAAGCGGCGAGGCGCATCGCGGCTATGGGGGCCAAGAGCGTGGTGGTCAAGGGCGGGCACCTGGAGGGACGCGAGGCGGTGGACACGTTGTACGACGGGTCAGGCTTCCAGGAGTTCACCGCCGAGCGCATCCCGACGAAGAACACCCACGGCACCGGCTGCACCTTCGCCTCGGCCATCGCCGCTGGGCTGGCCAAGGGGTTGTCCGTGCCCGAGGCGGTGGCCGCGGCCAAGGACTACGTGACCAGCGCCATCAAAGCCGACTTGCAGATTGGCCACGGCCACGGCCCCCTGGACCACTTTTGGATGCTGCGAAGGGGGTGAGAGGGTGGGCACGTTCAGCGTCACTGACAGCGGGTGACCCCCTTGGCGCTATGGTCCGGGCAGCACATCACCAAACGGACAAAGGCGTCCTCTCTTCCCTGGGCACCCCCTATCCCTAAAGACGGAGTAGTGGTGCGGGAGTAGGAGGGTCTTGACGCGTTCCTGGGAGCGCATATGCGTACGAAAGAACTGGTCAACGCCTAGGAATATCCCACTGGTGCGGCGTTTCTGCCTATTACCGACCAGGCCAAGGCAATCATTTTGCCAAAAGGCTAAACCTATCTTGCTATCCGCAGAGGGCTTGGTTTCTATCCTTCCACAAGGATTCCCTGTTTGACCGTTCGGAGCAGCCCAGGCACATCTCCCGAAAATGATGCAGGCTATGTCGCCTCTCGCATGAGCCTTTCAGCCACATCCGAGGTTAAAGTGTCATGAGTCTGAGTAGAGTCGAGGTTTGCCGAAACGTTTCTCGCACGGGCACTTTCCAACATCTCTTGCGGAACGTCTTGAACCAACGCCTGTCTAGAGCTTATCCATTTGCCATCAATATAAAAAACTGGGTAGGCGAAGTATCTTCCTGGGGTAAATGCCCGGGGATCCGAAAACCCGAGTGTTTTGTCCGTTCCTGCTGGGCCGAACAAGTAGTAGATAGCAACTTCTTGAGAAGAGTAACCTGCCAGCCTTATGGGAGCAAAAATTCCCGAGCCATGTAACGCCTCCGCCGACTCGGGGCTCTTTGCGGCATCAACTGCCGGTCCAACGTCCACGAGCGCCACACCACCAAGCTTGAACAATTCTCGAGGGCTCCAGAGGAGGACACTTGAGGCTGTGACCCACCCGGCACGGGCACCGTCGTTGGCAAGGGTAAACGAAATCAACAAACTGAATGGAGTGTCTGGGCGAGCCGGAGGCATCCAGAAAACTCCGGAGGTATTCGCTCCGAACTTAAAAGGCTTTACTCTGGCGAGCCAAAGGCGATCAAATAGTGTGACAAGAAGTGCCGACACAGAGATGGCGACAGGGATAATATCCATACGACGCCCTCCCCGAAGCGTGAACGACAAAGGGGCACTATGTCAGGCGTGCAAGCCCTGGCCATCAGCTTCTTCATCGACAGCCAGCCTATCCACATCAAGCTCACGCTTTCTGCGGATGCCCTCTCTGATACTTGATCCGAGATTTCCCATTTGGCGCTAGGCCTGAACTCCTGCCAAGGCAGAAAGTGTGATGCGCACCCTACCGTTGCATTCTGGCCTTGTCAAGTGCCTCGTCCCCCGCCACCCGCCTCTTCCCCAAACCTCCGTCTGCCTCCTATCCTGTCTTGGCGCTGCCATGTTATCCATAGGAGGCCTTGCCATGCCCAACACGAATCCCGTCTCCCACCTCCATCCCGCTTGTTTGAACTGCTGTCCCCAGAGCCTTCAATCAAGATGACCCATCCCGCCTATCTGCGCGCTCCATTCCAGCCCATCATGTTGCGAAAACTCTATCAAGCACAATCAACTCCAGTGGGTCGTGCCCTACATCCTACGGGGCTGATGCCCCTATCACCTCAAACCCCGTGTAGGGGTGCAGGCACTCTGGGATGACGACGGAGCCGTCCGCCTGCTGGAAGGTCTCCAGGAGGGCAATCATGATACGCGGTAGGGCCAGGCCGGAGCCGTTCAGCGTGTGCACGTACTCCGGGCGGCTCCTCGCCTCGCGGCGGAAGCGGATGCTGGCGCGGCGGGCCTGGAAGTCGGTGCAGTTGGAGCAGGAGCTGACCTCCAGCCACTCCTGGCAGCCCGGCGACCACACCTCCAGGTCGTAGCTCTTGGCCGAGGGGAAGCCCATGTCGCCGGCGCAGAGCTGCAGGACGCGGTAGTGGAGGCCCAGGCGTCCCAGGAGGTCTTCGGCGTCGGCCACCAGCCTCTCCAGCTCCTCGTCCGACCGCTCTGGCGCCACGAACTTGTACATCTCCACCTTGTCAAACTGGTGGACGCGCTTGATGCCCCGCGTATCGCGGCCCGCCGCCGTTCTCTCTTTGCGGAAGCAGGGCGCGTAGGCGGCGTAGTTGATGGGCAGGGAGCCAGGCTCCAGGATCTCGCCCGCGTGCATGGCCGTCAGCGTCACCTCCGCTGTAGGGGTCAGCCACAGGTCATCCTCGGCGTCGTGGTACAGTGCATCGGCGAACTTGGGCAGGTTGCTGCTGCCGATGAGGGTCTCCGCCTTCACCAGCGCAGGCGGATATATCTCCATGTAGCCGTGTTCCCTGGTGTGCACGTCTAGCATCCAGGTGATGAGGGCGCGCTGGAGGCGTGCGCCCTGCCCCCGTAGCACGTAGAAACGGGCGCCGGACATGCGGGCGCCGCGCTGGAAGTCAATGATGCCCAGGGCGTCGTTCAGGTCCCAGTGGGCCTTGGGCGGGAAGGCGTAGGCGTGGGGCTGGCCGATGGTGCGACGCACGACGTTGGCCGAGGCGTCCAGGCCAGGGGGCACGTCGGGGCGCGGCAGATTCGGAAGGTTGAGGAGCGCCCTGGTCAACTCCTCCTCAAGCGCCTTGACCTGTTCCTCCAGGGCCTTGATGCGGTCGCCGACCTGGCGCATCTCCGCGACAAGCTGGGGCGAGCGCTCCTTGCTGCGTCCGATCTCCTGGCTGACCTGGTTGCGGCGGGCGCGTAACTCGTCGCCCTCGTGGATGGCCTCGCGGCGTTTGGCGTCCAGGGCCAGGATAGGCTCCAGGGCGGACTCCTCGCCACGGGAGGCCAGGGCGTCCCGCACTTGGTCTGGGTTGCGGCGGATGAGCTCTATGTCAAGCATAGGGGCCTCAAAGGAGTAGGCCGCGCACGGGCACTAGCCGTTGACGGACAGGGTCAACCCCCAAACCCAAGGTTTCCAGGGTCACGACGCCCAATAGTGGCTGCGTCCCTTCATCGCCGAAAACCACTAAGGTGGGATAGACTTCCCCATGGAGCCGCACCAAGGCAACGGCGATGTCATAGCGTTTGATCCGCCCATCGGCCACTTCAAACTCCCGCTGTCCTGTAGGTCGTATGCCGAGCCTCCGTAGCACAGAGCCAGGGACGAAGGTGTACGTGGCACCAGTATCTACAAGGGCCTCTATCTCTTCAGAAGGCCCTGAAGCTTCGGCTGCTAGCTCAATTCGCTGATAAAAGGCGCCCATAGCTCACCTACTGCTTCCCCCGACACATGAAGCTATCCCAAAATCCCTCTCCTTTGAGGGGAGAGGGCAAGGGTGAAACACCCCTCATCCCAACCTTCTCCCACAAGGGGAGAAGGGGTTACACCTGGTCAGCCCTTCTATCTAACTGATTTTGGGATAGGTTCATGATACATCTTCTCTGCCACTTCGGCCCGCTCTATGGCGGCGATGGCCAGCACGCGCACGTCCTCGGCCACGGGGATGGGGGGTGTCCCCGCTTCCAGGGCGATGCCTCTGCCTTGGCGCAGCGCCTCCAGGGATACCCACCGCCACGTGCCGGGCGGCGGCGTCTCAAGACCCCGGCTGGCGGGCACGGTGAAGTAGATGAGGTCAATGTGCTGGTGGGCAGGCTCAGAGGGGGTGTAAAGAATGTCCTCTATCATGATGGTGACGGGGGCAGTCAGTTGAGGGGGCATCTCATAAGAGAAGGCTGAAGCTGTTGGCAGGATTTCCACGGGGAAGCCGGCCTCCTCCAAAGCCTCGCGATGGGCTGCCTGGACGGGGTCTTCGTCCAGCTCAATGTGGCCGCCCGGGGGCAGCCACATGCGGTTCTTGGCGTGCCAGTGGAGCAAGGTCTGCCCTTGGACCGACACAAAGGCGGTCACAGTGAAGTGACGCTTCACGCCTCCGGCTCCTTGCTGGAGCCAAGGCTGCGAAGCTGGGGGAACAGCACCACGTCCCGGATGGAGCGCTGGCCGGTGAGCACCATGACCAGGCGGTCAATCCCCACGCCCAGGCCGCCGGTGGGCGGCATGCCGTACTCCAGGGACTCCAGAAAGTCCTCGTCCAGGCGGTCAAACTCCTCCTCGCCGTGCTGGCGGCGCAAGGCCTCCTGCTCCTCAAACCGCTGTCGTTGGACATCCGGGTCGTTCAGCTCGGTGAAGGCGTTGGCAACCTCCATGCCGCCGATGAAGGCCTCAAACCGTTCCACGTAGCGGGGATTGCCGGGTTTGGCCTTGGCCAGGGGGGACATTTCCACCGGGTAGTCCACCAGGAAGGTGGGTTGGATGAGCTTCGGCTCCACGAGCGAACCGACGAGCTTATCCATAATGCTCGTGCGGCTCTCGGTGCGTTGCACCTGCACCCCAAGCTCGGCGGCGGCGGCCACCAGCTTTTCGTTGGTGTCGTGCCGCTCAATGTCTACGCCGGCCTTGCGCAGCGCCTCTACCAGGGAGAGGCGCTGCCACGGGGGAGCCAGGTTGATTTCGTGGTCGTGGAAGGCCACCTTCATCTTCCCTAAGACCTCTTGGGCTGCGGTGGACACCAGCTCCTCCACCATGCGCATCACATCATGATAGTCGGCATAGGCCTCGTAGCTCTCCATGGTGGTGAACTCCGGATTGTGGTCCAGGTCAATGCCCTCGTTACGGAAGACCTTGCCGATCTCGTACACTTTGTCCATGCCGCCGACGATGAGGCGCTTGAGGTGCAACTCGGTGGCGATGCGCAGGAACAGGGTGCGGTCCAGGGCATTATGCTTGGTGACGAAGGGCTTGGCCATAGCCCCGGCGGCCACCTGCACCATTACAGGCGTCTCCACCTCCATGAAGCCGAGGCCGTCCATGAAGCGGCGGATGAAGGCGACGACGCGGCTGCGGGTGCGGAAAATGGCCGCTACCTCTGGGTTGGCCATAAGGTCCAGGTAACGCTGGCGGTAGCGTACCTCCACGTCCTTGAGGCCGTGCCACTTCTCCGGCGGCGGCGCAAGGGCCTTGGCGAGGAGGGTGATCACGGTGGCCTCCAGGGTGACCTCCCCTCGGCGGGTCTTGAAGAGGGGGCCGGTGGTTCCCAGGAAGTCGCCCAGGTCAAGCTCGGTCAGCAGGTTGTACCCAGCGCCAAGGATGTCGCTGCGGAGGTGGGCCTGCAGGCGGCCCGCGCCGTCCCGCAGGTCCAGGAAGCTGGCCCTACCCATGCCGCGCATGGCAGTGATGCGGCCGGCGATGGTCACGGCCTGGGTGTGGGCGGTAGCGCCCTGGTGAGCCTCGGCTTGCTGAAAGAGCTCCAGCGCCTGCTGGGTGGTGTGGGTGCGGTGGAAGTGGGGGGGATAGGGGTCAACGCCGCGGGCGCGCAGGCGCTCCAGCTTCTCACGGCGGGAACGCAGTAGCTCTGATTCGCGGTCTGACATGGGAGGTGCTTTACCTCTCCCCTAGCGCCTTCCGTTGAGGGGAGGGGGATTTCACCCCTTCCCTTGAGGGAAGGGGAAGGGGTTAGGTGTCACGCAATCTTGACAACGGTCAGCCTTATCTTGCCGGAGGGGGTGTCCACCTCGGCCTGCTCTCCTACGCGGTGGCCCAGGAGGGCGCGGCCCACGGGAGACTCGTTGGAGATGCGGCCTTGGGCGGGATCGGCCTCGGTGCGGCCCACGATGGTAAAGGTCTGTGTGCGGCCCTGGGGGTTGGTCACCGCCACCACCGAGCCAACCTCTACCCTGTCCGAAGGCTTGCGGTCGTCTGGGATGAGGACGACGTCTTTGATGGCCTCTTCCAGCTCTCGGATTCGCCCTTCAATGAAGGCCTGCTGGTTTTTGGCGTCCTCGTAGTCGGCGTTGTCCACGGTTCCGCCCACCGCTGTCGCCCGCTGGATGCGCTGGGCTGCCTCCGGCCGCCTGACCCTGCGCAACAGGTCCAGCTCTGCTTCAAGTTTTGTGAGGCCCTCAGAGGTGAGGAAGTTTTCCCGCCGCACCATGGTGTGCCCCTCCACCCAAAGGCATTGAGGAAGAAACAACAAGCCAGGGCGCAGGGGACACATATCCCCCTCGCCCTGTGTGGCACCAGTGTAGCTTAGTTTGAAGGTGTTGTAAAGCGTTTTCTACGGCGTCGCCGCCGCGTGCCCATCGCCTCTGGGGTCAGAAGCGCCAATCTTGATGCCCCGCCCGTGGTCAAGCT
Source organism: Chloroflexota bacterium (assembly GCA_016179765.1). Lineage (GTDB taxonomy): Bacteria > Chloroflexota > Dehalococcoidia > Lucifugimonadales > JACPCL1 > JACPCL1. The sequence goes on from JACPCL010000036.1 coordinate 177,531, forward strand.
GGATGAGCTGCACAATGCCGTGGCTGATGCCCTCCTGTCCCCAGCCCACGGTGTGCCCCAGCCGCTCCAGGCCCCTGGCGACCTCCTCTGGCGCCCGAGGCTCCAACCGCACGCCAAAGGGCTGGGAGAGGGTGGCCGGGTTGCTGCCCGGCTCGTCCACCCAGCGGGGGGCGTCCACCGCCTCCTGGGCGCCCAGGCCGTAGTCCACGATGCCCGTGATGATCTGGGTGTTGCCCTGCACCTGGAAGTCGGCGCCCGGAGTGCCGGAGGCCAGGAAGGGCTTGCCATCCTTGAGCATCATGTAGGCGTTGAGGGTGTGCATGGGGCGCTTGCCGGGGGCTACCGTGTTGGGATGTCCCTCTTGCAGGCGGAAGCCCTGCTGGCGGTTGTTAAAGACGATGCCCGTGCCCTCGGCCACAAACCCGGAACCGAAGCCGGCATAGAGGCTGTGGATAAGGGAGACGACGTTGCCGTACCGGTCGGCCACGCAGAAGTAGCTGGTGTCGGCGCCGGCGGGCACCAGCGGCTCTGGAGAGACGGCAATGGCGGCGCGCGCCCTGTTGATGTGGGCGCGCCTGCGGGCGGCGTGCTCCTTGGAGATGAGGGTGTCCAGCGGGGTACTCACCTTGCGGGGGTCGCCCAGGTAGGCGTTGCGGTCGGCAAAGGCCAGCTTCTTGGCCTCAATCATGAGGTGGATGCCCTCTTGGGTCAGGTGGCCCAGGGAGGCCATATCGTACCCCTCCAGGATGTTCAGCATTTCCAGGAGGATCATGCCTTGGGAAGGGGGACGGTTTTCCATGACGGTGTAGCCGCGATAGGTGGTGGAGATGGGGTCGTAGACCTCCACCTCCTGGCTGGCCAGCGCCTCCTCGTCCAGGATGCCGCCGGCGTCTCGGAAGGCCTTGGCGATGTCCCGTGCAAGCTGCCCGTGGTAGAAGTCGTCCGTGCCTGCTTGGGCGATGCGCTTGAGGGAGCGGGCCAGCTCCTTATTGGCAAAGAGGTCGCCGGGGCCGTAGGGCTGGCCATTCCTCTTGAGAAAGACCTTGACTGAAGAGGGGAACTTGGCCAGCTTCTCCATGCTGCCCTGGAAGATGCGCCCCACTCGGGGGGAGAGGGGGAATCCCTCTTCGGCGAGCTGGATGGCTGGTTCCAGGAGCTTGGCCAGGGGCCGGGTGCCAAAGTTGGCCAGGATGTACTTGTAGGCGTTGAGCTCACCAGGGGGAGAGGCGGCCAGGGGGCCTTCCGAGGGCATGTGGGCGTAGCCTTTGGCGCGGAAGAAGGCGGGCGTCGCCGCCCTGGGGGCGGGCCCGGTGGAGGTGAGGCCGACGACCTTCTGGGAGCGGGCCACGTACATGATGGCGAAGGTCTCGCCGCCGAAGCCGCACATGGGCGCCACCGTCACGGCCTCCGCTGCGGCGGTGGCGATGGCGGCGTCAAAGGCGTTGCCGCCATCGGCCAGCACGTGGACTCCTATGGAGGCCGCTAAAGGAGAGGTGGAGCAAACCAGGCCGCCAGTAGTCATCACCGGAGCGCGGGAAACGTAGGTTGCCGTCATAGCGTTACCTCCACTGCATGAGTTGGCGCGAAGCGAGGGGCGCGTTGCTCCCGCGCCATTCGCGGCCCGCCGCAGGCAAGCAGCGGGGCCACCCCGTGGGGCGTCATGGCGATACCCTACACCAAGGGAGGGAGTGACACAAGAGGGGGGTGTTTTTCAGCACCCTGCTAGGGCGCGGGGAGAAGGGAGGGTCAGAACTCCACGGGGCGGAAGTTGAGCCTGCCCTTGCGCTTTTCCAGGTAGCCCGCTCTGGTTTCCAGGCCATGGCAGAAGACGATAAGCCAGCCACACTTCTCCGCCTCGTACACCAGGTCCTTCTTGATGGCAAGGGTGTCCTCTGGAAAGGTATCTGTGGAGGAGATGCACGCCATTCCCAGGTGGTGGTGGGTGGGAATCAGGTCTCCCAGGAAGGCGACGCGTTCGCCGCCGTGGTTCACCAGCACCATCTGATGGCCGTTGCAATGGCCCCCTGTGAGGCGGACGCGGGTCCCCGGCGCCACTTCGGCGTCGCCGTCCAGGAGGGTGATCTGGCTGCGTTCCTTCAGCGGCAGGAAGTCCTCCTGCCGGTAGAGATCGCAGGCGCGCTCGTTGGGGCTGGCGGCCTCCTCCCAGGCCTTGCGCTGAATGAAGTAGGTGGCGTTGGGGAAGGTGGGCACCGCCTCTCCAGAGCGGTCCAGACGGGTGCAGCCGCCGGAGTGCTCCTGGTGGAGATGGGTGAGCACCACGGCGGTGACGTCCCGTGGGGTCAGGCCCATGGCGCGAAGGCTCTTCATCAGGTTGCTGCGGGTAAGCCCGAAACGTTCCTTGGTCTGCTCTGGATCCTTATTGCCCAGGCCTGCGTCCACCAGGACGCAGCTATCGCCATTCTTGATGACGAGGCAATTGAGCCCCAGGCTGACGCGGTTTCTACGGTCAGGGGCCGCCAACTGCTCCCAAGCGGACTTGGGAAGCTGGCCAAACATAGCGCCGCCGTCGGTCTTGATGGTGCCATCGCTGACAAGGGACAGGGTGGTAGCGGAGGGTTTCATGTTCTGATACCCCTTTTGCAACAACAGAGGGAAAAAGTCCAGGACCAGAGCAGGAGGAGTGGCGTGATGAGCACATAGACGTGGACACCCTCCAGGGATGGCCTTTGGCCAACGCCTTGGTGAGAGCAGTCCCTATGAGGAAATATCTAAGGACGCCGGGCATCCAGCGGGAACCGGCAACTCATGACTGGCCTCCCTGCGGGCGCTCTTTCCGTTTACACCCTTGGAAGCGCCGTTGCTGCCGGCGTGTTTGTATGCGGGCTTCACAATAGCACGGGCAGTGGCGCAGGTGTCAAGCGAAAGATGTGCTTGAAAAGGGGGGGAAAGGGGTTGATAAATGGGGCCAAAAAGTATATAAGGCCCTGCTGGATTTCTGCTCTTGGGCCAGCCGGGGAGAACGCCTTGTCCATTTTTTTTGCGGGGAACGCCTGATCCCTCCAGCCCAAGGACGGGATATGCCGCAGAGACAGAAATCTGTACAATGGCGGCACTCTACTGATCCCTGCATATGAGGAGGAGAAGATGACGACTCGGGCCCCTGCTGACCGCTACTTCCGCTCTGATACCTTGAGGATGCACTACCTGGACTGGGGCAACGAGGGGGCCACCCCGCTGGTCCTTCTCCATCACATCAGCAGCAACGCCCATACCTGGGACCACTTTGCCCGCAACGTGTGCGACCGCTACCGAGTCCTGGCGCTGGATATGCGCGGCCACGGCGACAGCGACTGGGCGGGGGAAGGGAAGTATACCACGGAGCATTACGCCGCGGACGTGGCGGCCCTTGTGGACCATCTGGGGCTGCGCAGGGTCATTCTCCTGGGCGGCTCCACGGGCGGCCGCGTGGCGCTCGTCTCCGCCGCCCAGCATCCGGAACACACGGCGGCCCTTATCATGGAAGACGTGGGCGCGGTGCGCCCTGCCTCCATCTCCCGGGGCTTCGCCGATCGCGTTGCTGGGGGTGATCCTCAGTTTGACACCCTAGATGAGTGGGCGAAGAGCCTCCAGGGGCAGAACCAGCGCACTCCCGCCCAGTATTTCCTGGACCTGGCGCGCTATGGCACCAAGCGGCTCCCCAACGGCAAGCTTGGCCTGAAACGGGACGTCGCCATCCAGCGGGACTTTGTGCCCCTGGAGCTGTGGCACTACGTGGAGAGAGTGAAGGCCCCCTTCCTTCTTTTGGTGGGCACCGAAAGTGAAATCGTGGGTCAGGACCAGCAGACTCGCTTCAAGCAGATACGGCCCGATGTTGAGATCGTCACCGTGCCGGGCGCAGGGCACATCATCGTCCACGACAAGCCCCAGGAGTTTGAACGCCTGGTGGTGGACTTCCTCAAGAGACACGGGGTGTAAGCCAGGGGAAACGCAAGGGCGGCTATGACGTTAGCTCCTTGAAGACCCTGTGCCAGACATCACCGCCCTTCACCCCATACCCTTCCCTGAACGTAATGACCCCTGCCCTGTTGACCGCCACCTTGGTGGACTGGATAGTGATGTTGTAGGCTGGCAACATCCCGCTGGGTGCAACCGCCACAGGCCAGGGGTAGCCTTGGGCCTTCTTATAAGCCACGAGCACTCCCTTGTCCTCAAAGGGGTCAATGCCGATGGCGATAAAGGCGACCCCGTCCTCATACTGGGGATATATCTCTTTCAGCGACCGTAACTCGGCGCAGCAGGTGGGTCACCACGTCGTGAAAAAGTACAGCACCACTGGCCTGCCCTGGTCGCGCAGGGAAACCAGGCTCACCGTCTGGCCCGTGTCCAGTTCCAAGGTGAAGTCTGGAGCAGTGTTGCCTGGCTTGGGACCGACGGGTGGCAGCGGCGTTAAGGTGGGTGTGGGCGCGGCGCTCGGCGGGGTGGCACTGGCGATGGCGGCATCCGGTGTGGTTGCTCCTGCCCTAGCAGGAGGAGTTGGCGTGAGCGCTCCCACCTGGGGAGCGGCCTGGGGTGCGCCGCAGGCAAGCAGCAGCGCCCCTCCAAGCCAGAGGAGGGTTATTGCTGCCCGTTTCATCGGCTTCAACACACTCTCCTCATCGCTGGCCGTCATGTATGAACTACGGCTGGCTAGGGGGGGCGGATGCATCCACGCCATCCTTTGCCGCCATAAGCGTATCATACCCCTAAGGTGAGGCTATGGTGTCCACCCGCGGCACCGGGACTGCGGGGTATCTAGCAGGTTGATGGATGCAAACCATTTCGTGTAATATGAGTCGCACCATAGCCTGAACGGAGGAGGGGTGGCGGGAAATGACGAACAAACCAGCAAGAGCCGAAAAGCACTGGACCTTCTTCACCAATCACGGGATGGTCTTCTTCCACATCCTGCAGCACCCAGGCGATACCATCCGTCGCATCGCCAATCACCTGGGGCTGGCGGAGCGCACCGTAGCCGGCATCCTCCACGACCTGCGGGAGGACGGCTACGTGTCGGTGATGAAGGAGGGACGCCGCAACCGGTACGTGGTGAGGCCGGATTTGCCCATGCGCCACCATTCCCTCACTGAGTTTTCAGTGGAGGACTTCTTCTTTGAGCCCACGCCCGATGGGGATGACCGCACCCGCGCCGCCGACTAGCCGCGCCGCCGGACGCAGCTGGGTTTGGTGCTCCCAGGCGTTGCCCGCGAAGGGACCGGCGTGGTATGCTAGAGGCAGTTCAAAACCGTAGAGGCCCCTTAGGGAACCTTGAAACCGGTCCTGTGAGGCTGGTAAGGTGCTAGCTGGGCCTTCTGGCCGCCCGCCCCGACGGGCCGCCATGAGGATGCAGTCCCTTGTCAGCCCAATGACAAGGGACTTTTTGTATGCTGGAACCAGCGCCCCTTGCTCCCCAGGGGGAGAACAGCCAAAGGCAAGACGCCTCCCCCGCCGAGCGGCAGATCATGTCCGCCCAGGACATCCGCAGGGCCCTTTCGCGCATCGCCCACGAGATTCTGGAGCGCAACCGGGGCACGGAAGGTCTGGCCCTGGTGGGCATTCGCACCCGCGGGTTGCCCATGGCCCACCGCCTGGCGGCGCGCATCCAGGAGTTTGAGGGTCACGGCGTACCCGTAGGCGCCCTGGACATCGGCCTTTACCGGGACGACGTTGCCTTGCACGGTACGCCCGTTGTCCACTCTACGCAGATTCCTATCGCCATGGAAGGCAAGAACGTTGTCCTGGTGGACGACGTGCTCTTCACAGGGCGCAGCATCCGCGCCGCCCTGGACGCCCTTACCGACTTTGGCCGTCCCAAGACGGTGCAGCTTGCCGTCCTCATTGACCGGGGGCACCGGGAGCTGCCCATCCGCGCGGACTACGTGGGCAAGAACGTTCCCACGGCGCTCCATGAGGAGATCCAGGTGCGCGTGGAGGAGGTGGATGGCCACGACGAGGTGGTGATTCTGGGAGAGAGGAGCTAACCCCCTATCCCTGCCTTCCCCCGCAAGGGGGGAAGGGGCTTCCTCCCCCCTGACGGGGAAGGATTGAGGTAGGGGTGAAACGATCCGCTACTTGCAAGATAAGTTATCTTGTTGATGACCTATAAGGGAGGGGGGGAATTGAGAAAGATATGGCCATCCAAACGCCAACAACTCCCATGCATCACCCCAACCTGGTGGACGGCACACGGCGGCATATCCTTGACCTGGACGACTTCTCCCCGGAGGAGATAGAGCTGGTGATGGCCACCACTGACGCCATGGGCGAGGTGCTGGGCCGGGAGATCAAAAAGGTGCCAACGCTGCGGGGCAAGGTCATCGTCACCCTGTTTTACGAGGCCAGCACCCGCACCCGCGTCTCCTTTGAGGAGGCGGGCAAACTCCTCAGCGCCGACGTCATCAACGTCTCCTCCTCCGGCAGCAGCGTGGAGAAGGGGGAGTCGCTGCTGAACACGGTACGCACCCTTCAAGCCACGGGGGCCGACCTGATCGTCGTGCGCCACCCGCACTCCGGCGCGCCCTACTTCATGGCCCGCAACCTTGAGCGCACCAGCGTCATCAACGGCGGCGACGGCTGGCACGCCCACCCCAGCCAGGCGCTGCTGGACCTGTACACCATCCGCCAGCACAGGGGCAGCATCAGCGGCGCAAAGGTGGTCATCGTCGGCGATATCCTGCATTCGCGAGTAGCCCGCTCCAACCTGTGGGGCCTGACCGCCGCAGGTGCTCATGTGGTGCTGTGCGCGCCGCCCACCCTCCTCCCCCAGGAGTTCCTGGACGGGAGCTACAGGGAGGATCCTGACTCGTCGGGACTGGCCTCGGTGGAGGTGACTTTCAACGTGGAGGAGGCCATCCAGGATGCCGACGTGGTGATGCCCCTGCGCCTCCAGCTTGAGCGCCAGCAGGCGGGCCTTTTGCCCACATTGCGAGAGTACTCCAAGATGTACCAGGTGGACGAGCGGCGGCTGAAGCTGGCCAGGCCCGGCGCCCTGGTGCTGCACCCCGGCCCCATGAACGAGGGGATAGAGATCAGCCCCCAGGTGGCCCACGGGGCGCAGTCCCTCATAGAGGAGCAGGTGCACAACGGCGTGGCCGTACGCATGGCGCTGCTGTATCTGCTCGTGGCCAACAAAGAGGGACCGCCGTCAACTGCGCAAGACACTCCATCGGGTGAGTTGCCCAGACGGATTAGGTTTCTGTAATAGCGCTTCTGCACCGCCGGCACTACTTGGATGGCAGTAGAGGTACGAGGTTTTCACTGTCATGCTGAGATCGTCATGTACTGAGTCCGCAGACGAAGGAGGGACGACGAAGCATCTAGGGCGTATGCTTTGATGGCAAAGGCCAGAACAACAAAGGCACAATACCTAGCGAGTGGTCGTCATAGGCATATGCCCTAGATGCTTCGTCGCTTCGCTCCTCAGCATGACAAAAGCCGAGCGCCTGCAAGTAAACACACGAACATGATAAACACCACACAGCCTATCCTCATACGCGGGGCGCGCATCGTTGACCCCTCCCAGGGGTGGGACCGCGCCGGCGACCTGCTCATCGGAGACGGGCGCATCGTCAGGATGGCGCCGGCTATCCGCAACGGCAGCCTGCCAAAAGGTTGCGTCGTCGTGAACGGCGCGGGCCTGGTGGCCTGCCCCGGCTTCATTGACCTGCACGTCCACCTGCGAGAGCCGGGCTACGAAGACCATGAGACAATTTCCACGGGCGTCCAGGCGGCGGCCCGCGGCGGCTTCACCACCCTCTGCGCCATGCCCAACACCCGCCCGGCTATGGACAACGCCAGCGTGGTGGACTACGTCCTGCGGCGGGCGCGGGAGGCCAACGGCGTCCGCGTTCTGCCCATCGGCTGCGTCACCAAGGCGCGGGCCGGCCAGGAGCTCGCCGAGATGTGGGAGCTTGCCCAGGCGGGGGCCATTGGCTTTAGCGACGACGGCAGCCCCGTGGCAAACCCCCATCTGATGCGCCAGGCCCTGACCTACGCCCGGGGCCTGGACCTGCCCGTCATCAATCATCCGGAGGACCCGGCCCTCTCCCGGAGCGCCCCCATGAATGAAGGCCGCATCTCCAACCGCCTGGGACTGGCCGGCTGGCCCGCCGTGGCCGAGGAGACCATGGTGGCGCGGGACATAGAGCTGGCGGCGCTCACTGGGGGCAGGCTGCACCTGGCCCACATCTCCACCGCCGGCTCCGTGGAGTTGGTGCGCCGGGCCAAGGAGCGCGGCCTGCCCGTGACGGCGGAGGCGACGCCCCACCACCTGACCCTCACCGAGGAGTGGGTGCGCGGCCACACCACCGAAGGGCCTGTGGCTGGCCCGCTGACCTACGCCGCCTACGACACCTCCACCAAGGTGAACCCACCCCTGCGCACGCGGCGCGACGCCGAGGCCCTGCTGGCCGGCCTGCGGGATGGCGTCATAGACGCCATTGCCACCGACCATGCGCCCCACGCCGTCACCGTCAAACTGGTGACCTTTGACGAGGCGGCCAGCGGCATCCCCGGCCTGGAGACGGCCTTTGGGGCGCTCATGACCCTGACGCACAAAGGTGATCTGCCTCTGATCACGCTGGTGGAGCGCATGACCCAGGGGCCACTGAAGGTGCTGGGTGGACGTGGCAGGGGCCTGGGCAGCCTGCGAGAAGGCTCCGTTGCCGATGTCACCCTCCTTCGCCTGGACGAGGAGTGGGTGGTGCGCGGCGCGGAGTTCGCCTCCAAGGGCAAGCAGACGCCCCTGGAGGGCGTGACCTTGAAGGGCAGGGTGGCAGCAACCATTGCCGGAGGGCGAGTCGTGCATTCGCAAGTGACGGGGTTGGAGGCATCCGATAATACGTAGGGGTGGACCAATGTGTCCGCCCCTACGCTGAGGCCGGGCAGACACGCAGGTCTGCCCCTACGCGCTACATTCCCCAATCGTAGGGGCGCAGCATGCTGCGCCCCTACGGGAACCCCAATCTACCGTGAGATAGAAACTTACATGCCTACTGACGCATACCTGGTGCTGGAAGACGGGTCGGTCTATCAGGGTGAGTCCTTCGGCGCCACGGCCACAGCCTACGGCGAGGTGGTCTTTAACACCTCCATGACCGGCTACCAGGAGATCCTGACGGACCCTTCCTACGCCGGGCAGATCGTGGTGGCCACCTACCCCCTCATCGGCAACTATGGGGTCAACGCTACGGATGTGGAGTCTCGGCGCGTCCAGGCGGCGGGGTACGTGGTGCGCCAGGTCGCGGCGTACCCCAGCCACGTGGCCAGCACCGGCGCCATCCACGACTACCTAGCGGCCCAGGGGGTGCCCGGCATCAGCCAGATAGACACCCGCGCCGTCACCCGGCGGCTGCGCAGCCAGGGAGCCATGATGGGCTGCATCACCACCGAGATGACGCCTCAGGAGGCCCTGGCGCGTTTGGCGCAAGCGCCCCGGTACGTGGACCTTGACCACGTCTCCCTGGTCAGCACGAAAGAGAAGTATTCTTGGAAAAATGGCGCAGAAAGTAGAGACATTTCCAAAAATTCTGGTATAATGGTGGCCGTCACGGACTGCGGCCTGAAGTTAAGCATCCTCCGAAACCTGCGGAGGCGCGGCTGCTCCGTTACCGTGGTGCCCGCCACCGCCACCACTGAAGAGGTGCTGGCCCTTAAACCCCAGGGCGTCGTGTTTTCGCCGGGGCCAGGAGACCCGGCCATGCTGAGTTACGCCATCAGGACTGTGGAGGGGCTGATCGGGAAGGCCCCGATTATGGGCATCTGCCTGGGACATCAGCTTCTGGCCAGGGCCTTCGGCGCCTCGACCTACAAGCTGAAGTTCGGGCATCACGGCGGCAACCACCCGGTGCAGGACCTCGCAACGGGGAAGGTGTACATCACCGCCCAGAACCACGGGTTTGCAGTGGATGCGGCCACGCTGCCCCAAGGCCTGGAGGTAAGCCACCTGAACCTGAACGATGGCACCGTGGAGGGGATACGCCATCAGCGCCTGCCGGTAATGGGGATTCAGTTCCATTCCGAGGCGGCGCCCGGTCCGCTGGACAACGAGTACTTATTTGACAGGTTTCTGTCCATGATAAAGGAGGGAGTATGACCACCAGAAGTCAACGGGAAATGAGCAATGGCAAGGCAGACGGTGTTGCTCAAGGGCCCCAGCGCTCGCGCAATGCCCGGGAGGCCGCAGAATACTCTCCCGCGGCGCAGGTCCTGGGGCTGCGCGCCCCCAGGGAGGGGCGCCAGGAGCGGCAAGAGCGGGAGGACCCTACGGAGAGCGTCGTCATGAGCGTGCCGCCCCGCAACCGGTGGCAGGTGCTCATGGTGGAGTACGAGCTGCTGGACAGCTCCATAGGCCAGGTAGGCCAGCGGGTGTGGACCAGTGGCCTGGTCCTCATTGGCCTGAGCTTGCTAGGGCTGGCCTCTATGGGCACCCTGAAGCCTGGGCTGGCCGACACCGCCAACGTTGTCTCCCTGGTGGGAGGCATCGGTTCGGTGCTGGCCCTGGGCTGGTTGGTGTTGCTGCGCCGCCTCTTCCTGGTCCAGCGCGTCGCCGAGTACCGCCGCAACGAGATTGATCGGGAGCTTGGCCTGCGCTCCGGCCTGTATTTGACCTTCCTGCGCCAGAGCCGCCGCATCGGCTCCAGCAGAAACTTCGCCATTGCCCGTCAGTTGTCTGAAGGGGATGCGGAGCTTGAAGAGGACCTGCGCGACCTGTCCCAAAGCCAGGAGGCCAAGGCAAGAATCCCCCGGTTCCTTTCCGACAAGCTGATCTGGAGCCTGGCTCCCTGGCTGCTCATCGCCGCCTGGATAGGCATGTACCTGGTGAAGGTGTAGGCGGGCCCTTGGCTTCGGCCAGAGGCTCACCTCCCATACCCCCCTCCGCTCCGGAGAGGGAGGACCAGGGACTGAGGTCGGAATAGACGCCTACCTGGACATAGAGACCACGGGCCTAAGCCCCTCTCGTGACCGCATCACGGTCATTGGAGTTGGGCTGGCCCGTGGCCAAGGCATGGAGCACGTCCAGCTTTACGACGGCTCCCTGAACAGCGGCGCCCTGGGGGAGACCCTGGCAGGGGCCACGCACCTCTACACCTACAACGGCCATCGCTTTGACCTTCCCTTCATTGCCGAATGTCTGGGCCTAGACCTGGCCCAGCGCCTGCCCCATACCGATCTGATGTACGACTGCTGGCGCCAGGGCCTCTACGGCGGCCTGAAGGCGGTGGAGGCGCACCTGGGCATCCGGCGGCGAGTGGTTGGCGTGAACGGCTACGAGGCGGTGCTCCTGTGGCAGCGGTATAAGGAGTATGGCGACGCACAGGCGCTAGCGACCCTTCTGGCGTACAACCGGGAGGACGTGGGCAACCTGCTGCGCCTGAGGGAGAAGCTGCGGCGTTGATTGCCTGTAGGGGCGTTAAGGGTCTGCCCTGAGTATAGCCGAAGGGCCTTACGCCCCTGCTCCTGTTCATGTCCCAACACGCGGGGCCATTTTTGACGATTGCAGCCATGGTCATGCTGAGCCATGACGGCAGTCAGGCGAAGCATCCGAGGCGATTGCTGGTGTGGCGTCTCCTATTGACGCTTGCAGGCGTCTTCCCACGCGCAAGGCCTTAGATTCTTCGCGATGTTCGTCCCTTCCCCAGCAAGGCCAACGGGACTCACTCGCTCAGAATGACAGCGGTCCCTTTTGCGGTTGCCATTGCTGTCATGCTGAACGAGTCCCGACGAGTCGTGACATCGTGAAGCATCTAAGGCGTTCGCCCACTTCAACGTATGCCCTAGATTCTTCGGCCCATCGCAGTCGGGCCTCAGAATGACAAGATACAAGGCTGCAAACCGCCCTTTTCCGCGTTGCCGTAACACCTTCGGCATGATAGAATCTCCATGAGCTAAATATGGCAGAGGCCCCATCGTAAGCCTTGAAACCGGTCCTGTGAGGCTGGTAAGGTGGTAGCTGGGCCTGCCGGCCCTCCCGATGCAACATCGGGACGCCGCTAGGATTCAGTCCCTTGTCAGCTTCAGACAAGGGATTTTTTGTGCCACTCGGCACCCTGCATTCTAACCTTCTCCCGCCAGGAGAGAAGGGACTAACTATAGGAAGGTCATGACCACCACGCCACCCGTCACAAAAGTCCTTATTATCGGCTCCGGGCCAATTATCATTGGCCAGGCGGCGGAGTTTGACTACGCCGGCTCCCAGGCGTGCCGCTCCCTGCGGGAGGAGGGCATCACCACGGTGTTGGTGAACTCCAACCCCGCGACCATCATGACAGACCAGGGCATCGCCGACGTGGTGTACATTGAGCCGCTGACGGTGGAGGTGCTGGAGCGCATCATTGCCCAAGAGCGACCCCAGGGCATCCTGCCCACCCTGGGCGGCCAGACGGGCCTGAACCTGGCCGTTGACCTTGCCGACGCCGGGGTGCTGGACAAATACAACGTCCGCCTGCTGGGCACGCCCCTGGAGACCATCAGGAAGGCGGAGGACCGGGAGCTGTTTCGCCAGCTTCTGTTAACTCTGGGGGAGCCGGTGCCCGCCAGCCAGACGGTGAAAACGGTGGCAGAGGCCCGGGAAGCGGCCCTGCGCATAGGATTCCCCCTGGTCGTCCGGCCCTCCTTCACCCTGGGCGGCACCGGCGGCGGCGTGGCCCGCACCTGGGGGCAGCTTGACCAGGTGGTGCACGACGGCCTCGCGGCCAGCCCCATCCAGCAGGTGCTGGTGGAGGAGTACCTGGAGGGGTGGAAGGAGCTGGAGTACGAGGTGATGCGCGACGGCGCGGACAACTGCATCACCATCTGCGTCATGGAGAACTTTGACCCCATGGGTGTGCACACTGGCGATAGCATTGTGACGGCCCCAAGTCAGACCCTCACCGACAAGGAGTACCAGATGCTGCGCAGCGCGAGCCTGCGCATTATCCGCGCCCTGGGCGTAGAGGGCGGGTGCAACATCCAGTTCGCCCTGGCCCCTCACCCGTGGGCGGCGCCGCACCTGTATAAGGGTGGCAACTTACCCAGTCCCAGCTACTACGTCATAGAGGTGAACCCCCGGGTCAGCCGCAGCTCTGCCCTGGCAAGCAAGGCCACCGGCTACCCTATCGCCCGCGTCGCCGCCAAGATCGCCATTGGCAAGCGGCTGGACCAGATAGCCAACGCCGTTACGGGCAAGACCCTGGCCGCCTTTGAGCCGGCTATTGACTACGTGGTGACCAAGATCCCGCGCTGGCCCTTTGACAAGTTCCCCACGGCCGACCGGCGGCTGGGCGTCCAGATGAAGGCCACGGGCGAGGTCATGGCCATTGACCGCGTCTTTGAGGCGTCGCTCCAAAAGGCGGTGCGCTCCCTGGAGTTGGGAGGCAGGTCGCTCCTGTGGGAAGACCCCAAGTGGAACCTGGGAGAGGAGGCCTCCCTTGACCAGCTCCCCTTGCGCGCCAACGACCTGCGACTGTGGGCACTCATGGCAGCCCTGCGAAGGGGTTTCTCCATCCAGGAGCTGTCCGGACGCACTGGCATAGACCCCTGGTTCCTCAGCGGCCTGCAGAACATCGTGGATATGGAGCGGCGGCTGCTCTCGGAGCCGCTGTCGCCCAGGCTGCTGCGCCAGGCCAAGCGCATGGGCTTCTCCGACGAGCAGGTCGCAACCTTGGCTGACCGCCTGCCTGATCAGGTGCGTAACCTCCGGAAGGAGTGGGGCCTGCGCCCTGTCTACAAGACGGTGGACACCTGTGCGGCGGAGTTTGAAGCCCAGACCCCTTACTTTTACAGCGCCTATGAGCAGGAGAACGAGGCGCCGCCTTTGCCGGGCCCCAAGGCCGTGGTCATCGGCAGCGGCCCGATACGCATCGGCCAGGGGATTGAGTTTGACTATTGCAGCGTCCATGCCGCCTGGGCCTTGCAGGAGGAGGGGACGGCCAGCATCATCGTCAACTCCAACCCGGAGACCGTCTCCACCGACTTTGACACCAGCAACCGCCTCTACTTTGAGCCCCTGGACGATGAGAGCCTTCTGGACATCCTGGAGAATGAGGGTATGAACGCCGACGGGTCGCCGGGCCAGCCACCACCCTCGGTGGTGCAGTTTGGCGGCCAGACGGCCATCAACCTCTCCCAGTCCCTGGCCCGCTACGGTATGCCCATCATGGGCTCCTCCGCCCAGGCTATAGACATCGCCTCGGACCGGCACAAGTTTGAGGACTTCCTGGCCCGCCTGGGCATCCCGCAGCCTCCTGGGGCCACCGTCACCTCCGTGGAGGAGGGGCTGAACGTTGCCCAGGGCATCAGCTATCCCGTGCTGGTGCGCCCAAGCTACGTGCTGGGCGGCAGGGCTATGGAGATCGTCCAGAACGCTACTGAGCTGATTCACTACCTCACCTCCGCCGTGGAGGTGGGACACGGGAAGCCGGTGCTCATTGATAAGTACATGGAGGGTCGGGAGGTGGAGGTGGACGCTATCTGCGATGAGGAGCAGGTGCTCATCCCAGGCATCATGGAACACATAGAGCGGGCGGGCGTCCACAGCGGCGACTCCATGTCCATTTACCCCGGCCTGACTCTGAGTGAGGCGGAGGTGAAGACCCTGGTGGAGTATGCCACGCGCATCTCCCTAGGGCTGGGGATGAAGGGCCTGATCAACATCCAGTTCATCATCATGGGAGGGGAGAAGTACCGCGACCCGGCCACCTACCGGGAGAGCCACCCGCAGCAGGCGGGGGACTCCACCGTCTACGTCATAGAGGCCAACCCGCGGGCCAGCCGCACCGTTCCCTTCCTCTCCAAGGTGACGGGCGTGCCCATGGTGCGCATCGCCACCAAGGTGGTGTTGGGGCGCAGCCTGAAGGAGCAGGGGTATGCGGGCGGCCTGTGGCCCTATAACGGCGTCGTGGGGGTGAAGGCCCCCGTGTTCTCCATGTCCAAGCTGGCGGGCGTGGACACGTACCTGGGGCCGGAGATGAAGTCCACTGGCGAGGTGATGGGCGTGGACGATAGCTTCCGCCCTGCGGTGGCCAAGGCCCTGCTGGCCAGCAACCTGAGCCTGCCCAAGAGGGGCGCGGTGCTGGTGAGCATCGCTGACAAGGACAAGCCGGAGTCCATGCTTCTGATGCGGGCCTTTGCTCAGGCGGGCTACCGGCTGTACGCCACCGAGGGTACCGCCGCCATGATACAGGCCCTGGGGCTGGAGGTGACCATGACCCCCCGGCGCCTGGACGAGGGACACCCCAACATGGTGGACGTGATCAACGATGGCCTGGTGCAGGCGGTGGTGAACACCGTGGGCCAGGCCACGGCTACGCTGCGGGACGGCTTTGAGATACGGCGGGCGGCGGCGGAGCGGCGCATCCCCTGCTTCACGTCGCTGGACACGGCGCGGGCGGCGGTGGAGAGCCTGCTGCACGGCGACGGCGGGGCGTACCAGGTGCTGCCCAGCGACGCGTACCTGCGGATGGGGAGGAGGACCTAACCCCTAGCCCCACCGACCTCACCCCCTGTTGTCCCCCTCTTCCTTCGCTTCGCTCAAGGACAGGCTCTAAAGCGAGAGGGGGACAGTAATGGGCTTGCCCTTGGCCGGGAATTGATTTGGCGGTTCAACAACAGGGATAACCCATATCTGTTCAGGGATACGTTAGTTAAGTTACTGAGGGCCGAACGAGTTGAGTACAGGGTGCTTACGGCGGCTTGAATGGCGGGAATCTCATTCTTGGGCTGTGTGCATCTACCCTTTCCTCAAGTCTGTCCACGCGCTGTGAAAGCCCCATCAAAATTGTCTGCACATCCTTGAGCACACCAATGATCTGGCTGAAGTTAGTTTGAACCCCGATTGCGCTGGTCTCTAATTGGGTTAGGTCACTCTCTAACCGGCTGATGTTGGTCTTGAGCCGTTCTTCTAACTCTTCTACCTGATGATATGTTGAGGAGGCCAACTTCCCCGTGGCTGATGCCCTTAAACGCAGGTCGCCAATCGCTTTATTGAAGAGGAAGGCTACTATTCCGATGAACAGTCCGCTAACAATCACAGCTACAGTCACCGACGCAACAGCCGTGCCATTAAAGGAGGCAGCCTTGCCCTCCAATAGCGGCCTCACAACGTTGATGATGGGGTTAATCATATGGGCGTAGATTAGGTCAATCATCCACGCCGCTATCCCAAGAGCCACTAGGACGATAAGAACCGTAGCGAATAGGCGTCCGGCCTTACCCAATCTATCTTCCATCACTTTGAAGACTCCTGGTAATAGCTCTTCCATTGCGCTGCCTCAGTTGAGAGATGCAGCAATTCTACTACGCCAACCGTGTCACGTCTAACAGGCTGCGGAAGAAAGGGGAGTGCAGAGGGGCGAAGCCCCTTTGCCGGGAGTCTGAGGGTGTCCCTCAGATACAAATCAATCCCCGAAGGGGATACCTTGAATCCCCTTGAAGGGGTTTGGGGGTGTTTTTCAGCAGCCTGCTATAATCGCCATTGATTTGCTCTTATTTCAGGGTGTTCTTAGCTTGAGTTGCAATGTGGGATTCGTTTTATTTTTGGAGAAACAAATCCGAAATTCGTCGTGGCGGCTGAGGGTTTGCCAAATGGATGGTCTGTCTGCATGGAACGAGGGTAGCAGGCGGGGGTGGGGCTGGGGAAGGGGCGGGTGGCAGGGGGGAAGGGAAGGGGTATGGTAGGATACGGGCGGAATGTCCTCGTGTAGGAGTCTATTCATGCGAATATTGCGTCAGCGTAAGCTCCTGCTGTTAGGGAGCGTATTCGGAGCGTTCATTTTGGGTGCTGCAGCTTACGCGTGGGGTACGGCATACTTCTTGGAGGAAGTTTGCGTTCAGTGGAACCGTTTTAACCCCATCGCTGGGTGTTTACGGTATGGCATGCGCACAAATAGAGAGGCTGTGACTTGGTTCACATGGGCAGCCATCACGCTCGGGGCGTGTCTCGGTGCGTTCATCGCTCAGAAGTGGCGGAAAGGATGAGGCGTCTGCACTGTTGGTGAGCCAATAACAGTAAGCGGACCGACCTTGCACAATTGGCCCGGATGTTCGCTTCCATAGGAAATAATGTGTTAACCACTGCGTTTGTGTGTGAGAGCAATGCATTGCAAAGTAGTACCGCATGTAGTACCATGCTAGGTGTGTAATGCCTCCGCTAGACAAGCTCATTGAGCGCATCAAGGCACGTCCGCCTGAGGCCGATTTCAGTGACGTGCGGCAATTGCTGGAAGGCTTTGGCTGGGCGCTGGCCCGGGAGAAGGGCAGCCATGCGATGTTCACGAAGGAAGGCCAGCGGACCATTGCCGTGCCCAAGGTGGGCGGGCGTAAGGTGAAGCGCACGTACCTGAACCAGATTTGCGAGATTCTTGGGCTGGAGAAGTAATATGGCAACTGCAAGGGCGATTACCAGGAAGAAGATGCAGCGCAAGCTTCTTGAGTATTACCTTGCCCTGCAATACCCGCTCAATGTCTACGCTGAGCCGGAGGGCGGATACACGGCGGTGTTCCCGGACTTGCCCGGCTGCATGACACAGGGGGAGACGCTGGAAGAGCTTGTGGCAATGGCGGAGGATGCTCGCGCGGGGTGGATTGAGACGGAATACGAGCGGGGCAACGAGATTCCACTGCCGTCCTATACAGAGGAGTACAGCGGCAAGTTCAACGTGCGGATTCCGAAGTCGCTGCACCGGTCAATGGCAGAGGCGGCGGAGCGGGAGGGCATCAGCCTGAACCAGTACGTGGTGTATCTGCTGTCGCGCGGGGACGCGCAGGCACGGGTGGAGCGGCTTCTGGTGGAGCGGCAATAGGCCCCCTCGCGGCGGTGTGGTACAGTTGGGGGGACTCGTTGGGTGAAGGGGGCGCTATGGCGACCAAGACCAAGAAAAGAATAGGCACGGTGGTGGACGAGGAGCTACTGCGACGGGCAAAGGTGGCGGCGGCGCGGGAGGGCATTCCCCTGAGCCAGCTCCTGGAGAGGACGCTGCGCCTGTACTCGAGGAGCGCCGCCGAGGAAGATGCCCACGCGCCAGTAGGCAACAAATACCCCTTGCGTGGCCTAGATTTCACCTATATCAACCCCACGGAGCCTGTGGCTGAGAAGGGCTGGGGGGCAGCCTCGTGACGGTGTTGCAAACACACATCTGATTCACGATGAATCTGCCCCATCCGAAAAGGCGATGGGCGAGGCAACGCCTCGCCCCTACGGTACGCTGGTGCACCGTCCGTTGTTGCACCCGCATCTGGTTCCCAGCATACCTCTTCCCGTATACTCTCGCTGTGCCATTGACAAGCTACCCCACAGGAGGCGCTACCCATGAAGGCCATCAGGGTGCATTTCACCGCCACGGAGAGCACGCTGCGCATGGATGAGGTGCCGAAGCCGGAGCCAGTGGCGGACCAGATCGTCATCAGGGCGCAGGCTATCGGGCTGAACCGGGCGGACCTGGGACGGCGCCGCATGGCGCAGCCTGGGCAGCCGGAGCAGCCGGCCACGCCCGGCCTGGACGTGGCGGGCAGTGTGGAGGCCGTGGGCGCCGAGGTGCGAGGGTGGCGTCGGGGCGACCAGGTGATGGCCCTGGTGCGCGGCGCATACGCCGAGTACGTGGCGACCCGCGCCGTGACGGCCTACCATCCACCCCGCGGGATGCGCATGACCGATGCGGCGTCGTTGCCCTGCGTGTTCCTGACGGCCTACTACGCCCTGACGAAGCTGGCGGGCCTCAAGCGTGGCGAGACGGTCCTTATTCACGCAGCGGGCAGTGGCGTAGGCATGGCGGGCATCCAGATCGCCCATGCCCTGGGCGCTCGCGTGCTGACCAGCGCGGGGAGTGACGAGCGTGTGGCCCGGGGCCGCCAGCTTGGGGCGGAGGCCGGGGTGAACTACTCGTCCCAGGACGTGACCATGGAGCTGAACCGCCTGACCGGAGGGCGGGGCGTCAACGTGGTGCTGGACTCGGTGGGCGGCTCAATCTTTGACGCGACGCTGAAGGCGCTGGCCCCCGGTGGACGCATCGTGACGGTCGGCGGCCCTGCCGGCCCGCGCACCGCCTATGATGAGGGGGCGCTGACGGCGAAGGGCCAGTGGGTGAAGCCGATGACGGTTTTCGCTGAGGCCCAGGCGGACACGGAGCAGAAGGGGTGGGCGCAGCTTAAGGCGTGGTTTGAGAGTGGCACGCTGCGCACGGTGGTGCAGCAGGTTATGCCGTGGACGCAGGCGGAGGCGGCGCAGAAGCTCCTCACCGACCGGGGGGTCTTCGGCAAGATCGTGATGACGGTGGGATAGAGGACGAACCATCCCCCTGACCCCCTTCCTGGTCAGGAAGGGGGAAGAATCCGTATCTGAGGGACACCCTCAGACTCCTGGCAAAGGGGCTTCGCCCCTCTGGACACCCCTTTTTTCATCATCCTGCTAAGGGACATACCCTCGCCCTGCCTGGCGTGGTATCCTGATACCAGGGGCGGGGGCTCCTCGCCCTGGGTTACGGATTGACCGAGTGGCTATGGGAGAAGGATGAGCGCAACGCCAGGGACCTCTTCTGGGGAGGGTGCGCCGACCCCGCGCCGCCCACATAGGTGGCGTGGCCGGCGCACTGCCCATCGGGATGCTGGGGAGGGCCGCCAGCCTGACGCCAGGCAACGTCCCTCCACCGCGCATCGCCCCCCCCGCTCCCCATCCCTCTCCATCGCCGCCCCTGTCCCCCACTACGACGTGCCTGAGGGCCATCGCCCCTTCTCCCACTCCAGCGAGGAGGAGGTTTCGCGCATTCTGGACTTCTACGGCCTGAAGTGGCTGTACGAGCCGCGCTCCTTCCCTCTGCGCTGGAACGGTGAGCAGGTGACGGAGATGTTCACGCCGGACTTCTACCTACCCGAGCTGGACCTGTACGTGGAGCTGACCACGATGAAGCAGAGCCTGGTGACGGCCAAGAATCGCAAGCTGCGCCGCATCCGGGAGCTGTACCCAGACGTGAACATCCGCCTGCTGTACCGGCGCGACATTTACCGGCTGCTGGCCAAGTACGGCTTCGGCCCTCTGGTGCATGGCGAGTTGCCCCTGGTAGAGAAGGTGCTGTTCACCCGCCCGGAGATAGAGAGGCGCGTGGCGGAGCTGGGCAGCGCCATTACCAGGGACTACGCGGGACAGGAGATCGTGCTGGTTGGCGTGTTGCGTGGGGTCTTCTGCTTCATGGCGGACCTCATGCGCCACATCCCCCTATCCACCTCCGTGGACTTCATGTCCATCTCCCACTACAGCGGCTCTGGCGGGGAGGGCGGCGCGCGCATCACCAAGGGGCCGGACGTGGACATGGGTGGCAAGCACGTGGTGCTGGTGGAGGACATTGTGGACACGGGGATGACCCTGAACTACCTGTTACGCTATCTGCAGGAGCAAGGCCCCGCCAGTCTGAAGGTGTGCGCCCTGCTGGACAAGCGGGCGCGCCGGCTGGCTGACGTGCGGGTGGACTACGTGGGCTTTGAAGCGCCGGACGAGTTCCTGGTGGGCTACGGGCTGGACTACCTGGAGCGGTACCGGAACTTGCCGTTCATTGGCATTCTGCGGCCAAAGGAGTTGCCGCAAGTGGGGGAGGGGTAGGCAAAAGAGATGTCCCAAGTAATCTCGTTCATTGGCCTTGAGCCCTACCTCCGCCTTGAGCGACGCTCTCAGGCGAGGCCCTCGGGGTCTCCCGGCCTCCCTTGATTACTTGGGACAAAGAGAGGATACCATACTCAGGGAGAGATGTCAATATCATTTCGTCCAAAGAGTAGAGTCCGCATGGTGAAATCGGTGACGAGCAAAGGAGAGAAGAGCCATCGTGGCATGTAGAGGGGTGGGCGCGCAGGAAACCGTTATGCGTCGTGGGGCTGGGGTGCGTGCTTCCGCCCTTCGCTGTGGAGCGCCAGCCCAGTGGGGCACACCGCCCGCAGGCAGCAGCTATGGCAGAGGGGTGTCTTGCGGCACGCCTCCTTGGCGTGGCGGTCCAGCAGGGCGTGGTATTCGTTGAACAGGGTGGCGTCCAGGGGCAGATGCTGGTGGAAGAGCCCCTGATAGGCGGCGTAGGTATCCCTCTGCAGAGCGACGCCGAGGCGTTGCAGGATGCGTTTCGTGTACACGTCTATGACAAAGGAGGGTGCGGCGGCGGCGTACACCAGGATGTCGTCCGCCGTCTCCTGGCCGATGCCGTAGATGGAGAGGAGCTCCGGGCGGAGCGCCGAGGCGTCCTGGGCCAGGAAGGCCGCCAGGTTGTCCTTGTACCGCTCCCCAAGGTGGTGGGCGAAGGCCTTGAGCTTGCGGGCCTTGGTGTTGAAATAGCCGCTGGAGCGGATGAGCTGCGCCAACTCCTCCTGGGGAAGCTCCCGGATGCGCGCTGGCGTCGTGACCTGGGCCGCCTTCAGGTTAGCCAGGGCGCGTTCCACGTTGCGCCAGGCGGTGTTCTGAGTGAGGATGGCTCCCAGGATGACCTCCCAGGGGCTTTGCGCGCCGGGCCACCAGCCCTGAGGCCCATAGGCGGCGTACAGGAGGCGGTAGACCTCCATTAGTCGGCGTTGCGCGGGATGGCTGGGTGTTTCGGTCATAGCAAAGAGGTCAGGCAGGAGATTCGTCTGTTGAGGCGATGGGTAGGGGCGCAGCATGCTGCGCCCCTACGGGTCAGAGCACCACCGGCAGCCGCCTGTGCAGCGTAATCTCCTGGAGCGTCAGACGGCAATTGTAGGCGTAGGCCCTGACGCCCGCGGCGCAGGCTTTTCGTAGTGCTGCTCCGAAGGCGGGGTCGGCGTCGTCGTTGGGCGAGAAGGAGCCGGCGTCGGACCGCTGCACCACGAAGAGCACCGATGCCTGATGCCCCATCTCAACCGCCTTCATCAGCGACCCGACGTGCTTCCGCCCGCGGGTCGTCGGCGCGTCGGGGAAGAGGGCGGTGTCGCCATGGACCAGCGTCGCCGATTTGACCTCTACATAGTGGTTGGGGCCATCCCCTAGCAGGAGCAGGTCCAGCCTGGACTCCCCAAAGGTTGACTCACGCACCACCTGGGTGTAGCCCGTGAACTCCGGCAGCAGGCGGCCCGTGAGCCATTCGTAGGCCAGGGTGGTGGCGGCGCGGGCGTCGGCGGAGACCAGGCAGCCGCCCAGGTCTACCAGGGAAAGGTCATACTGGGTTACCCGCGTTGCCGATGGCGGCGCGGGCGTCAGGTAGATGCGGTTGCCAGGTTGCAGGAGCTCCCGCAGCCGGCCGGAGTTGGGCACGTGGGCCAGGGTCTCGGCCCCGTTCAGGCGCACCAGGGCGGCAAAGCGGTTGAGGCGGGCCAGGAAGACGGCCTCGGTGAGGTGGGCGGGCAAGCGCATGGGGGTATTGTACACGGATGGGCGCTCTGGTGGGGGGGGGCGACCTAACCCCCTCATTCCCCCTTCCGTATCGGGAAGGGGGAGGTAAGAAGAATCTAAGCCTGGCGCTTTAGTGCCAGGGGCGGTTATGAACACCCCGAAGCAAACAGAACAGTGACTGGCGGGTGCTTTGCGTATTGCCGTACACTGTACGGCTAGTGCAACTACGGGAGGGAGCCATGCCACGAGTGGAACGGTTGCTTGAGGAGCTTTCCAACGCCCACGGCCCTAGCGGGTCGGAAGGGCCTGTGCGCAAGATCGTGCAGCGGGAGCTTGCGCCCCTCTGTGACGAGCTGGAGACTGACGGCGTCGGCTCCCTCATCGCCCGCCTGGGGGAGAGGGAGGGCACGCCTCGCATCATGCTGGCGGCCCACATGGACGAGGTGGGCCTGATGGTGCGCTACATTACTCCGGAGGGGTATGTCAAGTTTCAGGGCCTGGGTGGTGTCCTGGACCAGGCCCTCATCAACCAGAGGTGGGCCATCGTCACCGGCAAGGGGGTGGTGTACGGCGTCACGGGCATCAAGACCACCCACGTCATGACGGTGGAGGCCCGCACCCAACTCTTCCGCAGGGAGCAGATGTTCATTGACGTGGGGGCATCCAGCAAGCAGGACGCCGAGGAGCGCCTGGGCATACGCCCCGGCGATCCCGTTGCTCCGGACAGCAAGTTCATGGCGCTGAACGGCAGCAAGGTGTACCTGGGTAAGGCGTGGGACGACCGGGCCGGCGTTGGGGTGATGATAGAGGTGATGCGCAACCTGCGGGGCCGCGCCCCAAAAGGTGCGGTCTACGCCGCGGCGACGGTCCAGGAGGAGGTGGGCCTGCGCGGGGCCCACACCAGCACCTACAAGGTGCATCCGGACATTGGCATCAACCTGGAGTCCGGCGTGGCGGGGGACTACCCCGGCACTAACATGGACGAGGCTCAGGAGAAGCTGGGCGAAGGCCCGGGCCTCTTTCTCCACGATAGCTCCATGCTGCCCAACCTGAAGCTCCGGGACTTTGTCCTGGATGTGGCCCGGGAGCTGGAGATCCCCGTGCAGTTTAACGTGCTGGCCGGCTATGGCCAGGACGGGTCCGAGATGCAGCGAGGCTTTGGCGGCGTACCGGTCATCAACCTGACGGTGCCCACCCGCTACCTGCACAGTCACAACGGCCTGATGCACCGGGACGACTTTGACCGGGCGGTGGCCCTGGCGACGGAGGTGGTCCGCCGCCTGGATGGCCCTACCGTGGAGGGAATTCGGAGCTTTGAGCAGAGCTGACCTAATCCCTCAAATCTAGAACCCCGGCGGGAGCCGCAGTTGACAGCCGTGGGCCCTGATGCTAGATTAGCTAATAGCGAATTAGCAGACTTGCCGCAAGTCTGCTAATGTTTCTTTCGTCAGGAGGTCTTAGTGCCTATTTACGCGTACCGGTGCACATCGGGCCACGAGTTTGAGCTGCGTCAGGGCTTTGACGCCAGCACCGAATTGGCCTGCCCAACATGCGCCGACCCGGCCCGCCGATTGATCTCCTCTCCCGCGGTCATCTACAAGGGCAGCGGGTTCTACACCACCGACTACGCCCGCAAGAGCATGGTCCCTGCCGGCGAGTCCAAGAACGGCAACGCCAAAGAGCCTCTTCCAAACGACGGCCACGGCGGCGAGCACGGACACGACCACGGCCACTCCCACGATGCTGTGGATGGCGTCGTGACGCCGGCTAGCTAGTGGGCCTGGGGTGAGGGCGCTAGTCCAGAGGGTTACGCAAGCCTCGGTCACGGTGGAGGGGCAGGTTGCCGGCTCCATCGGCCCGGGGCTTTTGGTTTTCCTGGGGGTTGGCCAGGGGGACACGGAGGAGGACGCCGCCTATCTGGCAGAGAAGGTGGCCAACCTGCGCATCTTCGCCGACGCCGAGGGCAGGTTCAATCTTTCGGCCCTGGAAGTGAAGGGGGAGGCGCTGCTGGTGAGCCAGTTTACCCTGTACGCCGAGACCCGCAAGGGCAGGCGTCCCTCCTTTACGGGCGCCGCGCCGCCGCAAGAGGCCGAAGCCCTGTTCCAGCGGACCGTGGCGATGTTCCAGGAAAGAGGGTTGCAAGTGGAAACAGGTCGGTTCCAGGCCCACATGCGGGTGAGCCTGGTGAACGACGGCCCGGTGACCATCATGATTGACAGCGCGGAGCGGCGCACGCCCCGGAAGGGGTAGCTACAGTCCACCTAGAACGGCCAGATCGTACATAAGGAAGACGCCGAAGGCGATGCTGGCGGTGCCGGCAACCCCCGCCACGGCCCGGTTGATGCGCTCGTACTGCCCCGTCACGGCAAAGGGGATGCCCAGCATCAGGGTGATGAGGCTCATGGAGAGGACGGTGCCGAGGCCGAAGATGAGGATATACCAGATGCCTATCCAGAAGTTGCTGATGGCGTCGCTGGCCAGGACCGCGAGCATGACGGCGGCGGAGCCAGCCAGGCCGTGGACGATGCCAATGACATAGGATTTAAGGCGGAAGAAGGGTTTTCCGGGGCTGAAGAAGTGGTGGATGCCCTCTCTGCGGGAGTCCGCGGTCTCTTCTCCTGGTGCATGGGCGTGGATGTGGGCGTGTGGGTGCTCCTCCTCCAGGTGCTCGTGCAGGTGGAGGCGCTTTCTGAGGAGGTTCCAGAAGACCTGGAGGCCCAGGAAGACCAGCATGATGCCCACCAGGAACTCCAAATAGGGAGCGGCGTCGCTGTACCGGTCCATGAAGCGGCCCCTGAGGAGCAGAATCAGCGTACCGAGGGCCAGGAGGGGGGTGGTATGGCCCAGCCCCCAGGAGGCGCCGACCCATATGCCTCGCCAGGCGTTGCGGTACTCGCTAACAATGGTGGAAATGGCGACGACATGGTCAGCGTCGGTGGCGTGCTTGAGCCCGAGCATGAGCCCCAGCCCTAGCACCACAAGAGCCGTTGAATCCATGGCGCCTCCTCCTATCCTTCAGTTTCTAACCGCGACTGCTGAGGCTAGCCTCAGAGCCTGGGAGTTTTTGTCCTCTCGCCCCCATTGGTGGAGGGAGTTAGAGTGAGGGGGCGTTAGGCTTTTTCATCATGGCCTACCGAAGGAGCCTTCGCTCTCACCCCAGCCCTCTCCCATCAAGGGAGAGGGGGTTGGTCACAAGCTCTCGGCGCACCGGCTGCACAGGCCGCCGATGGCGAAGTGCTCCAGGTCTGGCTGGAAGCCAAACTCCTGGGTAAGCCGCTGGCGGAACTCCACCAGGTACGTAGGGCTGAAGTCAAAGGCGTTGCCACACCCTCTGCAGACCATGTGGTGGTGGCGGTCCGCCTCTATCAGCTCGTATCGCGTGGTCCCGCCCACGTCCAGCTCCGTCACCATGTGCAGGTTTTTGAGGAGCTGGAGGGTGCGGTACACCGTGGCCACGTCTATGTAGGGGTAGCCCTCGTACACCTGCCGGTAGATTTCGTCCACGCCAATGTGGCCGGGCCGTGCTGCCAGGGCGGCGAGCACCATCACCCGCTGGGGGGTGAGGCGGTAGCCGGACTCTTTGAGCCGTTCCAGGGTTTTGGTGTGCCGCATGGCTTATTGCAACCGTTTGCAGTTGTGATTTTACAGCATCTATTGTTTTTGTCAACTGGCCTAACCCCCTTCGTCCTTCCTCTCTGAAGGTCATTGACAAGATAGCTTTCCTTTTTGTTGCGGTTGTTCCCCCTATCCTAGCCTTCCCCCGCAAGGGGGGAAGGAACATGGGAGACGCAACGATGCTCCCTCTGCACATCTTTCCTCCCCCTTGACGGGGGAGGACTAAGGTAGGGGTGAGACTCTTGCCGAATAACAACTTTTTCAGTTAGTGACCTTCTGGGCAAGGGTAGAAAAAAACGTGAGCAACGGCGTGCTGCAAAGCAGCACGCCGTTGCTCACCACAAGATGAGATAGGCCAGCAGGGGCTAGCCAAGCCCAGGAGGAGGAGCCAGCCCTGGGGCCCTCTGTGGTATGATACCTGGCAAAGGGGCATCGTCTTTCAATCCGCCGCAGGCGGACGGGAGGGCTTCCCTCTCGCGTGCGAGGCATGATGGCAGACCGCTTGGTGGGTGGCCAGACAAGGGAAGAGGACGCCGCGCTGGACAGGAGCCTGCGTCCGCGCAAGCTGGCCGACTTTGTGGGCCAGGAGAAGGTGAAGGAGAATCTGCGCATTGCCATGGAGGCCGCCGTCCAGCGGGGCGAGCCGCTAGACCACGTGTTGTTCTATGGCCCGCCAGGCATGGGCAAGACGACGCTAGCCAGCGTCATCGCCGCCGAGATGGGGGTGAATATCAAGGTCACCTCTGGCCCGGCGATTGAACGGGCTGGGGATATGGCGGCCATCGTCACCGGCCTGAGCGCCCACGACCTTCTCTTCATTGACGAGGTGCACCGCCTGGGCCGGGTTGTGGAGGAGGTGCTGTACCCTGCCATGGAGGACTTCTTCCTCTCCTGGGTCATGGGCAAGGGCCTTGGGGCCCGCTCCATTAACCTGAAGGTGCCGCCCTTTACCCTGGTGGGGGCCACCACCCGCTTTGCCGCCGTGGCCGCGCCCCTGCGCAGCCGGTTCGGGATCGTCTACCGCCTGGACTTTTACGACCAGAAGGCCATTCAGGAGTTGCTGCGCCGCTCGGCTGCCATTCTGGGCGTGGAGGCGCAGCCCGAAGGAGTGGAGGAGATGGCGCGTCGCTCTCGCGGCACACCCCGCATCGCCAACCGGCTGCTCAAGCGGGTACGGGACTACGCGCAGGTGGCCGCCGACGGCGTGATCACGGGCGAGGTGGCCAAGAAGGCCCTGGGCCTACTGGAGATTGACGACCTGGGCCTGGACCAGGTAGACCACCAGGTGCTGAGCGCCATCGTGGAGAAGTTTGACGGCGGCCCGGTGGGCCTAGAGACCATCGCCGCGTGCATCAACGAGGAGGCGGACACCATCATGGACGTGTACGAGCCGTATCTGATGCAGCTTGGCTTCCTTTCCCGCACTCCCCGGGGCCGCGTGGCGACCCGTCTCGCCTATAACCATCTTGGCCTGCCCTATCCCGACAGGTCGGGACCGCCGGGGTTGCAGAAGAGCCTGTGGCAGGAGCAGCAGGCGTAACCCTGCCCGCCTTCTCTGGTCCTTCAATCCGCCGCAGGCGGAAGAGGAGCTTCCTTCTCTTGACCTAACCCCCTCGGTCCCCCTTCCCTAAAGGGAAGGGGGAAAAAATTGTATCTGGGGGACACCCCCAGACCCCCGCCATCCCCCTGAGGCGGACGCACCTCTGGACACCCCTTTCTTCCGCAGCCTGCTGATAGACGCATGATACTGTTCTCAAGTGACAGACGCCACTAAAACCGCTACTATAGCCACGGTCTGCACACCTGCGTTGGTTGCACCAGAACCAGAAGGAGGCTTTCATGATCTACGAGCTGCGCATCTACGAGGTGGTCCCCGGCAAGCTGCCGGCCCTGAACGATCGCTTTGCCAATATCACCCTGGGCTACTTCAGGAAGTACGGCATACGTGTGGTTGGCTTCTGGACGGACGATGTGGGCATCAGCAACCGCCTCGTGTATATGCTGGCCTTTGAGGACGCAGGCCAGCGGGAGCGCGCCTGGGCTGCCTTCCGTGGCGACGCTGAGCGGGTCAAGGCTTTTGCTGAGACGGAGAGGGCCGGCCCCCTGGTGGCCCGCATCGTCAATACCCTGATGCGGCCTACCGCCTACTCGCCGATGCAGTAGGGTTTCAGCTCAGAGCAGGCTCTGGCCAGAGCCTGCTCTGAGCTGAGCCGAAGCCCTAGCAGGGTGCTGACCTCACCCCCTTGTGTTCCCCCTCTCCTAAAGGGGGCCTGGCCCGATAACTCGCCCTCTTGAAAGGAGAGTGGCAACTCTCGTTTTTCCCACCCACCCGCCCGCAAGGGTCTGTAGGGGATACCCCTACAACCCCAGGGGAAACCTGCGGTTTCCTCCACCTTCCCTTGGAGGCTCCGATTTTTCGGGCAAGGCCCCGGGGTGGTGGGCCCTGTGGGCGGGGGACGGGCTCTGCGCTAAAGGTGATCTCCACGCAGGGCATCTGGTCCAGGATACGCCGCGCGAGGATGAAGGGCCCCCACCAGGGCAGGTGCAGGGCGCGGTTGGCCTTGACTCCCCAGAGGAACAGGTGGAACTGCCAGCGGGGATAGCCGGGCCGACTGGCCCAATGCTCAATAAAGGCAAGGAGGTGGGGCAGGCGCTCGTTTCGCTCCCGAAGGACCCTGGCGCTGGCGGGGATGTCGTACCAGCGGTCGCCCTCCACGGTGTGGACGGTGACCTGTGGGTGGGCCGCCATGTTGGCCACCCAATCCCGCTTGCCGGGGTAACCTGACAGATAGATGCGGTCGCCGCCGTCCCAGACGTAGGTGGTCTCCAGGGTGCGGGGCGCGCCGCTGCGGCGGCGACGCATGGTGGTGCGGATGTAGAAGCTGCCCGCGAGGATGGCGCGTACCTCATCGTTCCGTGTAAGCATGGTTATGTCTACTTCAGCAGCGCCTGGAACTGCCGGTCGCTGCGGTAAGGGCCAACGACTGCCAGCATGAGCTTCTCTGGGGTCAGGTAGTCCCGGGCGGCGCGTACCACGTCCTCCGTAGTGACGGCTTCAATGCGCTCCACGACCTGGTCCACAGGAACGATCTGGCCGTACAGCATCTCCTGGGCGCCGGCCCAGCCGGCCACGGCGCGGGTATCCTCCATGCGCAGGAGCAGCCTACCTTTGGCGTACTCCTTGGCCTTGCCGAGCTCCTCCGCGGGCACGCCCTCCTTGATGCGCTCCACCTCAGCCAGAACCGTCTCCAAGGTCTCCCTGGCCTTCTTCGGCTCCACGCCGCAGTAGATGACGATGGAGCCGGTGTCGCGGAAGTGGGACAGACTGCTGTGCACCTCGTAGGCCAGGCCGCGCTTCTCCCGCACCTCTACAAAGAGGCGGCTGCTCATGCCGTCTCCTAGGACGCCGTTCATCAGGTCCAGGGGGTATCGGTCGGGGTGGTGCATGGGCAGGCCTGGCAGGGAGAGGCTCAGGTGGGCCTGCTCTGTCCTTCGGGTCTCCAGGCGGACCCTGGGATAGGTGTCGTCTCCGTGGGCGGCGGGCAGGCAGGCGGGAACCGACCCCATGGGCAAGCCTTCGGTGAGGGTGGCAACGGCCTCCAGCGCCTCGCCCTGGGAGATGTTGCCGGCGATGCTGACCACCATGTTGGCGGCGACGTAGTGGCGCTGGTACCAGTCCCGGATCATGGGCTGGGTGACGCCATCCACGGACTCCCGTGAGCCGCCGACGTCCCTGCCCATGGGGTGGCCTGGCCACAGCATCTCGTCGGTGAGCACGTCTACCCGGTAGCTGGGGTAGTCGTTGGTCATGCTCAGCTCCTCCTGGACGACGCCCCGTTCCTTGTCTACGTCCTCGGGGCTGAGGAGGGGATTGCGCAGGATGTCCACCAGGACATCCAGGGCATGGCCAAAGTGGGGCGAGGCCACCTTGCACCAAAAGCTAGTAGTCTCCCGGTCGGTGCCGGCATTCATCATGCCGCCCACCTGCTCAATGGCTCCGCTGATGTCTGCGCCCGTGGGGCGCTTGTGGGTACCCTTGAACAGCATGTGCTCCAGAAAATGGGAGACGCCGGCCTCCTGGTCATCCTCGTAGCGGGAGCCGATACCGGTGAAGATGTTGATGGAAACGGAGCGGGTATGGGGCATTTCGCAGGAGATGACCCGCAACCCGTTGCTCAGGACCGTCTGGTGGTACATGGGTGGGTTTTTACCTCTCAGGGGGTACATATCATTGTATGGGGAGGCCGCAAAGCCCGTCAAACTATGCGTTGCCGCTGCTTCATAGAACAGCTATAATCCCTACTGGTTTCGTGTGCGAGGAACAAGCGTAGCGACGAATGGGCAGGTATCCTGATGCCAGTGCTGCCATCCCTGATGCCCCGGGAGGACCGGTTTTTTGGCCTCCTGCGCAGCAGCACCAAAAACCTGGTGGACGTGTCGGTGCTCCTTGTAGACCTGATGGAGCACTACGATGACGTGCCCAAAAAGGTGGCGGAGATCAAGCGCCTGGAGGAGGTGGGCGACCACATCATCCATGAGATCATGCGCAATCTTCACCGCACCTTCGTTACGCCCATTGACCGGGAGGACATTGCCATTTTGGGGGAGCGCCTGGATGACGTGGTGGACTCGGTGGATGAAGCAGCCCACGACATGCTGGAGTACAACATTCCAAAGCCTACAGAAGCCGCCGTAGAGCTGTCCCGTATCATCCTGAAGTCCGCCGAGTCCCTTCAAGGGGCGATGAACAAGCTCCACTTCCGGGGCTCCAAGCTCAAAGAGATCCTTCCCGATACGGTGGAAGTGAACCGCCTGGAGAATGAGGCCGATCAGGTGACCAGCCGGGCCATCGGATACCTGTTTAACAACACCAAAGACCCGGTGGAGATCATGAAGTGGCGGGACGTTTACGAGCAGCTTGAGCTAGCAACTGACCGGGCGGAAGACGTGGCCAACGGCCTGGAGGCGGTGGTGCTGAAGAATGGTTGAGTCCTCGCTGACTTTTCTGGTCATTGTCATTGCCATTGCCGTCCTGTTTGACTTTGCCAACGGATTTAACGACGCCGCCAACGCCATCGCCACAGTTGTCTCCACGCGGGTGCTCACACCCATTACGGCGGTGCTCATGGCGGCGTCCCTTAACTTTGTGGGGGCGCTCTCCGGCACGGCGGTAGCCAAGGTGGTAGGGGCTGGCATTGTATCAGCTGAGGGCATCACCCTCGTCACCGTCGCCGCCGGGGTAGGCGCGGCTGCTATTTGGGTGCTCATCGCAACGCGCCTTGGCCTGCCCATCAGCGGAAGCCATAGCCTGGTGGCCGGCGTGGCGGGTGCGGGTGTCGCCACGGGGGGGTTCGGCGTGCTCATCGCCTCTGGCATCAACAAGGTGCTGCTGGGGCTGGCGCTGGCGCCGATTGTGGGGATGGCCGGCGGCTTTGTGCTGATGCTGATGCTGTATTGGGTCTTCCGCGGGACAAGCCACGGCCTGGTCACAGCTATTTTTGGGAAGCTTCAGATGGTCTCGGCGGCGGCCATGGCCTTCAGCCACGGGTCCAACGATGCGCAAAAGACCATGGGCATCATCACCCTGGCCCTGGCGGTGCACTACCAGTGGGCCCAGCGCGGCATCCCCTTTGAGGTGCCCTTGTGGGTGATTCTTCTTTCGGGGACGGTCATGGGCCTGGGCACTTACCTTGGCGGCTGGCGGGTGGTGCGTACCCTGGGCGTGCGCATCGTGAAGATGACGCCCATCCACGGCTTTGCCGCCGAGGGGGCCGCTGCCGCAGTGATAGAGAGCGCCTCACGGCTGGGGTTCCCCCTCAGCACCACGCACGTCATCTCCTCCACCATCATGGGCCAGGGGGCGACGGTGCGTTTCTCCGCGGTGCGCTGGGGGGTGGTCCGCGGCATTGCCCTGGCCTGGGTGCTCACCTTCCCCATCTGCGGCCTTCTGGGCTGGGTGCTGATGAAGCTGCTGGACGTGGTGCTGTGAAAAGGATAACTTAACCCCCGTCCCCTTCCCTAGCAGGGTGCTGACTTCACCCCCTTGTGTTCCCCCTCTCCTAAAGGGAGAGGGGGAAGATTAGTTCTGGAGGACACCCCCATCCGCCGCAGGCGGACCGTCCCTTCGTCCGCCTGCGGCGGACTCAGGGCAGGCTCCGGGGCTTTGCCCCTCTGGACTCCCCTTTTTCCGCAGCCTGCTAGAAAGGAAGGGGAGAGATGGCAGTCCCTGTTTGAACTGGCGCAAGGCCTTGCGCCGCTACAGGGTTCCTTGGGCAGACGCGGCGAAGCGCCCTTTGATCGCCTCTACGAGGCCGGGGATGGTGTAGTCGGCGGCCTGAGAGGGTATTTCTTTCAGGGGACACCCCTGTAACCCCGGCTGGGAACCGAGGTTCCCAGCACCTTCCTGTCTTGCGTCACGCAGTCTCATGGAAGTGGGCTTTGATCGCCTCTACGAGGCCGGGGATGGTGTAGTCGGCGGCCTGGATGTCCACGTGGAGGCCCAAAGTGCGGGCGGTGTCGGCGGTGATGGGGCCGATGCAGGCGATGAGGGGCTTCTGTAGGGGGGCAATGTCGCCGCCGAGGAGCTGGACCAGGTTGCGGACGGTGGAGGAGCTGGCGAAGGTGACGACGTCTATGTTGCCGTCGCGGAGCATTTGGATGCCTGGTAGGGGCGTCCCGACAGGCGCGGCAGAGGTAGATGTGACGGCAGGCGTTTCACCCTCACCCCCGTCGGGCAGGACCGTCTGGTAGGCGGGGACCTCGTCCACGACCACGCCTATCGCAGACAGGGCGTCCACCAGGATGGCGCGGGCCTCGGCGGCGCGGGGGAGCAGGACGCGGTCGCCAGGGCGCAGGGTGGGCCGCAGGGCCTCGGCCAATGCCTCGGCGACGTACTCTGAGGGCACGAGGTCAGGAGAGAGGCCGCGGCGCTGGAGGGCTTCGGCGGTGGCAGGGCCGATGGCGGCGATGCGGACTCCGGCAAAGGCGCGGGCGTCCAGGCCTTCCTTTCGCACCGCTTCCCAGAAGGCGTCCACGCCGTTGACGCTGGTGAAGACGGCCCACCGGTAGCGGGGGAGCTCCTGGGCCGCCTGGCGCAGGCGGGAGTCGTCCTCCGGGGGTGCTATCTGGATGGCGGGGGTCTCCACGGCCAGCGCCCCTTCCTGGGCCAGGAGGTCTGCCAGGACGCTGGCCTGGGGGCGGGCGCGGGTGACGAGGACGCGCACCCCGAAGAGGGGGCGGCTATCGTACCAGCGGACCTGGCTGCGCAGGGCGACGACGTCGCCAAAGACGGCCACCACGGGGGGTTCCAGGCCCGCCTCTTTGCCACGCTGCAAGATGTTGGCGAGGGTGCCCTCTACGGTGCGCTGCTCGGGCCGGGCGCCCCACTGGATGAGAGCGGCGGGGGTGTCCGCCGGCTTGCCGTGGGCAATGAGGGCTTCCACCACGTTGGGGAGGGTCTCCCAGGCCATGAGGAGGATGAGGGTGCCTGCGCCGGCGGCCAGGGAGGCCCAGTCTAGCTGGGACTCCGGCTTGCCCGGGTCTTCGCTGCCGCTGACGACGGTGAAGGAGGCGGAGACGCCGCGATGGGTGACGGGGATGCCGGCGTAGGCGGGGACGGCGATGGCGGAGGTGACGCCGGGGACCACCTCAAAGGGGACGTCGGCGGAGAGGAGGGCGATGGCCTCCTCGCCGCCGCGGCCAAAGACGAAAGGGTCGCCGCCCTTCAGGCGGACGACGCTTTTGCCCTGCTGGGCATAGTCAATAAGATGCTGGTTGATGTCCTCCTGGGTGTTGGAGGTGCGCCTGGGCCACTTGCCAGCGTAGGTGACCTCGGCGTCTGGACGGGCGTAGCGCAGGATGCGCTCGTCCACCAGACGGTCGTAGACGACGACGTCAGCCTGCTGGAGGAGCTCATGGGCGCGCAAGGTGAGCAGGCCGGGGTCGCCTGGGCCCGCGCCGACGAGGTAGACGGTGCCTTTGTGGATGGTCAACCTAACCCCCTTGGTCCCCCTTCCCTAGTAAGGAAGGGGGATAGGATTGTT
>JACPCL010000023.1 GCA_016179765.1 Chloroflexota bacterium
GAAGAGAGAACACCAACCCAATTCAGCCTCTGAAACTGAATTTTGGGAGACGCAAACACCCAAAGGACTACTTCGACCACTTAATCAGAGGTTCCCTAAATAACTTGCCTGGAAGAAGGCAAGCGCCTCACCCCTACCTTAGTCCTCCCACGTCAAGGGGGAGGAAGAGAGTTCCTTCCCCCCTTGCGGGGGAAGGCCAGGATAGGGGGAACAACCGCATGTCAGAAAGAAAGCTATTTCGTTCAAGATCATCAGTCGGGGGGGGTTAAATGCCCCACAAGAGCAAACAGAGCGTACGCAGCCCATTGCTGCCCTCGGCGTCCCGCCCGTGCTAGAATAGACGCAGGCCCTTCAGCCGAAGGGCAGGCCACAGCCGATTGCACCACCATGACCCAGCAACGCAC
Source organism: Chloroflexota bacterium (assembly GCA_016179765.1). Lineage (GTDB taxonomy): Bacteria > Chloroflexota > Dehalococcoidia > Lucifugimonadales > JACPCL1 > JACPCL1. Next base: position 405 of record JACPCL010000023.1, read on the forward strand.
CATCAACCTCTCCCATCCAGCCCTGGCGGAGGCCACTACCCTCCTGCTGAAAGAGCTGGTTCATCTGGCCGAGGCCTCCCAGGAGATTACCGCAGAGCTCTCTGCTGACCGGCTGCTGCAGCTCATCGTTGACCGCGCTCGCAGCCTGGTAGGGTGCCAGTACGCCGCCCTGAGCGTCATTGACGAACACCGCCGCATCACGTCCTTCGTCACCTCCGGCATAGACAAAAAGGCCAGGGGGAACATCGGCGACCTCCCCGTGGGCAAAGGCATCCTCGGCCTCATCCTGGACACCAACGAGCCCCTCCGGTTGGACGATGCCTCCCAGCACCCCGCCGCTGCCGGCTTCCCCCCAGGCCATCCTGTGATGAAGACCTTCCTGGGAATAGCTATCCGCTACGCCGGCAAGACGTTCGGCAACCTGTACCTGACGGAAAAAGATGGAGGACAGCCCTTCAGCGAGGTAGACGCCCAGCTCGTCCGCATGTTCGCCGCCCAGGTCGGCATCGCCCTGGAGAACGCCCGTCTCTTCGCCGAGACCACACGGCAGCGCACCGAGGCCATCCAGGAGCACCTGTCCCTGGAGGCCATCCTTAACAGCATGGCCGAGGGTATCTATACCCTGGACGCAGACTGGCGCATCACCCGCGTAAACCCCTATGCCGCCCGCGTCCTGGGCAAACGGCCCCAAGAGGTCATGGGCCTGCGCTGCTGGGAGGTGTTCCAGTACCAGACCCTCAACGGCCGCTCCCTGTGCCAGACCTCCTGCCCGGCCCGCCAGGCCATCGCCGCGGAAAGGTCCGGCTACGTCATGGAGGCCATCCTCCCCGTCCAGGACCGCAACGTGCCCGTGGCCCTCCTGGCAGACACCATCCGGGACAGCCAGGGAAGGGTTGTAGGCGTGGTGGAAACGGTGCGAGACATCTCCGTCCGTAAAGAGGCCGATGAGATCAGGGATAGCATCGTCTCCCTGGTCAGCCACGAGCTGCGCACTCCCCTCTCCCACATCAAGGGCTTCTCCAGCAGCCTCCTCCAGCCCGATGTCCAGTGGGACGAGGAGACCAAGACCGACTTCATCCGCAGCATAGACAGAGAGGCGGACCGCCTCAGCCGTCTCGTCAGCGATCTGCTGGACATGTCCCGCCTGGACAGCGGCCGCACGTTCATGCGCCCGGAGCCGGTGGATGCGGCGGGCCTGGTGCAAAGCGCCATTGAGCGCACCGCCAGCTTCCTCCGAGACCACATCGTTGAGGTAGAGATGCCCAGCAAACTGCCCCGCATGGCCGCAGACCCCAGCCAGACGGAGCGCGTCCTGGAGAACCTGCTGGAAAACGCCGCCAAGTATTCCTTCGCCGGCTCCCAGATCACCGTCACCGCCCGCGCCGATGGCGCCTATATGCTCTTGGGCGTCCACGACCAGGGGATAGGCATCCCAGACGAGGACAAAGAGCGGGTCTTTGAGAGGTTCGTCCGCCTTGAGCAAAACAGGGCCTTCCGCTCCCCCGGCACCGGCTTGGGCCTGAGCATCTGCAAGTCCATTGTGGAGGCTCACGGCGGCCGCATCTGGGTGGAGGACAACGAGGACGGGGGCGGCAACGGTTCCAGCTTCTACCTCACCCTGCCCCTGGCCATGGGCAGGCGGCGGCGCACCCCCACCGGTAAAAGAGTGAGCCCATGAACAAGAACCAGCGCATCCTGGTGGTGGACGACGAGCCCGAAACGGTGAAGTACGTCAGCGCCAACCTCAGGGCCAGGGGCTTTGACGTGGTCACCGCCCACGACGGCACCGAAGGCCTCAAACAGGCCGAGGAGCAGGTGGTGGACCTGATCCTCCTGGACCTGAACATGCCCGGCCCAGACGGCTTTGAGGTATGCCGCCGCATCCGCGACTCCTCCGAGGTCCCCATCATCATCCTCAGCGCCCGCGGACGGGAGCAGGACAAGGTGAAGGCCCTGGACTTGGGCGCCGACGACTACATGACCAAGCCCTTTGGCGTTGACGAGTTGATGGCCCGCGTACGCGCTGCCCTGCGCAGGGCCCGCACCGAAGGCGGCGGCGCCATGCCGCCTCTGGAGGTGGAAGGCCTTCGCATAGACTTCAGCGCGCGCCGCGTCACCCTGAACGGCGGCGAGCTAAAGCTGACCCCCACGGAGTACAGCCTGCTGGCGCTCCTGGCCCGCAACGCCGGCAAGGTCCTGACCCATCGCGCCCTGCTCAACGCTGTCTGGGGGCCAGAGTACGGCCAGGAGTCGGAGTATCTGTGGGCCTACATCCGTCGCCTGCGCAAGAAGCTGGAGCCGAACGAAAACCAGCCCCAGTTCATCATCACCGAGCCAGGCGTGGGCTACCGCTTCCGCAGCCTGGCCTGACCGTACCCAGGTTCATACAAATTGAAAGTGAAGATTCTGCGGCAGCTTTGCTGCCGCAGAATCTTCACTTATTTTCTGGCCCCCCTCTCCCAGTGGGAGAGGGGGGCCACAGGGGGAGAGGCCAAACCATCTCCAGCAAGGGCGATGGAATAACGAAGCTATCCCCTATACGACGCTCCTGCTCTTTTAGTAGTTGTTCCTTCCCCCCTTGCGGGGGAAGGCTAGGATAGGGGGTATATCCTCTCCTACGCCAGCTCCCCCGCCTCCTCCCGCGTGCTACGCCCAATGCCAATGCGCCGGGCCATGATCACCCGCTGGATGTCCGTGGTGCCGCCTGGGTGCAGGCCCACGATGGCGCCCCGCTGGTGGAGCTCAAAGGCCCCGTTCAGGATGCCCCGTTCCTCATCGTTGGTCAGGGCGTAGGGCCCCAGGATGTCCAGGATCCTCTCGGCGATGCGCAAGGAAGACTCCTTGCGGAAATAGGAGGACTGGGAGCCTTCGTAGGAGCGTGGCTTGCGGGCGTGGGCCAGCCAGTAGTTGCGCAGGCCAAAAAGCCGGGAGAGCTCCGCCTCCATGAACACCTCCACCAGCAGGCGGCGCACCTCCGGGTCCTTGCTCATGGGCTGGCCTTCCCGCTCGGTGGCTTTGCAGTAGGCGAAGAGGCGCTCCACCAGGGTGTTGCGACGGATGGCGCCGCCCCCGCCATGCTCCAGCTCCAGGTGGGTGGAGGCCACGCGCCAGCCGTTGTTCTCCCCGCCAATGAGGTTGAAGGCTGGCACGCGCACGTTGTCAAAGAAGACGGTGTTCTTGACGCCGGTGCCGGCGCCGCCTTCGCCGCCGGTGGTCAGCAGGTCCATAGGCACTACGGATATGCCCGGCAGGTCCATGGGCACGATGAGCCAGGAGAGGTTTCTATGCCGCTCGCCATCGGGGTTGGTGACGGCGATCATCCATGACCACTCGGCGCCGTGGTTGCTTCCCACGAAGACCTTCTGGCCGTTGATGACGTACTCGTCGCCGTCCCGGATGGCCTTCGTCTGCACGCCCGCCAGGTCGGAGCCGGCCCCTGGCTCGGTAAGGAGCTGCCAGGTGCGCACCTCCCCCCTGAATATTTGGGGCAGGAAATGCTCCTTCTGCTCCTCCGACCCCCACACCAGGATGGAAGCGCCGCCCAGGGTGCCACCGGAGTCGTAATAGGGCGGCAGGGAGAGGCCCCGCCTCTCCATCTCCTCCTCCAAAATCATGTCATGGTCAATGGAAAGGCCGCCTCCGCCGTACTTGGTGGGGGCCGTGGGCCACAGCCAGCCCTTCTGTCCCAGGTCACGCCCCAGCTTGCGCCGCTTCTGGTAATCCTCGGAGGTCAGGTCCTTGGCATCTACGGGGAAGCCCATGTCTTTGGGCACGTGGGCCTCCAGCCAGGTGTTCACCTCCTTGCGAAAGGACTCCTGCTGCGGGGTGTACTCCACTTCAAAGCGCATGGCCTTCCCCCTTTTGCGTGGGCCGATGAGGGTCTAGGGTCCTGCCTAATAAAGTAGGATGCCTTATCATCATTCATTGCTATGAAAATAGGGGGCGGCAGCCTGCCGTCGCATACCGCACCCTGAAGGGCGCGGCATCAAGCCCCCGCTGTCAACGCGTGATGCCTAATTCTACGCGATGCATCGGTTGACGCAAGGCTCAGGCTGATCGAACGATGGCCGAATACTGACAGTCTGCACAACTCCAGACTTTGTATCCGCCTTTTTCAGCTATGACATCAAAGGTGAAGTGCCAGCAGGCAGGACAGCGTTGCCTGTCTCTTTCGATTGTTGAGTCTTTATGTTTCCAACCTACAGCGGAACAGTAGGAGCACTCCTCCACTTCTCCGCCTCTTTGCAACCGCCATGTCCAATGCTTGCAAAACGGGCATCGTTGTCCTTTACCCCTAGGCATCGGTAACTCCTTACGTCATGAAGCGAGACTATGGCAAATAGTGCCTTTACCAGCCTGGCCTAGTTTGAAGCAAGCCTACCCATACCGAGCCACCAAGTCAAGGGAAATCGGCAGGGGTAGCTTTTCTTTGAGGGGATTTAGGAGTACAGTACCGCCAACCCTGGCAGGAGGTATCCATGGCCAAGGCAATCCCGACTCGTCGGGACAGGCCACGCATCTTCTACGGGTGGTGGATCGTCCTGGGCGGACTTGTGGGCATGGTGCTCAGCGTTGGCTTCAATCACCACGGCCTCAACGCCTTCACCTTGCCCCTGGCCGACTCTTTCGGCGTGAGCCTCGCCACCGTCGTGGGCGCACTATCGTTGGCCCGCTTTGAGACCGCCTTCATTGGCCCCATTGAAGGTTTCCTGGTGGACCGTTTCGGCCCCCGGCGGATGATGTTCATCGGGGTGCCCCTTATGGGCGCGGGGTTCCTCGCCGCCAGCGTCGCGCCCAACTTCCCCCTCTTCCTCGCTTGCTTCTTTCTGGGGACGGTGCTGGGTAGCAGCCTGGGCTTCGGCAACCCCATCTCCACGGCCGTAGCCAACTGGTGGCGGCGCAAGCGAGGCCGCGCCTTTGGGGTCCTGTGGATTGGCACTAGCGTGGCCTCCATCATCGTGCCCGTGGTGAACTGGCTCATTGAGACCCTGGGCTGGCGGAGCGCCTTCCGTGTCATTGGCCTGCTGGTGCTGGCCTTTGGCCTGCCCATCGCCGCCCTCATGCGCCACCGGCCTGAGCAGTACGGAATGCTGCCTGACGGTGACGATCCCGCGACCGCCTCGCCGCCTGTTGCCGCCGCCGCTGAGGGCGCATCACAAGGTATGGCTGCAGAGGAGCCAAACTTCACGGTGTGGGAGTCTCTTCGCACCACCACCTTCTGGTTCTTCGCTATTTCCGTCAGCGTGCGCAGCGCGGTCACCTCCGCCATGGGCGCCAACGCCTTCCCGCTGGTCGTAGAGGAGCTGCACGGCACGGCGGCCCAGGCCGGGTTTCTGTTTCTGGTGCAAGGGGTGTGCAGCGCGCCAGGCCGCGTCTTCCTGAGCTGGATCGGAGACTCCGTCAGCAAGCAGAAGATCATGGCCGCTTCCCTGGCGGTCATGGCCCTTTCCCTGGCGTTGATGGCCTTTGCGACAACCGTAACTCAACTCACCCTGCTGTGGGTGCCCTACTCCATTGTATGGGGCGGGCTCTCCTCCTTACCCCAGTCCCTGCGGGCCGACCTGTTTGGCCGCCGCAACTATGCCACCATCCAGGGGGCCATGTCACCCTTGAGCAGCATCATTAACCTGATCCTGCCCTTCTTTGGCGCCATCGTCTTTGTGCGGTACGGGACATACCAGGTGCCCTTGCTGGTGTTCGCAGGCCTCTGTTTCCTGTCTCTCTGGCTCATCCTCCTGGCCAGGCCCCCAAAGAGAAAGGCCAATCAACCTGCTAGCGTCCAAGTTGCCTCGTAGCCACTGAGTCCGCCTCCTTGAACTAAGGCCCCTCTCTCCTAAGAGGAGCGTTGCTCCAAAAGGCCACTGCCTCACCCCCTTTGTCCCCCTCTCCGGCGCGGAGAGGCGGCCTTCATTCTTGTGAGGGAACTGTTTTGCGGCAGTGCCGCAAAACAGTTCCCTCACTCTTATTCTCCCCCTTCCCTAATAGGGAAGGGGGACTAAGGGGGTTAGGTCCACCAACCTACAGCGGCAAAGAGATGGCCTTCCCCTCCTGGGCGCTGCGAGTGACCGCCTCGGTGAACTCCATGTAGCGCACGCCGTCCTCAAAGGTGGTGTACTTCACCGGCGCAACCCCTCGGATGGCGTTGATGAACTCCTCCTCAACGCGCCATCCTGGAGGCAGCCCTGGGGCCACGGCCTTGATCTGTTTATCCGCTGGGACCTCAATGGGAGCAAGCTCCTTTTCGCCGCGCTTGCCGCCAAAGAGCTTCAGGGCGGTGGCGTCTATGCGCAGGGTTCCTTCGCTGCCGAAGAGCCACACCTCGCTGGTGGGGGCCAGGCCAGTAACGGCGCTGAAGCGCAGGTGCGCCTGGGCGCCGCAGGCCATCTCCGCCAGAATGTCTACGTGGTCTGGCACCGTCACGGCCCCAAGCCGGCCCGTGGCGGCATCCTTGCGCTGCTTCACCGTCGTCTTGGTCATGGCCATGACCTTGTTGGCGGGACCCAGCCAGCGCATCAGTATCTCCGCCCAGATGCCCATGTTCAGGATATTGTAGCCGCTGACCGCCGCATCCTGCCGCCACACCAGCGGCCCCGTCCTGTCCACAAAGTTGCGCTGGGTCACGCGCAGCTCCACGGCCAGCACGTCTCCCAGGTAACCGGTATCCAGCAGGTGGAAGACCATCGGGTCAATAGACATGGTCATCGGGCCAGGCACGATCATCGCCACCAGATGTGGCGACATGCGGGAGGCCTCCAGCATGGCACGGGCCTCCTGGGCGTTCATGGCCATGCGGGCCTCGGTGAGCACGTGCTTTTCGTTGGCCAGGGCAGCCAGGACAAGGGTGCAGTGCATGTAGGGCCAGGTGCCGATGGCAATGGCGTCTATATCGTCCGACTCCACCAGGTCCACCCAGTTGTCGTACACCCTGGCGATGCCGAACTCATCGGCGGCGCGCTCACCCGACTGCCGGCTGCGGTTGGCCACTCCCGCCAGCTCCACTCCTTTGGTAGCCTTGAAGCCTGGGATATGCCGGTCGCGGAAGTTGCCCCCCGCCCCTACAATGCCGATTCGTATCTTCTGCTGGTTCACGTTGACGATGACTCCTTTCACCGAGTGAGTGAGTTTCTTGGGATGTCGTAGGCATTCGCCGTGTGCTATTCTATCATCATTTTTCGGGAATACGAGTTTCGTCGGGCCGCCAGAGCCAAGGAGCACCCCTTGGACAAACCCAACATCCTCATCACCTCTCCCATGGGCCGGGAGTACGTTGCCAAGCTCAACACCGACCCCCGCGTCGGCAGGGCCCAGCAGCTCCCGCGAGAGCAATGGTCTCTCTTTAGGCAGGTGTACGAAAGCGGCCCCAAGGCCGTGGCAACCGGCCCCAGGGAGATGGCCCCCTTCTTTGCCGAGGCCGACATTATCATCTGCATGGGTATGCCCCACGGCTCGGTGAAGTGGACGCCGCGCCTCAAGTGGGTGCAGGCCTGGAGCGCTGGCGTTGACCACATGCAGGGCAGCGGCATCATTGAGGCGGGCATTCCCGTTACCACCCTGGCCGGCGCCAACGCCGCTCCCGTGGCCGAGCACGCCCTGATGATGATGCTCATGCTGGCCAAGAACATGAAGGGCTTCATGGAGAACGCTCGCAGCCATACGTGGCGGCCCACCCCAGAGGTGGACGAGCTTGGCGGGCGCACCGTGGGCATCGTCGGCCTGGGCGCCATCGGGCGCCACGTCGCAAACCTTTCCAGGGCATTTGACATGCGTGTGCTGGCCATACGCCGCAGCGCCGCCTCCCGCCAGCGAGACACCCAAGGCGTGGACGAGCTGCTGCCGCCCGCCGACCTGCCCTACCTGCTCAAAGAGAGCGACTTCATCCTCCTCAGCCTGCCCCTGTCCAAGGAGACCGAAAAACTCATCGGCGAGGGAGAGTTGCGCTCCATGAAGCGCACCGCCCACCTCATCAACGTGGCCCGCGGCGAGGTGGTGGACGAGCCTGCTCTGATACAGGCGCTCAAAGAGGGGTGGATTGCCGGGGCGGGGCTGGACGTCTTCACCACCGAACCCCTGGAGCCGGAAAGCCCCCTGTGGGATATGCCCAACGTGCTCATGACCTCCCACCGGGCGGGCCGCACCCTTCGCCTGGAGGAGCGCCAGGCCCGCATGTTTGAGGGGAACCTGGACCGTTTCCTGGCGGGCCAACCTTTGCTGTACCAGGTAGACCCCCACAATCCCTATTAACAGGCTGCGTGGAAAAAAGGGAGCACAGCAGGGCTTTCCCCCTCGCCGGCGCTTTGGCGCCAGGCCACCCAGGCGGAGGCGGAACCTGAGCCTTCCTCGTTGACAATCCGCCGACTAACTGCCATATTCACGCGCATAAAGCGAGGAGGCGAGCAATGTTACGGTTTCGCCCTGCCCTTTACGTTCTTTCCCTTGCCCTCGCCTTCCTGGCCGGCGTCGTAGCCACCACCGTCTTCACCGTTCCTGGCCTCCGGAGCGCCGTCGCCGCCTCTCTCGTGGCTTCCCCCGCTCCGGCGACCCAGGCCCTCCCTGCTCCTGCCACGCCATTGTACGGAGGCGTGCTGACGTTTGACGGATTTTCAGACCCCATCTCCTTTGACGCCCACACCGCGACCTCCTCCGGCCACAACGTGCACAACGCCCTGCTGAACGCCAACCTGGTCTGGAACCCCAACGGCAACGCCATCGCGCCCGATGCCGCCGAGTCCTGGGAGATCAGCGCCGACGGTAAGGTCTGGACGTTCAAGCTCCGCCCCAACGTGAAGTTCCAGGGCGGCTACGCACCCGCCCACCCCCGCGACGGCACCCTCATGACCGCCGCCGATGTGAAGTGGTCGTTGGAGAAGATGATGGGCCTCAACGGGCAGCCTATCTCCGCCCGCTCCGGCTGGATGAGGGAGTTCGTGGATATTGGCCGCCCAGACCAGGGTGTTGAGGTTGTGGACGACCTCACCCTCAGAGTCCACCTCAGCAAGCCCTTCGTTGCCCTGCCGAACATCCTGGCCCTGGGCTTCTCCGCCCTCTACCCCGATGGGGTCACTCAGGTTGACCTCCAGGTGCGGCCCTACGGCGCGGGGCCCTTCCGCCTCCAGAGCTACGTCAAGGGCAGCGACTGGAACTACGCCCGCAACGCCGACTACTTCAAGGCGGGCCTCCCCTACCTGGACGGCGTCAAGCACGTCAACATCGTGGACTCCGCCGCCAGGGAGGCGGCCTTCCTCACAGGGAAAGCAGACCTGATGGAAGGCAACCCCTCTGCCGGGAACCTGCCCAAGTACCAGGAGCTTGCCACTGCCGGCAAGATTGCCATGCGCCCCTACTCTACCCAGTGCCGTCCTCAAAGCGTGAACATGAACTCCACCAAGCCCCCCTTCAACGACATCCGCTTGCGCCGGGCCGTCAACCTGGCCATTGACCGCCAGGCCTACACCACAGTCGTCCACGGCGGCTACGCCACACCGTCCCTGTACCTGGACACCGGCGGCTGGGGCCGCTCCCAGGCCGAGATCATGGCCCTCCCTGGCTACCGCACGCCCCACGCAGCGGACGTGGAGGAGGCCAAGAAGCTCCTGGCCGAGGCCGGCTACCCCGCTGGCCTGGCCGTCACCATGATGGCCCGCAACACCTCCGGCTACCTTCTCCAGGCGCAGTTCATCGCCAGCCAGCTTCAACTTATTGGCATCAACGTCACCCTTGAGGTCTTGGATACCGCCACGTTCTTTGCCCGGGCGGTAGCGTTGGACTATACGATGTTCAGCTACTGGTTCTGCCAGACCACCACCGCGCCGGAGGAGCTCTTCGGCCAGTACTTCGTTACGGGCGGCTCCCGCAACTGGTTCGGCTACAGCAACCCCGCAGTGGACGGGAACTATCTGGCCATGGCGGCCACCATGGACCTGGAGAAGCGCAAAGCAGTCGCCCAAACCATGGAGCAGGTCATCCTGGACTTCATGCCCGCCGCCCCCCTCCCCGTCCAGGACACCAGCCGCAACTACTGGGGCCGCGTGAAGGACATGCCCCTGGGCATGACGCAATACTACGACCGCAAGTTTGAGCTGGTGTGGTTCGGTGAGCCGGGCGTAGACCCGACGCCAACGCCGACGCCAACGCCGACACCTAGGACGGTAAAGGGAACCGTCACCCTGGAGCTGCGCAAGCCTGATAGCCCCCCTTCTGACTTCTTGCCAGGCTACGCGGGAGTCGTCGTAACCATAGCCAACGAGGGCTTCAGCCGCTCTATCCGAACTCCCACGGACGGCTCCTTTGCGCTGACAGGTATTCCCAAGGGCGTCTACACCGTCACCGCCTCCGCGCGGGGCTACCTCTCCGCCCAGAAGAAGAACGTTGTGGTAGGCGATGCCGACGTGACCCTGCCCATGACGCGTCTCAAGGCTGGCGACCTGAACAGCGATGGCAGCGTGGACGGAAGAGACCTGCGCGGCGTCATCGTCAACTACTGGCAGAAAAGCCCGCAGCCGTGGAGTGGGGGGTCAAAGATAGTAATCCCACCACCGTTGCCGACGCCAACGCCTACGCCACTTCCCGTTGTGCCTACCCCCACGCCAACGCCTTGCTGCTTCTAGAGCGTAGTACGCCAGTCGCGGGGAGTGCAGCAGGGCTTTGTCACAACACAAAGCTTCCTATGAATCCTTTCCCCCTTCCCGCATCGGGAAGGGGGACTAAGGGGGTTAGGTCCCCACCATCCTCCGGTAGTGGAATAGGTACTGCTGCACGTAGCCGCACCGCCCTCCCCAGCGCGCCTGCGCCCAGGCCAGCGCCTCCCCGTAGCGAGCCTTCTCCCCCTGGCCGTACCACTCCGCCAGGGCCCGGCGCACCCACCGGTCCAGGGGGAAGGCCTCCAGTTTGTCCAGCGAGAAGACCAGGGCGCAGTCCGCCACCTTCTCGCCAACGCCCCTGAGGGCCATCAGCCTCTCCTTGGCCTCCTGGTACGGCGCCTCGCGCAGAGCCATCAGGTCAAGGCGGCCCTCGGCTGCCTCTCGCGCCGCCAGAGCCACGTACTCGGCTCGGAAGCCCAGGCCCAGCCGGCGCAGCCCTTCCGCGCCCGCCTCCGTCAGCCTCTCCGGCCCAGGAAAGCGATACAGCCTGCGCCCATCCATCTCCACGGCCTCTCCATGCGCCTGGGCGATGGCCCGCAGGTTCTGGCTGATGCGCGGGATGTTGGACACCTGAGAGCACATGAAGCTCACCAGGCACTCCCACGGCTCCTGCCGCAGCAACCGCAGCCCTGGATAGCGGGCCAGCGCCTCTCGCAGCCGCTGGTCCCGCCCCATCTCCCGGCAGACCCCTTCAAAGTCATCATCCAGCCGGAGGAACCCCGCCAGCGCCTCTTTCGCCCGTGCCTCCGACGGCGCTCCCGTCCGTACGAGCAACCCACCCTCCCCTTGCCGCAGCGCGTACCCGTGCGCTCCAATCACTCCCCAATACCAGCCGTCCGCTTGCTCCCAGCGGAACACCTGCCCGCTCTCCAGCGTGGCCTTCAGGTCCAGGGGGCCAGGCACGGTCAGAAAGAAGGACACGCCCCTCCTGGCACGCCGGCTGGCCGATAGCGCGAGTTTGCTTTTCCTCGGTCTGGCAGTAGTCACCGCTGCACCCGAATAGCAGCTTTCTCCTATATGACGTTGCCCAAGCTTACCACAGCCTGTTGCCATCAGGATGTGCATTCATGCCACACCGTTCACGTCCGGCGCTATCCACCCAGACCACGGCTCTAGGATACACCCCACTCCAAGAAAAAATTGAGGAGAGGTCAACTCCCTTTCCAATCCCCTATAATAATTGAGGTTCGCCTGGTATCTGACCACACCCGCAGCTACAGGAGCCACCATGCGCGCACTCCTCATCGCCCTGGGCGTCATCCTACTTATCGCCCTCGCCATTGGCCTCTACCTCCGCGGCGCCTACAATGGCTTCGTAGAGAAGGACGAGGCTATCACCGCCCAGTGGCGTCAGGTGGAGACCCAGTACCAGCGCCGCTTTGACCTCATCCCCAACCTGGTGGAGGCCACCAAGGGCATCTTCCAGCAGGAGCAGGCCGTCTTCGGCGCCATTGCCGAGGCCCGCACCCGCTACGCCGGCGCCGCCACGCCCGACCAGCGCGCCCAGGCCGCAACCCAGATGGAGTCTGCCCTGGCCCGCCTTCTGGTGGTCGTGGAGAACTACCCCGACATCCGCTCTCAGCAGAACGTCACCCAGCTTATGGACGAGCTGGCCGGCACGGAGAACCGCATCGCCGTGGAGCGGGGCCGCTACAACGAGCTGGTCCGCGTCCTGAACACCTCCATCCGGCGCTTCCCCGCCAGCATCATTGCGGGGATGTTCGGCTTTGAGGCGCGCGCCTACTTTGAGGCCGCCGCTGGCGCGGAGGTCCCCCCCAAGGTGCAGTTCTAGCATGGGACGCGTGTGTATCGCCATCGCCTTGCTGTCCACCCTTCTAGGCCTGGGCGTCGCCTCGGCTCAGGAGCTCCCCAGACCCTCCGGCTTCGTCAACGACTTTGCCGTCCTCATCCCTGAGGACACTGAGGCGGTGCTTGAAGCCCTCCTCCAGCAGTTTGAGGAGGAGACCACGGTGGAGATCGCCGTCGTCACCGTCGCGTCCCTGGAGGGCGACACGATTGAGGGCTACGCCGTGCGTCTCTTTCAGCAGTGGGGCATCGGCAAGAAGGGCGTGGACAACGGTGTGCTGCTGCTCATCGCCGCCCAGGAGCGGGACGTGCGCATTGAGGTGGGCTACGGCATGGAGCCGTACATCACCGACGGCATGGCGGGCCGCATCCTGGACGAGGCGGTGCTCCCGGGCCTGCGCCAGGGAGACTTCGCCCTGGGAATCCTCAAGGGGGTCCAGGCCATAGCGCAGGCCATCCTGGACAGCGACTATCAGCCCGGCACGGTCCGCCCGCGTCCCGCCTTCCTTCCCTTTGCCGAGGCTCTACGAAGCAACCTCTGGCTGCTGATTGGCCTGGGCGTAGCCAGCGTCTACGTCTTCAACTTCTTTGCTCGCAGCAAGGCCATCTGGCCCGGCGGCGTTTTTGGTGCAGGGGTCGGCGCCCTCCTGGGGTGGCTCGTTGGAGGCATTGGCGGGCTCCTCCTCTTTACCGTGGCTGGCGGAACGTTGGGCCTGGTGCTGGACATCCTTCTGTCCACCGCTTACCGGCAGCAGGTGGCCAAGGGCAGGCCTACCTCCTGGGGCCGGAGCTGGGGCGGCTTCTCCGGCGCCGGCTACCGGAGCGGCGGCGGCAGCTTCGGAGGCTTCGGTGGAGGCCGCTCTGGCGGCGGCGGCGCCTCCCGTGGCTTCTAGGCGGCCCTTATGCAGGGTTCGCAGCACGGCGCCCCTCCCTGCGCATCTTTGCGGCGCATACGTTCTTGATGTATAATTCCCGCATACGATTCTTATGCTCAAACGAGGCATCCCATGCGCACGACCGTTGACATCCCCGACGACCTTCTGCGAAAAGTCATGTACTGGTCCAAGGCCAGGACCAAGAAGGAGTCGCTCACCATCGCCCTCAAAGAGTACGTCCGCCGGGAGGCGGGAGAGGCGCTGATCGCAATGGCTGGGACTATGCCTGACTTCCCTAACGTGCATGAAGAACTAGAGCGCATTGAAATGGAGGAACACGGCGTCCCCGGCGCCCGAAAGTTCCTGGAAGGCGCCAACAACTTGCCTAACGAAGGACGGCCAGCCAAACGAACCAAGGTCACAAAATGACAAGTACTAGCCACCCGGTTCTTATTGAGACCTCCATTTGGATAACCCATCTTCACAGGCGTAACCAGGTGTTACAAAGCGCTGTTACTGAACTCATACGATCGGGGCAAGCCGTCACCTGTGGGGCCGTCGCAACGGAGTTAGTCAGCGGCGAATCCCAGCCCGACGCGCAGGAACGTATCTTGACCGCGCTAGGGGGCCTCCGTTATTTAGAGTGTACCTATGAAACTTGGCTCAACGCCGGAAGAGTAGGAGCGCAACTTCGGGCGCAGGGCGCTGGTATCCCCTTGCCAGACCTCCTCATCGCCGCCCTTGCCATCCAGCACGGCTGCGCCATCTATACCCTGGACACCCACTTCCAGCGCATCCCCAACCTCACGCTGTATTCCCCTTAGCACAGCCCTTTCCCCTTGAACCTTTCACCCCGTACAATGCGATGTATTGTTTGAGACGCCTTACCTTCTCAAAAACGCTAGGTAGGCGGGCAGACACCGCGGTCTGCCCCTACGGAAGATATCCAAGGTACGCGTAGGGGCGCACCTGTGTGTGCGCCCATCCTTCAAAGGAGCTATCCCTCATGGTTGACATGGACACCATCGTCTCCCTCTGCAAGCGCCGCGGCTTCGTCTTCCCCTCCAGCGAGATTTACGG
>JACPCL010000029.1 GCA_016179765.1 Chloroflexota bacterium
TCCTGGGTCAACTCAAGAGGCATTGCCTTTCTGCTCATGGGCCAAAGTATACCACCTTGGCTATCATATCGTCTATCTACTTATGTAACTAAGTACTAGAAGCCGTGAACCAGCTTTTCATGGACAAAAGCTGGTCAGACGGCCTCCCCATAGTTCCGCCGACGCCGGAGCGCGTGGAACGGATGCTGGCCGCGATTGATATGGACCCGCAGCGGGTTGTGATGCGCATCCCCCCATCGTGGGGGGATGCTACCACAGAGAAGCTGGCTATCAACGCTGTTATGGCCGGGTGCCTTCCCGAATACCTGCCGGTCATTGTCGCAGCCTTCCAGGCGATGGCCGATCCCTCCTTCAACCTGTACAGTATCCAGGCTACCACCCATTCCTGCGCCCCCCTGGTGGTCGTCAATGGACCGATCCGGGCCAAACTGGGGCTGAACTCAACAGCAGGGGCCTTTGGGCCTGGATGGAGAGCCAACGCGACCATTGGCCGTGCGATTAGGCTGGGGCTGTTTAACATTGGGGGAGGCTATCCTGGAATCGGGGACATGTCCACCCAGGGCGCTCCCTCCAAATATAGCTATTGCGTCGCAGAGAACGAAGAGGAGAATCCCTGGGAACCTCTTCATGTGGAAAGGGGCTTTCCCTTCGAGCAAAGTACGGTCACGGTGTTTGCCTGCGAACCTCCCCACAACATCAACGATCATTCGGGGCGCAGCGCCAGCGATACTCTGACCATCATTGCGGGAGCAATGGCGGTGACCGGAGCCAACAATGCCTATACTGGCGGCGAGACGTTGCTGGCGCTGGGGCCCAAGCACGCCTCAACGATCGCCAAGGATGGGTTCAAGAAAGAAGACGTGCGGGACTGGCTGCGATTGAAAGCGCGAGTCCCTCTGGAACGCTACACACGTGACACGCTGCTTGAGCGTTTTCAAGGGATTCCAGATGGCCCGGTGCCCATGGTCCGGGCGCCTGAGGATTTGGCAATTATCGTTCTCGGTGGCGCGGGCAAGCACTCCTCCTGGTTGCCGACCTTCGGCGGAACGACGCACTCGGCGACCCGTCAAATCCAGGAGCAAAGGTAACAAAGGGGGCCAAGGCAAACATAGGCCACGCAGTTGGGAGCACCTGAAGGCGTAGCACCACTAAGAGACTGAGATGAAAGCATTCGTTCCCTCCAGAGACGGTATACGTATTTGTTACGAGGTTAGCGGACAGGGTTCACCATGTTTTGTGTTTGTCCATGGCTGGTGCTGTGACAAGAGTTACTGGGATGACCAAGTTGCCTATTTCAGCCGTACCAACAAAGTCGTGACACTGGACCTAGCCGGACATGGTGAATCTGATCTCGGCCGTGGAGACTTCACGATGGGTTCGTTCGGGGAAGACGTGGCTGCCGTGGCACGGCATCTTGGCGAGGAGACTGTGGTGCTGATCGGGCACTCCATGGGAGGCCCTGTAATCGTGGAAGCAGCCCAACGTATCCCAGGCCGGATAGTAGGTGTCATCGGAGTGGACACTTTCCGAAACCTAGAACAGGACTTGACTGCAGCAGAGGTGGAGGAGCAGTTGGCTCCAATGCGGGCCAACTTCGTTGAGGCTTGCCAAACCCTGGTGCAGAGCATGTTCCTGCCCAGTTCAGATCCTATGTTGAGGAAACGAATCGTTGCGGACATGTCGTCGGCCCCAGCACTCGTCGGAATTAGCGCAATGCATTACTTGCGAAGCCAGAGAGCCGATCTACGAAGGGGGCTGCTTGCAGTGACCGCACCCAAAACAGCCATCAACTCAGACTACCGGCCAAATGACGTGCCGGTTGCCCAACGGTATAGCCTAGAAGTGACGGTGATGCCAGGAGTGGGGCACTTCGTCATGATAGAAGACCCCAAAACCTTCAATCGCTTGCTGGAAGGCACCATTAGGAAGGTGATGCGGCAAGCGCCGGAGTAGGGACTCCAGAGCGTTTGCGCCGTCGGTATCATCATGCGAAGGGGGGTGAGCGCATTGAAGCTGGTCTCCGAGACTTATGAAGTGGCCGATATGATGGAGGCCCACGAGTTCTGCTACCGGCAGGGATGGACTGATGGGCTTCCTGTCGTTCCCCCGACAAAAGAGGCGATCTCAAGAGTCCTTGAGTACCTGGCCCGGGACCCTGCCGAGGTTGTAGGCGTGGTCCCGCCGAGAAATGGCGTCGCAACACTAGAGAAGGTCGCAGCCAACTGCGTCATGGCGGGATGTCTGCCTGAGCACACGCCGGTCGTCATTGCGGCGCTTGAGGCGGTCCTTGAGGAGCCGTTCAACCTGAATGGCGTGCAAACCACGACGCACTGCTGCGCTCCACTGGTTGTTGTCAGCGGCCCAGCGGTGAGAACATTGGGGTTCAACACGCGGGAGAGCGCATTGGGACACGGTTCACGCGCAAACGCTGCTGTTGGACGCGCGCTCCGGCTCATCCTGTGGAACATAGGTGGAGGCTACCCCGGAGAGCCCTGCAAGACAACCCACGGTCATCCGGGCTACTACAGCTTTTGCATCGCCGAAGACCCTGACACCAACCGTTGGGAGGCTTTGCACGTAGAGCACGGGTTCAGCCCGGAAGACACGACCGTAACGGTGGTTGCCGTTGAGGCGCCGCACTCTGTAGGCACGGGGGCCGGCTACAGCTCAGCGGAGGACGTGCTCTTCGTCCTGGCCGATGCTATTGCGGTGTTGGGAAGCAACAATTTGCACGGAGGGGACATGGTGCTGGCGCTGAGTCCCCTCGTCGCTCGAAACCTTGCCACCAGCGGATTTTCCAAGGCAGAGGTCAAACGCCGTCTCATGGCTTTAGCCCGCCGTCCTGTACGGGAGGTCCAGAGACATCGCGCAATTGCGGAGAGCAGCCCGTTCCACTGGAGCCACGTAACCGAACCCCATGACCCCGATGCCATGGTGCCCTTTGTGCGCAAGCCGGAGAATCTGATCATCGTCACCACAGGTGGATGGGGATCAGGCGGCGGGTTTGCGTCGCTGTTTCCTGGATGGGGCAACCTTGGTGGGTTGGCGCAGACGAAAAAGGTATCGTTCCCAAGGAAAGGAGCGGAATCACCATGAGCATTCTCCTGGTTAGTCCAATAGGCGACGTGGATTCCTCAGTCAACACCGTCTCAAGTTCACTGGAGACTCTGAAAGGGAAAACCGTTGGGTATGTGTTTAACCAACACATCTCAGTACTCGCCTTCTGGAGGCAGTTGGAGCGAATCGTTGAGGAACGTCTGGAGCCCAAGGGCGTGGTGAAAGTGTACAAGTCTAACACTTGGGCGCCGGCTGCAACATCGGATATTGACAGGATTGTCAGCGCAACGGACTTCGCTGTCGTGGGTGTGGGAGCCTGAGGGTCCTGCACCTCTGCCGCCGTGCGCGACGGAATCGCCTTGATGAAGCGAGGACATCCGACGGTTGTCGTGGTGCATGACGTCTTCCATCGGGCTGCGCTCTCCCAAGCAAGAGCACTGCAAATGCCGGACCTTCGTATTTGTGCTTTCCCGCAGTCGGCGAGCATTGATCCGGAGGAGCTTGAGAGGGAAAAGGCGGTCCGGGTTGCGGACCAGATCCAGGAACTGTTGCGTTGAGTGGGACGGACCTTGAGAGCCGGACAGGTGGCCAACGAACCCCCCACCATGGTGACAAGGTTTGGCGGAGGTGGCTATAAGCCGCTACTCTTCGGTTGATGCCCGCCGAGGAACGGTTCAATCGTCAGGGCTTCGGCTCACTCAGGACAGGCTCTCCGACTCCCGGCAGAGGATGGGGCTTTACCTGCCCCTGGCGGTGCTCACCTGGTCCAGCAGCTTGGCGCAGGCGTACACTGCGCGGGTGTTGGGCATGGGGACGCCCAGATGCTCTCCCAACTCCACCACAGCGCCGACGAGGCTCTCCAGCTCCAGGGGTTTGCCCGCCTCGGCGTCCAGGAGCATGGAGGTCTTGTGAGGGCCCACCTTTTCGGCGCCGGCCATACGCTGGTCCACGGTCACCGGCATCTCCACGCCCAGGGCCCTGGCCACGGCGTCCGCCTCCTCCATCATGGCGCGGGCGAGGCGGCTGGTGAATGGGTGGGCGGCGATCTCCCCCATGGTTCCTCGCGCCAGGGCGCTGATGGGGTTGAAGGCCATATTGCCCAGGAGCTTGACCCACAGGTCCCGCCGGATGTCCGAGCGGATGGGGCACTTGAGGCCCGCCTTGATCAAGGCGCGGGCGAGAGCCTTACACCGCACGGTGGTGACGCCCTCCAGCTCGCCAATGGAGAAGCGGTCGCCCTCCAGATGGTGGATGAGGCCGGGCTCGGGCATCTCCGTGGCGGGGTAGATGACGCAGCCGATAACGCGGCCCGGGGCAACGGCTCTGGATATGATCCCGCCTGGGTCTACGCTTTCCAGGTGCGTCCCTGCCAGGGGGCCGCTGTAGCGCTGGAAGTACCACCAGGGGATGCCGTTCTGCGCCGAGACGACGGCGGTCTCCGGCCCCAACATGGGCCCCATCTGCGGGGCGATCTGGGTGAGGCTGTGGGCCTTGACGGTGAGGAACAGGTAGTCCACCGGCCCAATCTTCTTGGGGTCGTCGGTGACGGCGGGATGGGCGGTGAAGTCGCCCTGGGGGCTTCTGACGCGCACGCCACGGTCCCGCATGGCCTGAAGGGTGCTGCGAGCGATGAGGGTCACATCCTCGCCCGCCAGGGAGAGCTTGGCCCCCAGGAAGGCACCGATGGCCCCCGCGCCGTAAATGGCGAACTTCATAGGCTTCTCCTCGTTGCTAGTGTCAGGCCCATTATCGCAGAAGAGGGCGTAGCACTGGTGAACCTCTGGCAACGGACGTGGGAGACGGGGCGCTATGGCCGCAGCGGTTCGCCCATCAGGGCCCACCAGGGCACAGCAATAGCCAGCAAAATGAGGAACGCCATGACGGCCATGAGCAGGGCCAGCCGGAAGACCTCTATGCCGGTGACGTTGCCCCTGGCGTATACCAGCACCCCTGAAGTGCCCGCCGCCGGGTAGAAGACGACGGAATCGCCGATGATGAGAGCGGCCAGGCCGTAGGGCAAGGGGTTGTAACCCAGCGCATGGGCCAGGGAGACGGCAACGGGGATGACGAAGGCCAGGTAGCCGACGATGCTGGGGATGAAGAGGCGAATGCCCAGGCACACCAGCGTCAAAGCTATGAGTACCCCAATGGGAGAGCTTGTGACGGGCCCGGCCACCGCCTTCATGCCTCCTGCCATCCATGCGGCCACGCCGCTTTCCACCATGGCGTTGGCTAGAGAGAGGGATGTGGCCAGGGTGACGAAGGTGGACCAGCTCATATCCCGCTCTAGCTCTCTCCACGTGAGCACGCCCACCTTGGGTAGCAACATGAGCACGAGGGCCAGCAAGGCGGGCACCGCTGGGTGCAGGTGGTGCAGGCTGTCGGTGAACCACAGGCCCGCCGTCAGGAGGGCGATGGCCGTCGCCCGCAGTTCGGCGCCTGTCCAGGGCCTCACCTCGGCTTGGGCCGCCTGCTGGGGTACGACGCTGAACCCTTTGCGGTACCACAGATATAGGGCGACGCCTCCTATGACCATCATGGCGTAGTAGGGAAGCGCCAGGAGGAGGAACCAGCGACCCCAGCCGATGCCTCCCAGGAGGCCCGCCGCGACGACAGGCGATGTGCCGCCGGTGAGCAGGGCGGTGGAGGCAAGCCGGTTCAGAGAGCCAAGACTCTGGGTGACGGCTTTGCCGAAAGGGTGGGTCTGGGCGACGCCCCACTGGTCCAGGACGCGGTCGTACACAGGAATCTGGATGGAGCTGCGCGTGGTGGCCGAGGGGAGGAGGAGGGTCATGGGGACATAGGAGAGCAGCATTTGCCAGTAGAGGAGGCGGGGGCTGCCCTTGGCCCAACTGGTGGCCCAGCGGGCAACGCGCCCTGCCAGGCCGGACCGGGTGACGCCCAGGCCCAGGCCCAGGATGCCGATGAGGAAGTAGCTGGTGGGGCTGGCGAAGCCTGAGATGGCGGCGTTGACATCCTTGGCGCCGCCGGTGAGGGCCAGCAGGACGACGGCCAGGAGGCCGGTGACGGCGTTGGGAACCAGCTCCGTGACCCAGAGGACGACGGCGAGGCCGACGACGGCGAGTACGCGCTGGCCCTGGGGCGGCAAGTTGCCGGGAAGGGGGGCGAGGAGAAGAAGGAGGAAGACACCTACAGCGGTGGCCGTCTGGATGGCAGCGCGGCGGTCCGAGCGAGAGGTCTTGGTGGAAGACGCAGGCTGGGAGTGCATAGCAGTGGGTGCATTTTACACCACAGCAGGCCTGGGGAAGGGTGTTCCGGTTGTCCTGGCAAGTTGTTTTCGTTTTTTTGGAAAAACAATTCCCAGCATTATGCACTCAACCTCTAACCCATAACCCACGGGGTTAGATTCCTTGCTGCCCTCGGAATCGTTCATACCGGTTTCCACCGCGAGGAAGCATGAATCTCTCCCCCTCTTGTCCCCCTCTCAAAAGAGAGGGGGGATTTCTTGCTGTGAGGATATTGCGGCTGTGCCGCAATATCCTCACAGGCGGCCCCATCCTCTTTTCCCAAGGGGGGAGGGGGACAGAGGGAGGGATAGGTCAACTGGAGGCGATCGCTACCTTTGCTCAACGGCCTGGAGCATCCCGCGCTCCAACCGCTGAAGGCCCTCATCTAGCTCCTGGCGCGTGATAGTGAGGGGCGGCATGAGGCGGATGGCGTTGGGCCGCACGGGGTTCAGGAGCAGCCCTTCAGTGTTGCAGGCGGTGACGACCTTGCCGGAGATATCGGCGCTGAACTGCAGGGCGATGAGGAGGCCCATGCCGCGCACCTCGGTGATGAAGCTGTGCTTGGCTTTCAGCGCCTCTAATCCCTTCTTCAGGTAGGCCCCCATCTCTCTTGCCCGGCTGGGGATGTCGTTTTCAATGAGGTAGCGTGTCGCTGCGTTGGCGGCGGCGGTGGTCAGGGGGTTGCCGCCGAAGGTGGAGCCGTGGTCGCCTGGCTCCAGGACGGCGCACGCTTCTTTTGCCAGGAAGGCGCCGATGGGCACGCCGCCGCCCAGGCCCTTGGCCAGGGTCATGACGTCCGGCTCCACGCCAAAGGCCTGGTAGCCCCAGAGGGTCCCCAGGCGGCCCAGCCCCGTCTGCACCTCGTCAAAGATGAGGAGCAGGTTGTTCTGGTCGCACCACTCCCGCACCGCTTTGAGATAGCCTTCCTCTGGGATGATGACGCCGCCCTCGCCCTGGACGGGCTCCAGCATGACAGCGCAGGTCCGGTCGTTGGTGGCGCGTTTGATGGCCGAAAGGTCGTTATAGTCCACGTTGACGAAGCCGGAGGCCAGGGGCTTCCAGTTCTCCTGGTAGTGGGGCTGGCCCGTGGCGGCCACCATGGCCAGGGTGCGGCCATGGAAGGAGTTGAGGGCGGTGATAACCTCGTAGGCGCCGTTGCGGTGGAGCTTACCGTATTTACGAGCCAGCTTCACAGCGCCCTCGTTGGCCTCGGCGCCGCTGTTGGAGAAGAAGACACGGTCCAGGCAGCTATTGCCCACCAGGGCCTGGGCAAGTTGGAGCTGGGGGATGGTGTAGAACTGATTGGAGGTCTGCATGAGGGTGGCTGCCTGGGAGCGGATGGCGTCCACCACGGCGGGATGGCAGTGGCCCAGGTTGTTCACGGCCCAGCCGGCGGTGAAGTCCAGGTATTCCTTCTCGTCCTCGTCCCAGACCTTGGCGCCCTGCCCGCGGACGATGACCACGGGCTGCCGGCGCACCACGAACATGTAGTACTTGCGCTCCATATCTTGCCAGGTGCTCATGGGAATGCTCCTTGTGGGAACCTATCAGGCTGCTGAACAACACCCCCAAACCCCTTTAAGGGGGTTCAAGGTTTCCCCTTCTCTTTCAAGAAGGCTCCAAAGGAGCCTTCCTCTCGGGGATGGATTTGTATCTGGGGGACACCCCCATCCGCCGCAGGCGGACCGCCCCTTCTCGCTGCACCCTCTTACGCGCTCGTTGCCAACAACTCGGACAGCTTCTCTATGGCCTCTTGTAGAGTGGTGACGCCATCTTGCAGGTCTTTGAGGGCTTGCCGTATCTTCTCTAGCTGCTGGGCGGCGTTTGATGTGCCAGGGGCTGGTTGGCCTCCCGGCGGCTTGGCGTCGGGAAGCGCCTTGCCGAAGAGGGAGTTGAGGGCGATGTCCAGGGTAGGCTCCATGACCACGCGCTTGGAGGTGCCGAGGATGACGCGCTTGAGCTCCGGCAGGGGCACGTTTGCAGCCTGAAGGTAGATAGGCTCCACGTAGAGCACGGAGTCGCCCAGGGGAATGACCAGCAGGTTGCCGCGAATGACGCGTGAGCCGACCTGGTTCCAGAGGGTGAACTGCTGGGAGATGAGGGTGTCGTTGTCAATGCGGGCCTCAATTTGGATGGGGCCGTCTATCTGGGCGCCGCGGGGGAACTTGAAGGAGAGGAGCTTGCCATAGTGCTCGCCGTCCATGCGGGCGGCCAGCCAGGCGACCATGTTGGGCTTGTCCGCTGGGGTGAAGGGCAGGATGAGCACGAACTCGGAGGTGTTTGCTTCAGGCAGTCGCATGATGACGTAGTAGGGAACGACGCGCTGCTGTCTATCGGCGAACACCTCTATGGGGATGCTCCACTGGTCTTCCTTGTTAAAGAACTGGGTGGCGTCCCTCATGTGGTATTGAAGATACGTCTCTGCCTGGATAGTGAACATGTCTTCTGGGTAACGCAGATGGGCGCGGAGGTCCTGCGGCATCTGGTCCAGAGGCTTGAAGAGGGCAGGAAAGATGCCGGCGTAAGAGTTCACCACGGGATCCTGGGGGTCGGAGATGTAGAAGTCCATTTCACCGCTGTAGGCGTCGGTAACGACCTTGACGCTGTTGCGGATATAGTTGAAGGTGTCGCCGCTGAAGGGGCTGGTGAAGGGGGTAGAGTAGGGGTAGCGGTCGGAGGTGGTGTAGGCGTCCTGGATCCACACCAGACGGCCTTCCTGGGTCACCACCAGGTAGGGGTCACGGTCAAGAGTAAGGAAGGGGGCGATGGTGGAGATGCGCTGCTGGATGGCGCGGCGGTACTGGAGCCGGCTTTGCGGCGTGATGCGGTCGCTGATGAGGATGTTGATGTCGCCGAATTGCCAGGCGTAGGCGAGCCTTCGCAGCAGGGAGCTGAGGTGGACGCCCCCTGGGCCCTGGTATTGCACGTAGACGGGGAGGTCCTCCTGGGTCGGATGGTCAAACTCGGCCTGGAGGCTATTGACGATGACGTACTCTTTGGTGTTCTCGCCGAAATAGATTTCTGGGCGGGTGATCTGAATCTTGCCGGCGGGAGGGATGTCCTGGAGAAAGAAGACGGGGCGGCCTTCTGGGGTGAACTCGGTTACTGGGCTTGCGGCGACGCCGTAGCCGTGGGTGTACTGGAGCTTTCGGTTCACCCAGTTTTGAGCGTCGGAGGGCAGGTTCTCCGGGATCAACTCCCGGGCGCCGACGAGGACCTGGCGGTACTGGCTATCCACGACGTAGCGGTCAACGTCCACGTCGCCGAACTGGTAGTAGAGGCGCAGGTGCTGGATCTGGTTGTAGGTGTCCAAAAGGGGACGGGGGTCCCAGAGGCGCACGTTGCCCACCGTCTCTGTGCTGGCGTTGATGTCCTCTAGGGTAGCTTCTTGATAGTCGTAGGGGCGCTCCTCAATGATGTCCAGGCCAAAAGCGGCGCGGGTGAATTGGATGTTGCTGGCGATGTACGGCTCCTCCCTCTTCAGCTCGTTAGGTTCTACGGAGAAGCGTTGGATGAAGAGGGGGTAGAGCTGACCGCCAAGGATGACTGCCGCCACCCACAGGCCAATGGCGCCAACGATGAGCCTGGTCCCTCTGGGGCCCCTCAAGGCAGGGGCGAGGGTGGCCAGCAGCATGAGGCCGGCGGCAACGGCAAAGGCGATAAGGAGCACCAGGGCTAACATGCGGGCGTGAATGTCCGCGTAGGTAGCGCCCACCACCGCGCCGTTCCTTTGAAAGAGGAGCTCGTACCTGTCTAGGAAGTGGCTTCCTGCTAGGGAGAAGAACACCAGGGCCCCCAGCACGGCAAGGTGCGCCCGCATATGGGGATAAAGGGCGAAGGGTATGCCGCGGAAGGCGGCGTGGGCCAAATAGGCGACCGTGACGACGAAGAGGAGAGCAATGAAGGTGGAGAGAAGCCACCCCTGGAGGAAGCGCAGGACTGGGTAATTGAAGACGTAAAAGGCGATGTCCTTGTTGAACACGGGGTCAGGGGTACCGAAGGGGGTGCTATTGAGGAGGCGTAGCACTATCTCCCACTTGCCCGCGGCGGACACCCCGAAGAGGATGGAGATGAGCAGGGCGCCCAGGAGGATGGAGGCCAGGAGGAGCCTGTCCAGCAAGCGCAGGGTATCCGTGGGCAGTGGGAGGGTGGACTCGCCGCGGGAGGTGCGGCGCACGATCCACAGGTTTACGGCTATGAGGAACCCAAAGAGGGCAGCCCCCGCCAGGAACAGTTGCACCTTAGTCCAGAGCACCGTCTTGAACACCTCCAGATATCCCAGGTTGCTAAACCAGAGCCAGTCGGTGTAGACGTTGCGGGCGAAATTGAGGAGGAAAAGGGCAAGGACAAGCAGCAGGAAGACCAGCCCCCATTTGAGCAGGGAACCGGCGTTTGGGGGCAGCAGGAGCACCGGGGCGCTACCCGGCTCGCCAAAGGGTGGGAACCCGCCGTTCTGCCTCATTGGTTACACCTCCCCAGAATGCGCCGCCCCATAGGTATACGGACATACGGGCATACGGGCAAGGCTATGCCCGCCGACCTAGCTCTGCTTCCTTGCCAGCATGTTTTCATGTCCTATGTCCGACTGTCAGAATGTTCATATGCCAGTATGCCAGTATGCCAGTATGTCCTCCCGTTATGCCACTACCCAGGTCCCCTCTGGGCCCTCGCCAAGGGCCCGCAACAAGGCGCCGGGGACACGGCCATCCAGGATGCGGGCTGCGGGAACCCGCTCCAGGGCCTTGACGCAGGCCTCTAGCTTGGGGATCATACCGCCCGCCGCCGTGCCCGCCGCAATGAGGGCATTGGCGCCGGCTACCGAGAGGCGCGGGAAAACGCGCCTCTCGGAGTCCATGACCCCTTCCACGTCGGTGAGGAACACCAGGCGCTCTGCGCCCAGGGCCAGGGCCAGGTGGCCCGCGGCGGTGTCGCCGTTGATGTTCAGCAGGGTGCAGCTTTCACCCGGCGTTTGGGGCAGACGGATGCCGATGGGAGCGATGAGGGGGATGTAGCCGCGCTCTACCAGGTCAACCACCGGGTCTGGGTTGACCTTCACCACCTCTCCCACCAGGCCCAGCTCCTCATTGGCGATGGCGGCCTGAAGGATGGCGCCATCGGCGCCGCTCAGGCCGACGACTTCGCCGCCCAGGGCGGTTATGGCCCCCACAAGCTGCTTGTTGATAAGGCCCGTGAGCACCGCCACGACGATCTCCAGGCTGGGAGGGTCGGTCACCCGCAGGCCGCGGATGAACCGGGGGACGAGGCCCTGTTTCTGCATCCACTGGGTGATGAGTGGGCCGCCGCCGTGCACCACGACGGGGGTGCGCCCCTGGCGCTGGAGCGTCACCAGGTCTTGGAAGGAGGTGTCGGCGCTGCCCAGGGTGCTGCCGCCTATCTTAACGACGAGGGGTCTTGCGTTGTCAGACATGGAGTACCTTCTTTGAGACTCATCACAGCGTTTCTCTCTCCAACCGGTAACCCACAACGGGCACCAGGCGGCGCTCCACCGGATCAACCGATAGCAAGAAGATCTCCAGGGTAACAGCTCCTATGACCGATGGCTCCCCGGCCTCACCGAAAACACAGACTATGGTGCCTTGTATCCCATTTAGCTCCGCCCTGACTGGGCCAATGGGACGCTCCTGGATCTGGCCATTGGCCAGTTGCAACCTCACGGTACGTTCGGGTTCAACGCCCAGACGCTCCAGCAACGAAGCCGGCACACTGGTGAAGGTAGCGCCGGTGTCCACCAGAGCCTCCACCCTCTGCCGTATGTCGCCGGAGCGTGAGATCAACGTGATATCGTGGGTGAACGTCCCCATGTCTCGCTAGCCTTCTCACTTGACCATACCACCCGAAGTATCCCTGGGCGGGTGGATGGCTCTGGCAAAGCATTCATCAGATAGGGCGCTCACGTCGTGTAGGCGCTGTTGAAGGTGACGTAGGCCTCGCTGAGGTTGCAGCCCCAGGCGGTGGCGACGGCATCGCCCAGTCCGAGGTGCACGCGGAAGGTCACCTCTGGCTGGCGCATCTGTTGGATGACGGCGTCCTTGAAGAAGGGGATGGGCAAGCCGCCCTCCATGATGCATACGTCGTTGACGTAGAGGGAGAGCCGCTCCTCCTCCACGCGGGCGCCGCTGCGGCCCAGGGCAGCCACAATGCGGCCCCAGTTGGGGTCGTTGCCGTGGACGGCCGTCCTGACCAGGTTGGAGTTGGAGATGGTGCGGGCGGCCATGCGGGCCTCGGCCTGGCTCCTGGCGCCTTCTACGCGGACCTCAAAGAGCTTGCTGGCCCCTTCGCCGTCGCGGACGATGGCTTTGGCGAGGTGCAAGCAGAGCTGGTCCAGGGCCTCCTGAAAGAGGGCCGCCTCGGGTGAGCCGGCGGCTATGGCTGGGCCGCCGGCGGCGCCGTTGGCCAGGAGGAGCACCGTGTCGTTGGTGCTGGTGTCGCCGTCCACGCTGATCATGTTGAAGGAGCGGTCCACGGCGCTCTTGAGGGCCTGGCGCAGGAAGCCTGCCTCCACAGCGGCATCGGTGCCCAACACGGAGAGCATGGTGGCCATGTCTGGGTGGATCATGCCGGAGCCTTTGGCCACGCCGCCGATGGTGATGGTGCGCTGGCTGGAGGGATAGGCCACCGCCGCCTCTTTGGGGGCGGTGTCGGTGGTCATGATGCAGCGGGCGAACTGGGGGCCGCCGGTCTCGGTCAGCTTGATCTTGGGGAGGGCGGAGCGGATGAGGGCCATGGGCAACTCTACGCCGATGAGGCCGGTGCTGAGGACGCCCATCTGGTCGGGCTGAAGGCCAAGGTGCTGGGCTGCCAGGCGGGCCATCTCCAGGGCGTCCTTGCGGCCCGGGTCGCCGACGACGGCGTTGGCGATGCCGCTGTTGGCCACCACCGCCCGCAGGTTGCCCTTGCGGACGTTCTCTTCGGTGATGCGGATGGAGAAGGAGCGGACCTCGTTCTGGGTAAAGGCACCGGCGCAGGTGCAGGGGCGGGTGGAGCAGACGATGCCCAGGTCGTACTTCTCAGGGGCGAAGGTCTTCATGCCTGCGAAGGTGGCGCCGGCCTGAAAGCCCTTGGCGCTGGTGATGGTTCCCTTGTCAATAAAGCTGATGTGCTGGTTCATGGATGGTCTCATGGCGAAAGGAGGAGCAGAGGCAGTATAGCATAGGGCTGTTTGGAGGTGAAGGGAAGGCGAATACCGATGCGGGTGTCCCTGGGATAGGTTTCGCCAGAGGTAGCAGGGGCGGCTCTGTGTGGTACTATTGGGCGGCGTTATCACCAGAAGGAGGGACAGGCCATGAAGGTGGTCATCAGCATGGGCGTCGGCGTCTCTTTTGAGGGCATCTCCGAGGCGCAGGTGGCGCGCATCCGGAGCGTGTCTGAGGAGCTAGAGGTGGTTGTTGCGCCCACGGACAAGGAGATGGAGCCGCACCTGCCGGATGCGGAGATTGTGTTGGGCCGGTTCAGCCGCGCCATCTTTGAGGGGGCGAAGAGGCTGAAGCTGGTGATGGTGGAGGGCGCTGGGGTGGATAATCTGCTGTTCCCGGAGTTTGTGAAGAGCAACGTAACGCTGGTGAGCGCCAAGGGTACCGTAGGCACCCATCTGGCAGACCACTCCTGGGCGCTGTTCCTGGCGCTGCTGCGAGGCGTGGGCAAGTCGGTGCGGGTGCGGAACTGGGACCTCCGGCGCCAGATTCGGGATGAGAGCTGGGAACTGGGGGGCAGGACCCTGGGGGTGGTGGGACTGGGCGGGACGGGGGTGGAGTGCGCGCGGCGGGCCCAGGGCTTTGACATGCGGGTGATAGCCGTGGACCCGGAGGAGGTATCCAAGCCCCCGTTTGTAGCGGAGCTTTGGAAGACGGGACGCTTCTACGACCTCCTGGGGCAATCGGACGTCGTGATGAACTGCACGCCCCTCACGAAGGAGACGCGGGGCATGTTTAACCTGGCGGCCTTCCACCATATGCAGCGGCACGCCTACTTCATCAACGTGACCCGCGGGCCCATTGTGGAGGAGGCGGGCCTGCTACAGGCGCTGCGGGAAGGGGTGATCGCCGGCGCGGGGCTGGACGTCACGCCCACGGAGCCGTTGCCACCACAGCACCCCTTGTGGGAGATGCCCAACGTCATCATCACGCCCCACGCATCCGGTGGCTCGCCCCTGCGACTGGACCGCTGGGTGGACCTGGCCTGCGAAAACCTGCGTCGCTACCTGGATGGTCGCCCGCTGCTGAGCATCATTGACAAGGAGAAGGGGTACTAATGACCTCTCCCCTACACTCCCACTCTCCCAAGGGAAGTGGGGGACAGAGTTTTGTGAGCAGGGGCACGGCGGAGCCGTGCCCCTGCTCATATTATCCATTTCCCCCTTCCTGCTTTGGGAAGAGGCTCTCCTTGAGTCCTGATGCATCGGGACTTACTCTAAGGGGAGGAGCAACGGCTGCGTTGCCGGGGATGGAGTAGCGCCTTGCCCCTCTACTGGGGGAACGATGCGGTAGCCCTGGCCCCGTTGGGTAAGGATGATGCGTGGCATTCGCGGGTCTTCCTCCAGCTTTCGGCGCAGGTGCTGGATGTGCACCTTGAGCAGATAGGAGGCGTTGGCGTACTCTTGCCCCCACACCTTGACCAGCAGCTCCCGTGCCAGCACAACACGGCCATGGCCCTGGGTCAGATGTTGCAGCAGCTTGGCCTCGGTAGCGGTCAGCCTCACCTTTCGGCCCCTGACCGTGGCCTCCCGCCTGGGGATGTCCAGGAAGAGGCCTGGGAAGGCGAAGGCGGTGGAGGCCTGCTGGGGGCTATGGCGCAGAACGGCCTCTGCCTTGGCCAAGAGGAGCCTGTAGCCAAAGGGCTTGCTGAGGTAGGCATCGGCGCCCGCCTCCAACGCCTGGCTCTCAGCGGCCTCGTGGCTGCCGGCGCCCAGGAGGACCAGGGGCACGGAGGAGGCCAGGCGCACCTCCTGGCAGAGATGAAAGGGGCCAGTCGCCTGGGAAGCTGCGTCCAGGAAGACCAGGTCAAAGGCCCCTTGCTTCAGGAGGGACAGCCCTTCTCCCATGCCAGAGGCGGCTTTGACGGCGCAAGCAGGCCAGCGGACCCGAAGACAGAGGGCCACCGCTTGGGCAACCTCTGCAGAGGCGCTGATGACGACCACCTCAGGGCTGGTGGCTTCATGAACTGATAGCGGCGCCTGGGGCGTCCTTGGGAGCGCCTTCTCTTCATACGGGGGCTGCGATGAGCCTGGGTCCAGCTCACTGGCCAGCCTCTCCAGGGCCGCCGCCCTTTCCAGCAACGCCTCGCCCAGCCCCTGAGCGGAGCCATCGTCCGGAAGCTGTCCGTCCGGCCCTTTTTCTTTCAAGAAGGCCCCAAAGGGGCCTTCCTCTCCTTGTCCGGTGGCCGCTCGGAGGGCAGTGGAGGCGTCCAGAAGGCGCTGCCCAGCTAGGGCGGCGCGCTCCTCTTGCTCTTGAAGGCGCCTTCGCAGCTCCGCGGCCTCCGCTTCCTTGAAGGCATAGAGCCGTGCGTCCTCTATGCTGGGAGCAGCATGAGCGAGGCTCTGCGCCAGTTGCTCCAACGCTTCAGGCGCGGGGGGAGCGCCGCTCTCCGTGGGGCCAAGGAGCACACCTCCCAGAGGTTGGCTTTCCTCCAGGAGAGGCAGCAGGTGTTGTGGCCTGACCTCTTGCAGCAAGCGAAGGAACTGCTGGGGCAGCGCCTGGGACTGGGGAAGGTCTTCTGCCTGTGCCCAAGGGGTCCCGCATGGGCCGTTCGCGGCTGCCCAGCAGAGCAGAGGGAGAGCAGAAGCCAGGGGGGCCACGGCTATCGTGGCGGGGGGATTGCCCGTCAGGAAGGTGATGCGTCCCTCCTCTGGAGAGTGAAGCAGGAGGGCAGCCGTTGAGGCCCCGGTCGTTGACTGGGCCAGCCGCAGCAACCGGCCTACCCTCTCGTCCAAACGCAAGGAAACAGGGAGGGCCTGGCCGGGAGGAGTGGCACGCAAGGGGGTAGCAAGGGATGGGATCCCCTGGCTTTCGCCGGTGTGGCCGTGGGTTGTGGTGGTGGGATTGGCCATGAGATTGCGTCTCTGCCCCGTTTCCATTCTCTCGTCCATAGAATAGACGTCCCCTGTTAATTTCGTCATGCACCATGACGCAACATCCGGTATAGATGCGGACAAGTTGCGGTTAATTACGGCCTTAATAGAGCCTGTCACACTGCAACCGGCCACTTGCATAAAATAGAACGTATATTCTATTATACCTGGCATGAACCTATGGGCCATCGGAGGGCTCCGTGGCGAGAGGTGCCAGGTTGTTCCAGCTTGAACTCGTCCTCCTCATGCAGAGGGGGGTGACCATTCTCCTCAGCGGCTACAACGCCTGCTTCTTCTTGGCCTACGCCCAGCGCCACGTCCGAAGGCGATGGGGGGCGCGTACCCTGGCCCTGTTCAACGTTGCCCTGGGTGGCGAGAGCCTAACCTTTGGGCTGGTCCCCCGTCTTCTGGATGCCCCAGCGTTGCTCACCACGGTGGGCCAGTTCATTGCATCGTCTCTATCGCTGGCGGTGGCGGTGGTCATGGCGGCGCTGGTTTTGTGGCACCGGCTGCGCAGAAAAGGATAGACCTGACCCCCGTTCCCTTCTCCTTCGTCCCGATGCCATCGGGACTCAAGGACAGGCTCTTCCCTCAAGGGAAGGGGAGAGAAAACACGTGAGGGTGAGGGAGAGGGTGAACAGGAAGAAGGGAAGGTTCTTTCCCCAGAGGTGAAGGGAAAGAGGGTAATTCCTTGAGGAGGTCCCAATGTCTACGCTGGCACAGGCGGTACGCAAGGAACGGTGGGAGCTGGCGGCTCTGTTGCTGCTGCAAGGGATGTGGGAGGTGGTTCAGCGTGTCCCAGAGGACGCCATCCCGCAGCTTCTGGAGGCGCTGGAAGGCGCCGATTCGTTGGGGAACATGAAGGGAGGGGCCGATGGCCCAGGCGCCTGAGACCTCTGACTTCTACGCCAACGCCCTCTCCGAGGCGGAGCGCCTGCGCCTGCCCAAGGCCCGATCGGTAGCGGGGCTGGACGAAGAGATCGCCTTGCTGAGGGTGCGGTTGTTCCGGGCGGTCCAAGAGCACTCGGAACAGCTTGAGCTCCTGCTGAAGGGCGTCAACGTTCTGGTGCGCCTGGCTGCTCTGCGCTATAAGCTCTCGGACAAACCGGCCCAGGAGCTTGCCAAGAGCATAGAAGGGGTGCTGAGGGGCGTCGGCGGCGCACTGTACCCGGAGCGTTTCACCAATGGCGGATGACAAGCTGCCCAAGGATACGCTGAAGGAGACGCTGAGCAGGCTCTTCCGGCCTCTCCAGAAGGAGGCGCAGTTGCCAACGACAATGGAGGAGCTACAAGCGGGCCTGGACCTCTCGCCGCGGTCGCCCTTTGACGTGGTGCTGGACCAGCGCCTGAAGGCCCTGGAGAGCCAGGTGGAGGAGCTGAAGGGCCGGGTCAACGGGCTGATGGCTCTGGTAGCCGGGGCGGTGGTGGTGCAGATTGTGCTGGGATTTTTCCGAACCTAACCCCCTGGCCCCCTTCCCTCATAGGGAAGGGGGGAACAGGAAGCAGCCACTTATGCCACTACAACATACGCTCCGCCCCTATCAGGTAGAGGTAGGCAGAGCCATCCTGGACAGCGTTCTCAACCGCAAAGGCCTCACCTTTACGGTGGAGATGGCCCGCCAGGGGGGCAAGAACGAGCTATCGGCTCAGCTGGAGGTGCTGCTGCTGACGCTGTTCATGGCCCAGGGAGGCAACATCGTCAAGGCCGCTCCCACCTACGTGCCGCAGCTTCTGCACAGCATCCTGCGCCTCAAGGACCGCCTGACGGAGGCGGGCTACGGCGGCCTCTGGCGCAAGGAGGCGCTGAACATCTTCTGCCTGGGCAAGGCGCGCCAGGTGTTCCTCAGCGCCGAGCCTTCGGCGCGGGTCGTTGGGGCCACGGCCCACATCCTGCTGGAGATGGACGAGGCCCAGGAGGTGGGCAAGGAGAAGTTCTACAAGGAGTTCCGGCCTATGGGCGCCTCCACCAACGTCACCACCGTGCTGTACGGCACGCCCTGGGACGGCGATTCTTTGCTGGAGGAGGTGAAGACGGCCAACCTGGAGCAGGAACGCGCGGATGGCATTCGTCGCCACTTCCGATACAACTGGCAGGCGGTGGCCGAACACAACCCCCTCTATCTGGCCTACGTAGAAGGCGAGCAGAGGCGACTGGGGGAGGACCACCCGCTGTTTCGCACGCAGTATCTGCTGCTGCCGGCCCACACCGGCGGCGGCTTATTCTCACTCTCCCAGCAGGCCCAGCTTCAGGGCCAACACCCGAGGCAGCGGACGCCTACACCGGGGGTGACCTACGTGGCCGCCCTTGACGTGGCCGGCGGCGTGAATGACGGCGATGGGCTGGCCGACCAAGGGGACGGCAACCGCGACTCCACGGTGCTGACCATCGGCGAGCTGGATTTTGCCGCGGGCGATCCCGCCAGTGGTGAGCCCCAGGTCCGCGTGGTGGAGCACCGGTGGTGGACGGGGGTATCGCCGGCGGCGCTGCACCCGCAGCTTCTGGACCTGGCGCGGCTGTGGCGGCCCCGGCGATTGATCGTGGACGCCACGGGCATGGGCCAGGGGACCGCCAGCTTCCTAGAACGCGCCCTGGGCGGCATGGTGGAGCCATTCGTGTTCACCGCCGGGAGCAAGTCCCGCCTGGGCTTTGACCTGCTGGCAACCGTCAACAGCGGACGTCTGAAGGCCTACGCCCCGGATGGTTCCCGGGAGCACCAGGAGCTGTGGCGACAGCTTGAGCGTGCCGAGGCCCACCTGCGGCCCAATCGCGGGCTGGCCTTTGGCGTGGCCGCCGCCAAGGGGCACGAGGACTTTCTGATGAGCCTGGCGCTGCTGGTGCAGGCCGCCCGCTATCTGCCACGGGTGGCCCGGGGGCGGGCGAAGGAGGCGGTGGGGGTGGGATAAAACCGAATCCCGTAGGGGCGAACCGGTGTGTTCGCCCTGCGCCCTGGGCCGACACATCGGTCGGCCCCTACGGAGGAGATCTTCTGGATAGCCGTGCGAATTGGCAAGCCGATTGTAGACAGGTGGTGTGCCGTGAGCAGCAGGAAAGGTGTCCCGGCCATGGATACGTTACCCGAGTACTTCCCCTACAAGGACGACGGTTGCGAGGTGTCGCCCACGTGCCTGCGGTGCCCGCTGCCCCAATGCAAGTATGATGACCCCGGCTGGCTGGCCCGGGTCCGAAGGGACCTCCGCGACCGGCAAGTGGTGGAGGCCCGCCGCTGCGGCGACGTCACCATCGGCGACCTGGCGCGGCGGTTTGGGCTGAGCGTGAGGACGGTGCACCGGATACTGGGGAAGGGGCAGGAGAATGGGAAGTCCGACGCATGAGAGTAGGGGCAGGTTTGAACCCTGCCCCTACGTTCCCCATTGTCATGCTGAGGAGTCCCAATGGCATCGGGAGGACGAAGCATCTAGGGCGCACGGTGAGGTAGGCATCCGCCTTAGATGCTTCGCGATGTTCGTCCCGATGGGAATCGGCACTCACTCGCTCAGCATGACAGGAAGGGCTACGGTATTAGTGTCCGCGTGATGCACGAATACTGGCAAAGCGTCTCTGGAATAGGAGCCGAATAGTACTCATCTCAGTGCAAGGAGTTGCAGCTAAAGAAAAGTAGCGTCCTTGCAGACGCTACTCAAATCACAATTGTAATAATTAGAATTACTTACTATGTTTTACATTTATAACAATGTGAATGGTGATAATCCAAATCATATCGCTCCTTTCTCGCTGAATATTCTTTCCTCCTTTCTGCCTCAGCGGAGCTTAATAGCACAATTACCTGGTGGGGCCGGAGGGACTCGAACCCTCACGGAGCTTGCGCCCCACTCCCTTAGACTGGGTCTAAGCCCAAGCTTAGGCTCACTCCAAGGGAAGCGCGTCTGCCATTTCGCCACAGCCCCATCAGGACTGATTGTACCACAACGTTCAAGTTCTGTCAAGTAGACTTTGAAAATTGTACAAAATGAACGCATACATATTGATTATTTGCAGATGTATTTCATTCAGGAGTAAGTCATATCGGGATGTTTTCGCATTGGAGATGCAATTATGAACACGCTACCCCTTCCCCAGCAGCTTGAGCGCATGGACGCGGAGCGCCTGCGCCGCTACCAGGAGCACCTGGCCTTCTACAGCGGTCGTCAGTGGGTGGGGCGTGCCCGCCCCGGTGAGCGGCGCCTGACGTTCAACTACGCCAAGGCCATCGTGGACAAGCTGGCGTCCTACGTGATGAGCGGCGTGAGCGTGGCCGTGGAGCCGTGGGACGCCTCAACCGAGGCCGCCGAGCGGGCCCGGCGCGCCCAGGAGGCGCTGCGCCAGGTCTATCAGGAGAACGCCCTGGAGACCCTGGACCTGGACACCGAGCTGGACGCCTCCATCCTGGGCGATGGGGCCTTCAAGGTAACGTGGGACGCCGATGCCGCACGGGTACGCGTGACGTCGCCGGACGTGCAGGGCCTCTTCGCCTGGTGGCAGCCGGACGACCCTTCCCGCCTGTGGCGGGTCGCCAGCCGCTACCGACTGTCGTCGGAGGAGGCGTCGGCTCTGTACGCCATAGAGTCGCCTGTCCCAGGGCAGCCCCAGGGACAGGTCACGGTGGTGGAGGCATGGACAGGGGATGCCTTCCAGCTTTGGGCCGGCAACCATATGATCCGGGAGTCGCCGAACCTTTACGGCTTCATCCCCTTTGTGCTGTTCCCCAACCTGCGGGTGCCCAAGGCCTTCTGGGGGGAGTCGGACCTGCCCGCCCTGGTGGAGCCGGCGCGGGAACTGAACCGGGCGCTGTCGCAGCTTTCGGCCATCGTGGAGCTTTCGGGCAACCCCATCGCCGTGCTGGAGGGCGTGGAACGGGCCGAGGACATCGCCGTGCAGCCCGGCGCGGTGTGGGAGCTGCCGGAGCGGGCGCGGGCGTACCTGCTGGACCTTCTCCAGGGAGGCGGCGTGAAGCTGCACATTGACTTCATTGACCTGGTGTACCGGGCCATCCACGACATCTCGGAAGCGCCGCGGACGAGCTTTGGCGATAACCCCAAGGCCCTCTCTGGCGTGGCGCTGGAGATGGAGATGAACCCGCTCATGCAGCGGGTGCGGCGCAAGCGGCTGGTGCGCTCCGCCGCCTACCAGCGCCGCAACGAGATGGTCCTGCGCCTGCTGGAACAGCACACGAGGGTGTCCTACCTGCCGGTGCGTCAGGAGATGGTGTGGGGGCCGGTGCTGCCCCAGGACCGGGGCCGCCTGGTGCGGGACGAGGCGCTGCTGGTGGGGGCTGGCCTGCACAGCAAGCGCACGGCCATGGAGGCGCTGGGGGTGCGGGATGTGGAGGGGGAGGTGGGGAGGATACGGGGGGAGGGGTGAGGGCAATCGTTGCTGGTAGGAAACTTATGTGCGAGAATAGGGCGCACTGAAGGAGACCACATGTCCAACTATGTAGGGATATACCAGATGGCCGAAGCCAGCAGGTATCTCTCCATCACCGCCCCGAAGACAAAGCCTGGGTATCCGACAGTACGTAGATGGGTGAGGAGCGGCGTCTTGCTTAACAGTGAGCTTGATCGAAAAGAAGTGGAGGTAGTACTCTCTTTTGAGGACTTAATTTCGCTCCGGATGATTGTTGCCCTAAGACTGGCAGGTTTCTCTCTTCAGCACATACGTAAGGTTCACTTGTGGCTCCAGAATGAAGTCACGCATTACCCGCGCCCCTTTGCCTTGAGGGACCTTTGGGTAAGTACCACAGATGTCTTTGTAAGAATGGAGGGAGCTTTCCTGTCGGCCTCTAGGCAAGGACAGTTTGCCCTAGAGTTTATCAAAGATTGGCTACGTGAACTTCGTAGGCCTGATACAGGCCCGCTTGATCTCACTTTTGAGAAGTTTGATGGCAAAGAACGGGCAATCGCTTGGAGTCCTCACGCACACATCGCCTTGAACCCCAAGATTCAGTTTGGCTCCCCCTGCATCAGTGGGACGAGAATACCCACCTACAGCGTCTGGGGAATGCACCGCGCTGGAACCCCAGAAATCACCATAGCCAACGACTATAAAGTCCCTGTAGATGCAGTTAAAGCGGCCATTGATTGGGAGCAGAAGATTGACAGGCTCGCAGCCTGATCCTTCAACAGTCGTGGTTCTCCTGGACGCGAGCTTAGCCGACAGGCCCGTGGCGGCTGCCCTCAGACTTGTTGACTATTCCAATGCTGTGGCTGTGTCTGACCGGTTTGGTGAAGGGGTGGAGGACCCGATCGTGATACAGTGGCTTGGCCTTCAAGGGGGCCTCTGGGTCACGATGGATGAGAGGGCGAGACATCGGCATGCCGCTGTGATTGAGCAATCGGGCATCCATGTTCTTTGGGTTCGTCGCCCTAAATCTGGCATGAGCAAGAGGCAGCAGCTTTATCTCCTCCTCGGCGTCCTCGACAGCGTCCTCGAACAGATCAAAAGAACCCGTCTTAATCAAAGCCTGAGATTTCTCGCCAAATATAGTGGTGAGAGGCCAAGAGTAGAACGGTTGCAGTAACCCTTCCCTCTTCACCCCCTCCTCTAGAACCTGCTGCACCCAGTAGGGCAGACGCGTCGCAGCACGCGCTGTTAGAGACGTCAGTTCTCGTAGCATGGCGCGCCAGCCGATGACACGGGTCCGCAACGGTCCGTTAGGAGGCCGGCTTCTGCCCCTACCTGGGCAGCCCCTTGCCGCCGGCAAGCATGGCTGCCAATTTGATGGCCTCCACCATGCTGACCGCCTGGGCGACGCCCTTGCCGGCGATGTCAAAGGCCGTGCCGTGGTCCACCGAGGTGCGCACCAGGGGCAGGCCCAGGTTCACGCTGACGCTCTCCTCAAAGCCGTGCACCTTCACGGGGATGTGCCCCTGGTCGTGGTACATGCACAGCACCGCATCGTACTTGCCGTCAATGGCCTGGTTGAAGATGATGTCCGCCGGCACGGGGCCGGTGGCAAGGATGCCCAGGGCGCGGGCGTCGTTGACGGCTGGCTCAATCTGGGTGGCCTCTTCGTCACCCAGGAGGCCGCCGTCGGAGCCGTGGGGGTTGAGGGCGGCGACGCCAATGCGCGGCTGCGGGAACCCCCACTGCTTGAAATAGTCGTCCGTCAGCTTCAGCTTGCCCAGGATGTTGTCGCGGGTCACGGCGTCGCAGGCGCGGCGCAGGGAGCGGTGGGTGGTGAGGTGGACGACGCGGAGGGCGCCGGAGATGAGCATAGTGGCGACGTTGCTTGCCCTGGTCATGGCCTGGAGGAGCTCCATGTGGCCAATCTCCTTGTAGCCAGCAAGGGACGCCGCCTCCTTGTTGACAGGGGCTGTGGCCATGGCGCTGACGCCGCCGCCCAGGCAGAGGCGGCCCGCCAGCTCTACCCACTGCATGCACGCCTTGCCTGCGACGGGGGATACCTGGCCCAGGGCCACGTCCTCGTAGTTCAGGTTGTGGGGGTCAAGGACGGAGACGACGCCGTGGGCAGGGTCTACGTCGCCCGGATGCTGTGCCTCCCGTACGGAGAGGCGCGCCCTGGAGATGGCAACGCCATGCTGCATTGCCTGGGCGCTGCCGATGACCAGGGGCAGGCAGAGGTCACGCACCTCTTTGAGGGCGAGGGCCTTGGCGACCACCTCCGGGCCAATGCCGCAGGGGTCTCCCATGGTAATGGCGATGACGGGTAGCTGGGACATGGTGCTGCTCCTTGCATGGGCCGCGCCAAGGGCATTGCCCTAGGCGAACCCTGCGATGGTGATGACCGCATGGGCAGGGGCCTGGCGTTGTAGAAACCTCAGGGGGGCATTGCCCGGTCAATTACGAATTGGCTGTTGGCGAAGCTGGTTTGTCCCGCCCTCCCGCCCGCAAAGGTCTTGTAGGGGACGCCCCTAGAACCCCGGGCAAGGGGCAGCGCCCCTTGCCAATCCACTGTCATTTGTTGGCCGAGGCTCTCAGGGGGCGAGGGGTAGCTGGGCGCCCAGGCCGCGCTCCTTGGCCTTGGCGTAGACGTAGGCCGCAGCGGCGACGTCGCTGACGGCGATGCCCTGGGACTCAAACAGGGTGATGTCGCTGTCGGCGTGGCGGCCCTGGATGCGGCCCACGGCCACTGACGCCAACTCATGAATCTGGTCCCAGCGGATGACGCCCCGCTCTATGGGGTAGAGCAGGTCGCCGGCCTCCACCTGGGCGTCGGGAATGCTGTCCACCACCACAACGTTGGCGCGGCGGATAACGTCGTCGTCCACCTCGCGGCGAATCCAGTGGTTGCTGCCCGCAGCGTTGACGTGCTGCCCCGCTTCTAGCCAGGCTCCCAGCAGCACTGGCTCTCTGGCGGTGGTCATGGTGATGGCGATGTCCACGCCCTTGACGCACTCCTGGGCGGTGGCGGCCTGGGCCACCTCTATGCCCAGGGCCGCAGACATCTCCTGGCAGAACTTCTTGCAGGCCTCCTCCACGCGGTCGTAGGCCTTGACGCGCCGGATGGGGCGGACGGCGCAGACGCCTTCAAGCTGCGCCCGACCCTGGAAGCCGGCGCCGATGATGCCGACGGTGGCTGCGTTCTGCCGGGCCATGTACCTGGTGGCCACGGCGCTGACGGCTCCGGTGCGCATCTGGGAGCACCGTCCACCCTGGACAATGGCCAGGAGGTCGCCGGCCTCGCTATCGTACAGGAGTGTGGTGAAGCGGGTTCCGGCGGAGAAGCTGGTGTAGGTCTTGAGGCCAAAGACCTTGCTGCCGAGGACGGCGGCGGCCATGAGGTGGTGGAAGCCCCGGGGCATACGGATGCGGGACCGGGGACGGTTCCAGGTGAGGCCGTTACCGGCCTGCTTGAATGCGTCGTCCACCACCTCTACGCACTCCTTCATTGTCATGAGTTGGTTGACCTCGGTATCTCCCAGCAGCAGCACCATGGGCTCTCCTCCTGTGTGCGGCTCCAATGCTGGGGCCAGTATACACCACCCGTAGCAAGGGCCACAGCCTGCCTGATTTGAGAGAGGTGTAGTGGGTGCATGGCTTTGCCATGCACCCACTACACCTAGCCAACTCATAGAGAAAAGCCCATGCTATAATGGGTTTCGTTTCATCAGACGCTAATGCTCATGGATTAAGGAAAACCCTCTTGGGTGTTCGCGTAATGGGCGGCAGGGCTGTGCCAAGAGGATGTTAGGTTGGGCATAGATCTGCGCCCAGGGAGAGAGGGAAGCCCCCTGGGGCTTCCTTGATAGCAAGATACGATGGGATGC
This sequence comes from Chloroflexota bacterium, assembly GCA_016179765.1. Classification (GTDB taxonomy): domain Bacteria; phylum Chloroflexota; class Dehalococcoidia; order Lucifugimonadales; family JACPCL1; genus JACPCL1. Next base: position 25,615 of record JACPCL010000029.1, read on the forward strand.
TCTTTGAGGAGAGGCAAACCACCTCCCGCGGGAGAACGTGAAGGAGGGATGCCATGAACTGCACAAGATGTCAGACAGCTAACCCACCCGGGGCGCGGTTCTGCATGAGCTGCGGAGCACCCCTGCCTTCGGCGTGTCCGGCCTGTAGCGCTGCCGTCCCGGCCCAGGCACGCTTCTGCCCCCAGTGCGGCCATCAGTTGCAACCAGCGCCCCCGGCAGCGCAGGCGGTTCAAGGCCAGCCGGCGCTGCCGTCCCAGATGGGCCTGCACCAGTACATCCCCCCAGAGCTTCTGGCCAAGCTGGAGTACGCGCGCGCTCACGGCGGCATGTTGGGGGAGCGCCGCATCGTGACCATGCTCTTCAGCGACGTGCGCGGCTCCACTTCTGCGGCGTCTAGCCTTGACCCGGAAGAGTGGGCCGAGATCATGAAGGGGGCCTTTGAATACCTCATCGCGCCGGTCTACCGGTACGAAGGCACCCTGGCCCGCCTCATGGGCGACGCCATCCTGGCCTTCTTCGGCGCACCCATCGCCCACGAGGACGATCCCCAGAGGGCCGTTCTGGCGGGCCTAGAGATCCTGGAAGGCATCGCCCCTTTCAAAAAGCGGGTGAAAGAAAAGTGGGGGCTGGACTTTGACGTCCGCATCGGCATCAATACCGGCCTGGTGGTGGTGGGCGAGGTCGGCTCCGACCTGCGGCTGGAGTACACCGCCATGGGCGACGCCATCAATATGGCGGCCCGCATGGAGCAGACCGCCCAGCCAGGCACGGTGCAGGTCTCCGAGAGCACGCATCGTCTCATCGCCCCTCTCTTTGAGGCCCAGGACCTGGGGTTGATAGAGGTCAAGGGGAAAACGGAGCCGGTGCGCACCCACCGCATTGTTGGGCCAAAGGCGTTGCCTGGGCAACTGAGGGGCATTCAAGGGCTGCAATCCGTCCTGGTGGGCCGCGATGCCGAGCTTTCCACTCTTCGCCAACGGGTTGACGAGCTGCGAAAGGGGAATGGCCAGGTGGTTTCGGTCATGGGTGAAGCCGGCCTAGGCAAGTCCCGGCTCATTGCTGAGGTGCGCCGCTGGCTCACCGACGAGGGTATCATTGCGGGCCGAGAGGCCCAGGGCAACGGAAGCGCGGCCTCTGCCGGCCTCCCGGCCATCACCTGGATAGAAGGCCGCTCCCTCTCCTACGAAACCTCTACCCCCTATGCGCCCTTTGTGGATATGCTGACAGAGTACTTTACCTTGCGGGGAGATGAGACGGACGACGCCAAGTATCAGAAGATTACCCAGCGTCTTGCTGCCCTTGCTCCTGGCAAGGTGGACGACATCGCCCCGTTTCTGGCTTCGGTGTTGGAGATGAAGCTGGACGGCGAGGCGTTGGAGCGTGTCCGCTACCTGGAGCCACCTCTGTTGCGGGGCAAAGTGTTTGGTGCGGTGCAGGAGCTGGTGAAGGCCCAGGCCTCCTATCAACCTCTGGCCCTGGTGTTTGAAGACCTCCACTGGAGCGACTCTGCCTCCTTGGAGCTTCTGGAGCAGCTCCTGCCCCTGACCGACCAGGCGCCCCTGATGCTCCTGGCTGTGTTCCGCCCTCAGCGGCAGGAGCCCTCATGGAGGTTCCATGAGCTAGCCTCGCGCGACTACGACCACCGGTATACACCCATCCAGCTAGAGCCTCTGGGCGAGGAGGAGACTCGCTCCCTGGTGTCCAACCTGCTGCACATTGAAGGTCTGCCGGAGCGGCTGCGCGCGCTCATCCTCCAGAAGTCGGAGGGCAACCCCTTCTTTGTGGAGGAGGTCATCCGCTCCCTGCTGGACTCGGGCGTCGTGGTCCGGGAAGGCGCTCACTGGCGGGCCACCCGAGAGATTGAGGGGATGGCCGTGCCGGACACTATTGCCGGCGTCCTCACCACTCGCCTGGACCGTCTGGAGGAGGAGGCTCGCCGGGTTATTCAGACGGCCTCCGTCATAGGGCGGGAGTTCCAGTACGAGACGTTGCGTCTGACGCACCACCCTCCGGAGGGGCTGGAGATGGCTCTGGCCGACCTCCAGCGTCGCGGCCTGCTGCGGGAGAAGAGCCGTATCCCAGAGCGGTTGTACTCCTTCAAGCACTCCCTCATTCAGGAGACGGCCTACGCCTCTCTGCTCATGAGCCGCCGGCGGGAGCTGCACTTGCGCACCGCCGAGAGCATCCTGCAATTGGACCCCAAGCGGGTGGGGGAGATCGGGCGCCACTATTTGGAGGCGCGAGAGTACGCCAAGGCCCTGCCCTATTTGGTGCAGCAAGGGGAGCGCGCCGCTCAAGCCTCCTCAAACCCGGAGGCCATCTTCCACTTCCGCAAGGCCCTGGAGATCCTGGCAACGGTGCGCGACGCCTCATTGGCTCGGCGCGCCCACGCCGGCCTCGGCGGCGCCCTTGCCTTCTCCTTTGACGTGCCAGGAGCCGTGGACACCTTTCATATGATGATCCATGAAGCGGAGGTCTTTGGTGACCTCCCCATGAAGGTTTCGGCCCTGAACAAGCTGGGGCGCATCACCGCCGTGATGCAGGGGCAGTTCCCTGAAGCAGAGAAACATTTGATGGAGGCCGAGCGTCTGGCGATTATCTCCCAGGACCTTCCGGGGCTTGCGGAGCTCCACATGAACTACTGCATCATTCGCACCATCTCTGGGGACATTGACGGCGCACTAGACCACCAGCGGCGCGCCATGCGGCTTGGCGATACACCCGATCTGACAGAGGCGCGGTTGTTTGGCGCTAGCCACTGCGCTAATAGCCTAACCTTCCTCACCCGCTTTGACGAGGCATTGCCCCAGGCAAGGCAGGCCCTAGCCGCTGCGGAGGAGGCGGGGAATCGTCGCTTCATTACGGAGCCTTTGATCTTTGCTATTCCCTGGTGTCGTCTCCGTCTGGGAGAGTTGGAGGGCGCCCGAGAGGAGGCGATGCGGGGTATTGAACTGGCCTCCCAGATTGGAGCGGTGGACAATGTAGGACTGGGTTCCTATACATGGGGGCTCATCGCCCGGCTAGAGGGGCGGTACGAGGAGGCTATGGCCTTTCTGAGGCGCGCCATTGAAGCGAGCCGTGCCTCTGGAATGCTCTTTGTGGAGGCGGGAGCGCTCTGCGCCTTGAGCAGTTGCTATTTTGCCGTCAACCCCAAGAACCTGGACCTGGCGATGGAGTTCTCTGGCCAGGGCGAACGGCTCATGGAACATCCCTTTGGCCTGACCATGGCTGCGCAAAGCTGGACGGACATGGGCTTCTGCGCTCTCAAGCTGGGTAACCAGGAGAGGGGCCATGACCTCTTCCAGAGGGCCTTGAATGAACGAACTACCATGCGATACCTGCTGCGTCCCGCAGCCATCGTGGGACTGGCGCAGGTATCTCTGGCCCGCGGAAACACGGAGGAGGCGTCCCTTCTCGCCGAGGAGGCCAGAGCCTTTGCCGTTGAACGAGGGATGCGGCACTACTTCCCCCTCACGAGCTTGGTGCAGGCCAGAGTGGCCCAGGCCCAGGGTGACATACCAGGATCCCTGGATTGTCTTGCCCAGGCGGAGGCCCAGACCCTGGCCATGAACATGCGCCCCATGGCGCTGGAGGTCCGTTTGAACATGGCCAGCCTGCTGGCCGCCACGGGGCAACGCCAGGGGGCGGAAGAGAAGCGCGTCGCGGCCCAAAGCACGATTGAGGAGATGGCCCACCTCTTCCAGGATGGGAGGTTGCGAGGGCAGTTCCTTGAGCATACAAAGGCATTGCTCGCGGAGTGATACCAGATGGAGGGCGCGGTGATGGTCTTCCTTTTGAGTTCATGACCATTACCGTGCCAAAGCCAACACCACTGCAGTGAATGAACGGTGGACGCTGCGTCCTTCACCCATCCCACAACCGAGGTTGCGACATCATGCCCAGCCCTGTCATCCTTCTGGTGGACGATGAACCCCAGGTCCTGAGTGCGGTAGAGCGCGACTTGCGTCGCCACTACCGTAACGAATACCGTTTTGTCCGGGCCGCCTCGGGCGCAGAGGCCCTGGAGGCTACCAGGCAGCTCAAGCTGCGCAGCGACCCCCTGGCCCTCTTCCTAGCAGACCAGCGCATGCCCGGGATGAGCGGCACCGAGTTCCTCATAGAAGCCCGCAAGCTCTACCCGGAGGCCAAGAAGGTGCTCCTGACCGCCTATGCCGATACGGAGGCGGCCATCAGCAGCATCAACACCATTGGCCTGGACTACTACCTGATGAAGCCCTGGGACCCACCGGAGCAGAAGCTCTACCCCGTCCTTGACGACCTGCTGAGCGAATGGATATCCACCGTGCAGATGCCCTATGACGGGATACGCGTCGCTGGCACTCTCTGGTCCGCTGCCTCCCACCAAGCCAGGGACTTCCTCTCCAGCAACCAGGTGCCTTACCAGTGGCTGGACATTGAGAAGGATGCTCAGGCCCGGACGCTGGTGGAGGCGGTAGACAAAGACCTCTCCCACTTGCCGGCCATCATCTTCCCTGACGGCTCAACCCTGCTGGCCCCTGACCTGCGCACCCTTGCCGCCAAGGTCGGCCTCATCACCCAGGCCACCAAACCCTTCTACGACATCGTTGTCATCGGCGGCGGCCCCACGGGCCTGGCCACCGCCGTCTATGGCACGTCGGAAGGGATGCGCATCGCCCTGGTGGAGCGGTACGCCACGGGCGGCCAGGCCGGGGCCAGCTCCATGATTGAAAACTACCTGGGCTTCCCCAGGGGCGTCACCGGCTCAGAGCTGGCCAGGCGGGCCACGACCCAAGCCAAACGCTTCGGCACCGAGATCATCACGGGAGTGGAGGCCACGGGCATCCGGGTGGATGGCTCCTACCGGCACGTGACCCTCTCCGACGGCAACGAGCTGTCCTGCTACGCGGTGCTGCTGGCCACAGGGGTCCTGGCCTCCCTGCTGGACGTGCCGGGGCTTGAGGCCCTGACCGGCGCCGGCGTCTATTACTCCGCCGCCGTCACCGAGGCCTCCCACTACCGGGGCCAGCCCGTCTTTGTGGTAGGCGGCGCCAACTCCGCTGGCCAGGGCGCCATCTTTCTGGCGCGCTACGCCAGCAAGGTTGGCCTGCTGGTGCGCCGCGCCTGGCTTGACCAGTCCAAATACCTTCGCGACCAGATTGCCGCCACGGAGAACATCCAGGTGCACTTTAGCACCGAGGTGGCCGCCGTCCACGGCCAGAGGCGCCTGGAGCGCATCACCGTCAGGAACAGCGAGACGGGGGCGACACAGGAGTTGCCCGCAGCGGCCATGTTCATCTTCATTGGCGCCCGGCCCCACACGGACTTTGTGGCAGACTTGGTGGAGCGTACACCAGAGGGCTTCATCGTGACCGGCGAAGACCTCTTTCACGATGGCCGCCGGCCCAAGGGCTGGACCCTCAAGCGCGACCCTTACATGCTGGAGACCAACGTGCCAGGCATCTTTGCCGCGGGCGACGTGCGCCACGGCACCATCAGCCGCATCGCCACCGCTGTTGGCCAGGGCGGCATGGTGGTGAGCTTTGTAGAACAGTATTTGAAGACGGTGTGATGAAGGACATCTTGAGGAAAGTCCCCCTCTTTGCCGGCCTGGCCGAGGCTGACCTGGAACACCTCTGTCGCCTGGCGGAGGAGGTCCACCTGCCTGCGGGCCAGGTGCTCTTCCCAGAAGGCAGCGCCGGGGACAAGGCGTACGTTATCCTGGAAGGGGAGGTGGAGGTGGTCAAGGAGTCCAGCGGTCGCGAGGTGCTTCTAGCCGTGCGCCCGCCGGGAGATGTCATTGGCGAGATGGCCTTGCTGGAGGAGACGCCTCGCACGGCCACCGTGCGCGCCCGCACGGACGCCCTGCTGCTGGCTCTGAGCAAGGAGCAGTTGGATGCGTTGCTGGCCACCAGCCTCTCCGCGGCCCAGGCCCTTTTCCACACCGTCCTCTCCCGCTGGCGCGCTACCGAGGCGGTCCTGCGCCAGAGCGAGCGTATGGTGCAGCTTGGCACGCTCACGGCAGGGGTGGCCCACGAGCTGAACAACCCTGCCGCCGCCGTGAAACGCAGCGCAGACCAACTCCTGGAGGCCCTGGCCGCTCTGGAAGAGGCGCGAAGCGTGTGGGAGTCCCAGGCCCCACGGGAGGAGCAGCGGCGCACCCTCCAGGCCATGGCTCAAGCACAAGAGGAGGCGGTGGCGCACCCCCTCCACCTTGACCCGATGGCCCGCAGCGACCGCGAAGCGGAGCTCCAAGAGTGGCTAGAAACGCGTGGGGTGGAAGACGCGTGGGACATCGCCCCCAACCTGGTCTCCATGGGACACGGCCTGGAGGGAGTGAAAGCCATGACCGGAGAGTTCCCGCCGCTTCAGCTTGGGGCTGCCCTGGGCTGGCTCGTCGCCACGTACAACGTGTGGAGCCTGGTCTTTGGCATCGGCCTTGGGGCTGGGCGCATCTCCGACATCGTCAAGGCCCTGAAGTCATACTCTTACCTGGACCAGGCGCCAGTCCAGGACGTGGATGTGCAGGAAGGGCTAGACCAGACCCTGCTCCTTCTGGGACACAAGCTAAAGTCCAACATTACGGTGCGGCGAGAGTACGCGCCGGCTCTGCCGAGAATCCACGGCTACGGCAGCGAGCTGAACCAGGTGTGGACCAACATCATAGACAACGCCGCTGATGCCCTGGAGGGCCATCAGGGGACGATTGTCCTACGCACCAGGACCGAGGATGGCTGGGCTGTTGTGGAGATTGAGGACGATGGCCCGGGCATCAAGCCGGAGGTCCAGCCCCGCATCTTTGACGCCTTCTTTACCACCAAGCCGCCGGGCAAAGGCACCGGGTTAGGGCTCAACATCTCCTACCACATCGTAGTGGACAAGCACCGGGGGGAGATCACCGTCACCTCGCAACCAGGCAAGACCTGCTTCCAGGTGCGGTTGCCGGTGGGGCCTTCCGCAAGATAGGTGCCGGCCATCTCATCCTGGCGCAAGGGTGGGGCCAGTAGGGCGGTTTCGTCGCCCTACTGGCCCCATGTTGTTCTTGGTGGGGATAGGTGCTTGCCATGCTCTTGTGTGATTGGGTAGACTTGGCAATCAGCGTAAAACGATGGGAGGGTGCCTGTGCCTCGTCCAAAGGTGTTCGCCACGTGGGTGCTGCCCAAGGAGGCGGAGGCAGACCTGGCCTTATCCTTTTTCTAGCAATCGGCTCCGTTGCACGTTGGTGGTTTTGTGACGCTGGGCAAATGACCCAGAGGAGGCAAGCATGGTGTTGGCGCATAGGATGGCGAATCTTGGCACCGAGTCGGCGTTCACCGTACTGGCCCGGGCCAGGGAGCTTGAAGCTCAGGGCAAAGAGGTCATTCATCTGGAGATAGGAGAGCCTGACTTCGCCACGCCCAAGCATATTAGGGACGCCGCGGTACGAGCGTTGGAACAGGGCTACACGCACTACGTTCCTGCTCCAGGGTTGAGCGAGGTCCGACAGTCTATTGCCAGACACGCTGGCCAGCGCCGCGGTATTGAGGTGAACTGGCGACAGGTGGTCGTAACCCCCGGGGCTAAACCCATCATGTTCTTCACTATTCTGGCCCTGGCCCAGCGAGGGGTTGAGGTCATCTATCCCGACCCAGGCTTTCCCATATACGAGTCCATGATCCGCTTCTGCGGCGCGCGGGCCGTGCCTATGCCGCTGCTGGGCGAGAACGACTATCACCCAGACCTGAAGGAACTGGCCAAGAAGATTACGGACCGCACGCGGCTGATCATCTTGAACTCCCCCAACAACCCTTGCGGCTCTGTGCTGAGCAAGGAGGAGATTTCGGCTATTGCGGTCATGATAAGGAGGCATCCAAATCTGTACGTCCTTACGGACGAGGTGTACAAGGACATTCTGTATGAGGGCAGTCACTACAGCATCGCCTCCTTACCCGGCATGAGGGACAGGACCATCATCCTGGACGGCCTCTCCAAGTCCTACGCCATGACGGGATGGAGACTGGGCTACAGTGTGTTTCCGGAGGCGCTTACTGATCATATCGTCAGGTTGGCCGTAAACAGCGTGTCCTGCGCCACGGCGTTCTCCCAGCGAGCCATCATTGATGCCTTAGAGGGTCCCCAGGAGAGTGTGGCTGCCATGAAGGATGAGTTCCAGCGAAGAAGGCAGGTCATTGTTGAGGGCCTTCGTAGCATCCCTGGCATCAGTTGCCCAATGCCGGAGGGCGCTTTCTATGCCTTTGCCAACGTTGCCAAGACTGGCCTGTCCAGTGACGAGTTTGAGCGCAGGGCGTTGAACGAAGCGGGGGTGGCGCTGCTCTCCGGTAAGAGCTTTGGGCGATATGGAGCAGGGTACGTCCGGTTCTCCTACGCCAACTCGGTGGAGAACCTGCAAAAGGCTGTAGGGCGACTGAAATCCTTTGTAGAAGGAATCGGGTAGGCCAAAGGCTATGGGCTAACTTCCGATTAGAAGAACTCGTCCAGAAGCATGAAGTACGAGAGCTTGGCCCAGTCGGGCGACGCCAGGCCGTAGGCGTCAAAGAGGGTTTGCTCGTAGCCGGGCCCCAGATTGAAGCGGATGCTCCTGACGGCCAGGGCGATGTCCTTGTAAGGGTCGCCTACCCCACCTCTCCCCCAGTCCACGAACCCGCTGACCCGTCCATCCTGGATAATCACGTTGGGCAGACAGTAGTCGCCGTGGGTGAAGGAGGCGTGTTCCTGGTTAGGGCGGGTAGAGAGCACCTCAGCCAGCATCTCATCTACCTGCATGCCCAGGCGCATGGGGTCAAAGTTGGCCGGGTCTACCAGGCCAAGGGCCGCGCGATGCTGGGCCTCTTCAATCTCCACGGCCAGGGTCCGGTCAAAGGAGCAGCCTGCCATAGAAAGGCTGTGGACCTGGCGCAGTCCCTGGGCCAGCAGCCTGACTAGCTCGCGCTTGTCTTGCGTATCCGCCTGAGCTAAGGTGGCGGCGTCAACGCCCGGCACCGCGCTCATCAGCAGATAGTCACTCCCACCCTCCTCTACGTAGGCGATAACCTGGGGCGCCCGCAGCTTGCCCTGGAGCCATTCCAGCACCTTTTTCTCCTGAGAGAGGGAGTGTATTGTTGCCTGGCTGTCCATTTTCAGATAGAAGGTTGGACTCCCAGGCTTTTCAAAGCGGAAGGTCCTTGCGGTGGACTTGCCTATGCTCACGGCGCGCCACTGGTAGCCAGAGACCAGGCTCTGGACGTTCTTGGGTAAGGCGCGTTCAACCATGGCCCAGCCTGCCGCTATCTAAGCAGAGCGTTTAGTGTCCTGTAACTGAAATACCTTTACGAATTGTCATTGCGAGGAGGCGGCAGCCGACGAAGCAATCTAGAGGAGGGATGACCCCGCCGCCAGATTGCCGCGGCCCTCCGAAGCCTGTGGTGAGAACCTTGAACCATCGGGCCTCGCAATGACACTAGCGATGAACTTCAGTTATAGCCTGCTAGTCCCCTTTTCCTGATCTGGAAAGGATGGTACAACAAATCGGTCTCAATACCATACAAAGTTTTGACAAGGTAGTGTTCCTTGACCCGATGCGTTGACCTTTCCCATCGTCTCCGATAAAGTGCCCCGTATGTTAGCAAGCACCCATCGTATCGTTGGCGTGGACGTGGGCGGCACCTTCACCGACTTCATGCTGGTGGATGGCGACCGCCTGCGCACCCATAAGGTACTCTCCACGCCCGACGACCCGTCCCGCGCCGTGATTCAGGGCCTGCGGGAGATGGACGTGCTGAATGATGCGCCGGTGGCCCATGGCAGCACCGTCGCCACCAACGCGCTGTTGGAGCGGCGCGGCGCTCGCACCGCCCTTGTTACGACGGCAGGCTTTGAAGATGTGCTCCTGATTGGACGGCAGGCGCGGCCATCGCTGTACGACCTGTTGCAGGAGAAGCCGGAGCCTCTGGTCCCGCCAGAGCTGGCCTTTGGCGTGGCGGAGCGTCTGGACAAGGACGGCGGCGTCGTGCTACCCATGACGCCTCAGGAAGCGGAGGCGGTGGTCAGGCGGTTGCAGCAGATGGGGGCGGAGGCGGTTTCGGTCAGCCTGCTGTTCTCCTTCCGCAACCCGTCTCACGAGGAGCACCTGGCGGCGCTGCTGGAGGCGCTGCCTTCCAGGCCCTTTATTTCCCTGTCCAGCAGGGTGCTGCCGGAGTTTCGGGAGTACGAGAGGGCCAGCACCGTGACGGTGAACGCCTACGTTGGTCCTCTCATGGGGCGCTACCTGGGGCGATTGGAGGCGGGCGTGGGACAGAGGAGCCTTCGGGTCATGCAGTCGTCGGGCGGGAGCATATCAGCGCGGAAGGCGGCGGAGCAGCCGGTACGGACGATCCTCAGCGGCCCCGCTGGGGGCGTGGTGGGCGCCTCCTGGGTTGCGGGCCAGGCGGGACACTCCCACATCATCACCTTTGACATGGGCGGCACCTCCACCGACGTTTCCCTGTGCCCGGGCCGCATCCAGGAGACCACCTCGGCTCTCGTAGAGGGCCTGCCCGTCAGCGTGCCCATGATAGACATCCACACCGTTGGCGCGGGCGGCGGCTCCATAGCCCAGATGGACGCTGGCGGCGCGCTGCGCGTCGGGCCCCAGTCGGCGGGGGCGGATCCTGGGCCTGCCTGCTACGGCAAGGGTGATGCGCCCACCGTGACCGACGCCAACCTGGTGCTTGGCCGCCTGGTGGCCCACCATTTCCTGGGCGGGCGCATGGCGTTGGACCCTGGCCGCGCCCGGCGCGCCCTGGAGCCTTTGGCCCAGGCCCTGAGGACCGACGCCACCGGCGCAGCCCTGGGGATCATCCGCGTCGTCAACTCCAACATGGAGCGGGCCATCCGCGCCGTCTCCCTGGAGCGGGGGCACGACCCGCGCGGGTTCACCCTGCTGGCCTTTGGCGGCGCAGGGGCGATGCACGCCTGCGAGCTCGCCCAGGAGCTGGGCATCCCCCGTGTCCTTGCTCCGCGCTACCCGGGCATCCTCTCTGCCCTGGGCGTGGCCATCGCCGACGTGGTGAAGGACTATGCCCGCACGGTGATGCTGACCTCCGATGACCTGACTGCCCACGCACTGGACGAAGCCTTCCGTCCCCTGGAGGCCCAGGCCAGGGAGGACCTGGCGAGGGAGGGGTATCCTGAAGAGCGATGGCGGCTGGAGCGACTGCTGGATGCGCGGTACACCGGCCAGTCTTATGAGCTGACCGTGCCCTGTCCCAGTACAGCCGCCGATGGGTTCAGCCAGGAGTTTGCCGTGGCCTTCCATGAGGCGCACCAGCAGCGCTTCGGCCACAGCGACGCGACGCAGGGTGTAGAGGTGGTGAACGTGCGCCTGAAGGCGGTTGCCCGGGGGGACAGGCCGGCCATGGCACCCCGGGAGATGGCGCGCGACACCGCCGTGGAGCCCCTCTTTAGGGCCCCAGCGTTCTTCTTCAGCGGCAGGTATGCAGACACACCCGTCTATGCCAGGGAGAGCCTGACTCCCGGGAAACGTATCCAGGGGCCGTCCGTGGTGGTGCAGATGGATGCCACGACTGTCCTGCCGCCAGGGTGGGTGGCCGTGGTGGATGGGTGGGGGAACCTGGTGGCAGAGAGCACAGAAAGGAAAGCATGATGAACATTGCCAGGGTCCAGAGCTGGGTATTGCGGGTACCTTTCCATTACCCCCTCTTTGAGGAGACCTCCTACGCCACGACGGTCTTGTTAGAGATAGAGACTGAGGAGGGTCTCAAGGGCCACGCCATGTCGGGCTACCCCATGGCCCACGGCATCCGGGAGCTGGTCAACCGGAACGTGGCGCCGCTGGTCAAGGGCAAGGACGCTATGGCAATTGAGGAGGTGCGGGCCGCTATCTTGTGGGGGCTGTCCGCCAAGTACTTCGCGGGGGCCTTTGCCTGCGCCGCCAGCCTGGTGGACATTGCCCTGTGGGACATCAAGGGCAAGGCCACGGGGCAGCCGGTGTGGAAACTTCTGGGCGGGTCACGCTCACGCTGCCCGGCGTACATTACCTTTGGGCTGGGCACCTATACGCAGGAGCAACTGGTGGAGGTGGCGAGGATGCTGGTGGCCCAAGGGCAGAGCCGTCTGAAGATGGTGGTGGCTGCTGCCCCCAACGAGGAGATCTTTGGCCGCCCGTCGGACGAGCGCATCGCGGAGGACATTGCACGGGTTGCGGCGGTGAGGGGGGCTATTGGCCCCAAGGTGGAGCTAATGGTGGACGCCAACAAGAACGCCAGCCTTACCCAGGCCTTGCAGCTTGCCCGAGGCATGGAGCCTTACAACCTCACCTGGTTTGAAGACCCCCTGCTGCAGGCGGACCCCCGTCTGATGGCACAGCTACGCCAGAAGAGTAGCATACCCCTAGCCGCAGGGAGCACCGGCACCTCGGACCTGCTGTACTTCCGGGAGTACCTGCTGCACAACTCGGTGGACTACCTGCAACCTAACGTGCGGGACATTGGCGGGTACACCGGCGGGCTGAAGGCGGCGGCCGTGGCCCAGGCGTTCAACATTCAGATCCAGATGGGCGGTAACTGGCCCCACATCAACATGCACCTGCACGGCGGCGCACCCAACGGCGGGCGAGTGGAGTTCCACTGGCAGGGGTGGCACGTGGTGGAGGTGCTTTTTGACGGCGCGCCGCCTCCAACGAACGGCTGGGTCACGCTGCCAGAGGCGCTGGGCCTGGGCTTTACGCCTAAGGAGGGCATTGTGCGGGAGTATGCGGTGGAATAGGGGCGACCTGTTGGGTCGCCCCTACGTGGTCACGAGGCTCTAGGGCTAGAGCCTCACGGCGGCGGTCTCGCCATCAATGCGGATGTCGGTGCCGTACTTTTTGGACATGCTCTGCATGCGCTCCAGGACGGTCTTGGCGACTTCGCCAGTGGCAGGCATGGGGCGGCCACGGGTGCCGCGGCTGCGCTTGAAGCCCAAGTCCAGGGGGTAGAGGCGGATTTCACCGAGCTTTCGGTCCTTGACGGTCAGCTTGACCATGGTGGCTTCCCACTGGATCTGGTTGGCGGGCATGCCAGCGGTCTCGTTCTTGGAGCGGGCGTCGAAGAACTGGGCCGGAGTGCCTTCCCAGCCCAGGCCCTGGCGCAGATAGTTGTCGTGGGGCATGCGGAGGACGGTGTCGTTCTCCATGCAGAAGTCGCCCAGGCTGTAGAAGATGGGCTTGCCGTTGTAGATTTCAATGCCGCGGTCGCGGTGGGGGCCGTGGCCGGTGACGACGTCGGCGCCTGCGTTAATGGCGTTCTTTGCCAGGGCGACCCAGTGGTCGCCGGGGTCTTCGCCGGTGGGGCCGCCCTCGTGGTTGTGCATGGTGACGATGACCCAGTCGGCCATGCGGCGGGCGTCCTTGACGCGGTCAATGATGCCGTCCATGTCGTACTGGTCGGGGATGCGGTGGAAGCCGAAGCGCTCGCCCAGGGTGAAGCGCAACATGTTCACAGGGCTGTACATGGGCAGGCCCATGAGGTGGAAGACGGTGTCGCTGTCGCCCTTGAACTCCTGGGCCTGCTTGCGCTGCTCAAAGCCGAGCTGCTGGCTGAGGTGGTGCAGGGCGTCAAAGGTGGGGCGGTCCACGACGTACTCGGTGGTGGTGCGCAGCCAGGAGACGCCGGGGCGGCCCTGCATGTCGCGGCGCTGCTCGCCGGCGCGGCCTTCGGCGGGGCCGGAGTCGGTGCAGGCGATGAGGGCGACGCGGCCGGCGTTGGTGTCCATGTAGGCGGGCTCGCGGGCTTCGGCGAGGTTGCGACCGCTGCCGGCGTGGGCGAGGCCGGCGGCGTTGAGGTTCTCAATGTTCTTGAGGACGCCGCCCTCGCCGTAGTCGTAGGCGTGGTTGTTGGCGCAGGCGACGATGTTGATGCCCAGCCACTGGAGCTCTTTGATGATGGCGGGGTCGGCCCGCATGTAGGTGCCCTGCTGGTGGGGGTTGGGCGACGTCTCGTAGTTGTGAAAGAGCATTTCGGCGTTGGTGAAGGTGACGTCGCCGCTGCGGAGGAGCTCCACCATCTTCAGGTAGCTTGGCTCCTTAAAGACGGACATGCGGCGGCTGATGAGGGATTCCCCCGTGAGCAACATGGTGATGTCGCCAGACTCGGAGTCGTAGAGGGGCATGGTGTGCTCCTTTCAGAAGGTTGGCGACAGCATACGGCGGGAGGGGGAGGGAGTCAAGGAGGGAGGGGCGGGCAGGCGGGTGCGAGACCTCACCCCCTGGCCCCCTCCCTAAAGAGGAAGGGGGGCAGATGGGAGGATGAGCGAGGAGACCTCGCGTGGTGACACCGGATGGGCAGACGACCTAACCCCTGGCCCCTTCCCTAGGAGGGAAGGGGAAAAGGAGGATGGAGGACAGCGGGGGAAGGCCATGCCTGGGCGGTGCACGGGCAGACACGCTGGTCTGCCCCTACCATCGGCTCCCTCCTTTGGCAGAGGCAGGACGAGCCCTTGCCGCACGTGAAGGAGGAGGGAGACCTAACCCCTGACCCCTTTCCCAAAGGGGAAGGGGCAATTGGTGATGGGAGGGCAAGGCCTTGCGCCCCTACACGGGAATAGGCAGACACGCTGGTCTGCCCCTACGGAGACGATGGGAACGACGGAGACGAACGGGCGGCGGGAAGGCGGATGCGAGACCTCACCCCCTGGCCCCCTCCCCTAAAGAAACGTAGGGGCGCAAGGCCTTGCGCCCCTACACGGGAATGGGCAGACACCCTGGCCTGCCCCTACGGGTCAGGGGCCTTTGCCTTGAGCTGTTCCTGGACGCGCTGGAGGGATTCGCGGGCGGTTTCAGCGTCGGGGGAGCCGAGGCGTTCAAGGGTCTCCAGGGCCTGGGAGAAGTGCGAGCGGGCCAGTTCCAGGTTGCCGCCGTCCTCGGCGAGCCTGCCAAGCTGGTGGAGGGAGATGGCGACGCCCCGCTGGTCGCCCAGGCGCTTTGCTATGTCCAGGCTCTGCTGGTAGAGGCCTGCGGCCTCCTCCGGGCGGCCCTGGTCCTGGGCCAGCCGTCCTAGCTGGTGGACAGTCGCGGCGATGCCCTGCTGGTCGCCCAGGCGCTTCTTGATGTCCAGGCTCTGCTGGTAGAGGTCACGGGCCTCCTCCGGGCGGCCCTGGTCCTGGGCGAGGATGCCCAAGCTGTGAAGGGATTTGGCGATGCCCTGCTGGTCGCCCAGGCGCTTTCTTGTGTCCAGGCTCTGCTGGTAGAGGTCACGGGCCTCCTCCAGGCGGCCCTGGTCCTGGGCGATAGCGCCCAGGTTGTGCAGGGTTGTGGCGATGCCCTGCTGGTCGCCCAGGCGCTTCTTGATGTCCAGGCTCTGCTGGTAGAGGTCGCGGGCCTCCTCGGTGCGGCCCTGGTGCTGGGCCAGGATGCCCAACTGGTGGAGGGTGACGGCGATGCCCTGCCGGTCGCCCAGGCGCTTCGCTATCTCCAGGCTCTGCTGGTAGAGGTCTGCGGCCTCCTCGGTGCGGCCCTGGTCCTGGTTGGCGATGCCCAGGTTCTGCATTATGGTCGCTAGGCGCTGGTCATCCCCGATTGCCTTCGCCGCCTCTACTGCCGTCTCACCCCAGGCGATACGCTCTACCCAATAGCCTCGCACAAGCAGGAAATGGTACAGGTTGGTGACCAACTCGGTGAGCAAGAGGGCAGCTGATTGCTCTTTGGGCCTGGCAAGGCACCACTCCATGGAGCCACGGATGTTGGGGAAGTCCAGGGCGACGGCGTTGAGGTCCTGCTCTGAAGGCTGGTCGTGGGCGCCGGTGAACCGGGCGTAGTATGCCGCCAGGCGGAGCTGCAAGGCGTCGGCGTTCTCCAGCTTGCCACTGGCGTACTGCTTCAGCAGGGGGTGGAGGCTGTAGCGGCCCGTGGCCTGGTCGCGGCGGAGGAGGGAGACGCCCACGAGATTCCCCATCTCCAGGCCAATGCCTTCATCAAAGAGGGACTGGATGGCCTCGGCGGAGAAGTCGGGGCCGGCGAAGAGGCTGAGGGCGGCAAAGAGGCGCTGTTGTATCCGAGGCAGGCGGCGGTAGGAGAGGTCGAAGGCGGCGCGGACGCTGCGGTTTGGGTCTTGGAGGACGTCAAAGGGACGGCTCTGTAGCTGGCGGAGCAAGTCCGCTGCGCTCATGGGGCCAAAGTTGGGTGCGGCCAAGATAACTGCTAGTGGATTGTAGTCCAGGAAGCGGAGGACCTCTTTGATCGTAGGGAGTTCGGTGTCTGAGGGCTGGCGGCTATAGGAGGCAAAGAGCGTGAGTGCGTAGGGTTCTTCAAGGGGCTTCGGGTCAATGCGTTCCAGGCCAGGCACGGGGTTGCGGCTGGTGGCAAGGATTGGGGCAGGGACGACGTGCTGGCAGAAGGCGTCCACGGCGGCAGCGGCGGGGCCGTCGGCGTTGTTGAAGGCCAGCAGCGGCAGCGAGTCGACAAGGTTGGCCCTGGGGGCCTGGATTTTATCATCAAGGTCGCTGATTGCGGTGACGGCCTGGGCATTGATATGACGGGCCACCTGGTCGCAGAGGGCTGGTAGAGAATCAGGGGTAGTTTCAAACCAGTAGAGGTGGTCTTTGAAGGCGCGCTGGATTTCGGGGGAGCGCAGGGCCTGGATGGCAAGCTCAGTCTTGCCAATGCCTGGCTCGCCGTGGAGAAGAACGGAGCGGCCATGCAGGACGTGCTCGATGACCTGGGTTTTTTCTGCGTCGCGGCCAACGAAGTGAGGGTTGCCATAAGGTAGGCCGCTGCCGGTAAGGGTGGCACTGGGACTATTGTGAGGAGGATTGGGTGGTTTGGATTCAGCGGGCGCAGAGCCACCAGGTGTGTTCACATTCACGTTGATGTTTGGGTTGACGTTGATAGTAGGCGATGCGGTTGCCGTAGCCGAGGGACCACCTGCGCCCTCAGACGGCGGGTCTGTTGGTTTGCGATGAAACAACCACCAGAGCCACCGTGCAATGAGGCCTATCGCAACGATGGCACCGGGGATGGCTACGATTAGACGCCAATCAAGGTTTTGCATATCGGCACAATCATAGCACGAATGTGGGTTAAGCTGGGGCGACGCATGCGTCGCCCCTACACCGGATGGGCAGACGACCTAACCCCCTCGCCCCCTTCCCGTCGCGGGAAGGGGGGACAAGAAATGGCGGGCAGAGACGCTGACCTGCACCTTCGCTTTCTGGGCGCGGGTGCTGTAGTATGGCTGTCGCAACAACACACGTCACGGGGAGGTGCTTTTATGGCCATGACCAATGCGATTGCGGAGCGGGTGCTAGCGGCGGCGAGGGGGAAGGCGGCGGCGATGAATGTGCGGGTGGCGATTGCGGTGGTGGACGCGCGAGGGGACCTGTGGGCGCAGGTGAGGCTGGACGGGTCGCGGTGGACGGTGTCCACGGTGTGCCAGGGGAAGGCGTTTGCCGCCGCTACCTTTGGGCGGCCCAGCGGGGAGCTGACGGCCAATGCGGGAAGCCCGGTCATACAGTCAGTCATCATGCAGCAGGGGGGGCGGCTGATCCCGGCCCAGGGGGCGGTGCCCCTGATCCAGGATGGGCAGGTGATTGGCGGGGTTGGGGTGAGCGGGGCGGCGTCGGCGGAGGATGAGGAGATTGCGAAGGCGGGAGCGGGGGCTCTTTGAACCCTCCGGTCCTCCGCCCCAGAGAAACATGAGCGAAATCTGGTTCGCCAAAGGCGAATCAGATTTCGCTCAGATCTCCTTGGGGTGGGGTACGCGTGCAACCGCAATACCCCGCATTCTGATGGGAGGCTTAGAAGCCATGCCAGACCTAGATGCGTTGTTGGCCCAGGTGGAGGCATCGCAAGGGGAGATCATCGCGTTGGAGCAGGCGCTGGTGCGCATACCATCGGTGAACACGGGGTTCATGCCGACGGGGGATGAGACGCCGGTGTGCGAGTATGCGCGGGGTTTTCTGCGGGAGGATGGTATCGCGTCGGAGATTCTGGAGTCGGCCCCGAACAGGGGGAACCTCATCGCGCGGCTGGAGGGCCGGTCGGGCAAGGGGGGCCTGCTGCTGATGTCGCATACGGACGTGGTGCCGGTGGAGGAGGCGGGCAAGTGGCGGTTCCCGCCCTTCAGCGCGACGATTGCCGAGGGGCGGGTGTTTGGAAGGGGGGCATCGGACTGCAAGGGGCTACTGACGGCGCACCTTATGGCCCTGCGCATCCTGAAGCGCAGCGGCCTCCGCCTGCGGGACAGCCTTATCCTGGCTTCCGGCGCGGACGAGGAGCACGGCGGGCGGTACGGCTTCGGCTGGATGGCACAGCACCACCCTGGGAAGCTGGCAGCCCCCTTTGCGGTGAACGAGGGCGGCGGTACGACGATGAGCGCCGCCGGCGGCTTCACCTATGTCCTGGGCGTGGGCGAGAAGGGCCGCTTGCAGGTGGAGATTGACATCAAGGGGGCGAGCGCCCACGCCTCAACGCCGTGGCAAGGGAACAACGCGCTCTACCGCGCCGCCCAGGTGGTGACGCGCCTTGAAGAGTACGAGGCGGCGCGGGACACCTCCACCAGCTTCTTCCAGCACCTGTCGGTTTTTGCGGTTGAGGACCGGGCGTCGCCGGAGAACGTGGACGACCTGATTGGCCGGGTGCAGCGGGACAACCCGCGGCTGGCCTCGGTGATGCGGGCGCTGTCCCGTATGACGGTGACGCCGACGATGGTGCGGGGCGGGATCAAGTCCAACAGCGTGCCGGAGGTGGTGCGGGTCACCTGCGACGTGCGGACGTTGCCGCACCAGAGCGAGGAGTACCTGCGCGGGGAGCTGGACAGGGCGCTTGCGGGCATTCCAGGGGTGGAGTACCAGGTGGACTATATGTCGGTGCCCAACGCATCGCCCTTTGAGACCGAGTTTGCGCGGCGCATCCAGCGGGCGACGGCCAGGGCGCTGGGCTTGCCGGAGGTGCAGATGATCCCCGCCATCAGCACCGGCTTCACGGACTCCCGGTTCACGCGCAACCTGGGCATCGTGACCTACGGCTTCACGGGGAGCCACCCGGACGACGACCCTATGCTCTCCTTTGCCCACGGCACTAACGAGTCCATCGGCATCAAGAGCCTGATGAACAGCACGAAGATCATGGTCGCGCTGGCCCACGACATGCTGGCGGAGGGGTGAAGTACCTAACCCCCTCCCCCTCCCCCTTCCCCTGGGGGAAGGGGGAGGGGGAGAAGATGAATTTGAATCGTTGTGATGCGCCGTTGGCGCATCACAACGATTCTTTAGAGTTCTTCTGATACAGGACACTGGCGCGTACCACCTCACCCCTTCGCACCCAACTTGGGTAGCAGCCGCTCCCTTGCGAGGGCGAGCCCTGGCAGGGCGCAAATGGCCAGGGCCAGGGGGAGGGGCTCCTTCAGTAGGAGGACGGCAAGGAAGAGGACGGTGAAGCCCAGGGCGGCGGTCGTGCCCGTGTCGCGGCGCCAGGCGAGCCAGGCCAGGGCTGGCGGCGTGGCCAGGAGGGCCGGCAGGGGCATGAGGGCGTAGCCTACGCCGATGGCGGTGGCCAGGCCCGCGCCGCCACGGAACCTCAGGAAGAGGGGGTACCAGTGGCCGGCCAGGGCCGCCAGGCCGGCGGCGAAGGCCCACCAGGTGGGGACGTCGGCAATCTGGGCTGCGGCAACGGGCGCTGCGCCCTTGAGCACGTCGCCCAGGAGCACGGCGACGCCGGGGCCGCGGCCTATCTTGCGGAAGACGTTGGCCGCCCCCGGGTTGCGGGTGCCCGTGCTGAAGACGTCCACCCCCCTGGCCTTCGCCACCAGGTAGGCAATGGGCAGGGAGCCAAGGATGTAGCCAAGGGCGAGGAAGAGCAGGTTCATCACCACACGAAGCCTTCTACTGCTTCACTCCAATCCAGGATGGAGCATGGGAGGCCCGCCGGATGGGCGTGGGAACAAGAGGAAGTGCTTCAAGGGAGGCCCATTGTCATTGCGAGGAGTCCCGATTCTATCGGGGCGACGAAGCAATCTGGGGTGGCGCTCCCCTCCCTCCACCAGATTGCCACGGCCCTCCGGAGCCTCTGGTCAGAACCACGAACCGCCGACCTCGCATTCCATCATGTTGGCATCCAGCACCAGGAAGGATGAAAAGGGTCAATCTTCAGTTCCTTCCCCCTTGACGGGGGAAGGTTAGGATGGGGGTGAACTGGGGTCTACCCCCCCACCTTAATCCTCCCCCGCAAGGGGGGAAAGCTATTTTCGTACGAATGACGATCTGGCGTGACGTTCCTTGGGGAATCTCAAGGACACCGCACTAGCTGGCACGAGCTATGCCTTGCCTCACGAGACCCCGCAAGAACCGTGCAACTTCCCGGTTGAAGTCTGTCAGGTTGTCATCCCAGACGGGATGGCCGGCGTTGGGGATTTCCACCCACGTGGCATGAGGCATTGCCTGGACCATCTGCTGGGCCGTCTCCGCCATGAACACGTCGGACCGTCCTCCCCGAACGATGAGGGTGGGGCACCGTATACCACGGACATAGGGCCACATGTCCACCCTGGGGCCTGGATTGCGACGCGCCTCTAGGAGCCCCCGGTGGTCGTAGCGCCAGGTGACCGTGCCGTCGGGCAACTCTTTGAGGGTATTCTGCAACCGGATGCGCATGGACTCCTCTGAAGCGGTGGGGCGCTGCTGGCGCAGAAAGGCTTTAGCCTGGTCCCATGAGGGGAATGTAACGGGGGTGGTCTCCACTTCCCGGGTGATGCGCTGGCTACCCGGCGTTGGGGTTTCGCCCTGTGGCCCTGAGTCCACAATCACGGCGCCGGTGACCTGGTCCGGGTGGGTTGAAGCGTAGAGGATGGTGATGGCCCCGCCCATGGAGTGCCCCATGAGCACCATGCGCTGAAGGCCCAGCGCCGCAACGAGGTCTTCCACGTCCGATACGTAGGTGGGGGTGTTGTAGTTGCAGAGGGGGTCCCAGGCGCTGTCTCCCCGGCCACGCACGTCTAAAGAGAGGATGTGATAGTCGCTGCTCAGCTCAGGGACAACCAGGTCCCAGGCGTGGGCATGGGACCGCAGGCCGTGGATGAGCACAAGGGGCGTTGCGGCGGCGTTGCCCCAATCCAGGTAGTGGATTCTCAGGCCGCTTCGCGTAAGGTAGGACTTGTCTGAGGGTCTGGCAGCTACCATTCTTGTCCTCCCCTGGTAAAGTATGGTGGGGATTTCCTCCTCCAGCCTGCCCTGTTCCGGTGTCCCAGGATGGGGGCAGCGTACACGACCTGAGGTTTGCGGTCAACCATCGCCAGCGCAGTCTGGGTTGGGGATAGAGAAGGCGCAGGGCGGCTCCCCGCATGGGCGGTGGAGGTCACAGAGGGTTATTAGGAGCGGGTTACTCCGCCGCTGACCTTTTCCGGTTTGATTTTCAGGATGACCCGGACCTCGCCAGGGCGGTGGGTGTAGGACCTGCCGTTATACTTCAAGGAGAGCTTGTCAATGTGGGCCTCCGCCCCTTGGGTGGTCACCTCCACCACCGTGCCTCGGACCACCAGGGAGCCACGGTAGCTGTCCTGGGGGTCCACCACCGATATGGCCACGTGAGGGTTGCGCCTGACGTTCCTGGTCTTGAGCCGGCCCTCCGCCGTGTTGACCAGCACGTGCTCGCCATCGGTATCCACCCACACCGGCGTCACCTGGGGCGTGCCATCTCGCATGACGGTAGCGACGTGGGCAATGACCCGCTGTTGCAGCAGCTCAATGGCCTTGGGGGTAAGTTTTGCATCTGCCATGGCAACGTCTCCTTTTCTTGTTTGGCGATTATCTCATGGGGGCGTGACACGGGATGTTGGCGCTTTGGCAGAATAGTCATCTTCTCTGTTACGTGGGAGGTAGCCTTTGAGGCTCCCTATTTTTATTAGATGCGTCGCCGGGGAAAGGGGCGCTGCGCCCAATGCCTGGAACGGGCGTTTCGCATTGACTTCACCTACCCCCGCGCCTATACTCCCCCTGAAGAATGGGGGATATTGACGCCTTGTAGGACGTCACGCCCACGTCTAGCGTTGGCTCAATTCACAACACAGGTGTAAGGGGGAAAGCATGGGAGTTACCGCCCGACTCGCAGAGTTCGTCTCCAAAACTCCGTCGTCCAAGATCCCTGACCAGGCCCTGGACGCGGCGAACGTCGGCCTGATGGATTCCGTAGGCACCGCCCTGGTCGCCAACATCCATGACATCGGCAAAATCATCACCAGCTACACCGACCAGATGGGTGGCAATCCAACGGCTACTGTCATAGGTACTCGTATCAAGACCTCGGCCCCCAACGCTGCCCTGGCCAACGGCACGCTGGGGCACTCCGACGACTACGACGACGTGGGGGGCTTCGGCCATCCCTCGGTCATCCTGATGCCCACGGTGCTGGCCCTGGGCGAGCAGCTCCACAAATCGGGACGGGAGGTGCTGGAGGCGTACAGTCTGGGGTTTGAGGTGGGCACTCGCATCGGCGGCAACATTGGCGCCGATCACTATGGGCGCGGCTGGCACAGCACCTCCACCCTGGGGGCCATGGCCTCAGCTGCCGCAGCCGCCCGCCTTCTGGGCTTGGATACGGACCAGACTCGTACCGCCCTGGGCATCGTGGCCTCCCTGGCCGGCGGCGTGCAGGCGAACTTTGGCACCATGACAAAGCCCCTACACCCCGGCAACGCCGCTCGCAACGGCATCCTGGCGGCCAACCTGGCCCAGCTGGGCTACACCGCCAACCAGGACGTCATTGAAGCGCCCCTGGGCTACGTGGCAGTCTTTGGCGACCAGCAGGCTAACATCAATGGCATGACCACCCATCTGGGGGAGGCTCCGTTGCATGTTATCAGCGGCATCCGCCTGAAGGAGTGGCCCTGCTGCTATGGGCACCACGGCGTCATCCCCATGCTCATTGAGCTGATCGGCAAGTACGAGCTCCGGCCTGAGCAAGTGGAGCGCGTGGACTTCATCAGTGGCATGGCATACGGCTTCCTGAACCGGCCTGATGCCAACACCTATTTTGGCGGCAAGTTCAGCTTGCAGTTCAACATCGCCGCCGCTCTGGTGGACGGTACGGTGAACTACGAGACCTTCACCGATGAGAAGATTAACCAGCCCGCCATTCGGGACATGATGGCTCGGGTGCACCTGAGCGAGGACCCCATGGTGTCGCGCCTGCCTGCGCGCATCCGGGGCGCCCATCAGGAGCAGGAGGTTGTGGTCACGCTGAAGGACGGCCGTCAGCTCACCAACGAGATTGAGCACGCCACCAATACGCTGCGGGGCCACCAGGTGGACATCAAGTTTGAGGCCAATGCGTCTCACGTGTTGCCATCTGCCCAGGCCAAACAGGCGCTGGCCGCCTTCCGAGACCTGAAGAAGGTGAAGGACGTGGCGGAGGTCATGAAGACCGTGGCACTGAAGTAAGCGGTAGATTGGAAAACAGGAAAGGCCCCGCTGAGCGGGGCCTTTCCTGTAGGTGGCATAATGGGGGTGCATGGGCAAGTCACCCTGGTCACCGACCACAAGCGCTTCTCCAGCGCCTTCTTGCCCATCCGGCTCCTGTACCCCCGCTGGATCATCCGTGACATGATGGTGGTCTGGCTGGGGGAACTGAAGGCGGAGGCCGAGCGACGGGCCACGCTCCCATGACCGATGCCTATGGTAGAATTTTCCCAAGGCAGAAACTTCACAAAGGAGGATGACATGGCACTGAATGATCGGATTGAAGTTAATCCCAAGGTCATGTTGGGCAAGCCCGTCATTCGGGGGACACGAATCCCTGTGGAACTTATCCTTCGTAAGCTCAGTGAAGGGGCAGTTGAAGCGGACCTGATGGACGCCTATCCACGTTTGACCCGCGAAGATATCCAGGCAGCACTTACTAAGGGGGTCGTTAGTAGGTAGACTTTCACCCTCACCCGCTTCCGCCGCTCCTGGCGTCGCGGTGGAAGCGGCCTCTCCCCTCGAGGGAGAGGCGCACACCGAGCACTTTTCGGGAAATACGTAGCCGCCCTGGTGATGACTTGGCAAGTCTATTTACTAACGTTCCAATTAGTAAGTTTGGAGCCGATATGGTGGCTCATGAAGAGACGATATTCGTCGGTTCCACTTCCTGAGACGGTTTACCGTTGGGCAGCCTGGTCATGTTCGTATCGGTCTCAGATATGAAGGCTGAACTCGCAGCCAAGGCCGAGGCAAGAAAGCTGCTGGGCGTCTTTGCCCACCCGGACGACGAGACCTTTTTGGGCGGCCCGCTGCTGGCCTGGTGCGCCCAGCGTGGCCTGCGGGTGGAGGTGGCGTGCGCCACGCCCGCCGAGCCTGCGGTGAGCGACCCTTCCGACTGGGACTTCCGCCACCGCCAGGCTCTGCTGTGCGCGGCGCAAGGGCTGGGCGTCCAGAGGGTGCATTTCCTGGGCTACCACGGCTCTCCCATGAGGCCGGCGGTAAACCCAGACCCAAGGCAGCTTGCAACCGCTCCCCTTTGGGAGGTGGCCGCGGCCCTGGGAGGTGTGATGAATAACGTGCAGCCGGACGTTGTCGTTACCGACTCCTCCTACGGGGCTTACGGCCATCCAGACCACATCGTGATGCACCGGGCGACCGTGGCCGCCTTCCAGACCCATAGGAAGGAGGGGGCCAGGCTCTACTGTCTGGCCTACCCTTTGCCGCTGGTCCGCCTGAACCTGCGCCTCATGCGGCTATGGGGGGTTCCTGTGCGTGGCGTTGGCCCTTTGGGAGACATAGACCTTGCCGCCATGGTGCGCGCCGCTCCGAAGAAGACGGCTCTGGTGAACACGAGCCGGCACGTTGCCTTCCGGCGCGCCGCCGCCCGGTGCTACGCCGAGGAGATTGTGCTAGCCCCGCTGCCGCTGAAGCTGCTGGAGCGGTCGCCTTTGTGGGCGCAGCGCCTGGCGTTCTGGCGGTGCGCGCTGACGCGCCTGTATCCGCCAGCAAAGAGGGGCGAGCCCCTGGAGCGGGATCTCTTTCCTGTTCTGCCCGTGACCGCGTGATGCGTAGTCCCCGATGCTTTGCCTGGGGGTAGTTTAACCTAACCCCCTCGGTCCCCCTTCCCCAGTGGGGAAGGGGGACGAATTGTATGTGAGGCGGGGAGGCTAGCGGAGGACGCGCTCATCGCCGGTGCGGCGGGTGATGCGTCGCTGGTCCAGGTGCTCCATGAGGGCCAGGGCATACTTGCGGCTGGTGCCGAACATGTCCCGCACCTGGGCGACGGTGATCTTACCCTCCGCCTTCAGGTGATTGATGGCCCTGTCCACCATCTCGTGGTAGGCGGAGGCGGCGAAGACCACTGAGTCGCTCACCTTCACCACCTGGCCTTCGTCCACCAACAGGTTCAGCAGGTCAGGCGGAGGCGGCTCCGCCGTTGGCGGCGAGAAGGGCACCGACTCCAGCAGGCGGACGTACTCTGAAAGGACGCGGCGCTGCTCTGGGGTCACGGCCACGCGGTGGTCAGGCAGTCGTACCGTCGTCTCCTCCTCCACCAGCGCGCCGTCCGCGGCAAGGCGTTGCATGGCCAGGGCGGAGGCTACGCTTTCCATCCCTAGCTTGCCTCGCACCTCCTCTTTGGGTGCGCCACGTCGCAGGGGGTACTGGCGGTGGTAGGCGACAAGGGTGGCCCGCGCCGCCTCCACCACCTGCGCCCAAAGGGAGGCGGAGAGCAGCAGGGCTGCATGGCGTCCGCCGTCGCCGCCGAGGGCGACCAGGGTATGCCCTTTTAGCATGGCCTGGGCCTGGCTGCGGGTCTCTTCCAGGGAGAGGTTGGCCTTTTGAGCAAGGGTCTCCAAGTCCATGGGCCCGTGGGCGTTGAGGGCCTCCAACAGGAGGTCCTCGGGTGAGCCGTGCTCCAGGGCGGCCAGCCGGCCCAGGGTGGGTGCATGGAAGCGGCGGTGTCGTTTGGCGTGGGCCTCCAGGACGCCGCCGCCGCCCAGGGTCGTGTCCGAGGAGCGGATGACGAAGAAGTCGCCCTTGACCACGGCGAGGGGTTCGTCCAGGCGTATCTGCGCCCAGGCCGTATCGCCGGGGGACAGGTCTTGCCTGTCCAGCAGACGCACCCGGGCGGGGGCCTCGCTGGCGCCAGTGTGGAAGGAGACGGGGGCGTTGTGGCGCAAGGGGCGAGGCGCGTCCCCAAGGAGGCGCAGGCGCACGTCCACGGCGGCGGTGGGCGTGAGCCAACCGGGGATGGTCAGCACGTCGCCGCGCTTCACCTCCTCGTGGGAGACGCCGGCCAGGTTGACGGCGGTGCGGGTACCCGGCACGGCGGTCTCCTCGCTCTTGCGGTGGGTCTGAAGGCCGCGGATGCGGGCGCGCTTCTGAGCAAGGGCCAGCTCCACCTCCTGGCCCACGCGCAGGGAGCCATCGGCAAGGGTGCCGGTGACGACGGCGCCGAAGCCGGAGATGACGAAGGAGCGGTCTATGGGCAGCCGTGGCCGCCCGGTGTCCCTGCGGGGCGTGGCCGAGCCGAGCATCCCGTCCATGGCAGAGAGCAGCTCCGGCAGGCCCTGGCGGGTGAGGGAGGAGACGGGGAGAACAGGAGCGCCCTCTAGGGAGGTTCCGTTTAGCGTCTCCTCCACCTCTGCCGCCACCAGGTCAAGCCAGTCCTGGTCCACCAGGTCCCGTTTGGTGAGGGCCACGATGCCCCGCCGCACCTGGAGGATGTCCAGGATGGCCAGGTGCTCTCTGGTCTGGGGCATGACGGACTCATCGGCGGCGATGACCAGGAGGGCCATATCTATGCCTCCAACGCCGGCCAGCATGTTTTTGATGAACCGCTCGTGGCCGGGCACGTCCACGATGCTGACCTCCCGTCCGCTGGGGAGCCTGAGCCAGGCGAAGCCGAGGTCAATGGTCATGCCCCGCTCCTTCTCCTCCTGGAGGCGGTCGGGGTCAATGCCGGTGAGGGCCTTCACGAGGGTGGACTTGCCGTGGTCTACGTGGCCGGCGGTGCCGATGACGAACATGGGGACGTCCGTGGACAGGTTGTGGAGCCAGGATAGCATGGGCCGTCGGGGGGAGCAATTGGGGACAACGTGTTGGGGCGGCCCGCCTGGACGGGCCGCCCCACGTGGTTTCTTGGCGTCTGGAGAGGCGCTAGCTCACGGTTAGGGGTTGGAACATACCTAGGGCCATGTGGGGTGCGAACTGGTTGGCAGGGGAGGGTATGAAGCAGACGAGGGCGTAGTCGCCGGCCGGGAGGTCAATGGTGGCCCAGAGGCTGCCGCCTGGCATGAACCCGTTGGCACCGCCGACAATCTCAAAGGGAGGGGGCCCCGCAGGCGCGCTTCCCGGGGCTGGAGGGGGCGAGGTATCCTTCAGCCGAAGGATTGATTTGTATCTGGGGGACACCCCCAGGCCCCCACCCATTCGCTACCGCTCAGGGCAGGCTCCGGGGCTACGTCCTTCAGCTGAAGGGCTTCGCCCCTCTGGACTCCCCTTTTTCAGCATCCTGTTAGGTGCCGCGCAGATGCTCGGCGGCGTCCCGGATGGCGGCGATGGTCTGGTCCAGGTCCTGGTCGGTGTGGGCCAGGGAGAGGTAGAACTTCTGGCCGCCCTTCAGGATGCCGCGCTCCAGGAGGAGGCGGTTGAACCTCCTGAGCATGGCGCCGTTGGCGCTGAGGGTGGAGCGATAGGTGGTGATGGGCGCTTCGGTGAAGTAGACGTCAAAGACGGTGTCCTCGCCGCAGACCCTAGCGGGGATCTCCGCCTGGTCTAACGTTTGTTGGAGGGCTGTGCGGAGTCGGCTGCCGGCGTCGTGCAGGCGCTGGTAGACGCCGGGCTTGCGGAGCTCGGCCAGGGTGGCAAGGCCAGCCACGGCGGCTACCGGGTTGCCGTTGAGGGTGCCGGTCTGGGGGATGAAGTCGCCGCCCGCGACGGCCCCGGCGTCGTAGGCGCGCATGATGTCGGCGCGGCCGCACACCGCCGCCAGGGGATAGCCGCCGCCTATCACTTTGCCCAGGGCGGCCAGGTCTGGCGTTACGCCGTAGTACTCCTGGGCTCCGCCGTAGGCGAAACGGAAGCCGGTGACCACCTCGTCAAAGATCAGGGGTATGCCGTAGCGCGCCGTGACCTCCCGCAGCCCCTGGAGGAACCCTGGCGCGGGCGGTAGGATGCGCTGCATCGGCTCCACGATGACGGCAGCCAGCTCGTCGTGGCGCTTGGTGATGATGCTGGCCGTGGCGTCCAGGTCGTTGAAGGGTGCGATGAGCATGGTGTCCTGGATGGCTTTGGGGATACCGGCGGAGCCTGCCAGGGGGGTTGGGAAGTCTACCAGGCGAGCAGGGGTGACGCTCTGGAGGGCGTAGTCGCTGGAGCCGTGGAAGCCGCCTTCAAACTTCAGCACCACGTCCCGCTTGCGGTAGGCGCGGGCGGCGCGCATGGCCTGGAAGGTGGCGTCGGTGCCGGAGGTGGTGAAGCGCACCATGTCGGCGCAGGGGACGGCCTTGCACACCTCTTCGGCAAGCTGCACGATGGCGCCGTTGGTGAGGAAGAAAGTGCTGCCCTGGTCAAGCTGAGAGCGCACCGCCTCTACCACTGCGGGGTGGGCGTGGCCCAGGAGCATGGGGCCGGAGCCAAGGAGGTAGTCAATGTACTCGTTGCCGCTGAAGTCCCAGACCTTGGCGCCGCGCCCGCCCTGGACGAGGAAGCCGTCGTCGTAGTTGGAGGGGGCGTTGCCCAGGGTGGCACCAGGCAGGTAGCGTCGCGCTTTTTCCAGCAGGGCTTTCTCCTGGGGGCTTTGGGGTTTGCGTGGGTGCATGGAGGGCTATCCAGTCTGCCAACAGAGTTGGCCTAGCACGGTGCTGAAAAACACCCCCAAACCCCCTCAAGGGGGTTCAAGGTATCCGCCTACGGCGGATGGATTTGTATCTGGGGGACACCCCCAGACCCCCGCCAGAGGGGCGTAGCCCCTCTGGACTCCCCTTTTTCCCCAGCCTGCAAAGTTTGGGGGCCTTGGCTATCCCGCTGCCTTTTTCTTGTGCATCACGTCCACCAGCTCCTGGACGGCGGCGGCGGACTTCTTGAGCATCGCCTCTTCTTCGGCGGAGAGCTTGAGCTGAATGACCTGCTCCAGGCCCTTGGCGCCCAGCTTGACGGGCACGCCGACGAAGAGGTTGCGCAGCCCGTATTCGCCGTTGAGGAGGACGGCGCAGGGCAGGATGCGTTTCTGGTCCAGCACGATGGAGTCCACCATCTCCGCCACGCCGGCGGCGGGGGCGTAGTAGGCACTGCCGGTCTTGAGGAGGTTGACAATCTCTCCGCCGCCGTCCCGGGTGCGCTGGACAATCTGGTCCAGGCGCGCCTTGGGGATGAGGTTGCTCACGGGCACGCCGCCGACGGTGGTGTAGCCGACCAGGGGAACCATGGTGTCGCCGTGGCCGCCGAGGACGTAGGCCTGGATGTCGCGGACGGAGGTCTTGAGCTCCATGGAGAGAAAGGTGCGGAAGCGGGCGGTGTCCAGGATGCCGGACTGGCCGATGACGCGCTCGCGGGGGAAGCCGCTGCTCTCCAGGGCAACGTGGCACATGGCGTCCAGGGGGTTGGTGACAATGATGATAATGCTGTTAGGAGAGTGCTTGACGACCTGCTTGGTCACGCCGTCAATGATGCCCATGTTGGTGAACAGCAGGTCATCGCGGCTCATACCCGGCCGGCGGGCAATGCCGGAGGTGATGACCACCACGTCGGAGCCGGCGGTGGGCTCGTAGCTGTTGGCGCCGATGATGCTGGCGTCGGAGCCGACGACGGGGCCGGACTCTAGCATGTCCAGGGCCTTGCCCTGGGGCAGGCCCTCCACAATGTCCACGAGGACAACATCGGCGTAGCCGCGCTCAAAGATGCGCTGAGCGGTGGTGGCGCCTACCTGGCCGGCGCCGACGATGGTTACCTTTTTACGCATTGGAATGCTCCTCCTGCTTGGTGGTGTTTGGGTGCATTGTTAGCCTTGGCATGGAAATGAGCATCTTATGTCATGCTGAGAGAGCAAGGCAAGAGAGAACGCAGCGAAAAATCTCTCCTGGTGAGAGATTCATTCAGTCGCCCTTTCCGTGCGGGAAGGACCCGCTCAGCATGGCTTATGCTGGCCTCCAACACCAGGAAGGAACAGTTCCTTCCCCTTTGACCTGGGGAGGCCAGGATAGGGGCGAACGAGGGCCTACCCCCTACCTCAATCCTCCCCCGCAAGGGGGGAGGAAGCTATTCTGGTGGTCGTAATAGGAAGAAGAGGCTAGCTCTTCTTTTGAGTGAAGACGTAGGCGTTCCAGCGGCTTTCCAGGGTGGGGTCTTCCACGGTGTGCATGAGGTAGTCGCCAAACTGGTGGCCGGTGGCGCCGTTGTTGCGGCCGGTCATGACCACCTTGCGCTCGTACTGGCCGCAGACGTCAATGGCCATGTGGAGCTTCTTGCCCAAGTCGGCGAAGCCGATGTGCTCCAGCATCATGGCGGCGGCGCGGGCGACGGAGCTGGGGTCGGCGTACTGGGCGCGGCCCTCCTTGACCATGCGTGGGGCGGTGCCGTGGATGGCCTCAAACATGGCGTAGCGCTGGCCGATGTTGGCGCTGCCGGCGGTACCCACGCCGCCCTGGATCTGGGCGGCCTCGTCGGTGAGGATGTCGCCGTAGAGGTTGGGCAGCGCCATGACCTGGAACTCCTTGCGGCGGGCCGTGTTGATGAGCATGGCGGTCATGATGTCAATGTACCAGCCGTCCCAGGTGATGCCGGGGTAGTTCTTGGCGATTCTGCCGGCGACTTCCAGGAACTTGCCATCGGTGGCTTTCACGATGTTGGCTTTGGTGATGATGGAGACTTTGGTCTTGCCGGTGCGTTTGGCGTGGGCGAAGGCGGCTTCTATGATGCGCTCCGACCCCTGGGTGGTGATGACGCGGAAGTCCACGGCGAGGTCGTCGGTGACGTTGACGCCCTGGCTGCCCACGGCGTACAGGTCTTCGGTGTTCTCTCGGAAGAAGGTCCAGTCAACGCCCTGGTCCGGGATGCGCGTGGGGCGGACGTTGGCGAAGAGGTCAAGCTCTTTGCGCATGGCGACGTTGGCGCTTTCAATATTGGGCCAGCCATCGCCCTTTTCCGGCGTGTGGGTTGGGCCTTTGAGGGTAACGTGGCACTGTTTGATTTCGGCCAGAACGTCGTCGGGGATGGCCTTGAGGCGGGCGGCGCGGTTTTCTATGGTGAGGCCTTCAATGACGCGGAACCGCACCTTGCCCCGTTTCACCTCGTCCCGCAGGAGGTACTCCAGGACGCGCTGGGTCTCGGCGGTGATCAGAGGGCCAATGCCGTCTCCGCCGATGACGCCGATGACGATGGGACTTACTTTGGAAAAGTCTAATTTTTCCGTGCTCTGCTTCAGACGCTCCACGCGCTCAAGCTGCTCCTCAACGATCTTACCAAAATGTTCCTTGGCCCGGTTCACTACTCGTGGGTCTACCGCCATGTCGCTCCTTTCTGCCGGGGTCGCGCAGGATTTTCCCTTGGCGACCACTTGATGGTACTGGGGGGGAGGCTCCTGGGTAGGTGATGGAGAGGGAGGACCGCGGGCCGCACCGCACCCATTGCATGTTGCATCCCAGGTGGATTATAGCAGGAAACGGAGAGGTGGCAATGAAGTCCCGCCTATGGGTCAGCCTTAGGCTGGCGATGATTATCAATAGGTGATGTTTATTGGCATGGGTAATGCTCCAACAAGCAGGAAACCCTGGGCTTAAGCCCAGGGTTTCCTGCTTCGTTTATGTCCGTTTCCAGCCTATCTTGTACCAGGGGAGGCCCAGCTCCCATCGGCGGCGCTGGCTTGCTTTCCATCGGCTCTGCCTTTGGACGGGCGGGAGGGTGATCCCCTGGCGGGCCAAGGTGGCTTCTACAATGGCGGCTACCGCCTTCATGAGGGGAGACGCATCAGGAGGCTGGGCCTGTTGGTGGGGTGTGTGGGGTTGGTTGTCCATGAGCAGCTCCTGGATCCCAGCGTTGGGCAAGGCTTGCTTGCAAGGGTTACAACGCATGGGGCCAGGGAACGTCAGCAACGAGGGCGTGCGTCTTTTTGGTCTTACAGGGGGATGTTGCCATGCTTCTTGGGTGGCATGGTGTCCCGCTTGTTTTGCAGCATTTCCAGGGCCTTGATGACCTTGACGCGGGTTTCAGCGGGGTTAATGACGTCGTCAATATAGCCGCGATTGGCGGCCACGTAGGGGTTGGCCCATCGGGTGCGGTACTCCTGGACAAGCTGCGCCCGCAGTTCCTCCTGGTTCTCGGCGGCGGCTAGCTCGTCCTTATAGAGGACGCCTACAGCACCCTCTGGCCCCATGACGGCGATCTCCGCGGTGGGCCAGGCGTAGTTGATATCGGCTCCGAGGTGCTTGCTGCCCATGACCAGATACGCGCCGCCGTAGGCCTTGCGGGTGAGGACGGTGATCTTTGGCACGGTCGCCTCGGCGTAGGCGTAGATGAGTTTTGCGCCGTGGCGGATGATGCCGCGGTGCTCCTGCTCGGTGCCGGGCAAGAAACCGGGCACGTCTACCAGGGTGAGGATGGGAATGTTGAAGGAGTCGCAGAAGCGGACGAAGCGGGCGGCCTTGGTAGAGGCGTCTATGTCCAGGACGCCGGCCAGGTAGAGGGGCTGCTGGGCGACAATGCCGGTGGAGAATCCCCCCATGCGAGCAAAGCCGACGATGATGTTCTGGGCGAACTGGGCGTGCACCTCCATGAAATCGCCATCGTCCACGATGCGGTTGATGACCTCTCGCATGTTGTAGCCCTTGACCAGGTCATCGGGCACGATGTGGGTGAGGACGTCGTCGGTGCGGGCGGGATCGTCAAAGGGAGGGATGAAAGGGGGGTCGTCCATGTTGTTCTGGGGCAAGAAGGCGAGGAGTCGCCGCACTTCGCTCAGGCACTCCTGCTCCGAGGCGGAGTTGAAATGGGCGACACCGCTCATGGTGGCGTGGCTTTCAGCGCCGCCCAAGGTCTCGTGGCTGACCACCTCGCCGGTAGCAGCTTTGATGACGTCTGGCCCGGTGATGTACATCTGGCCCAGGTCCTGGACCATGAAGACGAAGTCGGTGATGGCAGGGGAGTAGACGGCGCCGCCGGCGCAGGGGCCAAGGATGACGGAGAGCTGGGGGACGACGCCGGAGGCCATGGTGTTGCGCAGGAAGAGCTCGCCGTAGCCCGCCAGGCTCACGACCCCTTCCTGGATGCGGGCGCCGCCGGAGTCGTTGAGGCCGATGATGGGAGCGCCATTCTTCATGGCCAGGTCCATCACCTTGTTCACCTTCTCGGCCACGGCCTCGGAGAGGGAGCCGCCCAGCACGGTGAAGTCTTGGGCGTAGACGTAGGTTGATCTCCCGTTAATCTTGCCGAATCCGGTGACGACGGCGTCGCCCAGATAACCACGGGAGCCGGGTTCCGTATCGGCTGCCCAACTGGTGACGAAGGGGTCCAGCTCTTGAAAGGTGCCTGGGTCCAGGAGGAGTTCCAGGCGCTCGCGGGCGGTGAGCTTGCCCTTGAGGTGTTGCTGCTCAATGCGCTTGAGGCCGCCACCCAAATGGCCTTGCTCTCTGAGCCTATTAAGCTCTTCCAGGCGCTCTTCAATACGTTTTTCTACAGCCATCGCTTCCTCTGTTGTCCGCCCCGCGTTAAAGATGATTATGGAGGTGACGGTCTGGGCCATAACGCCCAGAGTAATAGCATAAGGATGGCGCCAGGGGGCGGCATTGCTAACACGGCAGTGTACGCCTTTTGCGGCGCGACTTCAAGGGAAAAAGGGGCAGGTACGATAGTACCTTACGGCAAGGATTTGGTTCTCTTATGGAACAGTTGTGCTGTTTATGCTTTGGCGCCGTCGTACCGCACGACCTCGGCGCGGTCCCGCTGGAAGCGCAGGTATTGCTCCTTGGTCATGGGGGCTTTGTCGTTGGATTTGATCTCCTTGGCTTTCTGGGCGCCGTTGGCCAGCAGGTCAATGACGGTCATGGCCATAGCTTTGGCGGGGGCGATGACGGCGGTGTCGTAGTCCTGGATGACATAATCCGCGCCGTGGCCGGTGCCGGTGGCGCCGCCGCAGTAGGGGTGAATGAGGGGCATAATCTGGGCCAGGTCGCCCATGTCGGTAGAGCCGCCGCCGTTGTGGGTGGCGGGCCGGACAAGTACGCTGCCATCGCCCACCAGCTCTTTGGCGTTGCGCAGGTACACCTCCTGCATGACGGCGTTGTTGCGCATGGGGAGGTAGCCGGGGATGTTGGTGATGCTCACCTGTGCGCCCACGGC
The DNA here is from genome assembly GCA_016179765.1 of Chloroflexota bacterium. Classification (GTDB taxonomy): domain Bacteria; phylum Chloroflexota; class Dehalococcoidia; order Lucifugimonadales; family JACPCL1; genus JACPCL1. Next base: position 59,827 of record JACPCL010000029.1, read on the forward strand.
CATGGCCCCGGCCTTGAAGCAGCGGTCAACCTTGCCGCTATTGCTGACCAGGGCGTTCAGGTTGCCGGACCGGACGCGCCACTCCAGGGTGACGTTGGAAGGGACGGCGCTGACGGCGTCGCCGCCGCGGGTGAGGATACCGTGGACGCGCACCGTATCCTGGTCCCGGAAGGTTTCGCGATTGGCGTTGATGGAGGTGAGGGCGATCATGGCGGCGTTGAGGGCGTTGATGCCCATGTGGGGCGCGCCGCCGGCGTGGGCGCCCCTTCCGGTGAATTGTACGAACTTGACGACGTGGCCGTTGCTGGTGCCGCCGATGCCCAGCTTGAAGGCCTCGGCGCTGGTGTGGGTGATCATGGCCATATCTACATCGTCAAAGACGCCCAGCTTGATGAACTCCTGCTTGCCGCCCATGAACTCCAGCTTGCCCTCCTCCCGCAGGCGCATGCGGCGCTCCACCTCAATGAACTCCTCCGCTGGCACGGCGACGGGTGCGATACGCCCCGAGAGGTGGTTGATGACGCCTGGGGCCATGAGGCCGACCATGGCGCCCAGCATGTTGGCGACCTGGCAGTGGTGGCCGCAGGCGTGGGCTGCGCCGGTGACGTCGTCATGGAAGGGGTGCTCCAGGACGCGCAGGGAGTCCAGCTCGCCGATGACGGCGACGGTAGGGCCTGGGCCAGCCTTGCCCTGCACCATGCCCTTGACGCCGGTGATGGCCAGCGCCGACTGAAAGGGGATCCCCATCTGCTGGAATCGCTGCTGCACCAGGCGAGCGGTCTTCTGCTCCGTGAAGCCCGTCTCCGGGTTCTGGAGGATGGTCTTGGCGATGCCAATGACCTCCTCTTTACGCTCCTCTATGGCTGTAATGGCCGCCTGCTTTATCTCTGCTACGGTGGGCATGACCTACCTCCTGGTAGAAGTTCGGTACAAGGATACAGGATGTGCGGCCCGTGGACAACGCAGGAAACCTCTTCCCGTACCTGTTTCTGTGGAGGTGCCCGATCATTCGCCCAGTTATCCTCACCCACCCGCCGACTCCTTCGCGCCGACGGAATTGGGATTCAAGAACAGGCTCTGCGGTTTTCTCCACTTTCCGTTGGAGGCTCCGATTTTTCGGCCAAGGCTGCTTGGGTCGCGGGGGCGTTGTCTCATGACCCATGGGTGGTACCAATGGGTGGTACTAACGGTCATTGGCAGAAACCGTAAAGGGATGCATTAATAAGATGTGCTCTGCTAAGAAAGGTGCGTGAGGCCGTTCCATGAAGAAAGTGCTGCTGGCTGACAATGAAGACGGCGTCCTGGCCCTGCTGGCCGCCGCCCTGGGCAACGATGACCGGTATTCCCTTTTGGTGGCCAGGGATGGGGAGGAGGCCCTGGCCCTGGCCAAGAAGGAGGTCCCAGACCTTGTTGTCCTGGACGTCATGATGCCCAAGGTGGATGGGTATCAGGTGTGCCAGGCATTGAAGCAGTCCCCTCCCACCAGACACATCAAGATCGTCATGCTCACGGCAATGGCGCAATATGCCAACAGGGAAAGGGCCAGGGCCGTTGGCGCGGATGACTATGTTACCAAACCCTTTAGTCCTACGGCCCTGCGAACAAGGGTAAGGAGTTTGCTGGCGCTGGGGTAGCTTTCCACCCATGTGGGCGTATGGTACTGTAAGGGCGAGTCGGTGACTCGCCCTTACAGGAAGACAACATAGCCATGTTCCTAGGTAGAGCTCATCTCGGTTCCTACCAGGCTTTGGTGGATGATGCCCTGGCCCGCTTGCAGCGGCAGGACGCCGTCCGCCGCCTCTGGCTGCACGACCACACCCTGTGGAAGCAGGAACCCACCGAAATCGTTGACCGCCTTGGCTGGCTGAGGGTTACAGAAGGGATGCGGCGGGAGGTGGCCGGACTCAGGGACTTTGCCCGGGATGTCCGCCGCGAGGGGTTCCGGCACGCGGTAGTCCTGGGCATGGGGGGAAGCGTCCTGGGGGCGGAGGCGCTGCGCCAGGCCTTTGGCAACACCCAGGGCTCCCCGGCCATCGCCATCCTGGACTCCACGGTGCCCGCCTGGGTGGCCGCGGTGACCCAGGCCGTTGACCCGGCCCGCACCCTGTTCCTGGTCTCCTCCAAATCGGGCACCACCGTTGAGCTGCTCTCCTTTTACAGGCATTTTCGCCGCCTGACAGAGGATGCCGTTGGCCCAGGGAAGGCGGGAGGTCACTTCGTCGCCATCACGGACCCGAGCACGCCGCTGGAGAGGCTGGCCCAGGAGCAGGGCTTCCGCAGGGTCTTCCTCAACCCCCAGGACATCGGCGGGCGTTACTCCGTGCTCTCACTCTTTGGCCTGCTGCCCGCCGCCCTCATGGGCGCGGACCTGGAGGCGCTTCTGGCTCGCGCCGACGCTATGCGGGGGGCTTGTGGGCCGCAGACCCAGGCCACAGACAACCCCGGCGCATGGCTGGGCGCTGCCATGGCGGCCCTGGCGCTCCGGGGGAGGAACAAGCTGACCCTTGTGGTATCGCCCGCCATCGCCAGCTTTGGCCTGTGGGCCGAGCAGCTCATCGCCGAAAGCACGGGCAAGGAGGGCAAGGGTATTGTGCCGGTGGCCGGGGAGCCCCTGGCCAGCCCAGCGGCCTACGGAGACGACCGGTTCTTTGTGCGGCTGCGGCTGGAAGGGGACGACAACGTTTCTGCGGACCGGATGATGGATTCGCTGACGGCAGCGGGCCAGCCCGTCGCCGCCATAGGGCTGCGGGACAGGTACGATCTGGGGGCGGAGTTCTTCCGCTGGGAGTTCGCCACGGCGTTGGCCGGGCATCTCCTGGGCGTCCATCCCTTTGACCAGCCGGACGTCCAAGGCGCCAAGGAGGCTACAGACCGGCTCCTGGCCCGCCGCCGCAACTTTGGCTCCTTGCCAGGCGTAGGGAGCGCCACCAACCTGCAAGAGCTGCTCGGCCAGGCCCGGCCGGGAGACTATCTGGCCATCATGGCGTATTTGCACCAGGCTCCAGAGCTTGACCAGGCCCTGAGCGAGCTGCGCCTGCGGGTGATGACCAAATATCGCATTGCGACGACGCTGGGGTATGGCCCGCGCCTCCTGCACTCCACCGGCCAGCTCCACAAGGGAGGCCCCAACCAGGGCCTTTTCCTGCAGATCACCCAGTCCCACGCCCAGGACATTCCCCTGTCCGGCGAGGAGTACACCTTTGGTACGTTGGCTGATGCCCAGGCCCTGGGCGACCTGCACGCCCTCCAGGCGGGCGGTCGCAGGGTGGCCAGGATGCACCTGGCCGCCGGCTACGCGGTCAGGCTGCTGCGCCGTCTGGCGGAGGAGGTTGGGGAATAACCCTAGCAGGGTGCTGAAGAACACCCCCAAACCCGCCGCAGGCGGGTTCAAGGTATCCGCCTGCGGCGGATGGATTTGTATCTGAGGGACACCCTCATCCGCCGCAGGCGGACCGGCAGAGGGGCTTTGCCCCTCTGCCCTCCCCTTTTTCAGCAACCAGCTACCTAGGAGGCTTCTATGGAGATGGGCATGGTTGGCTTGGGGCGCATGGGCGGAAACATGGCCCAGCGCCTGCTGCGCGGCGGCCACCGAGTGGTGGCCTACGACGCCAGCCCCGCGGCCGTGCAGGCGGCGGTCCAGCTCAGGGTTACCGGCGTGGCATCACTGGCAGACCTTATCCAGAAGCTGGCGTATCCCCGGGCGGTGTGGGTGATGGTGCCAGCCGGCCAGCCCACCGAGGACACCATCACCAGTCTGGCTACGTTGTTGTCTCCTGGAGATGTGGTGATTGATGGCGGCAACTCCCTCTACAAGGACAGCATGCGCCGCGCTCAGATTCTGCGAGGGAAGGGCGTCCGGTTCCTGGACTGCGGCACCAGCGGCGGCGTCTGGGGCCTGGCGGAGGGGTACAGCCTGATGGTCGGCGGAGACCGGGAGGCTTTTGTCAGGCTAGAGCCGCTTTTTCAGACGCTGGCGCCTGGCCCGGACAAGGGCTACGGCTACGTTGGCCCGGCTGGGGCGGGGCATTTCGTCAAGATGGTGCACAACGCCGTGGAGTATGGCATGATGCAGGCCTACGCCGAGGGGTTTGAGCTGATGGCGGCCAAGGAGGAGTTCCGCCTGGACCTGGCGCAGGTGGCGGAGATATGGCGGCACGGCAGCGTGGTGCGCTCCTGGCTGCTGGACCTGGCGGCGGAGGCGCTACGCCAGGACCCCGGGCTGGCGAGTCTGGAGGCCTACGTGGACGATTCCGGCGAGGGCCGCTGGGCGGTGCAGGAGTCGGTAGACCTGGCGGTGCCGGCGCCGGTCATGGCCGCGTCGTTGCAGGCGCGGTTCCGGTCGCGGCAGGCGCAGCCCTTCGGCGCGCGGCTGCTCTCGGCGCTGCGCCAGCAGTTTGGCGGTCATACCGTGAAAAGGCGGGAAGGCTAGGCAGCTATGTCTCCAGAGCAACTCCTTGTGACCGTGGGTGTGGGCCTTGCGGCCTTTGCAGCCTCCACCATCGCAGCGGTGGCCGGTTTCGGGGGCGCCGTCATCATGCTCCCCGTCCTGGTCTGGGGCTTCGGTGTGCGTGACGCCATTCCTATCCTTACCGTGGCCCAGCTCATTGGCAACCTCTCCCGTGTCTGGTTCAACCGCCGCGAACTTTCCTTGCTGGTGGTCAAGTGGTTTGCCTTGGGAGGGGTGCCTGCCGCCGTCCTGGGCGGCATCGTTTTCGCCACGGCCCCTGCCGGCGCCCTGGTGCGGTTGCTCGGCGTCTTTCTCCTAGCTGTTGTCGTCTACCGTCACACCCCTTGGGGCAAGCGGGCACGCCTGACCCTCAGAGGGTTCCTCCCCTTGGGCGCTATCTCAGGTTTTCTTTCGGCCCTCCTGGGCAGCATCGGCCCCTTTATGGCGCCCTTCTTCCTGGCCTATGGCCTGGCCAAGGGCGCATACATCGGCACCGAGGCGCTGTCCACGGTGGTGATGCACGTCACCAAGCTGGGGGTATACGGGAAATACTCCTTGCTAGGAGTAAGGGGCGTGCTCATAGGCGTAGCCATTGGCGGGGTGATGTTTCTTGGCTCCTATGCTGGCAAGCGGCTGCTGGACAAGGTGCCGGAGCGGATGTTCCCGATGATCATAGAGGGAGTGCTGGTGATTGCGGGGGTAACGTTCCTGGTGGGCGGGTAGACCCCATTAGTCGACGTTGCCTTGCCTGGGCAAGTTAGCTAGAATAAAGATTAGCGCTCCGCAGTAGCTCAGTGGTAGAGCGGCCGGCTGTTAACCGGTTGGTCGTAGGTTCGAGTCCTACCTGCGGAGCCAACGATTCCAATGTATACAGTTTACGTTCTCCTCAGCAAGTCCACGGGAAAGCAGTACATAGGGCAGACCCAAGACCTAACACGACGTCTTACAGAGCACGAGCAAGGCATAGCACGATACACCCGGAACAGAGGGCCTTGGGAGCTCGTTCATCATGAAATACTCAAGACCCGTGCTGAAGCAATGAAGAGGGAAAGGTTTTTGAAGAGTGGGCAAGGAAGGGAATGGCTAAAGGGGAGGCTCAGTGGTAGGGCGGGTCCGCCGCAGGCGGATTAACCGGTTGGTCGTAGGTTCGAGTCCTACCTGCGGAGCCAGCTCTGGCTCCTGGCAAGCAGACCGCCAGTTACTCGCCTCCTTTCCCCATTGCCACCCGAATCGTCCTCTCCTCTAGCAGGCCGCTGAAAAACACCCCCAAACCCCCTCAAGGCGGTTCAAGGTATCCGCCTGCGGCGGATGGATTTATATCTGGAGGACACTCCTTCGTCCTTCAGCTGAAGGACTCAAGGACAGGCCTCAGACCCCGCCCCTTCACTTCGCTCAAAGGCAGGCTTGAAAACGTCTCTACGGAACACCCGTAGAGCCCCTGGCAAAAGCGCTGCGCCCTCTTGCCAATCCCTCAGAATCATTCGGTGCCCCCCTTCCCTCAGGACGCTAGCTATTGCTTTCCCATTTGGCATGCCCTAGTATTAGTGCCGCCAAACCAACTTCTGATGCTGCGACATCTGCTTGGCATCAAAAGAAAGGAGAGACCAGTGAAAGCTGACGCAAAGACCGAAGCGGCCGTGATAGGTGCGTTCAATAGACTTTGGAGGGCCTACGAGACGCGGGATGGGGACTCCCTGTCGGATATGGTTGTGCCAGACCCCGAAGTGGTCCTCTACGGCACTGGGGCGGACGAGAAGCGTATAGGTGTAAGGCAGATCAAAGTACAGTTTGAGCGCGACTGGTCTCAGTCGGAGGCGGCGTCCTTGAGATTCAACTGGCACTCGGTCTCCATGGCGGGTGGAGCGGCGTTGGTAGCGGCAGATGGTGCTGCTCACGTCAAGGTCGGCGGGCAGGAAGTGACCATGCCGGTCCGGGCCACCATAGCCTTTGAGCGGCGCGGAGAGAGGTGGCTCGTAGCGCAGATGCACGTTTCTACGCCGGCCAGTGAACAGTCCGAAGGCGAGTCTTGGACCCCACCTTCAAGGTAGGCACCCGAGAGCAGCGCCCAAGTGGCACGACTAGCTCCACCAGCGCCAGGAATGCGCGCGCAATGCCGAAAGATGGCATCAACTGCCCTGGGCTATGAAATGCAGAATAAAAGCCCTCATGTTATGACCACCCGACCAACGACACGCAAGGAGGAAGGAAGTGCTCTATTTCGTTCGCTTTGATATCCATCAGCCAGAGGGCATGAGCGCTGAACAACTGCGCCGCCATTGGGATCAAGAGGCTCAGGCGGCGCTCAAACTTAGAGACCCAGGGCCCCTCAAGGGACTATGGAAGGTTTCTGGGCAGAGGGTTGTGCTGGCAGTGCTGGACCTGCCAAACAACGATGTTTTAGATCAAGCACTTGCAGGCCTGCCTATCATGCAGTCCATGGGAGGGTCTGTGAAGGTAGAGACCTTGCCTATACGGCCCTACGAGAACTTTGCAGCAGACCTTAGGAAAGCCGTCGGGTGAACATAGGCCGCGAACTTGTGCCTTGGTGGACAGCCTGGTTCTCCGGGCGATTATGAGCGGGAGCCGCCTGGTTCCCCTCAGACCACCTTCTCCGCGCGAAGCTGCGCCAGGTCTTCTTTGCTCATCCCCAGCAGGCCCGTCAGGACCTCCTCGGTGTGCTGGCCCGGCAGGGGCGCTGGCCCAATGTTGAGCTCACCCCGGCTGAAGTGGAAGATGTCCCCCACCACGTTGATGCTGCCCGCACGGGGGTCCGGCACCTCCATCATGATGTTGCGGGCCTTCATGTGGGGGTCCGCCGCGGCCTCCGCGACGGTGTTCACCCGCTCCACGGGAATGCCCTGGGGCGTCAGCAAGGCTATCGCCTCCTGCACGGTGCGCCCTCGGAACCAGGCGGAGAGCACCGCCTCTATCTCGCCGGCTATCTGAGACTGTTTCTCCCTGGTGGCGAACCTGGGGTCCTCCAGCCACTCCTGGTGGCCGATGGCCTTGGCGACCAGTCTCCACATCTCCGGGCCGATGCAGATGAGGTACGCCCAGCCGTCAGTGCACGGGTAGGTGTTGATGAAGTTGGAGCCGTTGCCGGTGCGGGGCTGCATCTTGCCCGTGCCCAGGTAATAGGAGATGGGGATCTCCTGGGTGGTGTAGCCGGTGTCGGCCAGGCACACGTCAATGCACTGGCCCTGGCCGGAGAGGCGGGACTCCCATAGGGCCGCCAGGGCGCCGATGGTGGCGTGGAGCGCGGTGATGCGGTCAATGAGGGGGAAGGAGAGGCGGACTGGCGGCATTCCCTCGTAGCCGGTGCTCATCATCAGGCCGCTCATGGCCTGGCCCAGCATGTCAAAGCCCACGCGGTCCCGGTAGGGGCCGTACTGGCCGTAGGCGGAGATGTTGACCATGACGATGCGGGGGTTGAGGCCCCGCAGGGTCTCGTACCCCAGGCCCATCTCGTCCATGGTTCCCGGGCGGAAGTTCTGGATGACGATGTCCGAGAGCTTGACCAGGTTTTTGACGATGTCCCGCCCTCTGTCTGAGTACAGGTTGAGGCCGAGGCTGCGTTTGCCGCTGTTGTACTGCACCCAGTAGGCGCTCTGGCCGCGGACGTTGGGGCCGTTGCCACGGCTCTCCTCACCATCGGGAGGCTCCACCTTGATGACGTCTGCCCCCAGACGGGAGAGCATGAGGGCGGTGCGGGGGCCTGCCTGGTAGCGCCCCAGGTCCAGGACGCGGACGCCGCTGAGAGGCGCCGGGGCTGTGCCGATGGTTGGCGATTTGCCTGTCATGGGATGCCTCCCTCCTCGTCTTTCAAGGAGGCCCCAGAGGGGCCTCCCTCTCTGTCTTTCAAGGAGGCTCCAGGGGAGCCTCCCTCTCTCACTGCCGCTACGCTGCTTCCTTGACCCCCGAAAGATGTCGCAAATATAATGCCACCATTCACTCCTTCGCAACCCCCAGGTTAGTTTTGGAGGCGGCCCATGAACTCCTCTGTCGTCCTTGTAGAAAAAGACGGCCCCATCGCCGTCGTCACCCTCAACCGTCCCCAGGCCCTGAACGCCCTCAACTCCGCGGTACGCAATGCGATGGAGGAGGCCCTGACGCTGTTGGAGATAGACGATGAGGTGCGGGTGGTGGTCCTGACCGGGGCGGGGAGAGCCTTCTCCGCAGGGGGCGACATCAAAGAGCAGGTGGCCGCCGCGGATCTGACGGCGGAGGAGCGCGCCCGCCGGGCCAGTGGGGGCGCGCCCTGGACGTGGCACGTGGCCAGCTACCGCAAGCCGACCATCGGCGCCATCAACGGCATCGCCTATGGCGGCGCGGCCCTTCTCTCCTCGTGCCTGGACATCCGCATCGGCTGCGAGAAGAGCAGCTTCCGCTTCCTGGCCGCCACCTATGGCCAGGCCAACTCCACCTGGTCGTTGCCGCTGATTGTGGGGCTTCCCAAGGCCAAGGAGCTGATGTTCACCGGGCGGGAGGTGTTTGCCGAGGAGGCCCTGCAGATTGGCCTGCTGAACAAACTGGTGCCTTCGGAGAGGCTGATGGAGGAGGCCAAGGCCATGGCGAGCATGATCGCCAACAGCCACCCGGTGATGGTGCAAGGGATCAAACGGCTGCTGCACCAGGGCATCGGTGCAGGCCTCTCTGACCGCTACCAGATGGAGCGGGACGCCACGACGACCTGGATGCGTCCGGTGGACCCGCGAGAGGGGTTCAAGGAGTTCCTGTCCAGGAAGGGGGAGTAGTAAGGGCGCATCCCTTGACACCTTCCCACCCCGGAGCCATAATCGGGCCAGCGATTCCCGTTGCCACACCTTGGCGGTGCGGCACAAGGCCGCCGTTGTCGTGGCCTGCGATAGAGCCATGACGGAGGGAGGAGAGCTATGGACTTTGGCTGGACCAAGGAGCAAGAGGAGCTGCGAGGGGAGATTCGCAAGTTCATTGCGGAGAACGTGCCGAGCAGAATGGCGGCAGCCCAGCGGGAGGAGCGAGCCACCGAGACTCACATCGCCAATGACCCTTCCGTCACCAACCGCCGTGGGCGCGGCCCCCGGATGCGGGAGCTGTACCGCAAGATAGAGGAGCGGGGCTGGCTGGGGGTAAGCTGGCCCAAGGAGTACGGCGGCGCGGGCAAGGACCGCTTGACCCAGTACATTGTGGAGGAGGAGTTCTCCAGGGCGGGGGTGGGCGTCGGCGGAGGAGGCAGCGGCGCGCCCGCCATCGTGGCGGCGGGGACCGAGGAGCAGAAGCGGGAGTTCATCCCCAAGCTCATCAAGGGCGAGATCACCTTTGCCCTGGGCTTCACCGAACCCTCGGGCGGCGCAGACCTGGCCTCCCTGCAGTGCCGCGCCGTGGAGGACGGCGACTTCTTCGTCATCAATGGCCAGAAAATCTTCACCTCTGCGGCGCACAACGCCACGCACATCTACCTGATGTGCCGCACGGACCCGGACGCCCCCAAGCACCGGGGCATCTCTATCCTCATCTTCCCCATGGACACGCCGGGCATCACCGTCCGCCCACTGTGGACGATACAGAACGACCCGCCGGCGCCTTCCGGCACCACCTACGGCGGTGGGCGCACCAACGAGACCTTCTTTGAGGATGTGCGGGTTCCGAGGAGCGCCCTGCTGGGGGAGAAGAACATGGGCTGGTACGTGGGGGCCATGGGACTGAACCTGGACCGTGTTGGCGCCGGCCGCTACCTAATGTCCATCCGCCGTGACGAGGACATCATCAACTGGTCCAAGGAGAACACCTTCAACGGCTACGACATCAAAACCGACGACGCCATGCGGGACAGGATCGCTGACCTGTACGTGGAAGGGCAGGTGTGCCGTCTCATGACGCTGCGCAGCATGTCCATTGTGCAGCACGGCGGGAACTTCACCTACGAGGGTTCCGCCGAGAAGGTGTGGGCGCCCGAGCATGGCGTCAAGAGCACCGAGAGCATCGTACAGATGTTTGGCCCCTACGGCCAGCTCCTGAACACCTCGCCCCATGCCGTAGCCAGCGGATTGTACGCCCACAACCTGATGGGCGCTTTCCAGTCCGGCATCAACCACGGCAGCACGCAGATCATGCGAGACCAGGTGGCCACGCGCGGGCTGGGCATGCCCAGGGGCTAGCGCCATTTCTCCCCCCTCTCCCGCAGTTGCGGGAGAGGGGGGAACTCAAGGTGCAGATGTGTCCCGATTGCATCGGGACACATCTGCACCTTATTTCATGTACCAGTTTTACGGCAACAGGGGTGGGTGTTGCTCAATGGGGGGGATGGCTCTGGCAAGAGGTAACATTGACCTCCTCCATTGACCTTCTGCCCGCTATCCGTATAATGGCCCCAGGATGATATGAGAAAGAAAAGAAAGGGGGTCTTGGCATGGCAATCGTAGGTGCTGGCCTTTACCGGTACGAGGTCCAGGAGGATTGGGGAAAGCTCCCTGAGGGGTACGAATGGGGCCAGGTGGGCGGCGTGGCCGTGGACTCCAGGGATAGAGTATACGTCTTCAACCGTAGCGCCCACCCCATGATGGTCTTTGACCGGGCGGGGAAGCTGCTCTCCGATTGGGGTGAAGACTTTATCAAGGACGCCCACGGTATTTACATCGGCAATGACGATAGCCTGTTCCTGGTGGACCGCATCCCGCAGGTGGCCATGAAGGTCACCTTGCAGGGCAAGAAGCTCTTTGAGATGGGGAACCGGGACAAACCTTCGGACACGGGGTACACGCAGGAGAGTCCCACCGTCAAACGGGCGGCGGGCCCCTTTCATCACCCCACGGACCTGCAGGTGGCGCCCAACGGCGAGATCTACATCTCTGATGGCTACCGCAATGCCCGGGTGCACAAGTTCTCCGCCGATGGGAAGCTCCTCTTCTCCTGGGGCGAACCTGGCAATGGCCCTGGCCAGTTTCATCTGGTGCACAGCGTGTGGGAGGCGCGCAACGGCCGCGTCTACGTGGCCGACCGCCAGAACAACCGCATCCAGGTCTTTACCCCCAACGGCCGGTACATTGACCACTGGGACGGCTTTCTTCAGCCCTGCAAGATTTTCGTGGACAAGGACGACATCATGTACGTGGCGGAGCTCCAGGCCCGCCTCACCATCTGCAACCTGGAAGGTACGGTCCTGGCGCGCATCGGCGGGACGCCGAGCAAGAGTCCCGGCGAACTGATGGCCCCCCACGGCGTCTGGGTGGACTCCCACGGCGACATGTACGTGGCGGAGGTGCTCCAGAGCCAGCGCTTGCAGAAGTTCATCAGGAAGCGGTAGCGGTGAAACGTTGTACGGGGTCATGGCAACGTAGTCGGGTTGCACAGGTTTCACCCCCATCCTTACCTTCCCCCATCAAGGGGGAAGGGATTTTATCCTCTCCCTTGACGGGAGAGGGCTAGGGTGAGGGTGAAACACCCCGGCATTCAACCAGGATTGCCATTCACTGGAGACCTTTCATGCAGGTCACGCCCCACGTGTACCGCCACCACATAGAGGAGGACGTGGAGTCCTTTGGAGCGATGCACCCCGGCGGCTCCAACATCTACTTCGTGGGCAGCCCCCAGGACCGCATGGCCATTGTGGATACTGGGGAGCACTACCGGGACTGGACGTACGGCATTCTGGACTACCACCAGAAGCTGGGCAAGCCCAGGATAAGCTGCATCCTCATCAGCCACGGCCATGGCGACCACGTTGGGGGCCTTGACCGCATCCAGGAGGCGACGGGCGCACCGGTGCGCTGCCATCCCAAGCTGGCCCCGCGCCTGGAGAAGGCGCTGGGACCCGGCGTCGTGGTCAAGATTGGGGACAAGGAGAGCATTGCTCTGGGAGGAGGCGCATCAGTGGCGGCCCTGTACACCCCTGGGCACGAGGACGACCACATCTGCTACTATTTGGCGGCGGACAGCGTGATGTTCACGGGGGACACGGTGCTGGGGAGCTCCACGGGCACGGTGCGCCACCTGGGGGAGTACATGCGCTCCCTGGAGCTGCTGGCCAGCTACAATCCCGCCAGGGTCTTCCCCGCCCACGGTGGCTTGGTGGAGGATGGCGCCGCCCGCATCCGGTCGTACATCGCCCATCGGAACGAGCGGGAGCAGCAGGTCCTGGCTGCCCTGCGGAAGGGGCTGGCCGACGTCTACGACATCGTGGATGACGTGTACCCGAAGGACCTGCGCCGCAACCTGCGGGAGGCCGCCGCACGCAACGTCCGCACCCACCTGGCGAAGCTGGTGGAGGAGGGCAGGGTGGCGGAGAGTGAACCTCGGTACGTTCTGAAGTAACAGGAGGCATTCATGGCATTCACCCGCATCCACCACGTCGGCATCATCACGCCCAGCTTTGAGGAGGCGGAAAAAGTCTTTGTCAAAGGCTTTGGCCTGGCGGTGGACCGTCGCCGCAGCCCGCTGCCCGACGGCCGGCCTGGCTCCTTTGACAACGTCTCCACCATTGAGATCCCTGTGGCGGAGCTGTACCTGGAGCTGAGCAAGCCCAACGACACAACTGGGGAGGCGGGCAGGTTCCTGGCGGAGCGGCCCCGGGGCGGCATGCACCACCTTTGCCTGGCCTCTGACGACATTGTGAACGACGTGCGCCGCCTGCAGCAGAAGGGCATCAAGCTACGGGAGGAACAGGCGGGCAAGTGGGATGGGCGGAGCCCCGTCTTTCTTGACCCGGCCACCACTCTCGGCTTGCAGCTAGAGGTGGCCTCTAGCGAGCAGTACTATCCCCACCCCGCCTACCGGGGCGAGGGTCTCATTGTGGGCATGGCCCACATCGGCATCGCCGCCCGCAGCTATGAGGAGGTGTACAAGCTGTGGGCCGATAGCTTTGGCCTGGCCCAGAACTACTCCCGCGACCGCGGCGGCCCCCGCCGCCAGGAGCCCGGACGGAGCCTCGGTCCCGATGATCCGGTCTATCTGAAGGAGTTCCCTGCCAGCGGCTGCGTTATTGAGATCAGCATCCCGGCTGATAGCGAAAGCGGCACGGCCCGCTTTGTGGCCCAGCGCGCCACGCAGGGGGCGGCCTTCCACCACATTGGCCCCTACGCTTCTAACGTGCACGGGGTGGTGGCCAAGGCCAAAGCCGCAGGCGTCCAGCAGATTGGCGCTATTCCGGAGCCGGGCACGGCTGCGAATTACGTGGCCTGGTTCCATCCTCGGAGCTGCATTGGCACTCTGGTGGAGGTATGGAACCGGCCAGAGCCTTAGGATTCTGTCCAGGGCCACTGCGCCTTCAGAGGCCCTAGTGTCCTGAGTCGTTAGTTCCCTGCGAAAGGGCTCATTGCTTGCTGGCACGTTCATTGGCGGCAAGACACCTTACCCCCTGGCCCCCTCTTCCTTCGGCTGCGCTCAGGATAGGCTCGGTTGGAGAGGGGGAAGATTAGTTCTGGGGGACACCCCCAGGCCCCCGTCCCCACCCCAATAGATAATGAAGAAGAAGGTATTGGTGCGAGCGCATGCTCGCACCAATACCTTCTTCTTTACCCTTAAGGGAGGGCGGCAGAAGCGAAGGAAAGGTAAAGAATCGTTACCTTTTACCCAGGGTTATGATTTGGTGAACATGGGGGGTGGGCCTAAGCAAAGGGAAGGGAATAAGCACCCAGGGCACGTATACTGGGAAGAGTCTGCACAGGGCGCAGACCAGTCTTCTTGGGACGGTTGCTTGGGAGGTTTGTGTAATGGACGCTGATCGCCTTTCCAACGCTGCCAAGGGAGTCCTGGTGGTGGAGGATGATGATGCTCTGGCCCGTCTTCTGGAAGCCGCGCTGCTGACGCGGGGCTACGGAGTCCTGCGCCTCTCCGATGGTGAAGGCGCGGTGGAGGCGGCTGAACAGGGGTCCTTCTCCCTCATTCTTCTGGACCTGGGTATACCCAAGCTCAATGGCTTCCAGGTATGCCAGCGGATACGGCGGAACTCCAATGTTCCCATTATCATCCTGAGCGGGAAGAGCACGGTGGCAGACAAGAGCGCGGCCCTGGAGATGGGCGCGGACGACTATGTCACCAAACCCTTTAGTCTGGATGAGCTCCTGGCCCGGATCAAGGCCCTGCTGCGTCGCTCGGAAGGACGGACGGCTTCTCAGGTGCAAGGCTTCCTGCGGTGCGGCAACCTGGTGCTGGACCTGGAGACCCGCAAGGTGGTCCGGGATGGCCAAGCCATAGGGGTGACGCCCATAGAGTTTGATCTGCTTCGCATTTTGGCGTCCAACCCTGACCGTGTGGTGACCTACGGGGATCTGCTGCTTAAGGTATGGGGACAGGAGTACGCCAGCGAGCGGGGGTACCTTCGGGTCCACATGAGCCACATGCGGCAAAAGATTGAGCAAGACCCTACCAACCCTCAGTACATCCACACCGTCACCAGGGTAGGCTATCGCCTCTCCTGGTCGCCTTAGCAGGTTGCTACCTCACCCCCAGACCCCCGCCAGAGTCCCGACCTGTCGGGACTCTGGCCCCCCTTTCTTCCACGGCCTGCTAGAGCGGGCTGCGGCTACGCGGGCCCTGCCTTTTTGGGTCCGATGAGGATGTCCTGCCCCTGAATGCGCACCGCATAGACGGGAACTGGTTGCTGGGCGGGGCCATCCTCCACGGCGCCCGTCCTGACGTTGAACTGGCTGCCGTGGCAGGGACACTCCACAACGTCGCCCTCCAGGTTGCCGTCGGAGAGGGAGCATTCCATGTGGGTGCAGGTGTCGCCGAAGGCGTAGTGCTGACCGTCCACATTAGCCAGGGCCACCATCTGCCCTCTCGCTTCTACCAGCTTCAAGTCTCCTGGAGCCATCTCGCCAACCTTTGCCCCTGGTACGAACTCGTTCTCCATGATGTCTCCTTGCTTTGCCTCCTCATCTATCAGGGTAAGGAAGAGGGGCTTGTCCCTCTGCACTCCCCCTTTTCCGCAGCCCGCTATAGTTTACAATAGAAGCGAGGGGTTGTGTGGGGTAAGCCGTATACGGGAGGCAGCATGATTTATCGTTCAGAGCAGCGGGTCCTGGAGATGGAGGGAGGGGACGAGGTGTTCCTGCGGCGCCACTTTGAGAACGCGCGGAGGGCCTGGAAGGCGCAGCGGGAGATTACCGACGCCACCTACCACTACAAGCCGGATGAGCAAGGGGTGTGGGGGTTTAGCCTGGGCGTCCCCAAGAGCGACTACTTCTGGCCAAAGGAGCTTGTACGGCAGCAGGTTTGACCTAACCCCCTTGCCCCCTTCCCTAATGGTTATTGACAAAACAAACTGCCAGTGGGTTCCGACCTCTCCCCCTGTGGTCCCCCTCTCCTCATAGGAGAGGGGGACGATGATCTGAAGAATCGTTGTGATGCGCCGTTGGCGCATCACAACGATTCAAATTCATCTTCTCCCCCTCCCCCTTCCCCTGGGGGGGTAGGGGGAGCCAGCGGGGGTTAGGTTATTTAGTCAAACACCATAAGGGAAGGGGGGAACAGAAGTATGGGTTGGCCTCCCAAAGGGCAGGCGCTCTAAAAGGGTAGCGGCCCGAAGATTTGGGGATCGCCGGGCGCTACGCTACGGAGGGGGTGGAGTGTTCGTGAGAAGAGAGCTACGTGGCCGGCGAACCGATGGCAAAGACTACCTCACCCTGCTTGAGGGGACACCGACAGCTCACCTGATCGCCTGGCGCTCCCCGAGCCGCCTCTTCCAGCCCCAGGGCCAGCGCCGTCATGGCCGGTCTACAGAGGGGGCGGGACACCTTGCCGTACTCATCCACCTGCCAGGTTTGTCCAGGTCGGAATCCGAGGGGGCAGAAGCCCACTTCCTGGGTCACGGTGATGGTGGCGGCGAAGCCAGAAATGGGGACAATATCTTGCAATTCCAGAGCCCGCTCTTCCACGGCCACCTGGCTCTTGGCGGCGGCCTTGGCCTCGGTCACGCCTGCCCACAGCACGGCATAGGCGATGAGGGCGACCCCCAGCACCGTGACCGTGGGGATGCCGCTCACTAACACCAGGGCTGCTACTGCCGCCAGCCCGGGTAAAGGCCCCAGCAACATCACCGGCTCCCAACCAGAGAAAGCGCCTCGCTGTGTGGTCATGGCTCCTCCCTCCTTTCTCTCTTAGCAGAGTGCTGACCTTTCAGCTGAAGGACTCTTCAGCCGGGATAAGCTGGGCAATACCTGCGATATGCCAGGCAGTAATCGGGAATAGCGGGGGTGAGGTGACTTGTGTTCCCCCTCTCCTAAAGAGAGAGGGAGAAGATTGGTTCTGGGGGACACCCCCATCCGCCGCAGGCGAACCGAGGGCAGGCTCCAGGGCTTCGCCCCTCTGTGCTGCCCTTTTTCAGCAGCCTGCTCAATGGCTAAATCGCCAGGGATAGACCACACACACAGTTTTCCTGCCCTGTAAGGAGCGGGGAGATAGTAAAGTGTCTCCTAGGCGGCCATAATGAGGCGCTTCATCTGCGCTGCCATCTCTGGGGTCGCCTGCATCTTGTGCACTGTAGTGGCGTGCGCCGCTGCCTTCTGCAAGACTTCCTCGTCCGTGGCGCCTGTGATGACCGCAGCGCAGTCCATGCCCATGTCCCGGCACCGCAGCGCCCGTTGCGCCTTCTTCTTGCCGAATAACCCGAATAGTGCCATAGTATTTCCCTCCTAGTGGGGATTGCGTAGAATTGCGTCATCTACCACAAGCTATTACGCAATCTGGGCGGCCCTAGAATGCCTGCCCCGTAACTCACAAGCTCACGTTAGACGCTTCCCGCCTGTCTGTCAATAGGCCTCCCCAATTCCGTCAAAAGACCCGGGTACCATAAGGCCTTCACATGCTGCAAGGCGCACCCGTTCTTGGCGCCCCTAACGTGGCCCATGACTCCTGAACGCCGCCTGAATATTTGGGCTTTGGGCCTGAATAATTCCTGAACAATGGCTAGGGGAATCACCCGTTGAGCCAAACGCTCTCCAGGGTGGGCACGCCCTGGGCCGTCAGCGCATACCCCTGGACGTAGGGCTTCACGAGCACGTAGCTGGTTCCATGCCACAGGGGGACGGCAGCACCATCCTGCAGGAGGAGGTCCTGGGCCTGGCGGTACAGACCCAGCCGTTGCCCCGGGGCTTGCGCGATGCGCGCCGCCTCCAACAAGGCGTCCACCTGGGGATTGGCGTAAGCGCCGGTGTTGTTAGGTGCGCCGGCGTGGAAGAGCACATCCAAGAGGTTCTCCGGGTCGGGGTAGTCGGCGATCCAACCGAAGTCGAAGAGGTTATCCACCTCCGCTGACAGGCGATAGAAGTATTCGTCGGTGGGTATAAGGCGGACCGAAATCTCCACGCCAAGGTTTGCCCGCCACATCTCCGCCGCCGCTCCCAGGAAGGGGGCGATCTGGTCCAGGCCGGAGGAGGTGTAGACGATGGTGGGTAACCCTGCCGGGCCGCCGTAGCGGGACTGGGCCAGAAGCCGCCGGGCCTCCGCCGGGTCATAGGGCAAACCCAGAGGGTTGGGGGTGTACCCGGGCATCCCTGGGGGAAGCAGTCCTACGGCCCGTTGCACGTACCCTTCCTGGTCGGCCTCCACAAGCCTGTCCACCTCAAGGGCCATGGCAAAGGCGCGTCGCACCAGGGGGTCATCAAAGGGCGGCCTGGCGGTGTTGAAGCCGATGTAGAAGACGGAGAGCTCGCCGTAGGTACGCAGCTCGCCAGCCAGGCGGCTCTGGGGGTCCAGGATGCGAGGCAAGCTGCCTGCGCCCACTTGGACCGAGCCAATCTCGCCCTCCTCGTACAGGCGTATGGGCGGCTCTGTCAGGAATCGGAAGGCCACATAGCGGACGCCCTGTTGCGCCCGGTAGAAGTCTGGGTTACGCTCCAGGAGGAGGTGCTGCCCCGCTTCCCATGCCTTTAGCCGGAAGGGGCCGCTGCCATTGGGCGCGCGCCACCACTCCGGGCCATCCGCCACGTTTTCATGGTCTACCACGTAGGCTACCGGGTAGGCCAGCTTCGCCAGGAAGTAGGCCTTCGGCCCGTCAATGGTGATCTCCAGGGTCCTGTTGTCCAGCACCCGGACGCCTGAGACGGTCTGGGCCGCCCCCGCCAGCCTGTCGTTTACGCCCAAGATGTCCGAAAGATAAGTGGCGGCGGTGGGCGAGTGGAGGGCCGGGTCTGTAGCCCTCTGCAGGGAGTAGGCGATGTCCTGGGCGGTGATGGGCCGGCCGCTGTGAAACCGGGCGTTGGGCCGCAGGTGGAACCGGTAGCGCGTGCCGCCATCCAGCGCCTCCCATGACTCGGCCAGGTCTGGGGCCAGGCGAAGGCTCTGGTCCAGGCGCACCAGGCCACTGAAGATGTGGGCCACGTACAGGAGAGAGGTGGTGTCCTGGGAGAGGGCTGGGTCCAGGGAGCGAGGCTCCCCTTCGGCCAGGACCAGGGTCTGGGAGCGAGGCACGCCAGCCAGCAACTCGGCGCTGGCTGTGGGGGTCGGGAAGGGGGTTGGGGTAGAGGTAGGCGAAGGCGTAGGCGTAGGGGTTGGGGTGGGCGTGGGAACAGGAACGGTCGTCCCCGTTGGCGTGGCCACGAGGATAGGGGTCGGAGTGACCGTAGGGGTGGGCATCGGCAAGCCACCGTTGCAGCCACCCCTTGACGTAGCCCTGGCGGGTGTGAGAGTGGGGAGTGTTGTGGGAGTAAGGGTTGGAGTGGCTACGATTGCAGGGGCCGCTGTTGGGAAGGGCGTGGGTGTGGGTGTGGGCGTATCCAAAGCATAAGGCTCAAAGGCAGGCAGCACGGGCGTGGGCAGGAGCAGGCGCGTCCCGCCGGCCCCTGCCTCCCTCGGTGGTGCGCCGACGTGCGCCCGCCAGAGGGCGTCCAGGCCCTCCTGGTCAAAGCCGTAGGTTGCCCGCAATGCGGCGTCGGCCTCTGCGCCGCGCCGGATAGCATCCAGCAGAAGGCGCAGGCGCTCCGGGCCATAGGTAAGCGACAGGTAGGCCGCCAGGCTGTTGCTCTGGCCGTAGGCGAGCAGCGCCTCCTGGGCGTCCGTGGGGAAGCCATTGCTCAAACCCGGCACGGATAGCAGGCGGCCAGAGCGTATGCCCTCTTGCAAAGGCCCGCCGTAGGTGGGCTGGACCTGGCCCGAGGGGTCCTCGTTATAGGTGGCCAGGCCCTCATTGAGCCAGGTGGGCAGACGGCCCAGGCAGGTGAAGGTGGCCTGGTCAAGAAGGACGTGGGTGACCTCGTGGGCGACGGCGCGGCGGCCCCAGGTGAGGGAGCCTGGGGCGATGCCGATGGCGATGATGTTGAAGCCGGCGAATGCCACGCCGCCGGTCCACTCTTCTGGAAAGACGAGGGCGTCTTGCAGGTGCTGGCCGGATGCGTAGATGTAGAGGCTGAGGGGACCCGTGGGCTGGAGCTGGGCCAGGGCCTCCAGCCTTGCCAGGGACTCCTGGGCGGAGTCCAGCAGGGCAGCGGCGAAGGCGTCGTCCCCTTCGTACCAGAAAAGTCGTATGGGGCCACGGGACATCTGCCGCCAGGGGCGCCGGCTGTCCTGGGCCTGGAAGGTTTGCCAGGGGGTGTCCAGGGCCGGGCCAGTCCGGTCTCCAAGGAGCCACCGGTAGCGCACCGTAGCGCCTGGGGGCAGGCTGCCACCCTTGCGCAGGTCCCAGGTCCAGGAGGCGCTGAGATGGGGCGACGGCGGGAAGTCGGCGAAGCCGCTGGTCTCCACCGGGGCGCAGGCGCGCTGCTCCGTGGCAAAGCGCACCTCTGCCCTGGTGATGTTAGACGGCCCCTGGGCGCGCAGTTGAAAGGTGATGGCGTTGGGGAAGGCCGGGGCGACGCTGCTCTCCAGGAGGCGTATGCCCTCCTGGGCGGTGGCAGGCAGGGTCGCCAGGAGGGCCAGGCCCAGGAGGAGGAGAAGAAGGAGACGATGGATGGGCATCACCCCCTAGCCCACGGTGCTCAGCAGGTAGGCTTCCAGGAGGGGGGCCAGCTCGCCATCCAGCACGGCGGAGGTGTCGGAGGTCTCGTATCCGGTGCGGTGGTCCTTGACCATCTGGTAGGGGTGGAGGACGTAGCTGCGAATCTGGTTGCCCCACTCCGCGGAGATGTGTTCCCCCTTGATGCGTGCCTGCTCCTCCTGCCGCCGCTTCATCTCCAGGTTGATGAGGCGCGCTCGGAGCACCTTGAGGGCCGTCTCCTTGTTCTGCCACTGGGAGCGCTCATTCTGGCAGATGGCTACGATGCCCGTGGGCAGGTGGGTGATGCGCACGGCGGTGGAGGTCTTCTGGACGTTCTGGCCGCCGTGGCCCCCGGCGCGGAAGACGTCTATGCGCAGGTCGTCGGGGTTGACCTGGACCTCCACATCGCCCTCGGACTCCGGCAGCACCTCCACCAGGGCAAAGGAGGTGTGGCGGGCGTGGGAAGCGTCAAAAGGTGAGATGCGAACCAGGCGGTGGACGCCCCGCTCCGCCTTGAGGTAGCCGTAGGCCCAGCGTCCAGCGACCTCCAGCAAGGCGCTTTTGAGGCCGGCCTCATCCCCAGTGGACATATCTATGACCTGGGCTTTGTAGCCGCTGCGTTCCGCCCATCGCAGGTACATGCGCAGCAGCATCTGGGCCCAGTCTTGGGACTCGGTGCCGCCGGCGCCAGCGTGGACGGCCAGAATGGCGGTGCGCTCGTCGTAGGGGCCGGAGAAAACGAGCTGGAGCTCCAGCTTGCGCAGCTGCTCATCCAGGGAGGCCGCCTCCTGTTGCAGGCTGGGCTGAATGGAGGCGTCCCCTTCCTGGATAGCCAGGTCGGCCAGTTCGGCGACCTCCCTGGCCCTGGAGGCGATGCCTCGCCAGGTGTCCACCCACTCCTTCAGGCCGGCCATGCGCTGCATGAGCTTGCGAGCCGCCTCTGGGTCATTCCAGAGGTCGGAGGAGGCGCTGCGCCGCTCCAGGGCGGCGATCTCCTGCTCCTTGCTGGCCAGGTCAAAGACGCACCATAAGTTCATTGATGCGCTTGCACCGGGTTTCCGCCTGTTCCTTGAGCTCTTGCATGGTGCTGTTCCTTCGGTCTGATTGTAACCTCTCCCCCTGTTTCCCTCTCTCCGATGCGGATAGGGGGATATTATTCTGGTATGAGGTAGTGTTGCGGCAAAGCCGCAACACTACCTCATACATTTCTTTCCTCCTTCCCTCAAGGGAAGGGGGTCAAGGGGGCGTGGTCTTTGACTTCCCTGCCGCGGCAACGTGGGCCAGGCGCGTTGGCTCTGGCACGCGGTAGCGGGTGCAGCAGGCCAGCACCCAATGCATGGCGGAGGGTAAGTCCACCTTGTGCCCTATGGACACGTATAGTGGCCTGACGTTGTGCCGCGTGCGCAGGGCGGCGCCTACCACCTCCCCCTTATGATGCAGGGAAGCCGAAGCCCCTTTCTCCAGCGGCAGGAGCCCATGTACCCCCACCAGCAGGGACTTGGCGCACCCGATGGTGGGCAGGCCGGTCAGCAGCCCCAGGTGGCAGGCGAGGCCGAACCGCCTGGGATGCGCAAGCCCCTGGCCATCGGCCAGCAGCAGGTCCGGTGGATGCGCAAGGCGTTCCAGCGCCTCCAACACCAGGGGAGCTTCCCGGAAAGAGAGCAGCCCCGTCACGTAGGGGAAGCTGGGCTTGCCCCGGGCGGTTACTATCTCCACCAACTGCAGGGATGGAAAGTCCAGGACCACCACGGCGCATTGCACATAGCCTTCCTTATCAGGTGCGGAGAGGTCTGCCCCCGCAATGCGCTGGACGACCGGTGGGATGCCGTTCTGATGTGAAACCTGGGATGCCAGACGGCGCTGGATGGCAATCGCCTCCGCCGCCGCGACGTCCCACGGGTGGATATGGCGAATGTTCACGATGGCCTACTGCCCACGCCCCCATGCGCCTATCTTATCAACGGCTTTGGGGGTAATTCAACGCCTGGCCAGCCCTTCTGCTTGACCATCTCCTTGCGCCTTCCTATAATGAGGCCGCCTTGCCCCTGGCCTCGCACCCTCAGTCCAACCATGGTCCTTCTGTCTGGCCGTTTGGGATGTGTGCGGAGCTGGCCGAGGCCGAAGGCCCCGGCGAACCTTATATCAGAAACCATTGTAGGAGGAAGGATGACGACTCAACAAGGGGTGCTCAGCCCAGTGAAGATACTGGAACAGTTCAGGAAGAACGGCGTCACCCACGTGGTCTACTTGCCCGATAGCGAGACCAACCACCTCTTCCTGGCGATGGAGGAGGACCCGAACATTGACGTTATCCCGGTGGGACGCGAAGCGGAGACGATGGCCATTGCCGCAGGCCTGCTCATTGGCGGCAAGAAGCCGGTCTGCCTGGTGCAGAACACGGGCATGTTGGAGTCCGGCGACTCCATTCGCGGCCTGGCCATGGACTGCAACCTGCCCATCGTCATGGTCATTGGCTACCGTGGCTGGACGCGCTGGGGCGTCACCCCTGACTCCGCCGCCCGCCTGACCCAGCCGACGCTGAATGCCTGGGGTGTTCACTTCTACCTTGTGGAGCACGACGGCGACGCCGACCGCATCTCCCTGGCCTTTGATGAGGCCACCAAGACCAGCAAGCCCGTGGCTGTCCTGGTCGGAGACGAGTACCACGGCTTCAACCGCACCAGCCTTTCGGAAGAGCGCCGCCAGGTGCAGGCCCAAATGGGCCGCTAAGCGACCTGCGCCACCGCTCACACAGCTCATAACGCATCAGGAGTCATTCCCATGATCAAGTACGAAGCCTTCATGCAGATCCTGGAAAAGCAGCGGGACAAGGCCATCGTCGTGCCCACCATGACGGCCGGCGCTCACTGGGCCAACGTCAGCCGGAGCCCCGGGCGGGACCTACCCATCAGCGGCGCCATGAGCAAAGCCTCTTCCCTGGCCCTGGGCTTGGCCCTGGCCCAGCCCAACAGCAAGGTGGTGGTGCTGGACGGCGATGGCAGCTTGCTCATGAACCTGGGTACGCTGGCCACCATCGCTGGCAAGCAGCCCAAGAACCTGTACCACTTTGTCATGAACAATGGCGTCTTTGCCATCACCGGCGGCCAGCCCATCGCAGCCGATGGCGTCATTGACTTCTCCGTCGTGGCCAAGGGTGCGGGCTATGCCGCCGCTTTCAGTTTTGACGACATTGAGGAGTTCTCGGTCAAATGCGCGGAGGTGTTCAAGACGGAGGGCCCTGTCTTCGTCACCATCAAGACGGAGCCTGAAATCCAGAACGAGCCAATTGGCCGCCGCCCCCGGGACCCGCGGGCCCGGAGCACGCCCCAGGCCATGGTGGAGATGCGCAAGGAGCTGGGCACGGCCTAGCAGGTTGCTGACCTTAACCCCTTGTGTTCCCCCTCTCCTTTTAGGAGAGGGGGAAGATTAATTCTGGGGGACACCCCCAGACCCCCGCCATCCGCCTGAGGCGGACGCCCCTCTGGACTCCCCTTTGACAAGCCCGTCAGAAGATGTATGCTGGGGCGGGCGCCTTGGAATCTGCCTACAACTTCTCCGTGGAGCAGTGTGTCATGATCTCTCTGGAAGACGGCCTACGCCTCATTGAGCGATTCCGCCAGGGCGCCGTGGTGGTTGCTTGCGAGGAGAATGGCCGTCCCTGGGCCAGCGTGAGCCGTCATCAACAGCTAGATATTCCTTTCCCTGACGTGGTTGGGAAGGGGGTTTCCCTGGGCCTGGGCATCGCTTTGGCCAGGCCAGACAAGAAGGTGGTGGTGGTAGACACCGATGGCGGCCTGCTGGCGAGCCTGGGGGCCATGGCGACGGTGGCGGGCAAGGAGCCTGCCAACCTGTGCCACTTTCTGGTGGAGGACGGCATTTACGCCTACAAGGGCGGCCTCCCCATCCCCAACATCGGCAAGATCTCCTTCACCAACCTTGCCAAGGGCGCGGGCTACGCCAGCGTCTATGAGTTCCGGGACATTGAGGACCTGGCCTTGCAGATAGAAGAGGTGATGCAGGCCCCTGGCCCCGTCTTCGTTTGCCTCAAGGTAAGGCCAGACCCCTCCTTGGTCGCCGATTTCCCGGACTACGATGGGGGCGAGGGCTTTCGCAAGGCCGTCCAGACGGTGAAAGAAGTCCTGGCTAAGGAGAGGAAGGCCCCAGAGGGGCCTTCTTGAAAGAAAAAGGACGGCCTCTCAGATCAGAATCGCTCATGTCCTGCTTCTTGGGACACCAGGGAGGACGAAAAGGGTCAATCTTCAGTTCCTTCCCCCTTGATGGGGGAAGGTTAGGATGGGGGTGAACAAGGTCTACCCCCCACCTCAATCCTCCCCCGCAAGGGGGGAGGAAGCCTTTTCCGTAGGAAGACGTAGGTGTATGCCCGCTTCATCACGCATGCTGTAAGAGAGGAAGGCCCCAGAGGGGCCTTCTTGAAAGAAAAAGGAGCGCCATGATCTCTTCGCGAGAAGCCCTGTACGCTATCCACGAACTGCGCCGGAATGCCCTGGTGGTGGCCACGATGACGGGGCGCCGGGAGTGGGACTCCTTTTCCACCCGGCCCAACCAGGACGTGGCGGTGGCGGCCATGGGCAAGGCCTCCTCGGTGGCCCTGGGGCTGGCCCTGGCCCAGCCCAAGCGCAAGGTCATCGTCATAGACGGCGACGGCAGCCTGCTGATGAACCTTGGCGCCCTGGCCTCGGTGGCGGGCAAGGCTCCCGAAAACTTCGTGCACATCGTCCTTGAGAACGGTGGCTACACCAACACCGGCGGCGAGCCTACACCTGGCGCAGAGCTGGTCTCCTTTCACACCCTTGCAAAGGGCGCAGGCTACGCCAACGCCTACGAGTACGACAACCTGGAGGAGTTCCAGACGGACGTTGAGGGCATTCTGCGAGAGAGAGGCCCCGTGTTCATCTGCCTCCACGTGCGCCACGAGCCTATGCCCCGGACCGAAATGCGTTCGCCCGCGCAGACGATGCAGGACATGAAAGAGATGCTGGCGAAGGGATAGGGAGGCCTTACCTAACCCCCTCTCGTCCCCCTTCCCTTCAGGGAAGGGGGACGAACTATTCTCAGGGGACACCCCTGAAACCCCGTCAGGAGTACCACAAAGCTGGCGCTACCTGTACGGATGCCTTGCGGAGAGGGGTGTGCTGTTCCTGTGTTGCTTTCCACAGGGAAGGGGGACGAACTATTCTCAGGGGACGCCCCTGCAACCTCGCCAGGAGTGCTAAAAAGCTGGCGCTACCCGTACGGATGCCTTGCGGAGAGGGGTGTGTTATTTCTGTGTTGCTTTCCACAGGTGGTACATGCGCTGGAGGGCGGAGAAGAGAGAGGTGAGGAAGATGATGGCGAGGGCCGCTGGCACCCAGCCCGTCAGCAGGCCAGCCACCATCACAATGACCCGCTCGGTGCGGGTGAAGAGGCCCGACTCCTTCATGGTGACGCCGAGGCCTTCGCCACGGGCGCGGATGTAGCTGACCATGAAGGAGGCCACCATGGCCCCGAAGGCCAGGTAGGCGATGGCATTGTCTCCCGTGCGGATGTAGTGCATTTGCACGCCCAGAAGGATGATGGCCTCCGCCAGGCGGTCCGCCACGGAGTCCAGGGCGGCCCCAAACGGGCTGGCCTTGCCGGTGAGGCGGGCCAGGGTGCCGTCCAGCATGTCCATGGCGCTGGCGAAGAGCAGCGCCACCCCTGCCCACAGGAAGTGGCCGCGGGAGGCCAGGTGGCCCGCCCCTGCCGTCACGCCCAGGCCCAACAGGGTCACGGCGTTGGGAGGGACGTGGAGGCGCCGCAGGAAGTGGGCCGCGGGTTCCTCAAAGAGACGGGAGAGGCTTGTTCGGAGCTGCTCGCGGAGGGTCATGGGGCGGTCTCAGACAGCTTAGGAGGCGACTGGCTAGGGCGTCTTATTGGCTTCATGCTCCAGTTCCTTCTCCCTTGACGGGGGAAGGTCAGGATGGGGGTGAACGATGGCCTACCCCCCACCTCAATCCTCCCCCGCAAGGGGGGAGGAAGCCATTCTCGTAGGAATGGCTTCCTGGATAAGGTATCTCGTTTGTTACTACACTGGGAGGTGTCTTCAACGCGAGGCAAAGAGAAGTCTGGCTGGGGCGTCTTTGCGATAGCATGTTTTTGCGTCGTTAGGCAACTTTAGCGGCCAGGACGGCCCCCGTGGCCTCCCGGTAGCACGCTTCCACCTGGGCGGCGACCTTTTCCCAACGGTAGCTCTGGGCGGTTATCCGGCCGTCCTCCCCCATCTGGCTGCGAAGGTCTGGGTCCAGGATGAGGCGCTCCAGCGCTTCCGCCAGCGCCTCATCGTTCTTTGGCGGCACCAGCAAGCCTTCCTGGCCGTCGGTCATCACGCTGGCGTAGCCGGCAATATTGGAGGCGACGATGGGCTTGCCGGAGGCCATAGCCTCAGCCAACACGATGCCGAAGCTCTCTCTGCCGGTGGCTGGCGTGCAGAAGATGTGAGCGGTGCGGAAGTAGCGGCGTTTGTGCTCCTCGCTGACGCTGCCGACGAAGACGACATCCTGGAGGTTCCGCTCCGCCATGATCTGGTAGCACTCTTTGCCCGGGTTGCCGCTTCCCACCACAATGAGGCGCAGGAAGGGATAGCTCCATTTCAGGCGGGAGAAGGCCGCCAGCAAATACTTGAGCCCTTTGCGCTTCTCCAGGCGGCCCACGAACAGGATGTTGAGCTTGCCGTCGCTGAAGGCGTCAAAGGGCCGGGTCTCCTGGGCAAAGGAGTCCACATCCAGGCCGTTGGGGATAATGCGGTAGTCCCCTGGGAAGAACTTGCTAACGTAGCGCATGGCGGGGGGGGAGACGGCGATGCGGCCATCCAGCTTGTTAAAGAGGCGGTGCAGGAAGCGGTGGCTCAGGCGGTAGCGGTAGGCGCGCTCGCTGTAGGCGTGGAAGGTGCCGACGTTCACGGCGTTGGAGTGATGCAGCACGGTGAGGGGCAACACCGGGGCCAGCGGCTCGTGCAGGTGCACGATGTCAAACCCTTCCTCGCGCAGCACGCTCTTGACCGTGCGCTCCCGCCAGACGGAGAGGGAGATGCGGGCGATGGAGCCGTTGGTGGGCACGGGGAAGGGCTTGCCCACGGCGATGAGGTTGTCCACGCCCACGGCGCTGCCTCTGGTGAGGGGGGCCATAATCTTGACGGTGTGCCCCCGTTCTTCTAGCTCCCTGCCCAGGTTGGCGATGTGAGCCACCACGCCTCCCGGGGAGGCGAAGTCGTAGGGGGAGACCAAGGCTATTTTCATGGTGGTTCCACCCTGTTATTGGATGGGTCGCCGTGGCGATGTGTCATGCCTATATAGGCGCCACGCTCTTGTGCAAGAGGTGCTCCTGGAGAATGGCGATATCGTGAATGTCTTTGTCCCGCAGCGGCCCACCATAGGGGTGGTGGGGCCAGCGCTCTTTAGAATCAAGCTGGCCTTCCGGGCTCAGCACGGGGCATTCATGCCCACCCAGGCTCGCTGTCTGTGTCCCAAAGGAACCTTCAGGGAAAGGCCAGTCAGACCAGCGACCACCGACCACAATCCACCCGGTTGCATCCCGTTGAAGGAGGTAGAACTCAAAGGGACATCCCTCCTTCAAGAGCCTCGCCGTCTCATCGGGGAAAGCGTTGTCTCTTGGGGTGAAGCCTTGGGCCAAAAGCAGGGCTTCCACTTGGGGCCAGTCGTCCAGCCACACGGCGAAATCTATGTCCCCATGCTTGCGGGTCGCCCTCCCCAGGAGGAAGTCTATCCCCCAGCCGCCTGCCAACCAGTGGGGTATACCCTTGTTGGAAAGCAGCCTGTGTACCATGCCAATCAGGTCTAGCTGTCTGGCCGCCGACGGCTCTATCATGATGCGTCTTCCTAGGGCTCCTCATCGCCGAAGGTGTCCATATAGTCGCCTTTGATGTAGGCCTCCACCAGGTCGTGGGCCTCGTCGTCGGTGAACTGGATGGGCGGCGACTTCATGAAGTAGGCGGCGGGGCCCACCAGGGTGCCGCCGAGGCCGCGGTCTTTGGCCAGTTTCGCGCAGCGGATGGCGTCCACGACGACGCCGGCGGAGTTGGGGCTGTCCCACACCTCCATCTTCAGCTCCAGGTTCAGGGGCACATCGCCGAAGGTGCGGCCCTCCATGCGGATGTAGCACCACTTGCGGTCTTGCAGCCACGGTACGTGGTCACTGGGGCCGATGTGGATATTATCGGCACCCATGTCGTAGGGGAGCTGGGAGGTGACGGAGTTGGTCTTGGAGATTTTCTTGGAGACGAGGCGCTCCCGCTCCAGCATGTTCAGGAAATCGGTGTTGCCGCCGAAGTTGAGCTGATAGGTGCGCTCCAGCTTGACGCCCCGGTCGTGGAAGAGGCGAGTCAGCACGCGGTGGGTAATGGTGGCGCCCACCTGGGATTTGATGTCGTCGCCGATGATGGGGAGGCCGCGGTCCTTGAACCGCTTGCTCCAGAACCTCTCCCGGCCAATGAAGACGGGGATGCAGTTGATGAAGCCGCAGCCGGCTGCCAGGGCCTGCTCCACGTACCACTTGGTGGCCATTTCGCTGCCGACGGGGAGGTAGTTGATGACCACATCCACCTGGCGGTCCTTGAGGATCTTGGCCACGTCCACGGTGGAGCCGGGGGCCTTTTTCACGACGTCGGCCAGGTATTTGCCGATGCTGTCGTGGGTCATGCCCCGCTGTACCTTGACGTCCAGCTTCGGTACATCTGCGATGGTGATGGTGTTGTTGGGCGGGGCGTAGATGGCCTCGCTGAGGTCGCGGCCCACCTTGTTCTTGTCAATGTCAAAGGCGGCCACGAAGGTAATGTCGCCAATGTGGTAGCCGCCCAGGACGGTGTGCATGAGGCCGGGGATAAAGGTCTCCTCTGTGGCTTCCCGGTACTTGTGCACCCCCTGCACCAGGGAGGAGGCGCAGTTGCCCACGCCGATGATGGCGACGTTGATCTTGCCCAAGGGTACCCCTTCTTCCTACGGGAGCGTAGCCGATGGGGCTGCTGCCCTAGCTGACGTACTCATGTAAAACCGTAGGAATGCTAGCACGTTGCTAGATGGGGTGCAACTCGGGGTGAACCTATCTTGCTTTCAAGGAAGCCCCAGAAGGGCTTCCCTCTCCTATATGGCGCACTCGCCCTCGCCGCGCTCCAGCTTGTACAGGATGGTCTTGGACCAGTCCATGTACAGGCCGATGTTCTCCCGGTTCAGGGGGCCAATCTCCTTCATGTCCTCCAGCACGGCGTCAAAGGCCTTGACGGATACGCGACTGACGAAGCTGTTGAACTCCTCGCCGTCGTTGCGGCCCTGGACGTACAGGTCCAGTATGCGCTTGACGGCCTCTGGGGCGCGCTTGGCCGGCACCCTGGCCTTGAGGCGCTCGCCGATGCGGGTGTTGGCGTTCTCATAGGCGCCGCCCAGGAAGAGCTCGTAAGCGGGGATCTGGTTGCCCGCGGGTCCTTTCATGGAGCCGCCGTGGAAGCCGATGTTGGCGATGTGGTGCTGTCCGCAGCCGTTGGGGCAGCCGCTCATCTTGATGTGCAGCTTGCGCACCAGTGGGTCGGTGACGTTCATGTCCATGAGGGACTTGCGCAGCTCCCAAGCCAGGCCCATGGAGGAGGTGATGCCCAGCTTGCAGGAATCGGTGCCAGGGCAGGAGGTGATGTCGGTGATCTCGTCGGCGCCGGCCTCGCCCAGGCCCAGGGCGTTCAGGTCCCCCCAGAGGGAGGGGAGGGCGGCGTTGGGGACCCAGCGCAGCATCAGATTCTGCTGCTGGGTGACGCGGGCGCGTCCGCCGGCATACTTGCGCAGCACGTCTGCGAGGACAGGAAACTGCTCGGCCTGGATGTCGCCCAGGGGTATTTTGACCAGGGCGGCGTTGTAGCCCGTTTGCTTCTGCGGCGCAACGTTGGAGCGCAGCCATTCCTGGTACTCAGGAGAGCCGTGGCCGTTTCTGCTGTTGGAGCCGTGGGCGAAGGCGTTGGGGTTGGGGGCGTCAACCTCCTCGTCGTCCAGATAGAGGAGGGGTGTGGGGTCAAAGGATTTCTGGGCCCACTCGCCCTTCATCTCCTCCTCCACCAGCTTGCGGAACTGGTCAATGCCGATGCGGTCAATAAGGAACTTGATGCGGGCCTTCATTTTGTTCTTGCGGAGTTCGTCGGCCTTGTCAAAGACGCGGAAGGCGGCCTCCGAGGCTTTCAGGTACTCGTCCACGGGGATGAACTCGTACAGCACGGGGGCAATGCGGGGCATGATGGATGTGCCGCCGCCCATGACCATCTTGAAGCCCTTCTTGCCGTTTTTGATGACGGGCAGGAAGCCGATGTCATGAATGGCGGTGATGGCGCAGTCCCTGGGGCAGCCGGAGAAGGCGCTCTTGATCTTGCGTGGCATCTTTTGGGTGACGGGGTGCCGCACGAAGTAGCGGGCGTAGGCTGCGGCGTAGGGGGAGACGTCAAAAGGCTCGTCGGCGCAGACGCCGGCCATGGGGCAGCCCGCCACGTTGCGGACGGTGTTGCCGCAGGCTTCCCGGCTACTGAGACCCACCTCGCCCAGGATGTGCATTGCGGTGGTGGCCTCCTCCAGCCTCATGTGGTGGAACTGCATGTTCTCCCGTGTGGTGAAGTGGCCCTTTTGCAGGGGGGCGAGGTCCCTGGCGACGACGCCCAGGGCCTCTAGCTGGTCTGCCTTGAGGCCGCCGTAGGGGATCTTGACGCGCATCATCTGGGCGTCCGGCTGGCGCTGGCCGTAGACGCCGCGCAAAAGCCGCCAAGCGGTGAAGTGGTCCGGGTTCTCCCACTCTCCGTCGCGGAAGCGTTTCACCTCGCGTTCGTACTCTGCAAACTCCTCAGGGAGGATGGGGAGGACGCCACGCTGTTCAAAGGTGGTTGTCATGGGGGCCTCCTTGCACGCTAGTGGGTAAAAGAAAACGCCCCTCTCAGATAAGCGCCGAGAGGGGCGTGCGCCTATGTGGCGAACGACGCCCCGTCATCTACAGGTACAGATACGGTCCATACTTTTCTTCATCATTTGGTGGAAAGTGTATTCCCTATGGAGACGATTGTCAACACGTTATCTGTACTCGCCCAGCGTGGGAATACCGAGATTCGCCACTACACCCGCAACGCCTTGCGAGAGAGCCTCTCCGTGACTCCCGAAGTGATTTGGACGAAGGAGGGCAGCAGGGGGTGAGAGATATTGGGATAACTTCTGTTGTAGGCGTGAGAAAAGTAACGCCAGGGAAAGTAGCCGCCACAGGCAATAGTAATTTTCAGAGAATTTGCTGTACAATAGGGCAACATCCTTCCCCAGGAGAAGCCCATGGCACGGACAACAAGCCTCGGCAAAAGACGCGGCGCTAAGGGGAAAGGCAGGGCCTCCTCCCCCGTCGCCTGGCTCCTGAGTGGCGCCCCAGGGCGGCTCTTGCTTCTGGGACTCATCTCTGTTATTGCCTACGCCCTTGGCCGGGACTACCTCTGGGAGGTGGTGTACCCCAGCCTGGAGGACAACGTGCTGCACGCCGTGGGCTACGGCTTCGTCCCCATGACCGCCTGGGCGCTGCTGTTTCTTGCCAGCGCCCGCTTCAAGAAAGAGTGGCTGGGCCGCTACTGGCGCTGGGGGATCGCCGCCGCCCTCCTGACCCTGGCTGCCCAGACCCTCATGGGCGGCATCCACGGCAGCCAGGGCGTGCCGGCGGTGGACACCCTGGGCGGCCTCTTCGGAGCGTCCCTCTGGGGCGGCTCCACCTGGATTGGGCTGTCGCGCGCCGCTCTCTTCGCCCTGGCCGGCCTCGTCTTCTCACAACCCCAGGCCGCACACAGCCTGGCCAAGGCCACCCTCCTCGCCCTCGGACGCCTGCTCCTGGCGCTGCTGCGTCTGAGTGGGCGCGGCCTCCTGCACACCGCTCGCGCAGCTGGCCGCAAAGGCAAGGAACTGTTCAGCGCCATCGCTGAGCGGCGCAAGATTGAGGATGAGTGGGGACCCAACCCCTCGGATTACGAGGAGGCCGCCGAGGAAGGCTCTCCTGCCTGGACCACCCGGCTCCCTGCCAGGCTGCCGGGCCGGCGCTCCATAGCCAGGCTGGCATCCAGGGGCGCCAAGAATAAAGAGGTCGGGGGGCTTGTCCCAGATCCCCTGCCCCCAAGGACAGAGCGTGTGAGTGCGCTGAACGTCGCCAACGGCGACCATCCTCCCCTGAGTCACCTCGCCGGTGACGGCGGCGAGGCCCTGAAGGAGGATGGTGGCCTCGTCTGGGGGCCGACCACGGCGGTGGCTCCCGTCCCCAGGCGGCCCTGGACCCTGCCCCCCATGCCCCTCCTGGAATACGGACCCAGGATGGACATCACCAAGGCCGAGACCACCGAGACGGCGGAGCATATAGAGGAGACCCTGAAGAGTCACGGGATAGAGGTGGAGGTCAACCAGATCAAACCAGGGCCCACCGTCACCCTGTACGGCCTCACTCCCGGCTGGGTGCGCACCGTCAAAGAGTCCAGAGAGCGGGACGAAGAGGGTAACATCATCCGGGACGCCCACGGCAAGCCCATCATCAAGCGCACCAAAGAGCAGACCCGGGTACGCGTGGACGCCATTGTCGCCAGGGAGAAGGACATGGCCCTGGCCCTGGCGGCCCCCAGCCTGCGCATCCAGGCCCCAGTCCCCGGCGAATCGGTCGTCGGCATAGAGGTGCCTAACCACAAACCGGTTGTCGTATCCTTGCGTACGGTGCTAGAGTCGCCCCAGGTGAAAGAGATCAACAAGAAGGGGGGCCTGGCCCTGCCCCTCGGCCAGGGCTCCGGCGGCGAGGCCATCGTCACCAATCTGCGCAAGCTCCCTCACCTGCTCATCGCCGGCGCCACCGGCAGCGGCAAGAGCGTCTGCCTCAACACCATCATCATCTCCCTGGTGACGCAAGTGCCCCCAGAGAAGCTGCGCCTGCTGCTGGTTGACCCCAAGCGCGTGGAGTTGACCTCCTTCAACGGCTTGCCTCACCTCATCAAGCCCGTAGTGGTGGACGCCGAGGACGCGGTGGCCAGCTTGAAGGGAATGCTGAAGGAGATGTTCCGGCGCTACCGGCTCATGGAGGCTATGGGCGTGCGTAACATTGACGCCTACCAGGCCCACCCACAGCCGCCTGAGCCGCTACCCTACCTGGTCATCGCTGTGGACGAGTTGGCAGACCTCATGGCCTCCGACCGGTACAACGTGGAGCGCACCCTCACCCGCCTGGCCCAGCTTGGCCGCGCCACAGGCATCCACCTCGTCGTCGCCACTCAGCGGCCCTCCGTGGATGTGGTCACCGGCCTCATCAAGGCCAACTTCCCCAGCCGCATCAGCTTCGCCGTCGTCTCCCAGGTAGACTCCCGCACCATCCTGGACGGCGCCGGCGCCGAGAAGCTCCTGGGCAAGGGGGATATGCTCTTCCTCTCCTCCGACACCCCCAAGCCCGTACGCGTCCAGGGAGCCTACCTCTCTGACCGGGAGATAGGACGCGTCATGGACTTTTGGCGCAACCAGCATGGCCCCCCGCTGCCAGAGATCAACCTGGAGCTGGGGCCGGAGGACGCCGAGAAGGGCGATGGCGGCGGTAAGTTCAATGACGACCCCTCCGACCGTGGTGGCTCCAGCAGCGACGATCTGCTGAACAGAGCGATAGAGCTGGCGGGGCGTCACTCCCGCATCTCTACCTCCCTGTTGCAGCGCCGGCTGCGCATCGGCTACCCCAGGGCGGCGCGCCTCATGGACCAGCTAGAGGAGGAGGGCATCCTTGGCCCAGGAGGAGAGCCCGGCAAGCCCAGGGAGGTGTACCTTCCCAAGCATGAAGGCATGCTCCCGCCCGCAGGCGAACCGCCGCCAGATGTAGCGGCCTAGGTGGCTGCGGAAGAAGGGGGAGTCAAGAGGGCTACGCCCTCTTGCGGGGGTCTGGGGGTGTTTTTCAGCAGCCTGCTAATTCTTAGGCGTCACGCCTTTAACAGGCTGCTGAAAAAAGGGGAGTGCAGAGGGGCAAAGCCCCGGAGCCTGCCGTGAGCGGTAGCGAAGGGACGGGAGTCTGAGAGCCTGTCCTTGAGTCCGCCGAAGGCGGACGAAGGAGTGCCCCTCAGATACAAAATCTACGCCCTTCCTTCCAGGAAGGGGGCAAGGGGGATGGTCAAAAGGTGTTTTTCAACACCCTGTTAGTGAAAAAGGGATTCTGGGCAACGCCCACTCTCTACCTTGCGGGACGGAACATGGGCACGTGCACCTGGGGCGTGGCCGGCACAAAGGTCACCTCCACCGGCATCCCCATGCGCACCTCCTGGGGACGACAGCCGATGATGTTGGTGAACACCTTCACCCCCTCCTCCAACTCCACCAGGGCCAACACGTAGGGAACCTCCTCGGCAAAGCCAGGGGTCCGGTTCTGGTAGGTGATGGTAAAGGTCCACACCGTCCCACGGCCCGTGGCCTTCACGTACCTGATGCGGCGGCTCCAGCAATGGGCGCAGAACCCACGGGGATACCACTGATGCTGGCCGCAATCCTCGCACTGCTGGATAAGGTACTCCCCCCGCCGCGCCGCCTCCCAGAAGGGCCGCGTCTCGCCCGTAATCTCAGGGATAGGCCTCTTCCACTCCTGTTGCGTCGTCATGTTCGCCCCCCTTTGCAGACCTATTGTACCACCGCCGTCCACAGACACGAATCCCCCCTCTGTCCGTATGCTACAATACCCCCAAGCGCCGTACCACTCCCACGCAGGCAGGCCACCTATGGCAATCCATCTCCCAGTCCAACTCCAGCGCCACACCTTCACCGTAAGTGACTACCACCGCATGCTTGAGGCAGGCATCCTCACCGAGGACGACCGTGTAGAGCTGATTTGCGGGGAGATTATAGCTATGGCACCCATTGGCACACGCCACGCCACCTGTGCAAACGGCCTCAATGAAATACTGGGGCAGGTGCTCAGGCGTCGGGCAGTAGTGAGCATCCAAAACCCCGTTGTGGTGGGTGAAGGTTCTGAGCCTCAGCCAGACATTGCCGTCACCCGCCTGCCCAGGTCCCGTTATGCCAACGCTCACCCCACACCCGCAGACATCTTCCTCCTCATAGAGGTCGCTGACACCACCGCCGTTCACGACCGCGAAATGAAAGTACCCCTCTATGGCAAGGCGGGCGTCCCCGAGACCTGGCTGATAGACCTAGCCACCCGCCGCATTGAAGCCTACCGCGAGCCATCAGCCAACGGCTACCGCTCCCTCCGCTACGCCTACCCCGGCGATACCCTCACTCCTTCCTCCTTCCCCGACGTGACGCTGGCGGTGGACGAGGTGCTGGTGTAGAGGATCAGGCGGTTGCGCCTTTAGCCTACTAAGAAGGAAACTGACATGGGTTTGGTTAAGGATCACTTAGAGCGCCTTCTAGCGCAAAGCAATGAGTTCCTTTGGGAAGAGGGAGGCTATGTTAACCTTCTCAAAACTCTTGAATCCGTGTTCCAGTCGCCCAAGCATTGGATTCTAGAGTTCTTGCAGAATGCAGAGGACGCCCACGGAGAGAATGAAAAGATAATTCAGCCAATCCGATTCGCGATACATTTTGGGGAAGACAATATCTGGATTCTCAACGATGGCAAAGTTTTTGATGAGCCAGATCTGCGTGCTGTGTGTGCCGTGAAATCACGAAAACTCCCCTCCCTCGGATTCCGCGGCTACATCGGCATAGGGTTCAAGTCCATATTTCACATTGCTGATGAAGTAGATGTGCACTCAGGAGACTACCATTTCAAATTCAAGCGAGATGACTGGAAAGAGTACTGTGCCCAAAAAAAGATACCTCTGAGTCAATGGCCTTGGGAAATACTGCCCATTGAAATCGCCCCTACACCGCTGCCAAATGGATTCACGACAGGCTTTCATGTTCCATTGACCAAGCAGAAAGGGACGGCTGCTCTCCAAGAACTCGGAGCTTTCTTTAACGGGAATGATTTCCCAAAGGAATCTATATTGCTTCTCCAACATGTGAAACAGATAGAAATACAGACCCTGGACACCCGGTATTTGATCACGTCGGACTGCGACTCACGCGAAGAACTTGACGACAAAGTGACAAAAGAGGTTCGTCGCGTCAAGAAGCAAAATCCTAACCGGCCGCGGGCAAGTGAAGACACTTGTTACCTGGTAATCCGCAAAGAAGTATGCGTTCCTGAGGACGTACGGGAAGACGAGGAAACGGAACGGGTACGGCGGTCTGAAGTCCCTAAACGAGAAATCGGTATGGTCTTCGGCTTGACTGCAAAAGGGGAGCTGGAGCGCCTTTATGGGAAGCTCGCTGGTGTTTATTCCTTTTTGCCCGTTGAGGGTGAGCAGACCGGCTTGCCTTTTGGCATCTTCGGAGACTTCATTCCGCAGCCTGGCCGTGACTTGATTAACTACGGGGCCCGTTGGAATCAGTGGATGAGTACGGAATTGGTGACTTTGTTCAAGGAGATAACCCCCACGGTATTCTCGAAGGAATGGGCTTCTTTCCCCAGCACCATTTTGAGTGAAACTCAGTTTGAGAAAAACGTAGGTCCGGGAACAAGGTTCTGGAGCACCTCGCTTAGAGAACCCATACACCTTTTCCTGCAAAATGAGCCAGTTCATTTGGACTTTGCAGGTAACAAGCGGTTACTGGACCAGTTGGTTTCTCCTGACAGGAGCCTCCTGGAGGTACTGGACATCGAAATTATAGAGGAACTCACGGGCAAGCATGTGCCCTCCTCTCTTGTCCAAGGAGTAGGCCTACCAGTCCAGCAGCTAACGGTGTACGATTTGCTACGTGACGGCAACGTTGTCAATAAGCTTCGCAACTCTCCTGCAATTTTGGCTAAGCTCTACGGACTTATAGACCGTCGTGATGATAGATACAGGGGAAGCAGAAACATACCACTTAGCCAGATTCCTTTCGTTCTGGGTGCTGATGACCAACCACATTGTCCAGAGGAGAGTGTAGTTATCGACCTGAACGTTGGTGACCTTCCAAGTTTCCTAAGGGCCCTGGTGCCCCAAGGCAAAACCCTCTTGCACCCTGTGATTGCCGCTGATGAGAAGGCTGTCACAGGACTCAAACAGTGCAGCCTTGAAGCTTTGGATAGCGCGAGCATTCTGGAAAAGCTTGAGAGAGTGCTGAAAAGGGTCAGAAGCAAAGATGATATGCCTTTAGATTGGATTTACCCTGATACTTTTATCGAAGCATCCCTGTTTCTGCTTGCCCAGAAAGATACTGCCTCTCTCGACACGTTTTGTTCGGCTGGTGGAACGCTTGAAGCAGTTCAAAACCTCTTTGTGCCGGGATCAATCCTTGATTGGTCACCTGTTTTTGAAGCTAACCTTCTTCCTGGGTTCTACCCTATTCATCCCGAGTACCTGGACACTACCTTGCTGCACAGGCATGGACTGGACCTACCGCGCCTGTATAACAACCTGAAGCACCAGGGGATGCATGGGTTCGATCCTGAACACGACCGGCAGCGCATCCAAGAAACGGGGGAGAATCTCGCCAAAGCGAGACTGGAGAACGGGGAAGGACATAAACTCAAACCCGTGACCAATAGGGACCGTTTGGGCTTTGATTTTGAATGCGAGAGCCACTGTCAGAAAGTATTTGAGGTCAAGGGAATGGTTGAGCCTCATGATGTGGAATTGCCAGCAAGTGAAGTAGAAGCAGCCCGCCAACGACGGGCCAACTACGTTCTCATCTTCGTCTACAACCTGCCTGCTCCTCCTCACAAGATTAGTTGGAAGGCCATTACTGACCCAGCGTCGGTGGACGGCCTCCTGGAGCCTATCGAGCGGGCAAGAGTGAGGAAAGACAAATGGCTTAATTAGCCGAAGCTTAGTCTGCCACCCGCCACTCCCTTAAATGCCAGCTTCTGCGCTATCCTTGCTCCATGACCCTTTGCCCACTTGCCTGTTTGCCTACCTGCCCGTCTCAAGAGATTCGTTTCGCCAGAAAATAAAACGAATGTCTAGCCGTCCTTGTCCCCCTTCCTCTTTAGGGAAGGGGGACCACAGGGGGTTAGGCCATCCCCTCGCCTGTTTCCCCCCTTGCCCGTCTGCTACAATACCACCAGGCGCCAACTACCGCTCCGGAGGCCCCCATGCCCAGGCTCAAGCTCAAGGACGTAGAGATCAGCTACACCCTTGACGACTACACCGACCCCTGGACCCGTGCCCCCTGGGTGCTCCTGCATCACTCCGCCGTGGGCAGCTCCCGCCGCTGGTACGCCTGGGTGCCTGCCCTGGCCCGCCACTATAGGGTGCTGCGCTACGACGTACGGGGCCACGGCGACTCTTCCTGGCCCGCCGCCAACGGCAACTTCAACCTGGACACCCTGGTAGATGACGTCACCGGCGTCCTGGACGCCCTGGACATCAAGCGCGTCCACTTCGTTGGGGCCTCCGGCGGCGGCATCGTTGGCCTCAAGTTCGCCCACGACCACCCAGCGCGCCTTCGCAGCCTCACCCTGGTCGCCTCTACCCCCAAGCTCGCGGAGAGCCGCATAGACCTCTCCCGCTGGGGCGACCTCCTTGACCAGCACGGCGTCCGCGGCTGGCTCATGGCCGATGCCTCAGCCCGCTTCGGCGCCGCCAACCCCAAGCTGACCGAATGGTTCGCCGAAGAGGGCGCGCGCACCCCAGTCGCTGTCGCCAAGGCATACACCTCCTACATGGCCTCCGTGGACCTGACCGACCTGCTGCCAAACATCAAGACCCGCACTCTCATCCTGGCCGCCGACAATGACGACATCACGCCTTTGCGCGTCCAGGAGCTGATGCGAGACCGCATGCCCAAGGCCACCCTCAAGCTCTACCCCGGCGTGGGCCACAACATCAAGGTGCTCATTCCCGATACCCTCTCCGCCGAAGCCCTTGCCTTCATGAAAAAGGCGGACGAGCTAGAGGAGCTTAGCGAGGGCATGGGCGAGTGCTGACATGACCATCCCACTCTACCACACCGACAGCTACATGAAAGAGTTCACCGCCGTCGTGACAGAGGTGATGGGCAACGCCATCGTCCTGGACCGCACCGCCTTCTACCCCGGCGGAGGCGGCCAGCCCAACGACACGGGCCACCTCCGCCTCGGCGACGCCGAATACCCCGTCGTCAAAGTCAGCCGCAAGGATGGCAAGCTCCTCCACGAGGTGGGTAGAACGCCTCCCTCCGTGGGCGCTCAGGTCGCGGGCGTCATAGACTGGGACCGCCGCTACCTGCTCATGCGCACCCATACCGCCCTGCACATCCTGTGCGGCGTCGTCTGGCGCGACTACGGCGCCCAGGTCACCGGCGGCGACATGCAGCCCCTGCTGGCCCGCATGGACTTTGAGCTGGAGAACATGAGCGCCACCTTCGCCAAAGAGATGGAGGAGAAGGTCAACAACGAGGTCGCCGCCGCCCGTACGGTGGCCGTCTCCAACCTGCCCCGCGACGTGGCGATGCAAACGCCAGACCTCATTCGCACCAAGATCAACCTGCTGCCCGCCGGCATTCTGGAGGTGCGCGTGGTGGACATCCAGGGCCTTGACCTCCAGGCCGATGGCGGCACCCACGTCGCCAACACGCGAGAGGTGGGCCGAATCAAGGTCGTCGGCCACGAGAGCAAGGGCCGCATCAACAAGCGGCTGCGTATTCAGATAGAGTAGGCCCATCCCCCTTGTCTACCCAGCGTCGCGAGCCTTGGCTATACCTGGGCCTCATCGCCGGCGTCTTCGCCGTTTCCCTGGCCGCCATCTTCATACGCCTGGCTGGCGAGGCCCCGCCTCTGACCATTGCCACCTACCGCTTGGCCATAGGCGCTGCCCTTACGGGGGGCTTTGCCGCCCAGACCTGGCTTCGCAGCGGCCAAAGGCCCTTCCCAGGCCTGGTCTGGAAGGACCTGCCCCTTATCATAGTCGCCTCCCTCAGCCTGGCCTTGCACTTCTGGGCGTGGACCCTCTCCCTTGCGCACACCTCCGTGGCCAGCTCCGTCGTCCTGGTCACCGCCAGCCCCCTGATGGTGGCGGTGGCCTCCCGTCTTCTCCTCGGCGAGCCTATCTACAAACGGGCGCTGGTAGGCATTGGCATTGGGCTGGTTGGAGGGGCGGTCCTTGCGTTGGGAGACCTGGGCGAGGGAAGCGAGCCGTTCGGCGACCTGATGGCCTTTCTGGGGGCGGTTGCCATTGTGGGCTACCTGATAGCAGGGCGCAGGCTGCGCTCCCACATGCCCGCCGCCACCTACAACACCGCCGTCTACGCCGCCACCGCCGTCCTGCTGGCGGCTGCCGCCTTGGTCACCGGCGCGCCCTTCAACGGCTTCCGCACGGATACGTACCTCTGGCTCGTCGTCACCGCCCTGGTGCCCCAGGCCATTGGCCACTCCCTGCTCAACTGGTCCCTGGTGCACGTCACCGCCACCACTATTGCCATCGCCGTCATGGCCGAGCCCGTCATCGCCACCATCGCCGCCGTGCCCATCCTGGGCGAATGGCCTCCCTTCACCAGCGTCCTGGGCGGCGCGCTGATCCTGGCCGGGATTTACGTTGCCATGCGAAGAACGGGATCGCCGGCAAAGCCGCAATAAAACACCCCGGCCCGTTCAAGTGGCTGAGGTGTCTGCTTCCCCTATCCACCCTGACCATCGTCGTCAATCCCCGTTGCCCTTGCGCAACATGCCAATGGCGCCTCGCAGGTAGTAGGCCCACACGGGCAGCGCCACGAGGGCCGTGGCTAATGCCCCACCCGGCCGGTTGCCGTAGTCCTGCCTCATCGTGTCCAGCAGGTAGTAGCGCAAGGACTCGTAGATGGCCGATGGCAGCGTGACCAGGGTCACGACGCCAAAGAGAGCCAGTAGCAGGATGAGGTACACCCGGTGGGGGATGCCACGACGCTCCTCCTCCGTCTCCAATCGCCTTCTGCTCCAGGTGTGCAGCGCCAACACCGCCGCGCCGACGATGCTCAGGCTCAGGCCATTCAGGAGACCCTCCTTAAGAGCACGGTCCAGCCCCTTCTGGCGGAGCTCCTCGTCGGCCTTAGGGTCAACGGTAGGCGGCTCCCCTTTCACCGGTTCAGGCGCGGGACGGAACGGCTCTGCCACATAGACGGGGTTGTAGCTGAACTCCTTGCCCAGGGCAGCCCCTAGGCCCGCCTGGACAAGGTTAGAGAGACCCGCTACCAACGTCACCAGGCTGATGAGGGAGATGACGTACAGGTACAGGCGAAACAGCAGCCGGGTAGGGAACGTGATGCGCTCCCCAGCCCGCAGCTTCAACACAAGGTAAACAATGCCGCCAACGGCGCCTACCAGTGCCGCCAGCACAAGAATGATGCCCAAGAAGGGGATAATGTCTCTCAGTTGCATAGCTATCTCCTCTTGGAGAGGTGAACCATTGGGAGTATGCCTACAACTGCAGTCTACTCTACCAAGTGGCACTGTACCTACAAAAGTAAACAGGGGTGGGGTTAGGCGCTGCTTCCTCTCATGAACGCCGCCACCCTCTTTCGCACATCGCCATAGCCCCGCACGCCCTCCTTCAACCACGCCTCCAGCGCCTGCTGATGCCGGCGCAGTTCCGCCTCCAGGTCACCCTGAAGACCAAGGCGATTCCGCAGGGCCTCAACCCCTGAGGGAGAGGTGTCAACGACGAAGCTATCGTTCCCTGGCTCCCACTGGGCGATGG
This sequence comes from Chloroflexota bacterium, assembly GCA_016179765.1. Classification (GTDB taxonomy): domain Bacteria; phylum Chloroflexota; class Dehalococcoidia; order Lucifugimonadales; family JACPCL1; genus JACPCL1. The sequence continues at coordinate 101,842 of JACPCL010000029.1, forward strand.
CCCTAAAGGAGAGGGAGTTGCTCTGGGTATCAGCCTCCTGCATCCATACCTCGCGCACACGGCGCAGGATGCCGCTTCGTGTGTACCCCGTCTCCAGGTTCACCACTAGGGCAAGGTGGCGCAGCAACTCCGGAGGCACGGCCACCTCTGCGTGACGCAGATCGTCCACCACCTCCTGAGGGCTGTCCGCATGCATAGTAGAGCCCAGGGAGTAGCCGCGAGCCACCGATTGAAAGAGCGTCAACACCCTCTCGCCCCAGAGGTAGGTGGGAAGGTGAGGGCTGATCTCGTTGCACAGGATGTAGGTCTTGGAAGGCTCCATTTCCCTGAGGAAGGAGAAGTCTTCCTGCTGGCCGCGGGTGTACGCAAGTTGGACATCGGGCCGTCTTAGGCCGATGAGGGCTGTGAGCATGGTAGTCTTGCCCGCCAGCCGCGGCGGCGCCGCCACGATGAGGGACGCCTTCCGCTCCACGAACAGCCATAGCAGGGCAGCGGTAGCCGCATCCAGCGTGTGGTTCTCTATGAGGTGCAGGATGGAGAGCGCGCTCTCTTCGTCCCAGCGTGTCCCTGGGCCTGACCAGGCGAAGGGCTGCCGAAAGGAGACCATGTCGTCACCCCCTCCGTTCTCTTCGTCTTGTGGTGCACATGGGGCACGGCGTTGCCGTGCCCCATGTGCACCTTCTTTTCCCCTTCCCTTTTAGGGAAGGGGAAAAGGGTTAGGTAATCCCTACACCACCCTCTTTCGGCGGTTCTGCAGGTAGTCCACCAGGACAAACTCCCCCAGCTTGTCTGGGTTGGTGTAAAAGGCGCGGCCCCGGTTGATGCGCGTCATCTGGTCAACGAAGTGCATCAGGTAAGCGCTGCTCTCCAGCATGAAGGTGTTGATGGTGATGCCCGCCTCGGTGCACCGCTTCACCTCCTTCAGCGTCTCCTGGATGGTGCGATAGCTGGGCGGGTAGGCGAAGTGGGCGCGGTTGCCCTCAATGTGGGCCGTCGGCTCGCCATCGGTGATGACGATGATCTGGCGTGTCGCCGCCTTCTCCTTGGACAGGAGTTGCCGGGAGACCATGAAGGCGTGCTGGAGGTTGGTGCCCGATACCCAGGCGTTCCAGGTAATCTCCGGCAGGTCTTCGCCCCGGAGTTGCACGGCGTAGTCGGAAAAGCCGATGACCCACAGCTTGTCCCTGGGAAACTGGCTCTGGGTGAGGGTGTACAGGGCCAGGGCCACCTTCTTGGCGGCCAGAAAGCTCCCGAACATCCCCATGGAGCGGCTCTGGTCTAGCAAGAGACAGGTGGCCGCCTCGGTCACCTGCTCCCGGCGATGGATCTCAAAGTCCTCCCGCTGCAATTTGACTGGGACCTGAGGGCCGCCGCGCGCCACTGCGTTCATGATGCTGCGGCGCAGGTCAACGTCAAAGGGGTCTCCGAACTCGTACCCCTTGGTTTCGCCCGTATCCTCCCCGTTGAGGCCGCGGCTGTGCATCTCGTGCTGGCCCAGGCGTCCCTTCTTCAGTTGGCCAAACATCTCCCGCAGGGCCTTCTGGCCAATCTTGCGTATACCACGGGGGGCCAGCTCCAGCTTGTTGCCCTTGCGCTTGATGTATCCCGCCTCCTCCAGCATCTGGGTGACCTTGTTCAGCTCCTCAAGGTTGCGACGGGCCTCCTCCCCCAGTATCTCTGCCACCTTATCCAAGTCCAGCCGGTCAAACGCCCCTTCCTTCATCACATCCTGAAGCTGCCTGTCTAGGTCATCCATGCTCTGCATCGTGCGCATCTGCTCCATGGCCTGGTCAAAGGTCATATCCTCCTGGCCCATAAAGGGGTACTGGCCCCGCATGTCGTCCATGGGGATAAGCTGTTCCATAGCCATGGCAAGCTGGGCCAGCTCATCCATCGTCTCCTCGTCCAGGAGGGACTCCATCATCTTCTCCAGCTCCCGGCGCATCGCGGGGGACATACTGTCCATGAGAGACTGCATCTGCCCTATCTGCTGGGCCAGACGCTCCATCAGCGCCTCCAGGCTTTGGGGTGGATTGTCTCCGAACATCTCTCCCCACTTGCCCATGAACCCCTGGAAGTTCGGCTCCTTGCCGTTGGCCTTATCCGCAAGCATCTGGTTCAGGTCGCTGAGCATCTGCTTGAGAGCCTGCATATCCTGAGGGGAGAGGCCCTGAAGCTGCTCCTTCATGTTCTGGAAGTAGTTCTGCAGCATCTGCTGCTTCAGGGAGTCCATCAGTTCTTGGAACTCCTGGCGTGCCTCATCGTCCATGAAGTCGTAGCTGCTCAGTTCCTTGATCTTGCCGCCGGGGCTATCGGGCAACTGGTCCAGGCGCTCCCGGTTGCGGTTGGCCCGATGCTCCATCATGTCCAGGAGCTTCTGCTTCTGCTCTGGGGTCAGGTCTGCGTTCTGGGCGGCCTGCTCTCGGGCCTCTTGCACCCGCTTGTCTATGCCGCCGCGCTCCTTCTGAACGATGTTGTTCAGCTTCTCTTCAATATCCTTGAAGATGTTGTTGAGGTTGTACCGGTCCAGGTTCTCCTGGCGGCGCTGGCGCAGGAGCTCCCGCATCTGGCGCAGCCCCTGAAGGCCATCGTTTTCCCGCCCGCGGAGGCCCCGCTGCATCAGGTTCCGCAGCGCCCGCTGGACGTCCCCGTGGGCCATCAACTCCTCAGACAGCTCGTCCATGACGGTCTCTTCATCCAGTTCAAAGATGCGCTGAGAGCCGTCCCACTGAGAATAGCGGTATCGGTACGTCATGGTGCCTCCCGGTGTGGGGCCACGAAGCCGCACCATGTATAGTGCGGCTTCAAGCCGCCGCTTAAGGGCTGCGGCGCAGGGGTCAGTACTGGTATCATACACCTGGCCCCAAAGGTGTCAATCGTTGCCAAGCCAGGTAGCTCTGGGTATAATTGCTTACACTACGCCTCTGGAGGGTTTGCTTGAAGCCATTCACCTACGTCGCTCCCACCTCCCTACGCGAAGCGCACCAGGTCCTTGCCAAGGCTAAAGGCCCCGGAGACATCCGCGCCCTGGTCGGCGGCTCCGACCTTGTTGACCAGATGCGTGTCAACCGTCGCACGCCATCCGTTGTCCTGGACATCAAGCGCATCCCGGAGATGAAACGCCTACAGTGGTTGCCCCGCAGTGGGCTGCACGTGGGCGCCGCGGTCAGTTGCACCGACACGGCAAGCTTCCCGGCAGTCGCCCAGCACTATGGCTCTATCCACGAGTCCTGCCAGCTTGTCGGCTCCACCCAGATCCAGAACCGCGCCAGCATGGCGGGCAACATCGGCAACTCCGCCCCCTCCGGGGACACCATCCCCGGCCTCATCACCTTCGGCGCCAAGGTGCTGCTCACCAGCCCCAGAGGCAAGCGACCAGTGCTCCTGGAGGAGTTCTTTACCGGCCCTGGCCAGAACGTCTGCGCCCCGGACGAGATCATCCAGGAAATCATCGTCCCTCCGCCGCCAGCCAACAGTAGCGGCCACTACCTGCGCTTCATCCCCAGGAACGAGATGGACATCGCCGTGGCCGGCGTGGCAAGTATGATTACCCTGGACCGGCGCACCCACCGGTGCACCGCCGCCCGCATCGCACTGGCCTCCGTCGCCCCAACGCCCGTGCGGGCCAAGGCGGCGGAAGCCGTTCTGGAAGGCAAGCAGATCACCGCCGCCCTGATCCGGGAGGCGGGCGAAAAGGCCGTGGAAGCTGCCAGGCCCATCTCTGACGTCCGCGGCACCATAGAGTACCGCAAGGAGCTGGTGAAGGTGCTGACCCGCCGCACGCTGCGCCTGTGCCTGGACTCCCTGGGCCAAAAAGTAGACTGATGCCGGCCTAGCCCCCGTGGTCCCCCTTCCCCCTCTCCTGCTAGGAGAGGGGGACTACATGGGGAGAGGTTCACACAACCCACCAAACGGAGGAAATCGTGCCCAAGATACCGCTCGCCTTCAAAGTCAATGGAGACACCCAGGAGATTCTGGTCCAGCCCTGGCAGACCCTGCTGGAAGCCCTTCGGGACGAGCTGGGCCTCACCGGCACCAAAGAGGGGTGCAGCAACGGCAACTGTGGCGCCTGCACCGTCATGGTTGACGGCAGGGCCATCGTCTCCTGCTGCACCCTGGCCGCCGAGGTGGAGGGCCAGAGCGTTATCACCGTAGAGGGCCTGGCCAAGGGTGGCAATTTGGACCCATTACAAGAGGCCTTCATTGAGCACGGCGCCTTGCAGTGCGGGTTCTGCACCCCCGGCTTTCTCGTCTCCGCCCGCGCCTTCCTCAACCAGAACCCCCACCCCTCAGAGCACGAGATTCGCCTGGCCATCGCCGGCAACCTCTGCCGCTGCACCGGCTACGATAAAATAGTCCGGGCCATTATGGACGTAGCCCAGAAAGGGGCGTAAGCATGGCGACCACCAAGGAGCGCGCCTACAAATACGTCGGCGCCAGAGTCCGTAAAATGGACGCCCTGGAGCGCGTCACCGGTCGGGCCGCCTACGGCGCAGACATCACCCTCCCTGGTATGCTGGTGGGCAAGGTGCTGCGCAGCCCCCATCCCCACGCCAGAATCTTGAGCATTGACACCACCAAGGCCGAAGCCCTCCCCGGCATCTACGCCGTGGTGACCGCCAAAGACCTGCCGCCCATGGAAAAGGTCGCCGGCTCCATCGGTGGTGAGCTGACCATTACCCTCATTGACCTGCGCAAAATGACCATCGCCCACGATAAAGCCCTCTTTGACGGCCACGCCGTCGCCGCCGTCGCCGCCGTCTCTCCAGAGGTCGCCGAGCGAGCCCTGGAGCTGATTGACGTCAAGTACGAGGTGCTGCCCCCGGTGGAGGACGCCGTAGAGGCGATGAAACCCGACGCCCCTCTGCTGCACGAAGACCTCTCTACCCGCTCCCTGGGCGAGCGCGCCAAAAGGCCCAGCAACGTCGCCGCGTACGTGGAGAATAGCTTCGGCGACGTAGATAAGGGTTTCGCCGAGGCCGACCTGGTCCACGAGACCACCTACGACACCAAGATGGTGCACCAGGGCTACCTGGAGCCTACCACCGCCGTCGTCTCCGCCCAGTCCGATGGCAAGCTCACCGTCTGGAGCTCCACTCAGGGCACCTTCGGCGTGCGCCGCACCCTCTCCCAACTCCTGGACCTGCCTCAACACCGCATCAACGTCATCCCTACCGAGATCGGCGGCGGCTTCGGCGGCAAGGTCTACGCCATCCTGGAGCCCATCACCGCCATGCTCTCCCTCAAGGCCAACCGCCCGGTCAAACTGGTCATGTCCCGGTCAGAGGTGTTCCGCGCCACCGGCCCCGGCTCCCCCATGCACGCCGTCATTCGGACCGGTGTCAAGAGGAACGGGAGGCTCACCGCCTGCTACGCAAAGATCATCCTGGACGCCGGCGCGTTCCCGGGCGCGCCCGTATGGGGCGCTGGAGCCGTCAGCTTCGGCCCTTACAAAACGGACAACTTGAAGATAGAAGGGTACGACGTCGTCACCAACAAGCCCCGCGTCCAGGCGTACCGCGCCCCAGGGGGTACCCCCATCGCCTTCGCCATTGAGTCCCACATGGACGAGGTGGCGGAAAAGCTAGGTATTGACCCCCTTCAGTTCCGCATCCTCAACGCGCCCGGTGAAGGTGACAAGGGCACTAGCGGCCAGCCTTACAACCGCATCGGCATGAAGGAGGTGCTGCGGCGCCTCTCCCAGCACCCCTGCTGGACCTCGCCGGCCCCCAAGGGCCCCCATCGCGGCCGCGGCCTTGCCCTGGGCTACTGGCCCGGCGCTACCCTCACCTCCAGCGCCGTCGTCCAGGTCTTGCCCGATGGCGGCATCAGCCTCTTCAGCGGCCAGGTAGACCTTACCGGCACCCGCACCACCATGGCCCAGATGGTGGCCGACGAGATGCAGGTGCCCATTGAGAACGTCAGCGTCCGCGTGGCCGACACGGAGACCGCGCCCTACACGGACCTCAGCGCCGGCAGCCGCACCACCTACAGCATGGGCGCCGCCGTCCACGAGGCCTGCAAGGACGCTCTTGCGCAGCTCAAGACCCACGCCGCCCAGCACTTCAAGTCGCCCAAAGAGGACGTGGAGTACGCAAACGGGGTGTTCTGGGTTCGGGAAAATACCGAGCAGCGGGTAGACCTGCAAACCGTCGCTGGCAACTCCACCCGCCTTGCCAGCGGCCCCATCTGCGGCTACGGTACCGTCACCCGCCTTCAGCCAGCCCACCAGTTCGCCGCCCACGTGGCAGACGTGGAGGTGGACCCGGAGACGGGCAAGGTCACCATCCTGCGATACACCACCTTCCAGGACGTAGGCAAAGCCATCAACCCCACCATGGTGGAGGGACAGATGCAAGGCGGCGCCCTCCAGGGCATCGGCTGGGCCTTGACCGAATACTACGACTACAGCAAGGGCATGATGCGTAACCCCACCCTACTGGACTACCGCATGCCCACGGCGCTGGACATCCCCATGATTGAGGCCGTCATCGTGGAGGTCCCAGCCTCCGACGGCCCCTACGGCGCCCGCGGCATAGGTGAAGTGCCCATTGTCCCCCCCGCCGGCGCTCTGGCCAACGCTATCTACCGCGCCACCGGCAGGCGACTCCACACCTTGCCCATGACACCACAGGAGGTCTGGGGAGCCATCCACAGCAAGTAAGTAACGGTTGACCTAACCCCCTTGGTCCCCTTCCCTATGGGGAAGGGGGGTAGGAAAAAGATGTGGGGAAATGGGTTGTGGGTTCCCCGCAACCTATTTCCCCACGGTTCAATGATCCCCCTCTCCAATTCGGGGAGAGCCAGTCCTGAACCCCAATGTCATCGGCAATAGGAGGACTTCCCCCTCCTATTGCCTTGCCGCCCACCCCTTTTCCAACCCCAGGAGATGCCTCTTCATCGGTAGCCCACCCCCATACCCATGCAGCCCGCCGTCGCTGCCTACCACCCGGTGGCAGGGAATGATCAGCGGAAGAGGGTTGCGGGCCATGGCCTGCCCGGCGGCCCGCACCGCTGCGGGGCTGCCCGCCTGGGTCGCCAGCCAGGCATAGCTCCTGGTCTCTCCCGGCGGGATAGCGGCGCAGGCCTGCCAGGCCCGAGAGAAAAAGGGGCTGTACCCCTCCATATCTAGCTTTACCTCAAAACGCGTACGCTCTCCTTGAAAGTACGCCTCTAACTGCCGCCGAAGGCCATCAAATCGCTCCGGCGCGTGCTCTGTGCCCTGGGCCTCCTTGCCCAGCGCCCGTACCGCCTCCTCCGGCGTAGCCACGGGCAATGAGAGCCGGCGCAGCCCCCTTTGGGAGGCCAGCACACCAATCCACCCCAGGGATGACGGCAGCACCGCCCAGTAGCGTCTCTCGCCCATTGCACTCCTTTCGCCTGAAGAATGGATTTGGCCATTGAAACGGGAAGGCTCGCCCCTCATCAACGAGGAGCACAGATTGGGGGGGGGTAACTAGGGCTACCGTGGAACAGCGGCCCTGCGCGGCCACCCCAGCCGCCCCAAGGCCTGGCCCAGCAAAGGCAGGCGCACCTGCCGCCAAGCTACCCCCACCACGCGTTCCTCCTCTAGCGTCAGGTTCTTCTGGCCGTACCGCCCGCGGCCGTAGGCGTCCACCACCGTGGCGAAGGCAGGCCGCAAGTCTGGCAGGCGGTGGCCCAGGCTCAGGCCAAACTCTCTGGGGGTTTGCCCCGCAGCCGGCCCAAGGCCCGCCAAGGCCGTCAAACGCGTCAGCTTACGGTACACCGCAGACGCCTGCGATGGCGTCCCCATGAGCCAGCGCAGGCCAGCCCGCAAGACCAGAAAGATGGCAACGAGAGAGGTCGCCAGGGCCAACCAAAGTCGGACTGACAGGCCGAGCAGGATGCCGCCCTGAATATCGCCACCGTCTCGGGAACCCAGGGGCGGCAACTCCGACTCGTCCCCTTCGAACTCAGAGAATGGATCATCCTCTCCCAGGCCCTCTATATAAAGGTCCTCCTGCGACAGAAGCTCCGGCCCCGGCAACTCTCGCCCCGGGGTCGGCTCAAAGTCCACCCAGCCGTAGTTGGGGAAGAACACCTCCGCCCATCCGTGGGCATTAAGGTCCCGTACCAGCACCACCCCATTGGCGTCCGGCTCATCGTAGGTGTAACCCACGGCCAGGCGTGCGGGCACACCTACCACCCGCAGCATCACGGCCATCGCGGAGCCGTAATACTCACTATAGCCAGCCTGGGCCACAAAGAGGAAGTGGTCAACGCCGTCGGCGTTGTAGCCGGGAGGCGGTATCGCCTGGCTGTAGCGTACCGTCTTCAAGTAGCTTTGGATTGCCATGGCCTTGTCGTAGGGGGTATCGGCTCCAACCGTTAACCTCTGGGCCAGGTCTCTTACCCGCTGGGGCAAGGTGTCCGGGAGCTGCAAGTACAGGTCGCGTACCCAGGTGGGGTAGCGTTCCCCCGCGCCACGCAGCTCCTCCGGAGTAGCAATGGACACCGAGGTGCGTGCGACGTAGGTGTCTTCCGTCAGCAGCCGCGTGGCGCTTTGCACCGAGAGGACTTCCAGGGCGGGCGGTATGACGCGCCGGGTGGAAACGGTGACGACAACGCCCGCCTCGCTCCTGTGCACCGCAAGCAACTCAAAGCCCTCGGGAAGCAAAGCCTTGATGCGGGCGTCGGTCAACGACGAAAGGGGGGTACGTCTCAAGTTCCGGGTGAAGAGGCGCACCTCGGCTGGCAGGCGGGGGTCTATCGGCGCATTGACTAGGGGGATGGTGAACGTGGGCGACACGGGTACCTCCGCCAGCAGGGCGCGGTCCGACTCCTCCACCTGCCCGCCCATAGGGAGCAGGCGCGGGCTGTACTGGAGCTTCACCCCTTGCAGGACAGGCAGGCGCTCCAGGTACAGGGCTTCGGAGCTCTCTCCCGGCGTCCAGTCCACAGGCACGAGCTGCGTATCGCCTGCAATCCACCCCTGGGAGATGTAGATAGGATAGCTACGCATCCGAAAGTAGGTGGGCAGAGTGCTCTGCGCAGCGAATATCACCTGGTCGCCCAACTTTATGGTGCCCTGGAAGGCGAGGGTGTCGTCAAAGGTGCGGTAAGGCACGGCCTTCTTCGCCGGGACGCCCGCAAAGAGGCGGCTGAAATCGCCGCTATAGCTCTCCACCGGCCACCGCATGACCTCGTACGCCTTCTTGAAGATGGGTGGCCTGGGGAACCCGGAGGGCAGCAACAGCGCAATAATGATGGCTGCCAGGCCAAACCACAGTGCGTCGCTCAGGCCATAGGCCGCCAGGGTCGCCGAGTGACTGATGCGCTGGCGGTCCCAAGCCCTGCGGCGCTCCATAAAGCCGGTCCAGGCCACGGCGAGTAGGGCGAAGAAGAGGTACAGGTAGAAGTAGGAGTAGTAGCTCTTGGGGAGGTAGCTGAGGTTGGTCAACAGCGCCAGGCCTGCGAGCACCAGGGGCAGCCACACGCTGCGTCGGCGGAAGGTAAGCCAGCCGACGGCATACCCCAGCACCCACGTCAGCACCGTCAGCGTGACAGCGAAGGGGAGGGCGTCGGTGCTGATGCCGCCGGTGCGGGCGGCGTAGAACCACTGTCCAAAGCGCTCCCCCAGGTGGTATATGCCCGCGAAGCCACCTGGCGCGTTGAGGAAGGCGATGAACATCCAGAGAATGGTGAGCAGCCAGAGGGTGAGAGCCACGCTTTGCAGGACCCACACGTTGATGGGCGCTCTGGCCAGGGCCGCGCCCACCGCCAGGCCAAGAAAGACTGCCAGGTGCAGGGGCGGCGTGGTCGTCCACCGGGCGGCCTGGAGCGACCACACCACGCTGATCACTACCCCCAGTATCAGCAGGAAAGTCACCCACTGAAAGCTGGGCATGAAAGCTCGTAGGGCAGGCTCCATGCGCTGCCGCAGGGGAGGCATAACCCCGCCGGGGTGTCGCCCTTGCCAGCGGCCAAAAGAGGCCGCCCTCGTCGTCATGCGCGGCCTCCTGGGGCCACCGCCACCCCTACCCTGGCATCCCAGTGAAGGGCGACAGGATGGTCCAGGGCCGCAGCCAGATTATCCCCCTTGCCCACGACGTACGGGGCCACCCCCAAGGTCCGCAGTAAAGGGGCTAAGGCGGACGTATCGGCGCCGCCAAAGGAGGTGGCGTCTACCAGCACCGCAGCAAGGCGCACACCCCGCTGCCCAAGGACGCCCATAGCCTCCAACCACGATGGCTCCGCCGAAGGGGTGACGACCACCAGGGTGGTGTGCCGCGTGAGCAATGAATCCAACCGTGCGACGGCCTGAACGAGGGACACATCGCCATTGGCCTGGGCACGGGATAGCAGGTCAAGAATGCGGCCATCCTGGATACCGTGACTATCCGGCGGCAGCAGCGAGAAGTCTGCGCCGCTGGCGGCAAAGCCCACGGGCAACCTTCGGCCCAGGAAGTAGCGGGCAAGGGAAGCGGCCGCCGTCACCGCCAGCTCCTCCGTGGTCTCCTCCCCCTGGGCCGCGTGGGCCGCAGCCTCCATGTCCAGCAGCACCCAGATGTCGCTGGTCAGGCCCAGGTCAAACTCCTTCACCATTAGCCTGCCCTGGCGGGCGGTGGAGGGCCAGTGGATGCGGCTGAGGCTGTCCCCCGCCAGGTAGTCCCGCACCGAGGCCACGTGGGGCGACACCTGTTGGGAGCGCAGTCGCAACTGCCCGTCTCCCGTGAGGTCAGCCGAGGGAACAAAGAAACGGGTTATGGGCACCACGGCGGGCAACACAATCACCTGCTGCTGGCCGTGATAGGACCGCTCCAAACGGAAGACGCCAAAGGGATCGCCGGTGGCTATCCTCAGGGGCCCCAGGGTGAATACCCCGCGGCGGCGGGCAAGGGTGCGAGTTCGCCAGGAGCGGAACCCCCGTCCGGTCAGGCCAACAACCTGGCCGGTGTAATGGCCTGGGATGTCCGTCAGGTCCGTCACCTCCAGCCACGGCTTGGGCAGAAAGGAGGTGTTGCGCACGGTGATACGCTCCTCCACCGGCTGGCCCACGTGCACCCTTTGGGTACGTCGCTCTATGTGCGCCTCCAGCCAGCGCAGGTTCAGCCATGCCCACAGGTAGCCGCCGGCGATGGCCAAGGTAAGCACGTAGAAGAGGCGCATGAGCAGGGGGAAGCCCGTGACGAGGGCAAAGATGAGGACAATGAGGGTGAGGGCGAGCACCAAAAGAGATCGTTTTTTCACCTCGTGTACCCTCATCTCCCCGCTCTGGCTCCTGGCACCATCGCCTCCTCCGTAAGCTGGCGCACCACTCGCAAACCATCCAGCCCCTGCATCCGTGCGGCTGCCGTGAGCACAAAGCGGTGGGCCAGCACCGTGCCCGCCAGCTCCTTCGCATCGTCGGGCAGCACGTAGTCCCTCCCCGCAAGGAAGGCCTGGGCCTGGGCGGCGCGCTGCAACGCTAGGGATGCGCGAGGCGACGCCCCCAGGGCAACGGCGCTGTGCCTGCGGCTACCCTCAGCCAGGGTCACGATGTATTGCTTCACCAGGGTGTCTACGTACACCCGGCGCACCTCTTCTTGCAGCCGCACCACCTCATCAGGGGTAGCCACCGCCTCCAGGGAGTCAAAGGGATGGGTCATCTGCTGCGACTCCAGGATGGCTATCTCCTCCTGCATGGATGGATAGCCGAGACGGATGCGCAGCATGAACCGATCAAGCTGGGCCTCTGGCAAGGGGAAGGTGCCCTCGTACTCCACCGGGTTCTCCGTAGCCATTACCATAAAAGGCAAAGGCAACCGGTGGGTCACGCCGTCCACCGTCACCTGCCGCTCCTCCATCGCCTCCAATAGGGCCGACTGAGTCTTCGGCGTGGCGCGGTTGATCTCATCCGCCAGCACAATTTGGGAATGGACCGGCCCTGGGCGGAACTGGAAATCGCCAGTACGCTGGTTGTAAATGGAGGCGCCGGTTACGTCGCTGGGGAGCAGGTCCGGCGTGAACTGGATGCGGCTGAAGGTGCACCCGGAGGAGCGGGCCAGGCTCTTGGCCAGCATGGTCTTGCCTACCCCAGGCACGTCCTCAATCAAGGCGTGGCCCTGGCAGATAAGGGCAATGACTCCCAGGCGGACCGCATCTCCCTTGCCAAGGATCACCTTGTTCACGTTGTCCAGGATGCGTTGGGCAACATCTCTGCCCTGGGACTCTGGATGCATCAGGCCCCTCCACAATGGGCGATAGGATGGGAATAAGCGTACCGGTCTATTAGATTATAGAATACTCCCAGAAGATACAGATGCCCCTGGTAAAGAAACAGGGAGGAAAGTGGGCGATGAAGGACTTGAACCTACGGCCTCCTGCGTGTAAAGCAGGCGCTCTAACCAACTGAGCTAATCGCCCAGGACAATATGGGAGTGGTGCGCTCGGCGGGACTTGAACCCGCGACCTCAGCCTTCGCAGGGCTGCGCTCTATCCATTTGAGCTACGAGCGCTTGCGACATGGGTTCAGGGCCAGGGAAGGCTGTGGCGCCGAAGGAGAGATCCCAGTCTGGCCTGCTACTCATTGCCGCTAGATATGATGTTAGCACAACCAGTCCAGCACCACTAGCAGGGTGACGAAAGAAAGGGGAGTCCAGAGGGGCGAAGCCCCTCTGGACTCCCCTTTCCCGGGGTAACGTCACAGTGTCCACGACCTTCGGAACAGACCCTTCATCATCCGTCTACCCTGGGGAGTTACACGCTCAACCATCCTCTGTTCATGGCAGCAACGACGGCTCCCGTGCGATTCTTGGCGCCTAGCTTGATGAGTACATTCTCTATGTGCGCCTCCACGGTTTTCACTGCGATATGCATGTCTGTAGCTATTTCGGTGTTCTTGCGGCCATCAGCCACACGTTGAAGAACCTCAGCCTCCCGGACCGTGAGGTTCCGATCGCCTAACGTCGGCTGAGGGTGGGCTCCCTCCTGAAACGTCAGAAGATCCAACACCTTGGGTGCGATGGGGGGCGCAAATACCAACCATCCCTCGGCAGCGTCATGTACCGCTCTTATGAGTTCGTGCACAGAGCCAGTTTTCATGAGGTACCCACTCACTCCTAGCTTGACCAGTACCGATACGTATTGGCCATAGTCATAGGCGCTGACCACCAATATCTTGGTGGTTGGCGAAATGGTCTTGACAGCTTTGCTGACATCTATCCCGCTCCCTTCGCCGAGCCGAATGTCCACTACCGCCACATCCGGTTTAAGTTGGCCTATCAGCGAGATTGCCTCTTTGCTGCTCGCTGCTTCGCCAATCACCCTAATGTTTCGGTCTTGGGTCAGTGAAGCCTTTATACCCTGGCGGATGGTTTCCTGGTCGTCTACTACGACCACCGTGACTATGCGCTCGGCGATAGCTATATTTGTAGTCACACTCATTTCTCCTTTGCGACTCGTTCCACGGCTCTCACGCCTCTAGCTTGAAGCGTCCCCTAACTACCAGGGTAGCTAGAGAAACCAGATGGTGCATCGGGGCCAACCAAGAAAACCCTTACGTGGGACTCGCGGTGATCAGACGCCTACATACAGCCCCGCCACGCAGACAAACCCCGTGCCAACGTCGTCGGATACTTTACGATGTAGCCTCCACGGCTATCGTAGCAATCTCCACTCGTTCCCCCCTTGGATGCGACCAGCCTAAAGCAGTACCATTAGCCATTATACGTACGTACCCTCGTTAGTGGTTTCCTCTACGGGTTTATGAGTACGTAAATACCCTTACGCAACGCTTGTCCCTTAACCTTTCTTTAACTACTATTACCTCCACGGACGCAGAGTCCACACATTCTCTAAGGAGGCGGCTATGGACATTCGTGAACTGGAGAAAGCGGTACGGACGGCTATTCGGACATCCCCCACGACGCCTGCTCTGGCGACCCTGGCGGGCAACGGACAGAGTGGCGCACTGCTACCGGCGGAGCTGGATACGGCTGTGCAGAGCTTGCTGCAACGTCTCCACATGACGGCTCGTGGGGATGGCATGGAAACGAAGGAAGCCGGCTCCTTGCCCTGGGTCTAATCATCAGGCAACGACTTTGAGAGGAACGGGCCAGTTTGATGTCAAGCGCGCTGGCAAAGGAAATCAGGGCGCTCGTGGACCTGTATTGCAGTGAGCCGGGTCACCGAGAGGCCATGCTGTGCGCCCTGGGGCAGCCAGGCTTTGTCCTGCACCCCGAGGCTCCCCGCCGCGCCGGCACCCTCACTCTAGAGGTGTACCAGGCCATCTCCGGAGCACTGAGTATCGCGGCCATCCAGGGTGCGGCAGGAGTGGAGCTTCAGATGGAGGCTGCCTACCTGTTTGACAGGGTGGCAGATAGGGAGACAGGTTCAGGCCAGGGCCTGAGCGCTGCCGAAGAGCTGGCTCTGGCCATAACCATGCAGACCTGTGGGGCGGCTGCCGCCTGTGAAGCTGTGCACCGGGCAAAGGGAAATGGGGTCGGCCTTCGGCCGCTGCTTCTCCTCTTTGAGAACTGCGTGAGAGCCTGCGCCGGACAGTTCATGGACGCCCGCCTGGAAAAGCGCAACGTCGCCACCACGGACGAAGCCTTGAACATGACCTCCCTTAAGGCCGGGAGCCTGGGCAGGTTCGCGGCCGAGTTCGGCGCTGGCCTGGCCACCGATGAAACGGAAACTATCAGGCTATGTGGGGACCTTGGGTTCAATCTGCTTACCTATGCCCAGTTGATGGATGACTTGAGGGATGCGTGTCCTGTGGTTTATGCAGAGGGAGATTTGGCGCGGCATAAGAAGACTCTGCCCCTCGTATTTTTCTACGATTCTCTGCTAAAATCATCTCCGCCGGATGGCGAAGTACGGACGTGGGCAAGCTCGGGTGAAGGTTATCCAGACACATGTCTGGAATTTGAAAGGTCCGGCGCCAGGGTCTTCTCCGCCATAATCGCTGAGGTCTTTCTCAATCGGGCAAAATCCAACTTGGTGGACCTACGAGGTCGCGTTGTTGAGGTGAAGGGTCTTGAGGATCTCCTGGACTCACTCGTTGGCAGCTCGGCGAGGACCGTTGTGGTTTCGTAATCTTCTCGTCTCTGTCGCTCCCCGTCTTTCCAGGGTTGCTGCGTTTTCTCTCCTCGCCGCCTATATTGTTGTTGTGGCCACAGCCTACACCTCCTCGCAGCAACAAGCCTCCCTCGCGTTCCAAATAGAGCCTTGTGGAGATACCCACTGCGTTGCTTCAGTTACGCCTGGAGGTGCAGGTTGGTTTCTTGGAGTCAGGCCGAGAATGGAGGTCCTGGCCATCAACGGGCAGCCGTATGCCAAGGTCAATACAGACATCACTATTGATGAGCCTATAAGGCAGACCCGTCTCCTGAGCACAACGGGAGAACTTCTGGACGTGGAGTTGAGCCCGAAGTCCGCCTCCCAGGGTCGCGAAAATTTCTTCATGTGGACCCTTGGCGGCGTGTTTGCCTTGCTTGGCACAACCGTTGTCCTTCGCCGGCCAGACCTTCACGCTGCTAGAATGTTCTGGCTGTTTGCCGGAATGACCGCCATCGCCCTCGCCGCAGGTCCTAGCTCTGGCCTGGGGTTTGCCTGGGCGCGGATCGTACAAGTCCTGAGTCTGGTAGGTGTTGGGGCAACCCTTCTCCCGTTCGTATCCATGCTTACCAGAGACCGTCTAGCATCAGGACGCTCTTTAGTTGCTCCCATATTCGCGAGCCTGGGAATCATCATCACGGCCTCCTATGGAGCGTCACTCTTTTTCGTGCCACCTCTTTATCAACTGGTGCGACCGATGTTTCTTCTCTATGTGTCTACGTCGGTTGTTGCCGCCGTTGGCCTGCTTGCCGTAAAAGGAGTCCGCCAACGGTCGCCTGCTGGCCGTCAGCAGGCGCGGATCGTCCTATTGGGAATTGCACTGGGCACACTGCCGGTCATAAGTCTTACGGTTGTTCCTGAGGCGCTAGGGTATGGTTCGCTCCTTCCTGTCCATTTGCCCATTCTGGCCTTGGGTCTCATTCCGGTCTCTTTTGCCTACGCTATCCTTCAGTACCAGCTACTGGGAATTCGTAAACTGGTTCATCGCGGCATGGTGTATGGCCTGGCCACTTTTGCACTGCTACTACTCGTTGCCTTGGTGTTGACACTAGCGCCACTCCCGAACGAAGTTGTTGCCAATGAATCTCAACCCGTTTGGGTCTCCACCATTCTCGTTGGTGCAGTATTGCTCTTTTTCGTGTTGCGTCGGTCGGCGCTATGGTTAGTGGACAATTTCATCTACCGTGATGTGGTTAATTATCGGTCGGCCCTTGAGGTCTTTCGCAGGGACCTACCTGCTCCTGACCGGCTCCCCGAAGTGGCAGAGCTCATCGCTCGTCGTCTCGCCCAAATTGTGCACGTGGAGTCAGTCCTCTTGTACCTGGGCCATGAACCAGCTCAATGCCAGTTGACAGCGGCAGCAGGTGAACGTACACAGGAGATTCTCGGTCACGTACGTCCCCATCTGGAAACATATATAGAAGGTTCAAAAACCCGAGAGTTAGCAGAGTTACATTGGGAGTCCGACTCCCTGTTGCTCGTGAACCTCTCGGTATGGGGGCGGTACTTGGGCTATGTGCTCCTGGGGCCAAAAATGGGAGGCGAAATCTTTCTGGAAGAAGAAAAACGACTGGTTGCTACTATCACGCCATTGTTGGCCCTTGCCTTTGAAAAGAGTATGCTCTCTGAGGAGCTGAGGGGGGTGAACCAACGCCTCACGAAAGCTGAGGAGGCGGAACGAGGCCGCATCGCCGGCGATCTGCACGACGGGCCCCTTCAGAAAGCCATAACGCTGGCAGGAGGGGTAAGCTCCACAGGCAATGGTCAGGTCAATCTCGCACGGCAGCTCGTCCTGGAACTTAGGGAAATCTGCTCCCGCCTCAGACCCGCGATTCTGGACGATCTGGGGATCGTCCCGGCTCTGGACTGGCTTCTAGATGGGGTGTCTCAACAGTCCGGCATCAAGGCTCTCCTGTCGTTGCTTAATGTGAGCGAAGAAGATAGGTTTTCACCAGAAACCGAACTGGCCTTATTCCGTGTTACTCAAGAGGCCACCAACAACGCTGTCAAACATGCGAAAGGCACCTCGGTGGAGGTGTCGCTTTCCAGAGAAGGCCATAGCCTCGTCCTGAAAGTGGCAGATGATGGCATCGGCTTTGCCGCCTCATCCTATGGGAAAGGTGGGTTTGGCCTCTCCGGGATGCGGGAGCGTGTCATGCAGGTCGGAGGCTCCTTTGAAATCAATTCGGCGCCTGAGTTGGGTACAACGATTATAGCTAGAGTTCCCCTCGGGTAGCCTGCTAGTCGCAGTATGGAGCGATAGGTGAATCCTCCCATACGAGTTCTCATCGTTGACGACCAGCGAATGTTTCGCGAGGGAATCCGTAGTCGCTTGGAGCAGGAGCCGGATATTGAGGTGGTGGGAGAAGCTGCATCGGGGAAAGAGGCTTTGGCGTTAGTGGCGCAGTCCACCCCTGCCATTGTACTGGTGGACATTCGGCTGCCTGATATGACAGGAATTGAGTTGGCTCGTGCCTTGCGGCGGCAGTGGCCGGAGCTGAAGATCCTGGTCCTAACGGGTTATGACTTTGACCAGTATGTCCGAGCAATGGCGCGAGTGGGTATAGATGGCTACATGTTGAAAGACTCAACCCAAGACGCACTGGTGGAAGCACTCCACGAGATTGCTGCAGGGGGTGCAGTAATACCACCAGATATCGCATCCAAAGTCATGCGAAGCTACTCTGCTCTCTCATCGGGAGCCCGCGGCTGGCAGCTTGGCGATCTAACTTCACGGGAGATGGACGTAGTTGAACTGATGTACCAGGGGCTGAAAAATACCGAGATTGCCGATCGCCTTTCCATCTCGCCTAGAACCGTAGAAGCACACGTAGGCAACATTATCTCTAAACTAGGAGCTCTGAGCAGGGCAGAGGCGGTTCGTATTGCCTTGCAGAAGAATCTGATCAAGTAACATTCCTGGAGTGGAGCGCCTCACCATTGCTGGTTCACGGTCCATTGCCGTTGTCAGGCCTAGCAGGCCATAGAAGAACCGGGAGTCCAGAGGGGCGAAGCCTCTCTGGCGGGGGTCTGGGGGTGTCCCCCAGATACAAATCCATCCCCGAGAGGAAGGCTCCTTTGGAGCCTTCTTGAAAGGGAAGTCAAAATCTTGAACCCCCCTGAGGGGGTTGGGGGTGTTTTTCAGCAGCCTGATAGACCACGGGGGTAGAGAAAAGGCCAATTGACAAGGCCCCATTGTCGAAAAGGCCCCTGGCAACGTCGCCAGGGGCCTTTTCAGGTACAAAACCAGGGCCAGATAGCAGATGGTGCCGAAGGAGAGATTTGAACTCTCACGCCCGTAAGGGCACTACGCCCTGAACGTAGCGCGTCTGCCGTTCCGCCACTTCGGCCCGGGCCCCTGGCAAAGGAAAGCTTCGGTCTGCAAGCGAGCATGGTGGGCGGTGATGGACTCGAACCAACGACCTTCGCGATGTGAACGCGACGCTCTAACCGGCTGAGCTAACCGCCCTCTCCCTGGACTTGCCTGGTGGCAACGGGTGGATTCGAACCGCCGACCTAACGCTTATGAAGCGTCCGCTCTGCCGCTGAGCTACGTTGCCACCGAATAGGAGAGACCAGACGCCTCTTCCCCTATCCTCGCCACATAGCATCTTACGGCCCGCCAAAGGTGGGTGTCAATTCCTGGACACCAGTTGAGGGTTAAGACGACCTAGCAGGCTGCGGAAGAAAGGGGAGTCCAGAGGGGCGTAGCCCCGGAACCTGACCTGGTGAGCCGAAGCCCTGAACGCAGTGAAGGGGGAGTAAAGGGGCGGTCCGCCTGCGGCGGATGGGGGTGTTCTTCAGCACCCTGCTAGGTGAGGGTTAAGGCGACCTAGATATCTGCCCCTAGGATAGGGCCAACAATGAGGTGGGCAACGTCAAAGAGGAGAAGGCGCGTTTCATCTGGCACAGAATAGCAGAAAGCATGGGCTGTCAGTGACAGCCCATGCTTTCTGCTATCGGAAACCTATCTCGGTAGCGCCCCCGGCAAGCTTCTCGGCAGCTTCGTGGCGCCCATGAGCCACTTGTCTATATGGTGGGCGGCCTCACGCCCCTCAGCTAATGCCCATACCACCAGAGACTGGCCCCGGCGCATATCCCCCGCCGAAAAGACGCCCGGCACGCTGCTCATGTGGTCAAGCCCCGTCTTGACGTTGCCGCGCTGGTCCATCTCCACGCCCAAGGCCCTGGCCAGATACTGCTCGCCGCCCAGGAAGCCCAGGGCCAGGAGCACCAGGTCGGCCTGGACCTCAAACTCGCTGCCGGGAATTTCCTTCATCGTCGGACGACCCGAGGCGTCGGGCGGCCCCCACTCCAGCCGCGTGGCGTGCAGCTTCTCCACACGGCCTTCGCTGCCGGAGAAGCGCTTGGTCTGGATGCTGTAGTCGCGGATGCCGCCCTCCTCATGGGCGGGGGAGGAGCGCAGGATGAGGGGCCAGTAGGGCCAGGGGTTGTCATCGCGACGCACCACGGGCGGCTCCGACAGCAGCTCGTACTGGTACACGATCTCCGCGCCCTGCCGGTGGGCCGTGCCCAGGCAGTCGGCGCCCGTATCGCCGCCGCCCAGGATGACGACCCGCTTGCCCTCGGCGCTGATGCGTTGCTCCGGTGGGACGTGCTCACCGGCCAGGAGCCGGTTTTGCTGGGTCAGGTACTCCATAGCGAAGTGGACGCCCTTGAGCTCCCGTCCTGGGACGGGCAGGTCCCGGGGCTGCGTGGCGCCACCCGCCAGGCAGACGGCGTCAAAGCTAGCCCTGAGATCATCGGCGGGCAGGTCTACCCCTACATTGACGCCAGGCTTAAAGAGGACGCCCTCCTCCTCCATTTGGCGGAGGCGCCGCTGGACGACGGCTTTCTCCAGCTTGAACTCCGGAATGCCCAGGGAGAGCAAGCCACCCAGGTAGTTGTCCCGTTCAAAGAGGGTGACGGTGTGGCCAGCCCGGTTGAGCTGCTGGGCGGCGGCCAGGCCCGCCGGCCCCGAGCCGACGACGGCAACGCGCTTGCCCGTGCGCACAAGGGGCGGCTCTGGTTTGACCCAACCCTCGGCGAAGCCCCGGTCGGCAATGGCCTTTTCTACATACTCAATGGTTACTGGATCCTGGTTGATGTTCAGGACGCAGGCCGACTCGCAGGGGGCGGGGCAAATGCGGCCCGTGAAGTCCGGGAAGTTGTTGGTGGAGTGCAGCACCTCCAGGGCGCGCTGCCACTTGCCGCGGTACACCAGGTCGTTGAAGTCGGGGATGATGTTGCCCAGGGGGCAGCCGGTGTGGCAGAAGGGCACGGCGCAGTCCATGCAGCGGGCCGCCTGATCCCGGGCGTGGCTCTCCGGCCACTCCAGGTAGACCTCCTGCCAGTGCTTAAGGCGCGATGCGACAAGCTGCCGCTCTGGCGGCCTTCTGCCGAACTCCTTGAATCCGAGGACTTTGCCCATGTGATCACCAATTGAGAAGATATGTGGTCCCGTTGGTGTCATACTGAGCCATGACGGCAGTCAGGCGAAGCATCCAAGGCGGTTGCCCTCGTAGCGTTGCTTGTGTGCAACAGCAGAGCGCCTTCCCACGCCCACGCCTTAGATTCTTCGCGATGTTCGTTCCTCACTCGCTCAGAATGACAGCAGTCCCATTCACCAATAGCCATTGTTGTCACGCTGAGCCATGACGGCAGTCAGGCGAAGCGTCCAAGGCGATTGCTGGTGTGGCGTCTCCTATTGGCGCTTGCAGGCGCCTTCCCATGCGCAAGGCCTTAGATTCTTCGCGATGTTCGTTCCTCACTCGCTCAGAATCTTTCATGCCCATAGTCATGGGCACCCTCAAGGATGAAAACGGCTGGCCCTCAGTTCCTTCCTCCTTGACGGGGGAAGGCCAGGATAGGGGTGAACCCTTCGGCAACCCCCTACCTCAATCCTCCCCCGCAAGGGGGGAGGAAGCTATTTTCGTAGCAATGACAATAGAAGGCGATGATCGCTCTTAGCCTATCCCGTTCAAGGCCATCAACTACCTCGGCTGTAGACCCTAAGCACCATTTCTACTTTGCCGATTGCAGCATCTAGTTCACGGGTTAGTGCAAGGAGTCCATCCTGTAGTTGCTTCCCTCCAGGGAAGGGGGACTAAGAGGGTTAGGTAAAGCTACACCACCGGCGCGGGGATAAGCTGGTGGGTGCGGCCGTTCAGCAGCAGCTCCACCTCTTTGGGCAGCTTCTGGTTGTGGCTCGTCAGCACCCGACGATAGTCCCGCGGCATCACCTTCACAAACTTGGGTAGCAAAGCCCGCCATTGGTCCAGTATCTTCTGCCCTCTGTCGCTCCGGGTGTACCGCACATGCCACTCAATCATCTGACGCAGGGCAAGCTGGTCCTCCGGCTCCTCCACGGCCTCCAGGTCCACCATACCTGTATTGCAGCGATCTACGAAGTGGCCGTCCTCGTCCAGCACGTAGGCCACGCCGCCGCTCATCCCGGCGGCAAAGTTGCGCCCCGTGCCCCCTAGCACCACCACCATGCCGCCGGTCATGTACTCGCAGCCGTGGTCGCCCACGCCCTCCACAACGGCATGGGCGCCGCTGTTGCGCACGGCGAACCGCTCGCCCCCCATGCCGCGGAGGAAGGCCATGCCCCCAGTGGCCCCGTACAGCGCCACGTTGCCGATGATGGTGTTGTCCTCAGGCACAAAAGTGGAGCCTTGAGGCGGGTAAACTACAATGCGCCCGCCGGACATGCCCTTGCCCATGTAGTCGTTGGCCTCCCCCTCCAGGGTAAAGGAGACTCCCCTGGCCAGAAAGGCCCCAAAACTGAGCCCTGCCGAGCCGGTGAAGTGGAACTGGATAGAGTCGTCCGGAAGGCCCTTCTCGCCATATTGCCTGGCCACCTTACCGCTGAGCATGGCCCCGACGGTGCGGTTGGAGTTGCGGATGGGCATCGTCGCCTCCACCGGGCCGTTGCCATCAAGGGTCGCCTGGGCTATCTCAATGAGGGTGTGGTCCAGGGCCTTCTCTAGCCCGTGGTCCTGCTTCTGGATGCAGTACCGGGCTACTTTGTCCGATTCAGGCGACTGGTACAGCAGGTTGGAAAAGTCCAGCCCTTTGGCCTTCCAGTGGTCAATGGCCTTGCGGGAGTCCAGCAAGTCCACACGCCCCACCATCTCGTTAACGGTGCGCAGGCCAAGCTTGGCCATGATCTCTCGCAGGTGCTCAGCCAGCATGAAGAAGTAGTTGATCACGTACTCTGGCTTGCCGGCGAACTGCTTGCGCAGCTCCGGGTCCTGAGTGGCGATGCCCACGGAGCAGGCGTTCAGGTGGCACTTGCGCAGCATGATGCACCCCAGGGTCACCAGGGGCGCCGTGGAGAAGCCAAACTCCTCCGCTCCCAGCAGGCAGGCGATGGCCACGTCCCTGCCCGTCTTGAGCTGGCCGTCAGTCTGGACGACGATGCGCCCGCGCAGGTCGTTCCGCACCAGCACCTGCTGGGTCTCGGCCAGGCCTAGCTCCCAGGGCAGGCCGGCGTACTTGATGGAGGACTCCGGCGATGCGCCCGTGCCGCCGCTGTCACCGCTGATGAGCACCACGTCGCCGTGGCCTTTGGAGACGCCTGCAGCAATAGTACCCACGCCCACCTCGGAGACCAGCTTCACGTGGATACGGGCCTCCGGGTTCACGTTTTTCAGGTCGTGAATAAGCTGGGCCAGGTCCTCAATGGAATAGATGTCGTGATGGGGCGGGGGCGAGATGAGCTCCACGCCGGGAGTGGTGCGACGTACCCAGCCGATGTACTCGCTTATCTTGTGACCGGGGAGTTGCCCTCCTTCGCCGGGTTTGGAACCCTGGGCCATCTTGATCTGCAGGTCCCGGGCGTTCACCAGGTAGTTGGTGGTGACGCCAAAGCGGCCAGAGGCCACCTGTTTGACGGCGCTGCTGCGGGAGTCACCGTTAGGGTCAGGGGTAAAGCGGCGATAGTCCTCGCCGCCCTCGCCGGTGTTGCTGCGCGCGCCCATGCGGTTTGTGGCGATGGCCAGCGTCTCGTGGGCCTCCCTGCTAATGGCCCCCAGGGAGATGGCCCCTGTGGCGAACCGCCTGACAATCTCCGCAGCCGGTTCCACCTCTTCCAGGGGTATGGGGGCCTCTGACCAGCTAAAGTCCAGGAGGCCGCGCAGTGTGCAAAGCTGCTGCTCCTCGCCGTCAATAAGCGCCGCGAACTCCCGGTACAGCTTGTAGTTGTTGGTGCGAGCGGCGATCTGCAATCGGGCGATGGTCTCTGGATTGTACATGTGGTACTCGCCGCCGCGTCGCCACTGGTACAGGCCGCCTATTTCCAGCTCCAGGGCAGCTGGCGTCTGAGGAGCGCCAAAGCCGCGGGTATGCCGCTGGCGGGCCTCCTCTTCAATCACCTCTATGCCCACGCCACTGATGCGGGAGGGCGTCCAGGTGAAGAACCGGTCAATGATAGCCGCATTGAGGCCCACGGCCTCAAAAATTTGGGCGCCCCGGTACCCCTGGATAGTGGAGATGCCCATCTTGGAAGCCACCTTCAGGATGCCCTTCTCAATGGCCTTGGTGAAGTTCTTCTGGGCCGTCTTGGCGTCCACCCCCAGGAGGCCCTGCTGCTCCATGTCCTTGATGGTCTCAAAGACCAGATAGGGGTTCACAGCGCCTGCGCCATAGCCGATAAGGAGAGAGAAGTGCATCACCTCCCGGGGCTCGCCGGACTCCACCACCAGGCCGGCGCGGGTGCGCAGGCCCAGACGGATCAGGTGGTGGTGCACGCCGGAGCAGGCCAGCAGGCTGGGGATGGGGGCGTGGTCCGCGTCCACGCCCCGGTCAGAAAGGATGATGACGCTGTAGCCATCTCTGACAGCCTGGGCGGCCTGGGCGCACAGCTCCTCTAGGGCATGCTCCAGGCCCCTAGGGTCGTTAACTCGCAACAGGGCCTTCAGGGTGATGGCCCGTATGCCCTTCTCATCCACGTGGCGAATGCGCTCAAGCTCTTCGTCGGACAGGACCGGATGGGAGAGGCGAAGCTGACGGGCGTGCTCTAGCGTCTCCGCCAGCAGGTTGCGCTCCGCCCCAAGGGGCGCTTCCAGGGAGGTGACCAACTCCTCCCGGATGGCGTCCAGGGGCGGGTTGGTCACCTGGGCAAAGAGCTGCTTGAAGTAGTTGAAGACGAGTTGCGGCCTGTCCGATAGCACCGCCAGGGGGGTATCGGTGCCCATGGAGCCGGTGGCCTCGCCCCCGGACTCCAGCATGGGCTGCAAAATCATGCGCAGCTCCTCCAGGGTGTAGCCAAAGGCCTGCTGCCGGGGAAGGAGTGTCTTGGAGTCGCCAGGCTGCACCTTATCTGTGGCCGACGCTAAGCTGTCCACCCGTACAATGTTGTCCGCCAGCCACTGGCCGTAGGGCTGGCGGGAGGCCAGCTCCGACTTGATCTCTTCATCGTCCAGGACGCGGCCCTCCTCTGGGTCAATGAGCATCATGCGGCCTGGGCGCAGGCGGCCCTTGTACAGCACCCGCCCCGGCGGGATGGATAGCACGCCCGCCTCGGAGGCCATGACGATGAGGTTGTCCTTGGTGACGGTGTAGCGGAAGGGGCGCAGGCCGTTGCGGTCCAGGTTGGCCCCTATCCTCTTGCCATCGGTGAAGGCGATGAGGGCCGGGCCATCCCACGGCTCCATAAGGAAGGAGTGGTACTCGTAGAAGGCGCGCCGTTCCGGGGAGATGTCCGCAGCCCCCTCCCACGCCTCGGGAATGAGCATGGCCATGACGTGAGGCAACTCCCGGCCAGAGAGGGCCAACAGCTCAAAGGCGTTGTCAATGGTGGCAGTGTCGCTGGCCCCAGGGGTCAACACTGGGATCAGCTTCTTGATGTCCTCGCCAAAGAGGGGAGAGGACATCACCATCTCCCGAGCGGTCATCCAGTTGATGTTGCCTCGCAGGGTGTTGATCTCGCCGTTGTGGGCGATGTACCGGTAGGGGTGGGCCAGCCTCCAGGACCCCAGGGTGTTGGTGCTGAAGCGGGAGTGCACCAGGACAAAGGAGGAGTCCACCAGCGGGTCGGACAGGTCCAGGAAGTAGCCCCGCACCTGCTCAGGCATGAGCAGGCCCTTGTACACAATCGTGTTGGAGGAGCAGGAAGGGATATAGAAGTCAACCTTGCCCTTCAGTCCAGACTGGGCCACCTTGCGCTCCACCACCTTGCGGATGACGAAGAGCTTGCGCTCAAAGGCGTCCTGGTCTGCGAGGCTGGGCCTGCGACCTACAAACGCCTGGCGGATGACCGGCTCCGAGTCCTGGGCGATAACGCCGATGCCGGAGTCGTCCACCGGCACGTCCCGCCAGCCCAGAAAGCTTTGGCCTTCCTCTTTGACCGTCTCCTCAATAATGGACTGGCAGGCAGCCCTATCTTCGGCCTCCCAGGGGAGAAAGACCATGGCGACGCCGTAGCGGCCCGGCTCTGGCAGAGGGATGCCGATGTCTGCGGCGCGCTCTTTGAAGAAGGCGTGAGGCAGTTGCAGAAGCACGCCGCCGCCGTCGCCCGTCATGGGATCGCAGCCGCAGGCGCCCCGATGGGCCAGGTTATCCAGCACCTCCAGGCCCATCTCAATCATGGCGTGGGACCTGCGCCCCAGGATGTCCGCAACAATACCGACGCCGCAGGCATCGTGTTCCGTCTCCGGGCGGTACAGCCCGTTGCCTTTCTCTTCTTCCGTCATGACGTCCTGCCTCAATGGTTCCTGTCTCTTCCGCCGCACCCCTTCAGGTTTGGGCGGAGAAACCAACGTACGCCGCTGAATGAGGTCCTTCCCATCACCCAAGAAAACAGCTTCCCCCTTGTGCTGGCCTTGGGGAAAAGAGACACCGGAGGAGCGGCCAGCCTACAGAATAGGCAGGTAGCGCTTGACCTCAAAGTCCGTCACCTGGGCGCGGTAGGTGTTCCACTCAATGCGTTTGTTCTGGATGAAGCTGGTGAAGACGTGGTCACCCAGGGCCTTGCGCAAGAGGTCGCTGTGCTCGGCGAACTGGATCGCCTCAAGGAGGCTGCCTGGCAGGGTCTTGATGCCCCGGCGCCCCCGCTCCTCCTCGGACATCTCTGTAACATTCTCCTCCACCGTCGGAGGAGGCTCGTACTCCTTCTCTATGCCCTCCAGGCCGGCAGCCAGGAGGACGCTGAAGGCCAGGTACGGATTGCAGGCGGGGTCCGGGGCACGATACTCAATGCGGGCCGACTCCTCCTTGCCGCGCCGGTACGAAGGAATGCGGATGAGGTCGGACCGGTTGATGGGCGCCCAGGTGATGAAGAGGGGCGCCTCAAAGCCAGGGGTGAGGCGCTTGTAGGAGTTGACCCACTGGTTGGTGACCAGGGTGATCTCCTGGGCGTGGCGCATGAGGCCGGCCGCAAAGGAGCGAGCCAGTTTGGAGAGGCGGTAGGGGCCATCGGCATCAAAGAAGGCGTTGCGGTCCCCGCTGAACAGGGACATGTGGACGTGCATGCCATTGCCGTTAATATGGGCGATGGGCTTGGGCATGAAGGTGGCGTATACCCCATGGCGCAGGGCCACCTCCTTCACCACCAGGCGGTAGGTCATGACCGTCTCCGCCATGGTGAGGGCGTCGGTGTAGCGCAGGTCAATCTCCTGCTGGCTGGGAGCAGCCTCATGGTGGCTGTACTCCACGGGGATGCCCATCTCCTCCAACATCAGCACCGTATCCCGACGCAGGTCTGTGGCCAGGTCCGAGGCAGACTGGTCAAAGTAGCCACTAGAGTCCAGCAGCTCCGGCGATTCGGCGCTCTTGAAGTAGAAGAACTCTATCTCCGGGCCGACGTGAAAGGTGTAGCCCAGGCGGCTGGCGCGCTCCAGGTTGCGCTGGAGGACATGCCGGGAATCGCCTTCAAAGGGCTTGCCGTCGGGCGTCAGGATGTCGCAGAACATGCGCCCCACGGCGTTCTGCCGGGGCCGCCAGGGGAGGATGCGGAAGGTGGTGGGGTCCGGCATCGCCACCATGTCGCTCTCGTCAATGCGGGCGAACCCTTCAATAGAGGAGCCGTCAAACCCCTTGCCGGACTCCAGGGCGTTCTCCAGCTCCGCCACGTTCAGCGCAAACCCCTTCAGGTTGCCCAGGATATCCGTGAACCACAGGCGGACAAAGCGCACGTCGTTGTCCCTGGCGTTGCGCAGGACGTACTCAATGGCCTCCTCCCGTTCTTGCCGGTTCATGAAGCGGGCGTCCTCTCTTG
Source organism: Chloroflexota bacterium (assembly GCA_016179765.1). Taxonomy (GTDB): domain Bacteria; phylum Chloroflexota; class Dehalococcoidia; order Lucifugimonadales; family JACPCL1; genus JACPCL1. The sequence goes on from JACPCL010000029.1 coordinate 129,122, forward strand.
ACAGAAGCAGGGTGAAGGTAGTTTGACTCTCCTCCGGAGAGGGTGGAGCTATCTTACGGGCTTGTGATTCTTTTGTCAAATTGATTGTGACAAAAATCGCAATCGCCCGCTGACAGAGGTGGGTGGGCACTCCGTCTCATGAACCGCTGCTCGCTGCCTATACTCTTGCGAAATCCGCTCTGGCCTACGGTGTTGATAACGATTCCCCTGTGCAGTATCCGCCGCATCCAAGACCAGAAGCCTTTCGGGGGTCGTCACTCCCCACCCGCCGCACACCCATCCCCTTGCGGCGGACGAAAAAGAGAAGGGAAGAGCCTTCTTATGAAGGCCCTTCCCTTGCACGCTTTTGTCTATTCCAGCGAAGGCGCCTGCCCGTTGCCTTAGTGCTTTGCAGGGACCCTCGTTGGCAACACCACCCAGCTTGCCAGGACGACAACGAAGCTCACCAGACCCACAATTGCGGTGATTTCCATATCTCATACCTCCTGAGAGCCGGCGGCCCCCGTAACTTGCGCCTCTTACCTGCGTGCTTTCAGCATAAGGCGCAGGTGTTACCTGGTTGTTTCAAAGATGTTACAAAAGTGTTACCAACGCCGCCTATAGTGCGATCTCTCCCGTTTCGCCCGTGCGCACACGGATGGCGCTGGACACCGGCAGGACAAAGATCTTGCCGTCGCCCACCTGGCCAGTCCGGGCAGCGGCGACGATAATATCTATCACCCTTGTGGTGTCCTGGTCCTTGACCACGATCTCCAGCTTGATCTTGGGCAGCATGTCCACCACGTAGCTCTGGCCCGCGCGCCCCACATGGGCAATGCCCCGCTGCTCGCCGCGTCCCGTCACCTGGGCAGTGTTCAGCCCGTGGAACCCCTCTTCAGCCAGGGCCGCGACCACCATGCTCAGCCGCTCGGGCCGGATAATTGCTTCAACCTTGTTCATGGCTCCTCCTGCCTACAGAGTGTACGCTGGCTCGCCGTGCTGGCTCGCGTCCAGGCCCACCGCCTCATCCCCTTCCGCCACACGCAGGCCCATGACCTTATCCAACACCTTGAGCAGCACAAAGGTCCAGCCAAAGGCCCATATCCAGGTCACGCCAATGGCAATGAGCTGATTGACCACCTGTCCCGGGTTGCCAGCAAAGAGGCCATCAATCCCGCCAATGCTAGCCACGGCAAAGAGGCCCGTCGCCAAAGCGCCCCAGGTCCCACCGACGCCGTGGACAGCCCAGACGTCCAAGGCGTCGTCCACCTTGAGCTTTGCCCGGAACTGAGTGGCAAAGTAGCACAGGACACCAGCCACAAAGCCAATAATGATAGCAGCCGCGGGGGTCACGAAGCCCGCCGCCGGCGTGATGGCCACCAGGCCCGCCACAGCGCCAGAGGCCGCGCCCACCACGCTAGGCGCGCCGCCCCGCCACCAGCTCATGGTCATCCAGGAGAGGGCCGCCATAGCCGCAGCGGTGTTGGTGGTGACAAAGGCGTTAGCCGCAGCCCCGTTGGCCCCCAGGGCGCTGCCCGCATTGAACCCGAACCACCCAAACCACAGGAGACCCGCCCCCAGGACCACGAAGGGGATGTTATGGGGAATCTCCGGCTCAGTCGCAATGCTCTTGCGCCGCCCCAGGACAGTTGCCGCCGCCAGGGCGCTGACACCAGAGCTGATGTGCACCACCGTTCCACCGGCGAAGTCCAGCGCCTTGCCCTCCAGGCCACTCATGCCCAGGCTGGAAAGGTCCCCCAGCCATCCTCCCAGGCCCCACACCCAGTGGGCCAGGGGCGCGTACACAATGGTAGACCAGAGCACGATGAATACCAGGAAGGTCTTGAATTTGATGCGGCCCACCATCGCCCCTGTAATGAGGGCCGGAGTGATGATGGCGAACATCATTTGGAAGGCCATGAAGATGTTGTGAGGCAGCGTGGCGGAGTAGTCCCCCGGCTCCATGCCCACGTCCCGCAAGCCAAACCACTCCAGCCCGCCGATGAAGTGTCCCTTGTCCGGACCGAACGCCAGGGTGTACCCCCACAGCACCCACACCACGCTTATGAGGGCAATGGTCACAAAGCTGTGCATGATGGTAGCCAGGGCATTGGTTCGGCCCACCAATCCGCCGTAGAAGAAGGCAAGCCCGGGCGTCATCAGTAGCACCAGCGCCGATGCCGCCAGCACCCACGCCGTATCGCCTGTATCCATGGAGCGCACCTCCCAAAAACATAGGTTAGCGTGGGGCGATCGTGCCCCGCGCTAACCCTCTCGTACCTAGATTGTAGCTGGTGTTTAGTCCCGCTTCTTGAGGAGCTTGCTAGGCACTACAACCCACATGGCGAAGAGTCCTACGAATGCCAGACCGCCGAGTAGCAACTCCATCAAAGGCACCTCAGTTCATTGAGTTTCGTTGGAGATATGATGCCAGGCCCGTGTTACGCCGTTATTTCCGAAATGTTACGCCCGTGTTACAGGGTGGTCTCTTCAATCCCTCCCTCTCTCCCTATGGGAAAGGGGAGGAATGACATGAACAGGCGGCGCGACAGAAGTCGCGCCGCCTGTTCATGTCGTCTTTGCATTCCCCTTCTTTGACCAAGGCCGCCCGGGAATTAGGCTTTCCCAGGCGCTACAACGGAGGGATGCTCCGGGTAGACCTCAATGCCGTGCTCTGGCACGTCCAGCCCTTCCAGCTCCTCCTGGCGGGAGGCGCGCAGGCCCATGGTCCTCTTCAGGGCGAAGAAGAGGATGAAGCCAGCGCCCAGGCCCCAGGCGGTGACGGTCGCCATGCTGATGAGCTGGGCGATGATCTGCTCGGTATCGCCAGCGATGAGGCCGGACACGCCGCCATAGGTGCCGTCGGCGAAGATGCCCACGGCCAGCAGGCCCCACAGGCCACCAGCGCCGTGCACGCCAAAGGCCCCCACCACGTCGTCAATCTTCAACCTCTTCTCAACAATAGCGGACGCCCCTTGCTGTACCAGGGGAGCAATGGCGCCGATGACCACGGCAGCCCAGGGTGCGACGTAGGCGCAGGGGGCCGTGATGGCCACGAGGCCCGCGAGCGAGCCGTTGCAGGCAGCGATGATGTCGGCCTTGCCCGTGCGTATGATGCTGAGGTACAGGGCAACCACCGCGCCGGTCACCCCCGCCAGGAAGGTGTTCACGGCGATGACAGAGATGCGCAGGTCCGTCGCCGCCAGGGTGCTGCCGGGGTTAAAGCCAAACCAGCCAAAGAAGAGGATGAATGTCCCGATGACCACATACACCAGGTTGTGGCCCAGAAAGGTGTTAGGAGTGCCGTTGGCATTGTACTTGCCCAGGCGCGGCCCCACCAGCCATGCCCCCATCAGTCCCACCATCCCGCCGATGGCATGGACGACGCCAGAGCCGGCAAAGTCCTTTGCCCCCGCGCCGAAGGGCAGTGTAGCCAGCCAGCCGCCGCCCCACACCCAGTGGCCATAGATGGGATAGATGACCGCGCCGATCATGAAGCTGTACGCCAGATAGGCGTTGATCTTCATGCGCTCCGCCACCATGCCCGCCACAATCGTCGCGGCGGTGGCCGCAAAGACCATCTGGAAGAACCAGTTCATGATGGTCTTCACATCGTAGGCATCCCCCGTGAGAAAGAACCCGCTTAGGCCGATAAACGGGTTCCCGGTCTCCAGACCCGAGGCCATGGCCGAGCCGCCGAACATCAGGGCGAAGCCGAAGGCCCAGTAGGAGAGGCCCGTGAGGCAGAAGTCCATAAAGGACTTGGTCATGTAGTTGACGGTGTTCTTGGCCCGCAAAAGGCCCGCGCCCAGAAGGGCAAACCCTGGCTGCATGAAGAACACCAGGAAGGCGGTGACCAGTGTCCAGGCCATGTTTACCCCAGCGTTGGGGTCCGCTGCCAGGGTATCCGCCCCGCTGGGGTCAGCGGCAAAGACCAGCCCAGCCGAGGTCAAGAATATCGCCGCGCCCAGGCCCGCAAACAGTGCAATCCTCACCTTCCGTTTCACCAAAATGCCGAGCATATGCACCCTCCAGCAAGAAATGTGTTGTACCAGACCATGCTGCGGCGCGGGTGTTACAGAGGTGTTGCGGGGCGGTTAAGGATGTGTTACAGAGGGAAGGAGGGGAACAAGAGACTGTGAAGATGTGTCCCGATGCCATCGGGGCACATCTTCACAGAAAAAGAGTCCCCCTCTCCGAGTCGGAGAGGGGGACGTTGGCGGCATGAGAACCGTGGAAACTGTTAGTCTATCCCCGCATTCACCTGGGCCACGGCGGCGTCCATCAGGGTGGTCACGTCCTCCAGCTTCTCCAGGTCATTCACGTGCTGGACGATGCGCTCAATCTGGGCCTTGCCTATGCCTGCCAGGCGAGCGTTGTCCCGGAACTTGTTCACCGCCTCCTCGCCTTCCAGGGCGCGGCCATTCTCCACCCGGTGGGTCAGCACCGTGCCATCCTTCATGCGAATGGTGATCTCATTAAAGCGGGCGGACTCGGTGGCGCGGGCGGGCTTGGCCCTGAAGTCGTTGTGCTGCTCCACCTTGATGCGCTTGATGAGGTCCTGGGCCTTGGAACGCTGCACCTTGCGGTCGGTAAAGGAGTTGAGGTTGACCTCGCCGTCCAGGAGATAGGCGGCGATGACGTACCAGAGGCTGAACTTGCCATTGAGCCCCGACTGGGGGTCCCAGATGGAAGGGGCGATGTTCATCGGCTCCTGGCTGATGGACACATCCACCCAGGCGATGTCGTCGGCCTTCAGGCCGGTGTGCTCCGCCTTCATCTCCTCCAGGCAGGTGAGGGCGGCATGGGTCCCGCCGCAGCAGGGCCAGGGCTTGATGCGGATGCCCCCGGTGATGGCCAGGGGGTTGCCCAGGTTGCGGGCCACAGCGTCCAGATTGGAGCGGTCATCGGCGAAGACGGAAAAGTAGCCGAAGCGGTCCTCAATGGCGTCCGGGTTGGCGGTGAACCCCTTCTTCGCCAGCATGGCCGCGACAACGCCGGCGCGCGCAGAGTTCCCAGGATGGTACGGCTTGCCCATAAAACCAAAGTTGGCGCGCACGCCCGAGGCGGAAGAGGTGGCCAGCCCCAGGGCGCAGCGGGTCTGCTCAACGTCCAGGCCCAGCAGTCGGCTGGCGGCGGCGGCGGCCCCCATGGTGCCATTGGTCGCGGTGGAGTGCCATCCCCGCTCGTAGTGGTCTCCGCCGATGTTCTGGCCGATCTTGGACCCCACCTCAAAGCCTACGACGAACCCCTCCAGCACTTGCTTCCCGCTCAGGTGGTGCTGCTCCCCCAGGGCCATGACCGTGGGCATAAGGACGCAGGCGGTGTGGCCGAAGCCGGCCCCCCCATCGTCGTAGTCCGTGCCATGGGTCAGAATGCCGTTGGCGAAGGCTGCGTTGGGCGCCGAGGTCTTGATGCCGCTGCCAATAAGGCGTGAGGTTGGATTGCCGCCCACCTCTTCCGTGAACTCAGCCACAATGCGGCCAATGGGGCGGATGGTGCTCTCCAGGGAGGTGCCAATGCCATCCAGGATGGACTTCTTCACCTCCTTGGCGGCGTTCTCCGGGACCTCCGAAAACTGCGTCTCCACAACCCACTTTGCCAGTTTCTCCGTAGTTGTCATGACTGCTCTTCCTTCTCCTCTTGTCTTCCGGGCATGGTAGCCATTATATCCTTAAACCATACGGGTTTTGTCAAGTGCAATCCAGGGCCGGTGCCCTTTCCTTGGGCGCGGACAATCTCAACCCGTCCCAATGCATCGGGACCCGTCGGAACCCCGTGAAAGGGGTAGTATAACTCCGCACCCAAAGGGTGCGGCACTACAGCCGAAAGCAAACAGAACCCCAGGGGCTAGTGGCGAAGCCTCCCTACCGAGGGAACGCCTCTGGCACGCCGCCGTCCACGGGGATCATGCACCCGGTCGTCTTGGCGGAGCGGTCGCTGGCCAGCCACAAGACAGCCTCGGCCACGTCCTTAGGAGTGATGAAGGCCTGGAGCAGGTTGCGCTTGCGATAGAACTCCTCCAGCTCCTCCTCAGGCACGCCGTGGGCGCTGGCCCGCTCCTCTCGCAGCTCCTGGGACCACAAGCCGGAGTCCTGGAACACGGCGTCGGGGTTGATGATGTTGGAGCGTATGCCATAGGCGCCGTTCTCTATGGCAAAGACCCGGGCAAGCTGGGCCTCCGCCGCCTTGGCGGCGCTGTAGGCCCCAAACCCTCGCCCGGGGGCGGTGACATTCTTGGTGGCGATGAAGACCATACTGCCGCCCAGGCCCTGCTCCCGCAGGATGCGCGCCGCCTCCCGGCCCACCAGCAGGTGCCCCGTGGCGTTCACCTCCAGGCTCCTGCGCCACTCCGCCAGGGGCATACCGTCCAGGGACCCCGTCGGGGCGACGCCGGCGTTGGACACCAGGATGTCCACGCCGCCAAAGGCCATCAACGTCTCCTGGAAGGCCGCAGCCACCTGCTCCGGGCTGGAGACGTCCAGCGCCAAGGCGATGCACCTCCCCACCGCCGTCTCCTGGTTGATCTCCGACGCCGCATCCTGTGCACCCTCGGCGTCCAGATCCCCCAGGGCCACATGGGCGCCCGCCTGGGCCAGCCGCCTGGCAATGGCCTTGCCAATGCCTCTGGCCGCGCCGGTGACCAAGGCCACCTTGCGGGAAAGCTCAGCCTCTGGGGGCAACAGGGTCAGCTTGTACAGTTCCAAGGGCCAGTACTCCGCCTCAAAGGCGTCTCTAGGGGACAGAGAGGTGTAAGCGTCCACTGCCTGTGCCCCTGCCATGATGCTGATGGTGTGATGGTAGATATCTGACACCACGTCCAGGGCACGGGCGTCCCTTCCCGCCACCCACATGCCAAGGCCCGGCGCGATGATAACCCGCGGGTTGGGGTCGCGCATCTCCACTCCCGCGCCCGCGTGCCGGAGGAACCACTGGGTGTACTCCTGCCGATACTGGGCTACCCCCTCCTCCAGAGCGCGGCGCAGCTCCACCGCGTCCGAGGGATCCTGCGTCTCCACCCACAGGGGCGCGCGCTTGGTGTTCAGCAGGTGGTCTGGGGTGGCCGCCCCCACCATAGCCACCTCTCGCCCCAGCTTGGAACCTGCGAACCTCATCGTCTGATCGTCGTCCAGAAAGCGAAGGAGAGTCCGGCTGCCCCCGAGGGCGCCCAGCTCCGACCGCAAGACAGGCGTCGCCGCTGCCGCTACCCTTCGCCGCTCCTCCTTGGGCAGCGGCTCGCTCTTCACCCCCCCGAAGGGGAGCTTGCCCACGGCCCGCTCCGCAAGGTACGCCTCGGCGCGGCCCACCAGTTCAACGTGGGCGTCGTAGCTGGACTTGGCGTCCGCCCCCCAGGTGACGAGGCCGTGGTTCAGCAGCACCATGCCCTTGGCTCGTGGCCGGGACAGCGCCGCCTGGGCCACCCCCTTGGAGAGCAGGAATCCCGGGCGCAGGTACGAGACTATCACCACGTCGCCACCCAGGGCGGCGCGGATAGCCCCCGACGGGTTGGAGGTGTTGGTGAGGGAGAGAATGGCATCGGCGTGGGAGTGGACAATGCTGGCCTGGGGCAGGAAAGCGTGCAGCAGCGTTTCAATGGAGGGGCGGGGTGAGCCCGGGTCCAGCAGGCACCGTTCCAGGTAGTCCACCATCTCCTCGTCCCCCATCTCCGTCCGCTCGTACAGGGGCAGCAGGTCCTCCAGGCGCACCGCCGGGAAGTCCCCGGGCTGGGCCGCCTTCATGTCCGAGCCACTACCCTTGATGAGCATGGCCTTGACCTCCCGGCCGCGGAAGTCCCTGCGCGCCACCTTGAGCGAGGTGTTGCCACCGCCCCACATCACCAGGGCGGGCTCCGCTCCCACCAGGCGGCTCTGGTACGTAAGCACCTCCACGTCCGAGAGGCTCTGGGCCTCCTCCTGTTTCCAGCGGTTCAGCATGGCGAGCCTCATGAAGGCCCTCATTCCTACACTGAGGGCATGTAGATACGGGGATATTGTAGCATAGGGGTGTATGCAGAAAGGGAACAACAAGCTACCCCAAAAACCTTTGCGGCACCGCCCTTCTGATCGTCATTGAATGAATAAAGTGATGTCTCAGTTGACACAAGGGGATACAGACCGATGTCATGCTGAGGGAGTCCCGACGTGTCGGGACGACCGAATGCATCTTGTCTGCCTGCCTAAGTGGTCGCCGTTCTCCTAAGGCGTTTCCATCTGAGGGCGAACAAGATTCTTCGTCGCTGCGCTCCTCAGAATGACAGCAGTCGCTTTGGCCGATTGCCATTGTTGTCATGCTGAGCCATGACGGCAGTCATGGCTCAGCATCCAAGGCGATTGCTGGTGTGGCGTCTCCTATTGGCGTTTGCAGGCGTCTTCCCACGCGCAAGGCCGTAGATTCTTCGCGATGTTCGTTCCTCACTCGCTCAGAATGACGGCAGTCCCTTTGGCCGATTGCCATTGTTGTCATGCTGAACGAGTCCCGATGAGGGCGGGACGAAGCGAATGAATCTCTCCTGGTAGGAGATTCGTTCCCGGCGTGGTCGGGACTATCTCGGCCCTCCCTCAGCATGACAAGATAACTCGCCCTTGGTGAACGTGTAGAACGGTTCCCTGACTCAGGACCCTAGAATATCTCAGGAGAATCAGTAATAATCAGTTGACCTGCAGGAGATTTCCTAGTATTATCTGTTTTGTTTTAGATATTCTGGAGGATAACGCCCCTGTAGTAAAGAGCAGCCGTGCGCATAACGGGAGGCACAGCCCGCGGAATACCTCTGGCCGCGCCTAGAGGCGCAAAGCTGAGGCCCACCTCTGAGAAGGTGAGGAACGCCCTCTTTCAGCTGGTAGGCGCGGTGGTGCAAGACGCCAGGGTACTGGACCTGTACGCGGGCACCGGCGCCCTGGGCATTGAGGCCCTGAGCCGTGGGGCTGCCTCCGCGGACTTCGTGGAGCAGGATGCCCGCCTCTGCCAGGTCATAGACCAGAACCTGGAGCGAGCGGGCTTCCGCCAGAGTGGCCACGTGCACAGGGCCAGGGTGGAGCAGGCGCTTCAGTTCCTTGAGGGGGCGTACCGGCTGGCCCTGCTTGACCCGCCCTATGGGATGGCCGGGTCGCCAGAGGTTCTGGTGATGCTCAGCCGGCCTGGTTTGCTAGAGGACGGCGCCATCGTGGTGCTGGAGCACAGCAGCCGGGATGCTGTGTCGGAACAGTACGGTAGCTTGCAGATGAAAACGCGGAGGAGATACGGCGATACGTCAGTATCCCTGTACACGTTGAACTCCTCAGAGGAGGAAAGGTAAATGCCTCTGGCTCTCTATAGCGGCACCTTTGACCCGGTGACTCAGGGCCACATGGATATTACCCAAAGGGCCGCCAGACTCTTTGCAAAGGTGGTGATCGGGATCTTTGACACTCCAGCCAAAACCCTGCTGTTTTCTACTGAGGAACGGGTAGAGCTTTTCCGAAAGGCGGTTGAGCACATCCCCAATGTGGAGGTGATGCCCTACGCTGGGCTGACCGTGGACTTCGCCCACAAGATCGGCGCCACCACGGTGATCCGGGGCGTCCGAAGCATCACCGACGTGGACTACGAAGCCGCCATGGTGATGATGAACCGCAAGCTCCAACCCCAAATAGACACCATATTCCTGTACACCAGCCTGGAGTACCAGTTCGTCAGCTCTACCTTGATTAAGGAGGTGGCGCGCTACGGTGGTGATATCAGCAACCTTGTAGCGGAGCACGTTGCTGCCGCATTGAAGGAAAAGTTTCGCGCCGTCTGACCAACCATAACGCCGGCGCGGAAAGGGGGTCGCTTTGGCAGATTTTGTGGAGATCGTTGACCGGATAGAAGAACTGGCCACCTCGGGGAGGAAACTCCCCATGAGCAAGAAGGCTCTGGTGGACCCAGACCAGTTGATGAAGCTGGTAGACCAGCTTCGCATGGCCATCCCCCAGGACTTCTCCAGGGCCCAGGAGGTCCTCCGCAAACGGGAAGACCTCTTGAGCCAGGGCCTGGATGAGGCCAGGCGCATCCGCGCCTCGGCGGAGACCGAGCTCCGCAGCCGCATTGAGGACGCCAATGTGCTCAAGGAGGCCCAGAAGCACGCTGACCAGACGGCGGCCGAGGCCCAACAGAAGGCCAAGCGTGTCCTGGAAGTCGCCGAGGCCGAGGCCAGGAGGCGCACGGAGGCCGCTGACCAGTACTCTCAGGAGGTCCTGTACCAGCTAGAACAGGACGTGGCCAGCGTGCTCACCACCATCCGCCACGGCATTGAGGTCCTTGACGCCCGCCAGGGCGCCAGGGCCGTCCAAAGGGCGTAGTCGGGGGTTCGCTCTCTTCGGGGCTGCTGGCCAGGTTCATGCCGGCGGGCTGGCCTTGGAGCGCAGAGGAGTAGGTTTGCGCCTTCAGCGACCCCGCCTCGCCGGAGGAGTGGTGTCACGCCCGCCAAAAGAGGAGTTCAGAGGGGCAAAGCCCCGGAGCCTGCCCCGAGTCCGCCGCAGGCGGGCGAAGGGACGGGGGTCTGGGGGTGTCCCCCAGCAACCGCTAGGGCTCCAGCAGAATGTCCCCACTCTTGCCGCCACGCTTGCGCACCAGGCGCACGTCGCCAATTCGCATGGCTTTGTCGGCGGACTTGGCCATGTCATAGACCGCCAGGGCGGCGATGGTCACGGCGGTCATGGCCTCCATCTCCACCCCTGTCTTGGCCACCGTTTCCACCGTTGCCGTGATGTGGATGGCCCTCTTGGCTTCGTCCGCCAGAAGCTCAACGGCAATCCTGTCAATGGGTATGGGATGACACATGGGAATGAGGTCCGGCGTCCGCTTTGCTCCCATGATCCCAGCGATGCGCGCCACCGTGAGCACGTCCCCCTTTTCCATCTTTCCCTGCTGGATCATGCGCAGCGTCTCCGGCTGCATGAACACCGAACCCTTGGCCACCGCTATCCGCAAAGTAGCATCCTTCTCCCCAACACCTACCATCCGGGCGCGGCCTTGGGCGTCCAGATGGCTCAATCCCATAGTCACGGACCGCTTGGAGTAGTCCATGGCCAGAGCGTTGGCCTCCTCGTTCTCCCGATGTCCATTGTGGCCCCGCACCCACTGCCAACTCACCTTGCGCTTCTTGACTTCGGCGTCCAGCATCTCCCACAGGTCCTGGTTAGCGGTGCGCCTCCACCCCTTGACCATGGTGTTGACCAGGTACTGGCTGTCCGAGTAGACCGTCACCGGGGTCCGATCGGGCGCCGCCTCAAGGCCCCGGATGGCCGCGCTCATCTCCATGCGGTTGTTCGTGGTGGTGTCCTCATGCCCGCCAATGGCGCGCTTGTTCCCCTGCTCGTCCACGATGATGGCAGCCCACCCGCCCGGGCCGGGGTTGCCCAGGCAGGAGCCGTCGGTATAGATGGTGATCATCGGAAGCCTATCCCTCCAACGCGAGAGATACGACCCTGGGTCTTGCCGTTTCCCCCTGACCGTATCTCCCCCTGTCATCTGGGTTGCAAACATCTTGCCCCCTTTAGTGTAACGTAAATCATGACGAAAGTGTCATGGGAAGTGAGCTCTGATCCTCTCGCCCCAGGCCAGGATGCCCACCTTCAGGCCAGCCGAGAGAGGGCCTCTATCAGCTTTGTCCCAGCCAGGCCCCGGTGGCTCAGCCGGTTCTTGATGGCGAGATCAAGTTCACCGAAGGTCTTGCCGAGTTCCGGGGCGTAGAAGACCGGGTCGTAGCCAAAGCCCACGCCGCCCTTTGGCTCAAAGGCGATGTTGCCATTACAGACGCCAGTAAAGGTGGACTCGGCGCCGCCAGGACGCACCAGGGCGATGACGCACACGAAGCGGGCGGTGCGCCGCTTCCAGGGCACGCCCTGGAGCTTGGAGAGCAGAAGCCGGTTGCGGTCGGCCTCGGAGGCGTCAGGCCCAGCGTACCGCGCGCTACGGACGCCCGGCTCCCCACCCAGGGCGTCCACCTCCAGCCCGGAGTCGTCACCGATGACCCAGCAGGAGGGGGCCAGGCGTGCGAAGAAGCGCGCCTTGATCAGGGCGTTCTCCTCAAAGGTTACCCCCGTCTCCTCCGGCTGTTCCTGGATTCCTTCTTTGACAGGCCACGTTACACCCATGGACAGGCCCTCCAGCAGCACCTGGTACTCCTTTATCTTCCCCTGGTTGTTAGAGGCGATGAGGAGCTGTTGAATGAAGGCCATGAGAGGGAGACCTAGGGAGATGGTAGCAGTTGGATAGCCTTGTTCACGCATTCCTCTATTAAGCCCATTACGCTTGCATCCACGTTGGCACGAACGAGTTTTCCTCTAGGTGACTTTAGAAACTCAAGTTTGTAGCTTGTAAGATTGGTGTTTGATGGGACATCAGGATTTAATAGGCTGTGCAGCTCTCTAATTGCTGATGCTATTGCTGTTTGTTCCTTGGATCCCGTCAGAACAGTAATTTTGCCGTTGGGAATCCCTACCCCTTCGTTGCAAAAATAGACCGTTAACCATACCTTAATCCCAGAATGGTTATTCACCTTGGCCAACTCTGCGCGCGCCTCTATTATTGTGTTACCTACCATGGGACTTCCTTTCTAGCTTCTGAGTGGAAGCCGTCAAAGGGGGAACTGATGGAATGTAACATATGTAGGGGCAAGGTTACCTCGCCCCTACATATGTTACTACTAGCGTCCGCTCTTCTGGCTGTTCGCCAACGAACCCTACCGCCTTGCAGCAACCGGTGCAGCCGCCTTCTTGTGCCCATCTCTGATGGCGAACTGCTTCATCAGGCCCTCCACGGTGTCGCGGAAGCCGCTGTACTCCAGTTCGTGGTAGGGGAGCATCGCCGCGCCGGACCATCCCTGCTCCCGCATGTACAGGGCCTTCTCCTGGGCCTTGGTGCGCACGTAGTCCCAGGCAGGGTTGTCAAAGAAGTCGTTGACGTTCTCAGAGAAGTGGCCGCTGGCGTCCACGGAGAAGCCTGTACAGGAGACCAGGGGCAGGCAGTAGATGCCGCTAACGGCGGTGTTGATGGGCACGGGCATCAGCGGCATCACGTGGGAGCCGCGGGCGTCGCCGCCGACGTAGTGGGCCTTGGTAAAGGCCGAGACCAGCTCCTCCGGCGCGGGGAAGATGCCCTGGTTGCGCATCAGCGCCACAGGGTCATCCTTGCCCGTATAGGTGCCCGCAATGTTGTGCAGCCGCATGGCGGAGACGGACACCGCAGGCTCGCCGTCGGAGTCCCCTTCGGTGTTGTCCATGTCAATGATGTTGAAGGTGAAACCCTTGATCAGCTTGGGCAACATGAGGCCGGCGCAGTACATGGGATCGGCAAAGCCCAGGAAGATGGGCAGGTTGTAGGCACCGGGGCCGCACTTGTCCGCGGCCAGCATCATGAACGACTCCGCCGGGCGCACCTTGTTGGTCTTCACCGGATTGTGCTCAAACTCCAGCTCCGCCACCGCGGGGCCAGCGCCCCGCAGGTTGCCAGAAGGGGCGTCCACCAGCAGGTCCTGGCCCGCGCCATATAGCCCGTATTTCTGGGCGATGGCCGTGGCCTTCAGAAAAGTGTCCCAGGCGAACTGGTGGACCTCCGTGTTGTTGGGGCCGCGAGTGTGAGTTGACAGGATGGCGATGTCGTCGCCCGTGTGGGATACATAGGCGTCAATCAAGAGGCCCTTGGCTATGGCCTCGCTGACGGCCTGCTTCGTGGCGTCAATCATCTTCTGGGACGGCTTGGTGTGGCCGCCGATGGAGCCAACGTCTGCCTTGAGGATGGACAGGGTCAAGCGCATGGGTGACCTCCTTCGTGCCTCGTGAGCTTGGTTGGAAACAAGTCCAGTCTAAACGCCAGGGGGTAGGAGCGTCAAGGAAAGAGGGGTAGAGATTCCCTTTGCTTTGGGTGTACCGCACCGCCGCAACTGGCAGCCCGTGTGGTGTTCCTGAAGTGCATCGATAATGTCATTGCGAGGGCCGATGGTTTGTGGTTCTCACCACAGGCTCCGGAGGGCCGTGGCAATCTGGCGGCGGGGTCACCCCTCCTCCAGATTGCTTCGTCGTCCCGATGGAATCGGGACTCCTCGCAATGACATTGAGTCTCCTATTTCAGAGACACCTCACTAGGAAGCCGTAAGGCCCACCCCTTCCACCTCCCACACGCACTGGAAACGCTCCACGCCGGGATACGGCTCGGGCAGAGCAGTAGCGGTAAAGCCGCAGCGGCGGTAAAAGCCCACCGCCTCCGCGTTGGTCTCCGCAGTGAGGCGGGTGAGGGCGAAGCGGCGCAGGACATACCCTATCATGGCGCGGCCTATGCCCTGAGCGCGGTGCTCCGGCGCTACGCTGATGTGCCGGACCATCCCTTCCCGCCAGCTCAGGAGCTGGATGCCAATGCAGCCAACCACGTCACCTCCTATCCGGTAGCCGAAGAGGTCCCATCCGGCCAGGAACTGGTACATCTGACACACCTCTTCTATGCGGGTGGCCGTGGGCCGACCCACGGCCAGGGCCAGAAGGCCCTGGACCTCCTCAGTGCTCACCTCCGGTTTCAGGTTGATGATGCGGCCTGCTGGGGCGCGAGCCAACCCCTTTCCCGCCTTAGCCATTTCTGTTTATCCGCAGAGGCTTCATGGTCTGACCCTTGCTCACGGAGAGGGAGGCTCCCCTGGAGCCTCCTTGAAAGCAAAATGATGTGTGATGCCTATTGTAGGGCAAACTTCCCTGCTATGGAGCATTAGTCAGGGAGTGCTTCACCTCCCCACCCCAAAGAAGCAGCAACGTGGGAAACCCCGCCCCGCTTTGCGAGGCGGGGTTTCCCACATATTCATCCTCGCCGTCCCTAGCACTAACAGGCTGCGGAAGAAAAGGGAATCAAGAGGGCGTAGCCCTCTTGCGGGGGTCTGGGGGTGTCCCCCAGATACAAACCAATCCTTCGGCTGAAGGATACCTTGAATCCCCTTGAGGGGGTTGGGGAATGTTTTTCAGCAGCCTGCCAAAGGGCCAGGTTCAGAGTCAGTTATCCCCCGGCTCTAGTCGGGGGAAGGGTAACCGCCAGGGGAGCCACTTCACATATACCACAACCGCCGGCCCAGCAGCGGCTCTGCCTCCTCCAGAAGGCCTTCCGTGGCCCACGAGGTGAACCGCCCCAACAAGCGCAAGCGGTAGGAGCGAGGCGGGCGCAGGTAGACCGTCCTACGGACGACCTTCCCCAGGGAGGCGGCCAGGTCCAGGGCGTCATCAAAGTCACCCACTTGGTCCACCAGGCCAATCTCCTTGCCCCGAAGGCCGGTGAACACCTCCCCCGTGGCGTGCTGGCGCGCCTGGTCGGCGCTCATGTGGCGGCCCCTGGCAACGCGCTCCACGAACTGCCCGTACAGGTCGTCCACCAGAGTCTGGAGCTTCGTCTCCTCTTCAGAGGTGGCTGCCCGGTAAAAAGCGCCCATGTCTTTGAGAGGGCTGCTCTTGTTGACGGCGACGCCGACGCCCAGGCGCTCCAGGAGCTGCGCCAGGACGGGTCGCAGGGAGATGACGCCGATGGAGCCGACGATGGCCCCAGGCAGCGCGACGATCCTGGTGGCCGCGCAGGCCACCATATAGGCGCCGGAAGCCCCGGTGCCGCGGACGAAGGCGACCACGGGCTTCTTCCGCACCAGCCGCTCAACTTTGAAGTAGAGGTCTTCAGAGGCCGCCGCGCCGCCGCCTGGGGAGTCTATGTCCAGGACGAGGACGCCAATACGATGGCTGCGCTCTACCCGGTCCAGGAGCTGGTAAAAGGCAGAGGGACGTATGCCTGCGCCAATCATGCCGTGCATCTCCACGACGCCAATGACTGGCCGGCGGCTGATGAGTCTGGGCATGGGTCTTTCTGGCCTTACTCCCGCGCCCGCAGGTAGTACGGGGGGTCAAGCTCCGCGGGCGTCTCCACCTCAATGACCGTTGGGCGATTGGCTTTGATGGCCTTGCGGATGGCGTCCGGCGAGTCCTCCAGACGGGGGACCTTGATGCCCAGAGCGCCAAAGCTTTCGGCCAGCTTCACGAAGTCCGGCGTCAAGAGCTGGGTGCCGGCGACGCGGCCCCCGAAGCGCAGGTGCTGGTCCCGGTTGGAAGCGCCGTACATGTGGTTGTTGAACACAACGGCCACGGCGTTGATGCCGTACTGGACGGCGGTGGCCAGTTCGCCAATGGCGTACATGAACCCGCCGTCGCCGCACAGAGCCACCACGGCGCGGTCGGGGTTGCCCACCTTGACGCCCAGGGAGGTGGGGAAAGCATACCCCAGAGTGCCCATGTAGGAGGAGGTGAGGAAGGTGCGGGGCAAGAGGGCATCGTAGGCAATGGCGGCCCAGGCCCCCAGGTTGGTGATGCCCGCCACCACAATGCCGTCCGCGGGTATGGCATCGCGGATATCCTGAAGCGCCTTAACCTGGCGCGGGGCCTTGGCCTTCATGCGCTCCCACGCCTTTTCCTTGGTGCTGGCCAGCTCCCTGGCGTCCCAGGAGCTTTTGATAGCCCGGCTACGCAGCGCGGCGATGAGCTGGCGCAGGCCCATCCTGGCGTCGGCGACGATGCCGACGGCGGCAGGCGTCGTCTTGCCCATCTCCGTGGCGTCAATGTTCAGATTGACCAGCTTCTGGGTGGCGCCGGGCTGCGCCCCAGGCTCCGGACGGTAGCTGCCCAGGCGGGAGCCAACGGCCAGCATGGCATCGGCCTGGGGCACAACGTCACCCCCAGGGCCCCATCCATAGGAGGAGGTGCCCATGGAAAGGGGGTGGGTCTCCGGGATGGCCCCCTTGCCCTCCTGGGTGGTGATAACCGGAGCCTTCAGGAGCTCCGCCAGAGCAACCAGCTCCTCCGATGCGCCACCCAGGACCGCGCCGCCACCGGCCCAGATGACGGGCCGCTGGGCGGAGGCCAGGAGGTCTGCGGCGGCGCCGATGCTGGCGGTGGCGGCCTCGGGCCGGGGGTAGGCCTCCGGCTCCACCAGGTCTACGCCGGCGCTGGTAGCCAGGATGTCCGGCGGAATCTCCAGCTCCACGGGCCGTGGCCGCCCGGTGCTGAGCTGGCGGACCGCGGCGTGGATGGCGTCGGGGATGTTCTCCGCCTTCAGCACCAAGTCGTTCCACTTGACCACGGGCTTCATGAACTCCAACTGGTCGCGGACCTCGTGCAGGGCGCCAAAGTCTTTGCCAATGGCATTGCTGTCAATCTGGCCAGAGATGAGGAGCACCTGTGATGAGGCGGCGAAGGCGGTGGACATGGCGGCGCCAGCGTTGTAGGCGCCGGGGCCAGGGACGATGAGGGCCACGCCAATCTTGCCCGTGGAGCGGGCGTAGCCATCGGCCATGTACACCGTGGTCTGCTCGTGGCGGCAGGTGATGACGCGGATGTCTGGTGTGTCAAAGAAGGCGTCGTAGATGTGCATGATCTGCACGCCGGGCAGGCCGAAGACCACCTCCACCCCTTCAGCGCGCAGGGCTCTGACGACGGCATGGCCGCCGGTCATCTTGGGCATGGCGTACCTCCCTCATAGGTGTGCGCCCATCATAGCAGGGCGCCTTGGCGACGACAATTGCGGCGGCTAATTAAAGAGGCCCCAATGCCATGAGCCCACCCCAGCGCTTGCACTATCAGGCTGCTGAATCCCGATGCATCGGGACCGACCGTCTCCCCTGGCCCCCCTTCCTTCGCCCTTCCGTGGAAGGAACGGCAAAGAGCGACGATTGAGATAAGCTCCTTGCTGTGGTAGACTTTGGGCGCGGGGGGTGCGGTCTTGAGCGTCCCCCAGGAGGAGGGCATGGTGATCCCAAGCGCTCCCTATATCTCGCCATTGCTTCAAGATATTCTTGATGCGGCGGTAGACATGCCTCCGGAGCCAACGGCCCAGGCGGCAAACGCCCGGGACATTGAGCGCATCGTTCGCCAGTGCTATGCACTGCTCCGTCAGGAGCTCCAGCGCAAAGTACAGCGGCAGCCTACCCTTTATCGCCAAGACCGAGTGGAGGGCATGTTCAGGCAGTTTGAAGCGGTGATGCCAGATATCCAGCAGGCGGTGGCCGTGCGGGTGCAAGAGGGTATCGCCGAGCTCATGCGGCAGGAGGTCCGCCGTGTGCTTCGGGAAGCCCTCAGCGACCTTGAGGACACACTGGCTGCGCCTGCCAGCGGGCCAATGCCTCAAGCGCCCGGAGCCTCCCGCGGCTCAGCCTCTGAGAAGTCCCCTCCTTCAGTCCCGTCAGACGTCAAGGTACCGGCGCCCTCAGGGCGGCGTGACCCCTCCCAGCACCCTGCGTCGCCCCCCATTGTTGGACTGGAGCCTCCTCGGCCGGCGGCCCAGCCAGGACGGCAGGCGGATAGGCGCGGAGGGGAGGATGACTCCGGGGCGGCGCGGCGTCTTTTGGCCACCGACGAGGTGTACCAGGGCAACGTAAAGGTGAGTGTGGAGGCGCAAGGCAACGTGAAGCAGGCGCTCCACTTCTTGGACCAGCTTGGCCAGAACCATCAGTTCCGCGTATTGCAAATTGTCGGCGGCTACGGGAGTGCAACAGCCTGGCTAACGCTGCGCCAGCCCCTGCGTCTCAAGGAGCTCTTTCTCCAGATGGAAGACGTCGCCGACGTGCGCGTGCGGAACACCCGCAGCCCGGGAGAGCCTGAGCCGTTGTTTGAGGTGGCGCTCAGGGGCCTCTCCGGCGTGGCCGCAGTGGCGTGAAGCGGTGTGCTTGAGTTTTGGGGACACCCCCCGCCCCTTCGTCCTTCCCCCGAAGGACTCAGGGCAGGCTCCGAGACTATGCCCCTCTGGACTCCCCTTTCTTCCGCAGCCTGTTAGGAGCCGAAAGGGTGCTTCGGGGACAGCATGTCAACATGAGCATAGGCGTTGGAGGCCGGTGGACGCCTGAAAAAGCGACGGGGCGACTGAATAATCCCTGAGAAATTTGCGGAGCGGGAAGTCCTTGCGCTGTTCCAGCTTCAGTGAGCCAGGGGAAGCAGCACAGAAAGTTTTGTCACGGCGCTGTAACCAGGTTATGATATAAAGAGGGTTGGCCCTGGGAGAGGCTTGCTATAGCAAACCTGTGGTAAGGATGAAGGGGCCAGCCATGCCAGGCAGGGCCTGGAGGACACGTACCCGTAGCTATTCCAAAGCCCTTTTTGCACCGCCCCCTCAGCGGGGCGGCATGATGCCCCAGCCTTCAGGCTGGAGTGCAGAAAAGCCTTTGAGGGGTACCTTCCCGTAACGGCTGAACCTGAACAAGGAGGGGGAGATGCTGAACCTCACACGCCTGTGGTGCGGCGTGGCCACGCCGGGAGACCACATCCGGTACGGCGAAGCGGCACGCCCGGGCAGCACCGGCGCCGGCATGGGAGTGCACGGCCGCCCGGTGGTGGTGTGGAACACCACTCGCCGCTGCAACCTCCACTGCATGCACTGCTACATCGCCGCCCTGGACAGGCCAGAGCCGGGCGAGTTGGACACGGAGATGGGCCTTCGGGTGCTGGACCAGATCGCCCAGTACGGAACCCCCATGCTCCTGCTCTCCGGAGGAGAGCCACTCAGCCGCCCGGACATTCTCCCCCTGATCCAGCACGCCGTCTCCCGCGGGCTGCGGGTGGGGCTCTCCACCAACGGCACCCTGATCACCCAGGGAGTGGCCCAGGAGTTGCGCCAGGCCGGCCTCTCCTACATCGGTATCTCCATTGACGGCCCCCAGGCCATCAACGACAAGTTCAGGGGCGCCAAGGGCGCCTATGCCCAGGCCCTGGAAGGCATCCGCAACGGGCTGGCACAGGGGTTCCGGGTCAGCCTGCGCTTCACCCTCACCAGCTACAACGCCGCCTCCCTGGGCCAGGTCTTTGACCTGGTGGAGCAGGAGCGCATCCCCCGTCTGTGCGTCTACCATTTGGCCTACGCCGGGCGCGGGGCGCGCATCAAGGACCGGGCCGAACTAACGCCGGACCAGACACGGGAGGCGGTAGACCTGTGCCTGGAGCGCACGGAGCGCCTGCATAAGCTTGGCCTGGACACCGAAGTGCTGACGGTGGATAACCACACCGACGCCGCTTACCTGGCCCTGCGGCTGATGCGAGAGAGACCTCAACAATGGGATAGCGTGAGACCTGCCCTGCGGCGCAACGGAGGCAACTCATCAGGCATCGGCATCAGCGCCATCGGCCCCAAGGGGGACGTGCACGCCGACCAGTTCTCCCACCACCGCTCCTTTGGCAACGTGAAGGAGCGGCCTTTTGGCGCTATCTGGGAGGATACGACCCACCCCATCATGGCCGGCCTGAAGGCCCGCCCCCGCCCACTGGAGGGGCGGTGCGCCGCCTGCCCCGCCCTCCCTCTGTGCAACGGCAACCTGCGGGTGCGGGCGGAGACGGCCACCGGCAACCCCTGGGCGCCAGACCCCGCCTGCTACCTGACGGACCTGGAGTTGGCCACCGTCGGGAAGGCCTTGCATGAATAGCGCACCCTATCGTCGTCCCATAAACTACCACCAGGCCCCCGCCGTCGTCTTCTGGGAGATCACCAAGGCCTGCGCCCTGGCCTGCCGCCACTGCCGCGCCCAGGCGCAGCCCAAGCGTCACCCCCTGGAGCTCACCACCCAGGAGGGATACGCCCTGGTGGACCAGGTCTGCCGCTTCCAGCCCGCGCCCATCCTGGTCATCTCTGGCGGCGACCCCCTGATGCGGCGAGACCTCTTTGACCTGGCCGCCTACGCCGTCTCCCACGGCCTCCACACCTCCCTCTCCCCCAGCGTCACCGCCCTGGTCACCCCCAAGAACCTGGCCCGGGCCTACGACGCGGGGGTAAGGCACATCTCCTTGAGCCTGGATGGAGCCACCCCCCAGGTGCACGACGGCTTCCGCGGCGTCCCTGGCTCCTTTCAGCGCACCCTTTTAGCGGTCCAGGCCGCCCGGCAGGCCGGCCTCACCGTCCAGCTCAACACCACCGTCAGCCGGTGGAACGCATCGCAACTCCAGGATCTGGCGGGCATCGTCGGAGAGTCTGGCGCCACCCAGTGGGACGTCTTTTTCCTGGTGCCCATGGGCCGCGCCGCAGCCGGGGAGATGCTCTCCCCAGAGGAGCACGAGGAGGTGTTCCGCTGGATGTACCACCTTAGCCGCCAGGCCCCCTTCAGAGTGAGGACCACCCTGGGCCAGCCCTACCGGCGGGTGGTCATCCAGGAGGCAGACGCCCGTGGGGAGCCGGCCGATGCCCTCCCCTCCTCCAACGACGGCAACGGCGTCTGCTTCATCTCCCACGTCGGCGAGGTGTTCCCCAGCGGGTTTTTGCCCATCCCCTGCGGCAACGTGCGGGCCGGCCACCTGGTAGAGACCTACCAGGGCCACCCCGTCTTCCGCGCCCTGCGGGACAAGGGCGCCCTGAGGGGCAAGTGCGGCCTCTGCCCCTATAACGAGGTGTGTGGCGGGTGCCGCGCCCGCGCCTACGCCTGCACCGGCGACTACCTGGCCGCCGACCCTACCTGCCCCTATCAGCCCCAGCCCGCAGTGGCCCGCGCCAGCGAAGGGTAGCGCAGAGCGCCCAAACGCCATCAAGGATGGCTCTCAAGGCAAGTTGCTCTCCCCCAACAGGCGCTGGTCCTTCTTTCACCGGCCCATCCCCCTCGTGACTCCCCAGCATATGGTCTGGACGGCCTCGTCGGAGATGGGCCTGTCCGAGAAGTGACGGATGGCTCGCTGGGTGTAGATAGCATCCCGGAGGGAGGTGTCTTCCATGGCGGCCCCCTATTCTCCTACCAGCCTGGTGAGGGCACGGACGTCGTCAAGTTGGTCCAGGCGCTCGGTGGTGGTGATGACCTGGCTGGCCCGCTCTTTCCCTAGGATGTGGTCATTCAGGAAGTGAAACTTGTCTAGGATGGCCTGTCTGGGCATGCGGTTGCCGTGGTCGCCCCGAACCGTGAGGGTCGTCTCTTTGAGGACGCGGCCATTTTTCAGGCGGACCGCCGCCTCCACCAAGGGGCCGTTTTGTGGGATGGAGGGGTCCAGGTGGATGTGTACTTTGGGGACCATGGCCTTGATGCGGGCGTCGGCGCGGGCGTCGTCGTAGAAGGAGGTGACGTTGGCGGTGCCGCGAACAGCGGTGGCGGCCACGGCGTAAGGGACGTTGAACTTGGCGGCGAGCATGGTCTTGGGGTAGTCGCCCAACATGCCCTGGAGCATAGTGCGGGTGGTCAGGTCAATGGACTCCACCTCTTCTGGGGCGAAGGGCTCCCGCTCCTGGATGCTAAGGATGGCGTCCAGGGAGGGGTGGTTGATGCGGCAGCAGGCGTAGAACTTGAAGTAGTTCTGCTGGATGCGGTACTCGTCGCTGCCCAGGCCCTCCACGGCCAGGTCACGGTCAAAGCCCTCGCCCAGGATGATGCCAAAGAGGTCGGCGGGGGCGTCGTCTACGCCGGTGAAGCCGCACTCGTAGGCATGGGAGGCCAGGATGCCCATGAGACCGGAGCGGCCAGGGTAGAGGTTGCGGACGGTAGCGCCCTTGAAGGCGGCGGTCCAGGAATTGGCGGGGCTCATGCCGGTGGCCACGTTGATGACGCCCCTCACCGCCTTGGCGTTGTACCCCTTGAGCTTGGCGACCGCCGCCGCTGTGGCGAAGGTGCCCCAGTGGCCGTGGGAGTGGACGTTGAAGCGGGTCTTGGTGGCCCTGCCAATGCGGGTGGAGACCTCGTAGCCGACGAGGACGGCCTCAATGAGTTGCTGGCCGCTGGCGCCCATCTCCTCGGCTACGGCGATGGCCCCTGGCGTGACGTGGATAGAGGGGTGGCCGCCGCCGAAGCGGTTGCCTTCGTCCATCTCCAGGGCGACGCCGGCGGTGGCGTTGACCAGGGTGGCCAGCATAGGCTCCGCCTTCAGGGGGTGGCCCATGATAGTGGCGGCGGCTGGCCCGGAGCGCTGCACCACAGTACGGGCCAGCTTGGCGTTCTCCGGCAGCTCGCTGCCCGCCACGATAGCGCCAATAGTGTCTAGGATGACATCCTTGGTGGCGGCCACCGCCGCGGGGCTGAGGTCCTCGTAGTCTGTGTCTGCCACGAACTGAGAGAGCTTATCCAGATAGTCAACCATGGTACACCTTCCTTTCTGTTTTATCGCTGCGTGACGTTGCTACCAAGGTTTTGGTTCCCACTTTGCTCCGAATCCTTCATGTCCCACTCTTGTGAGACACCTGAGAAGGATGAGAATGGCCCCGACCAGTCGGGATTCCTTCCCCCTTGAGGGGGGGAAGGTTAGAGCCTGTCCTGAGCGGAAGCGAAGGAATGGGGGTGTACCCCCCACCTCAATCCTCCCCTGCAAGGGGGAAGGAGGCTATTCTCATGGTAAGACATTGAGCCCCACGGTTGCTGCCTTGCTTGCGCTCAGGGGAATAGCGCCTGGTCTCAGGTCACACGCCCCGCGATGGGTGGGGTAAGGCCACTCTCTGGGAGAAACTTGCCGTAGCCCGGCTGCTGCTCCAGGCGGCCCTGGGGGTTCAGGAGCACCTTGCCGCGCAGCAGGGTCATCCAGGGGCGGCCCTTCACCTTCCAGCCTTCGTAGGGAGTATAGCCGGTGGTGCTGTGGTGCTCCTGGGCGGTAATGGTGCGCTCGGTCTGGGGGTCCCAGATGCACAGGTCGGCGTCGGAGCCGGGCTGGATGGCGCCTTTGCGGGGGTAGAGGCCAAAGATGCGGGCCGGGTTTTCGGAAAGGACGCGTGCCAGCCACCAGATGGGGTAGCCCCGTTTTGCGACGCCTTCGCCGTAGGCCAGGGGCGCCAGGGTCTCCAGGGAGGGGGCGCCGAAGGGGATGGGTTGGCCCTGCTCGTTGCGGAAGATGTTCTTCCAGCCAGGCTCCTTGGCCTCTCGCAGGGCGGGGGCGTGGTCGCTGGCGACGCAGGCGATGTAGCCGTGCTGGCTGCCCCACCACATGGCTTCCTGGTTCAGGTGGTCTTTGGAGCGCAGGGGCGGGCCGATCTTGGCCAGGGGGCCCAGGCGCTCCATCTCTCCTTCGTCCAGAAGGAGGTACTGGGGACAGGTCTCGGTCCAGACACGCTGCCCCTGGCTCTGGGCCTGCATAATGCGCTCCAGGCCGAGCCGGGTGCTCAAGTGGACGACGTAGGTGGGGCAGTTGGTCATGGCCCCTAGCAGACATGCGCGGTTGATGGCCTCCGCCTCGGCCCAGGGGGGGCAGGTAGCGGGGAAGTCGGTGGGCTTGACGCGACCCTCGGCCTGAGCCTTATTCATGAGGTGCTCAATGACCTCGCCATTCTCGCAGTGGAGCTGCATGACGCCGCCATGGGAGCCAACGATCTCCATGACCCGGGCGATGAGGGAGTCGGGGGAGCGGTTGTCGTAGGTCATGAACATCTTGTAAGAGGTAACGCCTAGGCCCATGGCCTCGGGCAGGCCGTTCAGGATGTAGGGGGTGTTGCCCAGGATGAAGTGAAGGCCGAAGTCCACCACGGAGGTACGCTCTGCCTCCGCCTTGAGGCGGGCGATGGCCTGAGGAAGGGTCTCCTGGGTGTCTCTGTTGTAGCCTTGGAAGGGGATGATGGTGGTGAGGCCGGCGTGGGCGGCAGCCCTGGGGCCAACGCTCCAGTCGTCGCCGCCCGCGGGCCGCAGGTGGACGTGACAGTCTATGAGGCCAGGGAGCAGGAACTTGCCGGTGGCGTCAATGGAGCGGTCGGCGGGGGGCATCAGCTCCCGCGGGCCGACGGCGGCGATGCGCTCGCCCTTGATGGCGACGCTGGCAAGAAACGCGGAGGTGGCTGTAACGACCGTGCCGCCGTGGATGATGGTGTCAACCCGTTGGGCTTGCATAGGGTCTCACTTTGCTTTTGCTGAGGCGTCGGTTAGTCTTTCCCATGTCTCAGACCGCGACCGGGCGTGGCGCCCGTGTGGATGCCGTTGTCCACCACCGGTACGCCGTTGACGATGACGTAGGGGATGCCGATGGGGTACTGTTTGGGCTCCCAGCGGGTGGCGGGGGCTTTAACGGTCTGCGGGTTGAAGACGACGATGTCTGCCTTGAAGCCGTCCCGCAGAATGCCGCGATGGTTGAGGCCCAGGCGCTGGGCAGGGAAGGAGGTCATCTTGCGGATGGCCTCGGGCAGCTTAAGGTGCTTCTCTGCGCGGACGAACTCAGCCAGCACCACGGGGAAACAACCGTAAGTGCGTGGGCTAGGGAAATCGCCGAAGAGGATGGCATCGCTGCCGTACATGCCGTAGGGGTGAGAGACGAAGTCTGGCAAAGTCTGGGGGTTGGTGCCCAGGCCTACGGTGGTCAGGCCCAGGTTCTCCTCCAAGACCAGGTCCAGGAAGGCGTCCAGGGGCTCCTGGCCCCGCAAGGCAGCGATCTCCGCCACGGACTTGCCTTCGTACTGCTTGTTGTGAGGCTTCTGGAAGTTGGTGAGCCAGCCCTCGCGGAAGTTGCGGGGGGAGGCGCTCATCTCCCGCTTCAGGATGGCCCGCTCGTCGGCGTTGGTCAGGACCTCTACGACACGCTCGGGGCCGCCGTCCATGGTCCAGTGGGGGAAGCCCAGGGCGCGAGTGCTGGAGTAGACGTAGGTGTAGCAGTCAAAGGTGACGTCCATGCCCTCGTCTCGGGCCTTCTCCACCAGGCCCAAGTAGTCCAGGTGGCTGCCTATCCCCTCGGCGCTCTGCCGGTAGTGGGTCAGATGCACAGGGATGCCGCTCTTGCGGCCGATCTCCAGGGCCTCCTCCCAGGGGGCCAGGAGGCCCTGAGCGCGCAGGCTGCCGCGGGTATGAGTGTGGTAGAAGCCGCCCATGGCGGCGGCAACCTTGGAAAGCTCAATGAGCTCATTGGTGTCGGCAAAGGACCCCGGCGGGTAGTCCAGCCCGGTGGAGAGGCCGAAGGCCCCCTCCTCCATGGCCTCGCGCACCACGGCCTTCATGTCCTCTAGCTCTGGCCTGGTGGCGAGCCGGTTCTTCCACCCCACAGACCAGATGCGCACGGGGGAGTTGCCCAGGATGTAGGCGATGTTCACCGCCCCCCGGTGGTCAAACTTTGCCAGCAACTGGGCCACGGTGAGCCAGTCGGCGGGCATAGGGGGGTAGTCGTTGAGGCCGGAGTCCAGCCAGATGAAGCGGTGGAGCTCCTCCCGGGTCTTGAAGGGGGCCACGGAGTTGCCATCTATGCCGATAAGCTCGGTGGTGACCCCTTGGCGGACCTTCGGCTCATGCCGTGGCTCCTTCATGATGGTCATGCCGCCGTGGGAGTGGACGTCAATGAAGCCGGGGCAGACCACGTGGCCCGTGGCGTCAATGACTCGCGCCGCCTCCATGCCGGTGAGATCGCCGCGCAGGATGCGGACCTCTTCACCCTCCACGCCGACGGCGCCGTAAAAACCGGGGCTGCCCGTACCGTCTATGATCAATCCGCCGCGAACCAAGAGGTCAAGCATTGCCAACTCCTGAGGGATGCATGGGGAACTGAATGGGCGACAGGAGGATATGCCGAAGTGGGCCTGGCAGCAAGAGCGTGGTGTTGCAGTCCTGTTACGAAACACCCCGGCGTCTGGTGCGCTGAATCATAGCATGAGCCTGGCGTAAAATCCAGGTTTACGTGCAGAAAAGGAAATTGTGTGCTGTGATGAGCGTATTCTGATTCGCAATTGTTGAGAAAACTATCTCCCCACCTTGTGAGGTGGAAGGTCCCCCTCTAGCCTGATAGGAGGATAAAGTGGTAAAGATGTGTGCTGCGGCTTTGCCGCAGTACACATCTTTACATATCCAAAGTCCCCCTCTCCGCGACGCAGAGGGGGACTACAGGGGTGAGGTGAAGAAAGAGGCTTCGGCTTACCAAGAGGCTGCCCTGAGCCTGCCGAAGGGACAGGCTCTAAGAGGAGCCTAGTAAGTCTTCATAAACCTTCTGGGTTTCAGGCGAAGGGTCTGTACCTAGCTCTGTTGCGAAGAGCACGCGACAACTTTCATAGACACGCAATGCTTCAGCGCGGTTTCCCAACGTAGCCTGAATACGCATGAGCCGTTGGTAGCCCGTTTCACGATAAGGCTCCAGCGCAACGCTTTCGCGAGCTGCGCCTAGAGCCAGAGAGGGCTCTCCATTGAGCAACCATATTTCTGACAGGCAGTCAAGCGCCCGCAAGAGTATGCTCTGCAGCCTAGCACGCTCGCGGCTGATCCACTCGCCTTCCTCCCCACCGAGAAACGGCTGGCGCGCCGTGATAGCGGCAATATTGCTTGGGCCCCACGCGCCTTTCCAGTCGTTGGAACGCAGCATTCCCTCCGCCAAATCAATCGCCTCCGCTGCGGCCTCCCGATCGATCCAGGTGTCATCGCCGACCTGCAGGAGATAGCCTCCGGAGGCGCCGGTTAACGTCATCGCAGCCGACGGCCCTACTCGTTTCAAGAGTCTCCGCAGCTTACTGATGAGGGCGTTCAGCGCCGTTTCCCAGGCTGAAGGGAGCGTCTCCGGCCAAAGAGCATCGGCTAGCTCATCACGCGTCATGGGCCGCTGACGGTGGCAGACGAGGTAGGCGAAAAGGAGCCGGCTCTGGCGACCAGGAAATTGTTGCTCATCGAAAAGCCTCCCACCACTTTCGATGTACATCCGCCCCGTTACGTACACACGCGTGGACACTCAGCAAACCACCCAAGAAATTTCCAAGTTTGTGCCAACAAGCCTAGCGTATTGTGACATGGAGAGTTAACCCCGACAAGAAGAAAGGAGGTTCGCTATGACTGGAGGAAATCGGTTACCACTCGGAAGGTTCCTGGATGCTCTGCCCAAGGCCCTGTACGTGGTGGCGCACGTCATGTTCCTTGGTATTGGCCTCTGGCTTTGGGCACGGGCACGAGACAGCGTCTTGGTGTCCCCAGAAGCGCTGTTGCTGTATGTCCTCTCGCAGATAGTCTTCTTCGGCTATTTTGCGAACTGGATCACGCTGAAGATGGCAGTGCTGGCGGAACAGACGCTGATGGTGGCGATGGTGCTCCTGATCGTGCTGCGGGCGACCTAAGTGCCCTTGCCCGCGGTATGGGAAACCTCACCGGTCTGCGCGTTGCCTTGTCCAGACACCTGCCAAGCAACGGGGATCAATCTGAAGCAACACAAGTAATGAAGTGGAAAGGAGTCCGCTATGCCGCTCATCCAAGTCAAGCTGATCGAGGGTGTATTCACTGAGGGCCAGAAGCGCGATATCATAAGGAGGTTGGCAGACACGATGGTGTCTATCTCAGGGGAGAACTTGCGCCCCGTCACCTGGGTCGTTGTTGAAGAGGTCAAGAGTGGCGACTGGGGCATCGGCGGCAATGGCCTGACCACAGCAGATGTGAAGGCGCTAGCCGCTGGAAAGGCGTAGACTGTTCTACACGGGCTACAGGAGGAATGGGCAATGGCTAAGGTATTCACCTGTGAATGCGGAGTCGTGATCAAGGGCCGGGACGATGGCGATCTGGTGCGCCAAGCTCAGCGCCATGCCCGTGAGGTACACCGGATGCAGATCACCAGAGAACAGGTCTTGGCCATGGCCCGCCAGGAATAGAGTGGAAGAGCGACATCCTCACGGCGGAAGGATGTCGCTCTTCCACTAGCTAAGAAAAACAAACAAAGAGCAGTACAGACCTGTCAGGAGGGATCTGGGCTGCCATTGTTCGGTCGCCGCCGCAGGATGGTCCAGCGGACTTCCAAGGTTTTCATCCGCGTCCGCGCGGCGTTAGCACTGTTGTGATGGTAGCGGCCACCTGGGCCAGAAGAGGATTCGGCTGGGCGTGTTTGAGAACGCCCCCGATATCGTCCATGCCATCATGCCCAATCTCGAAGCCAACAACGCGGGCCCCAAGACGAAGGTGAGCAAGAAAGTTTTACCTCTTATCCAGGGTGTGGGCGGTGATGGATTCGAACCAACGACCTCCGCGATGTCAACGCGACGCTCTAACCAACTGAGCTAACCGCCCGCCTGAAGCGCAAGCCCAGTGTACCAGTGCGGCAAGAGGAGGGTCAAGGAGAAGGTGGGCCGCGATTTGCGGCCCACCTTTGAGGAGTGCTTGGGTATGGTGGGGTATGCTACGACCGGGAACTCATGGGTGAGGAACGAAGTGGCCATTACCACACTAAGCTGATAGGCCAAGTGACAGATGGTCAGCATACTTTTGGCTCGTAAGGTCTCCTTCTCCCGCATGGACACCCCCTTCAGTGCGTTGCTATAATCGGTGCACTGCTGAAGGAGGTGCCATGGTCTCCGTCACATCCGACGCCAGGGGGGCGCAGCGCTCCCCCTCACCCGTAAAGGCTTCATCCCACGGGACGCCTACTACCCCATCACCGAACTACCGCCAGCTACGGGAGATCGCCCGGGCGGTGCGCAGGGACATCCTGCTTTCCATCACCGAGGCCGGCAGCGGCCATCCAGGCGGTTCCCTTTCGGAGGCGGACATCCTTGTCGCCCTTTACTGGTGTGTCCTGCGCCACGATCCCAGGAACCCCGCCTGGGGCGACCGCGACCGCCTGATTCTCAGCAAGGGCCACGCCTGCCCCGGCCTGTACACCGTTCTTGCCCACCGGGGCTATTTCCCCAAGGCGGACCTGAGCACCTTCCGCAAGCTGGGCAGCCACCTCCAGGGTCACGCCAAGATGGGCACCCCCGGCGTAGAGATGTCCTCCGGCTCCCTGGGGCAGGGCCTCTCCTTTGGCGTTGGCGTTGCCCTGGCCGGTCGGCTGGATGGCCGCAGTTATCGCACCTATGTCCTTTTAGGCGATGGCGAGTGCGACGAAGGCCAGGTGTGGGAGGCGGCGATGTCGGCTGCCCACTATAAGGTGGACACCCTCACGGCCATCGTGGACCGCAACAGGATTCAGAACGACCGCTTCACCAGGGAGGTCATGGAGCTGGAGCCGCTTGACGCCAAGTGGCGAGCCTTTGGCTGGCGGGTGCTGGAGATAGACGGCCATAGCTTCCCCGCCCTCCTCCGCGCCCTGCGCCAGGCCCAGGAGACCGAAGGCCAACCCACCGTCATCATCGCCAGGACCACCAAGGGCAAGGGCGTCAGCTTTATGGAGAACAACCCCGCCTTTCACGGGCGCGCCCCTACAAAGGAGCAGCTTGCCCAGGCCCTTGGCGAGGTGGGTTTCTCCAGAGCAGAGGCCAGCGCCGCCATGAAGGAGTTGGGTTTCCCCGAGGCCAAGATCGCCGAGTGGACCGGCCTGATGCCAGAAGGATAGGTGCAACCAAGCATGGTAACCCGCGCAGCGGCAGTCACACGGGAGGTCTTCGGCCAGACCCTTCTGGCCCTGGGCAAGGAGAACCCGGACATTGTGGCGGTGGGTGGAGACCTGAACGTCTCCACCTTTGCCTACCTCTTTGGCAGGGAGTTTCCTGCCCGCTTCTTTGATCTGGGGCCTGCCGAGCAGAACATGATGAGCATAGCGGCGGGCCTTGCCTTTAGCGGCAAGATACCCTTTGCCAACACCTTTGCCGTGTTTGGCACTGGGCGGCCCTATGACCAGATCCGGGTGGGCATTGCCCAGACGGGGGCGAACGTCAAGATCATCGGCAGCCACTCCGGCATCACCGTGGGCGAGGACGGCGTCTCCGCCCAGGCCATTGAGGACATCGCGCTCATGTGCGCGCTGCCAGGCTTCCACGTCATCGTCCCGTCTGACGGCCCTGAGACGGCCCAGGCGGTGCGCGTCGCTGCAAAGGAGCGAGGCCCCTTCTACCTGCGCCTCTCCCGTCTGGCCACGCCGGTCTTGCACGCCGATGGCTCCTCCTTCCGCCTGGGCAGGGCGGAGGTCATGCGCCAGGGGTTGGACCTTACCCTGATCGCCTGCGGGATCATGGTGGCCGCCGCCCTGGAGGCTGCGGAAACCCTGGCCAGGACGGGTGTCCAGGCACGCGTCCTGAACGTCGCCACCCTCCAACCGCTGGACAGAGAGGCCATCCTCCAGGCTGCGCGGGAGACGGGGGCCATAGTAACGGCGGAGGAGCACTACATCAATGGCGGCCTGGGCAGCATGGTGGCATCGGTAGTGGCCCAGGGGTATCCGGCGCCAGTGGAGATGGTGGCGCTGCACCGGTACGCCGAATCGGGGGCGCCGGCGCAGCTTCTCGCCAAGTACGGCCTGACCGCCGCCGACGTGGAGAGGGCGGCCCGCCGCGTTATGACTCGCAAGGGAAAATGAGGGGCAACTTCCCTATCTTTACCATGAAGCGTACATGCCATTGACTGATGCAATCGCACCAACGATAATAGCATTCACACCCAAAAGGAGATTCACCAATGGCAGCAACAGAACGCAGCGGCGTCTATAAAGTACGCACAAACCCCCTCACCCTCCTGGGCAACGAAGTCAAGGTGGGCCAGAAAGCCCCCGGCTTTAGCTTGCCAGGGGCTAACAACCAGACCGTGACTCTGGAAGGTTCCCATGGTAAGACCAGAATCATCGCCGCCGTGGTGTCCCTGGACACCGGCGTGTGCGACCGGGAAAGCAAGCGGCTGAACGACATCGCCAAAGAGCTACCCAACGTGGAAGTGGTGGTGGTGAGCAAGGACTTGCCCTTCGCCCAGGCCCGCTGGTGCGGCGCCGCCGACGTCAAGAACATCAAGACCGCCTCGGCCTACCGCGACGACTCTACCTTCGGCACGGATTATGGCGTCCTGGTAAAGGAGAACCGTCTGCTGGCGCGCTCCGTCTTCGTGGTGGACGCCACTGATGTGGTCCGGCACGTGCAGTACGTGCCTGATCTGCTGGAGGAGCCAAACTACGATGCGGTGAAAGAGGCGGCAAAGAAGGCCTCTGGAGCGTAAGGCTCTCCTACCCACAAAGAGGGGCGGACTCAGCGAGTCGGCCCCTCTTTTGTCATACCGCAGGCGCAGCTTCGGACGGAGAAGGTGATCTGATACGCCCCCTCCCGACTGTCTGCTCCTTCCCACCCACAGGGCTGCGAAAAATAGGGAGAACTCCCGATGTATCCCTCCAACGGAGTGCCGACAATGGTCTCATCCCACTCAGAAGGGCTCAAAGCTAAGGAGGAAAGAAATGCGCAGTCTGTTTGTTGCCGCTCTCATCTCCGGTCTCCTCGTCTTGGCCACGGCAGGTTTAGTCCTGGCAGCTGAACCCGCCAACCAAGGTTGTGTTGGTGAGTCTCTTTCCGCCGTCGCAGGTCCAGGCTGGGGACAGACGACAGCCGCATTCGCCCAACAGCCAAACTGGCCAGGGGATGGGCCAGGACTCGGGCAAGAGTTGCAGGCGTTTCAGGCTGGGCTAACCCCAGACTTCATCGTGCCCAATACTTGCAACGGCTAGGTCGGTCTACCACTGGGCTGTTGACCATCGCGTCAGCAGCGATTCAGTTCCACGTGTGGCCGGGGTACGCGCTCACTCGACCCTCTCCTGGGCTTGGCCCCGGCCATGGGGCTGTAGCTCAATGGGGAGAGCACCTCCCGTTTCGCAAGCACTCGCAGAGTGAGACAGCTTGAGGCAGAGGGGGTGACGAAGATGGTTAGAGTCCTATCTGTGGCTAGCGCTGTGCTGCTGGCTCTGGCGGCGTGTACCTCACCAGGGCCAGCGCCTACAGCGACGCCCGCCGCTTCTGTCGCTACGTCAACGGCATTATCGTCGGAATGGACGGAGCAGACGACAGAGACAGCCTCCTACAGGGTGATGGTGAGGGTCGGCCCCAGCGTAAGCCTCCAGGTGATGCAGGCGGGGGCACCGGCGCAGCGGCGCTGAGGTGAAGAGTCTGACGCCCCAGGTGACCATCACGGGACCGGGGATAGCTACCCCCAGAGGGCTGCCAGATGTGCGGGCGTGCCTGCTGGCCAACCACCGGGTCATTGAACCTCACTTCGGCGACAACCTGTATTTGGCTGACGGCACGTACAGCGTTGCCATCGGCGTGGGGACGGAGAGGGCGATCGCTGAAATATCTGTTTAGAGGTTTATCGGACCTGTATCCTTTGTGCCTTACCTGGTGAGGAGCATCCGATGCGCCGCAATTCTGGTTTCTCCGCACCCGTGCAGACAGTGAGAGTCTTTCTGCTCGCCCTTGCCTCCGGCATAGCTATGGGGGCATTATGTGAGGGAGCGTTTTCCTTTCGTATCGAGCCTTCAGAGGTTACCATCGTTCAAGGCAGCGCAGCAACATTGGCCATCAGGATCAATGAGACAGTACGATCCGATACAGGATTCGAGTTCAGACTATTTAATGATAATTTGCCGGAAGGAGTAACCGCTGTTTTCAGTCTCCCCTCTTTCCCCTCCGGGGGCCCACCAACCATGATCCTTCAGACTTCGGCAACGGCACCACCAGGTGAATACGTCTTGGAAGTCTATGGGGTAGAGGAGACTCGTCGCGGTCAAGTGGACCCGGTCGGCACATACGTCTCTCGGGCGCATGTGAGAATCGTCCAGGGATCGGCACCCCTAGCCCCTCCTGCGAGAATTGGCCCGGTGAAGGCGGCGCCGATAGCGAGCTACGTGACCGACCCCTCGGATGGGATAGCACGCGTTGGCCAGCCCATTACGTTGGATGCCAGTTCAAGCAGGTACGAGGACGGGGAGGTTTTTAGCTATGAATGGTCCTTACGGAACGAGGGCTTTCTTGCTGTTATGCACGGCCCTGTGGTCACCATTCCTGGAGGCGATCCGGGGAGGCTAGAGGTGCTGTTGACGATAACTACCAATGATGGTCAGGGAGCCACGGCCACGGGTTTTGTGGAGTGGACCGGGATCCTGCTTGCCCCTTCAGCCCTAGCCCTTCGACTTAGCATAGTCACTCGTTCTTCTACCGAGCCTGGGCGCGAGCGGCTAGAACCTGTGGGGTTCGCCATCAACATCTTTCGACGTGCTGAAATGACTGGAACATTGCAACTTTCGGTCACTGGCGTGCCACCCGGTCTGAACGTGATGGGTCCGAGCTCCCTCTTGCTCCGTCCGTTCGCCAGTCAGGCCGACGTCGATGCTGGCAGGGCCAGCAACTTCCATGTAGCCTACTTTGATCTATCGTCAGAGAAACCCGACGAGCTACCGGCTCGGTTCACCCTCAACATCACGGCGACCAGCGGCTCTTTCAGCGAGACGCTCGCGGTTCCTGTATCGGTTCGTCCAAAGTAGGGCAACAGACGGGCGCCCTGCTACCCCATGCTATAATGTCCCAAAGGCCTTTCCCTATGAGTCAGCTTTCATGAACATCTCCTTCATCGGCGGCGGCGTCATGGCCGAGGCTATACTGCGTGGCATCCTGGTAAAAGGCATTGCCGCACCGAAGGAGGTGTGCATTGGTGAGCCGGTGGAGGCCCGGCGGCGCTCCCTGTCCAAGGAGCATGGCGTCCAGACCACCGCCGACAACAGAGAGGCCGCGCGCTACGGCGACCTGATCGTGCTGGCCATCAAGCCTCAGAACCTCACGGAGGTGATGGCGGAGCTATCGGGAGGCCTCCGCAAGGAGCAGGCAGTCCTCTCCATCATTGCGGGCGCCCGGATGGAGACGCTGGCCGGCGGTCTGCGACACGCGGCCATCGTCCGGGTGATGCCCAACACGCCGGCGCAGATCGGCGCGGGCATGAGCCTGTGGCTGGCCAATAGGGATGTCCCGCCGGCGTACCGTGGGGCCACCGCCTCCATCCTGCGCACCCTGGGTGAAGAGATGGAGGTGTACGACGAGAGGTACCTGGACATGGCGACGGCCCTCAGCGCCAGTGGCCCGGCCTACGTGTTCCTTTTCCTGGAGAGCCTCATTGACGCTGGCGTCTACATGGGCATGTCCCGGGACATGGCGCGGACCTTGGCCATTCAGACGGTGCTGGGCAGCGCGCGCCTAGCCCAGGAAACGGGCAAGCATCCGGCGGAGCTGCGGGATATGGTCACCTCCCCAGGGGGCACCACGGCGGAGGCCCTGCGGGCCTTGGAGGAGGGGGGCTTTCGGGCCACCATTTTGCGGGCGGTGGCTGCCGCCTACGAGAAGTCCAAGCGACTGGGGGAACAGAAGTGAGTGGGATTATCGGATTTTTGGGGACCTTCTTTTACATCGCCATCTTCGCGAGAGTGATCCTCAGCTGGTTCCCCGCGCAGCGCAACAACCCCCTGGCGCAATTGGTCTACCTGGTCACTGAACCTATTCTGGCCCCCATAAGACGCTTTGTGCCCTCCTTCGGGACGCTGGATCTGAGCCCCGTGATTGCCATGATTATTGTCATCATTGTCCAGAATGTCCTGCTCCGTGTGGTGGCGTAGTCCCGACAAGTCAGGACTGCCCCAGCCTCCGCAAGGCCTCTTCCTCGGACATCCCTTCCAGCTCTACGAGCTTGCTGCGGGAAGCCGCACCCCGTACTACGCGCACCTGGCGTTGGGGCATATCCAGCCGCTCGGCCAGAAACTCCTCCAAGGCGTTGTTGGCCTGGCCCTCAATGGGTGGCGCGGCGATGCGCACTTGCAGCACGCCATTAGCCATGCCCAGGACCTGGTTGACCTTGGCCCGGGGCTGGACGCGTACCCTGATGCGCGTGGTGGGCATGGGAATAGAGTAGACCACGGCCTCCTGTCTTTTCTACCCTTATTGACGGCAGAGGGATGAGGGTCCCGTGCTATAATGGTGTTCCATGGTGAAGATCTACACGCGGGGGGGAGACACGGGGGAGACGGGCCTGCTGTATGGCGGGCGCGTCTCTAAGGCGGACCTGCGGTGCGAGGCCTACGGCACCACCGACGAGGCCAACTCTGCCCTGGGGCTGGCCCGGGCGCTGTCCCAGGACTCTAGGGTAAAGGCGGTCCTGAAGCAGGTGCAGCGGGAGCTGTTCACCGTAGGGGCCGAGCTTGCCACTTCCCCTGCGCAGTACGAGAACCTGCGCCGCCACTTCTCCATTGTCACGGCGGAGATGGTGGAACGCCTTGAACGGACCATAGACGAATTGGATGAAGCGGTGCGGTTGCCCCCCTCTTTTGTCATCCCCGGGGCCTCGGCGGCCTCGGCGGCCATGGACGTGGCGCGCGCGATCCTGCGCCGCTCCGAAAGGCGAGCCGTGGAGTTGAAGGAGGCGGACCTGCTGGTGAACCCAGAGGTGCTGCGCTACCTGAACCGCCTCTCTGACCTGGTGTTTATGTTGGCTCGTTACGAGGACCGGGCGCTGCCCAGGGAGCTGCTGACGGGGGAGGAGGTTACCTAACCCCCTTAGTAACTATCTCAAAAACCTTTCTTGGCACCGCCCCCTTAAGGGGCGGCATGATGCCTCAGCCCTTCGGCTCCGCTCAGGGCAGGCTCTTTAGGCTGGGGTGAAGAACCATTTTGAGATAGTCCCCCTTCCCTCAAGGGAAGGGGAAAGAAGAAGCATGGACACAGGCGTCGTCATCGTGGACTACGGCGCGGGGAACCTCCGTAGCGTGGCCAAAGCCCTGGACAAGATAGGCTTCCCTGCCTGGGTGACCCAACGACCCCAGGATGTGCAAGGGGCGCGGGGCGTCATCCTGCCTGGAGTTGGCTCCTCAGGCTCAGCTATGGCCGCCCTTCAGCATCGGGGGCTTGTGGAGCCGCTGCGGGAGGCGGCTGCCAAGGGCGCCCCCCTCTTCGGCGTATGCCTGGGGTTGCAGTTGCTACTAGAAAGTTCGGAAGAGGACCCCCGACCCTGCTTAGGCATTCTCAAAGGCAAGGTGCGACGGTTCGCCCCAGGGCTCAAGGTCCCCCACATGGGGTGGAACCAGGTCGTTCCGGTGAAGGAGCACCCTATCTTCCAGAATGTGCCTAGCGGCTCCTTTTTCTACTTCGTCCATAGCTACTACGCAGAGCCAGCCGATGCCTCTGCGGTCCTGGGCGCAACCGAATACGGCGTCACCTTTTGCAGCGCCCTGGCCGCCGGCAACCTGGTAGCCACGCAGTTCCATCCTGAGAAGAGCGGGCCAGTTGGCCTGCGGCTGTACGAAAACTTTATGAAGCTGATGGTGCTGGAGGGGGCAAGACCTAGTTCTGGTCGTTAGGGCGGAACCCGTGGAGATCATACCCGCCATAGACATCCGCAATGGCAAGGTCGTGCGGCTGTACCAGGGGGACTACCGCCGAGAGACGGTGTACGGCGATGACCCTGTGGCTGTAGCCCTGGCCTGGCAGCAGGCGGGTGCGCTTCGCTTGCACGTGGTGGACCTGGACGGGGCCCGCACAGGCCAGCCGGAACACCTGGGGGTTATCAAGGACATCCTGAAACGGGTGGATGTGCCGGTGCAGGTGGGTGGAGGCGTGCGCAGCCTGGAGACGGCCGAGGCGCTGCTGGAGGCGGGTGTGCACCGGGTCGTCTTCGGCACCGCCGCCGTGCGCGACCCGGAACTGGTGGCCGCCGCGTGCGCCAGGCTAGGGGGTGATGCGGTGATCGTGGGCGTGGACGCCCGGGACGGCATGGTAGCCGTTCAAGGCTGGACCGAGGGCTCCTCCATGAAGGCGGAGGCCCTGGTGCGCAGCATGGCCCGCAGTGGCGTGCGCCGCTTTGTCTTCACCGACGTGTC
Source organism: Chloroflexota bacterium (assembly GCA_016179765.1). Taxonomy (GTDB): domain Bacteria; phylum Chloroflexota; class Dehalococcoidia; order Lucifugimonadales; family JACPCL1; genus JACPCL1. The sequence goes on from JACPCL010000029.1 coordinate 166,531, forward strand.
TACGGACGGCACCCTGCGCGGGCCTAACGTAGCTGCCGCCGCGGCGCTGATGAAGGTGAAGGGCGTGCACATCATCTACGCAGGAGGTGTTGGCTCTCTGGAAGACCTGGCGCGCCTGGACACCACTGGGGTAGATGGGGTCATTTTGGGCAGCGCCCTGTATCAGGGGGCTATCCGCCTGCGGGAGGCGGTGGCGCGCTTTGGCGGGTAGAGTGCAGCTTTGGCCGCCCCGTAAACGGGACGGTATCGCACAACATCAGCAGACACGCCAGGCCATGAGGGCATGGCCGACCGTCTGTTGGAGGGCTTGGGAGGTTTCTTCATGACACAGGCTGCCACAGAGGAGAATGTCCAGGGGCAACTGGCATCGGAGAGGCGAGAGCCTCTGGACGTCCATCGCATTATGTCCCTGGTCCCGCTGCGCCCCTACATGGCCGTAGCGGACATCGGCTGCGGGACGGGGCTCTTCACCATTCCCCTGGCCAAGTTCCTGTGGGATGGCAAGGTCTACGCCGTGGACTGGGAGGAAGGGGTGATGGAGGCGCTGCGGAAGCGCGTCGCCGAAGTGCACCTGGGCAACGTCGTCGCCATCAAGGCGGATGGAGCAACGTTACCCCTGGAACCCAACAGCATGGAGGGGGTTGTCCTCTCCTGGGTGTTGCACAAGGCGTCAGACAGGGGCGAATTGATGAGGCAGGTAGTGGCCGCGCTGCGACGGGCCGGCTGGTGCGCCGTCATTGACTGGCGTCCAGACGCCGCCGAAGCCGATGGTCCGCCAAAGGAGAAGCGCATTGGGGAAGAGGAGGTGGGCCGCCTGGGAAGCGAGGCTGGCCTGCGTGTCTCCCTCCGTCGGGAATTGAGTGACCAGTACTACCTGATGGTGCTGACCAAATAGGCTTGCGCATTCTTCGTTGAATGTACATACATTTCCGCGAGAGGCAACTTGAACGTTGCTACCAAGCTAAGGCAGTCGCGGTCCGTACATGGGGGCAAGAAGTCGGTCACCGATACATCCAGCGGATTGACCTAATCCTCGCTGTGGAAACCTTCAGCGGTTTGTAGGCGATGCGTTACCTTCGCTTACATCCCTTGACAGGAGACCGCTCCGGTGAATGGTCCATCACTTTGACGGGACGCTGGCGGCTCATTGTTGAGCCGTCGGGTGACGGGAGGTCGCTTTTGATAAAAGAAGTGAGCCACCACTATGGCGACTAAACAACAGATAGAGACTGATGCCCTCATCCCACCAGGGGAACATCTGAGAGAGGAATTGGAGGCACGGGGGCTGACACAAAAAGAGTTGGCTCGCCGTATGGGGAGACCTCCCCAGGTCGTGAGCGAAATCTGCCGAGGGAAAAGGGAAATCACCGCGGATATAGCGCTGGACCTGGAACGCGCCCTTGAAACCCCTGCCTACATTTGGATGAACCTTGAATCGCAGTATCAGCTACGCCTTGCCAGGCAGCGAAGACAACTGAGTGCCACAGGCTAGATGGTATGCTCACCAAACGGATCATCCCCTGCCTGGACGTGGACGCAGGCCGCGTGGTCAAGGGCGTGCGGTTCCTGAGTCACCGGGACGCCGGCGACCCCGTGGAGATGGCTGCATCCTACGACCGTGACGGCGCCGATGAGCTTGTCTTTTACGACATCACCGCCTCGGCCCAAGACCGGGGCATTATGCGGGAGGTCGTGGCCCGCACCGCCGACCAGCTCTTCATTCCTCTGACCGTCGGCGGCGGTCTGCGCTCTGTGGAGGACATGAACCTCATGCTCAAAGCGGGAGCGGACAAGGTGTCCATCAACACCTCGGCGGTGGAGAACCCAGCGCTTATCCGCCAGGGGGCGGAGGCCTTCGGCAGCCAGTGCATCGTGCTGGGGATGGACGTGGCGCGCATCCGTGGCGCGGGGGAACCGCGCTGGGGCGTGCGCACCCACACGGGGGCCGGCGGCGGCAGGCCCACCAGCCTGGACGCCGTGGAGTGGGCGGTGCGCGCCGTGGAGCTGGGGGCCGGCGAGATTGTGGTGAACAGCATGGACGCCGACGGCACCCAGCAGGGCTACGACCTGGAGCTGCTACGGGCCATCTCTAGGGCCGTCTCGGTGCCCGTCGTCGCCAGCGGCGGCGCGGGTACCCTGGAGCACCTCTACCAGGCCGTGGCCCTGGGCGAGGCGGACGCCGTCCTGGCAGCCTCTATTTTCCACTTCGGCGCGTACACCATCGGGCAGGCGAAGGAGTACCTGGCGACGCGCGGTGTGCCGGTGCGGAGGCTGGCTGTTACCTAACACCCCTACCCCTTCCATAAAGGGAAGGGGGCGGTAAAGAAGTAGGGGCGGGTTTCAGACCCGCCCCTATGTTGGTATGATGCGGCGTTATTCTCATTCTCGGCCTTTGGAGCTTGCCATGTCAGCCTTTGGCGCAGTTGTCTTTGATATGTACGAGACGCTGGTGCGCAACAGCCCGGCGCTGTGGGTGAAGACCTTTGACGAGATCTGCCAGGCCCAGGGCCTGCCCCTCACGGGCCAGCAGCTCTGGAACCTGTGGCGGCCCGTTGACCTGGCCTTCCGGGAGGAACGGTACACCGCTGGCTACCCCTTCAAGACCTACGAACAGGCCTGGTGGGAGTGCTTTCAGCGCGTCTTCCGTGATTTAGGCCAGGGCGACGCCGACCACGCTATCCGCCTTTCCATGCGAGACCAGGCCCGGCGGGAGGCGTACCCGGAGGCGAGGGAGGTTGTCAACGGGCTGTACGCCGCCGACCATCTGAAGATTGGCCTGCTGTCCAACGCGGACAACGTCGCTCTGACGCCGCTGATGAAGCTGCACGGCCTGCGCTTTCATAGCGTGGTCTCCTCGGAGAAGGCGGGGGCATACAAGCCGGACGCCAGGGCCTTTCGCCTTATCCTCAAAGAGGTGCAGGTGAGGGCGGAGGAGTGCCTGTACGTCGGCGACTCCCAGCACGACGACGTGCAGGGGGCAAGAGACGTGGGCATGAAGGCGGCGTGGGTGAACCGTCATGGAGTGAAATTGGACCCAAAGTATCCCGCGCCAGACTACCAGATCAGCGACCTGCGGGAGTTGCTTCCCATCGTAGGTACCCGACCTAACCCCCGTCCCCTTCCCTAGAGGTCATTGATGAAATATAGTGACATTATTGCTTTCGGGGTCAGTGGCGTAGCTTTCACCCTCACCCTAGCCCTCTCTCCTCAAGGGAGAGGGGATTTCCCTTCTCCCCTTGAGGGAGAAGGTTAGGATCAGGGGTAAACGTACCGCATTCAATGTCATTCCATTTGGTCAACAACCATAAGGGAAGGGGTGAAAGGTTGCCTCTTAGAGGCAGGGCTGAACCGCCCCTTCCTTAGAGAATAGAGTACAATCTGGCCCGCCTTTGGCGGGCCAGATTGTACTCTATTTCACTGGGGTGGGGACACAGGCATACTATAAGCATGGGCTCACGCAAGCGGCGTAGCCCTTATAATGGGCAGTAGACCTCCGCAGTTATGCTGAGCAGCTTCCAGCCAAGGAGCGAGCTATGAAGATCAAGCTGGACGAGCATGGCCTCCTGCCCGCTATTGTACAGGATGTCACCACGAAAGCGGTGCTGATGCTAGGGTACGTCAACCCCGGCTCACTACGGCGTACCCTGGAAGGCGGCCAGGTGTGGTTTTACAGCCGCAGCCGGGAAGAGCTGTGGCACAAGGGGGAAGTCTCCGGCAATTTCCTGAACCTGAAGTTCGCCTCGGTGGACTGCGATGGCGATACCCTTCTCTTTCAGGTTGCGCCCGATGGCTCGGCGTGCCACACGGGGGCCGTCTCCTGCTTCTTCACGCCTCTGACAGAGGCGCCAAAGGCGGAGGAGTACGAAGGGCATGCGTGGGGCGCTGGCGTGCTGGACGAGCTGTTCGCTGTTATTCAGGAGCGCAAGCGGGATATGCCTGAGGGCAGCTATACCACGTCGCTGTTCAAAGAGGGGGTGTCACGCGTTGCCCAGAAGGTGATTGAGGAGGCTGGGGAGTCGGCAATAGCGGCGGTTCAGGGGGACAAAGAGCATCTGCCCCAGGAGGTGGCCGACCTCCTGTATCATGCCCTGGTGCTCCTGGCGGCTTCGGGCGTGACGCCCGAGGAGGTGTGGAAGGCGCTGCGGGAGCGCAGGAGGTAGAGGGTAGTATACTGAGGCTCAGGTTGGGAGGCTGGCATGATTACCGAAATCCGCTTGGAAAACTTCAAGAGCTTCAGGGAACTGACAAAGATTCCCTTGAAGAAGGTCACCGTGTTCATTGGGCCGAATGGGTCAGGGAAGTCCACGCCCTTGCAGGCGCTGATGCTGCTGAAGCAGTCTGCATTTGCAGAAGGCGTAACTACCAGAGGGATTTATGTTGATTTGGGGGACAACCTTGGACTTTTTTCTATTGAGGGGCATGGATTAAATTATAAAATCGGTGTTACCTTCCAGGACGAATCCCGACTGAACGGGGAGGTTGACATAGACGTACTGGTGAAACCTAATGCACATATAGATGCGACCTCTTTCATCCCTGAAAAGCAAACGATGTTAAAGAGCGTTATGGACAACATTTACTACGTCTCTGAATGGCGTGGGTTTTATCAATCAAGCACAGACATTTCTGCTGTTGATACTAACCGTCTCTTTAGAAATCCAGCGGTCGCGGATACATCCAGCTTAGTTGCCTCTGCATTGAGTCGTGACCCAAAGTTGCGGAGAAAAATAAGTGATTGGCTTAAAGGCATTACCGATGTAAGAATAGACCATGCCCTTGCCCGGGGCGGTTTCTTGCCCGCTGAAGGCCCCTATGTACCCAGGCAAAATGTGCTTTCGCAACTTTCTGAGGAAGAAGCAATAAACATCGTCAACGAAGGCTTTGGCTCAAATCAACTTGTGCAGTTGCTTGTTCAACTTGCTCGTTGTCCGAAAGGGAGCTTCCTTGCCATAGAAGAGCCGGAGGCGCACCTGCACCCTAAAGCTCAGGTTGCGCTAGTGAAGGTGCTCCTGGAGCGTGCGAAGGAGTATGACTTGCAGCTTGTGCTGGTGACCCACAGCGAGCATGTGCTGCACACGATACTGAACCAGGTGGCCAAAGGGAACTTGACGCCCAAGGATGCAGGCTTGCTTTATTTCAGGAAAGAGGATGGGGTTTCCATAATAGAAGAGCGGGTGATCACTAAGCGGGGACAGGTGAAGGGCGGCCTGCCAGATTTCTTTGAGGTGGAGCTAGAGCAGTTTAGCGAGTTTGTTGAAGCGCTGAGCAAGCACAAATGACGCGTCGCTTTGCGCTGGATGAGAACGTTTGGGTGTTCGCCTGCAGAGGTCTCAACGAACGGAACGTACGCGATAACTCTTCCGTTCGCCTCATTGGTCTTATTGTAAAGAATCATCATGCAATTGCATTCAACGATGAATTGTATCGCAAAACCATGCGTAAACTCTCGGCCTGGACCTCCAAGAAAAGTCCCAACGGCTTGAGGGTAATGCGTTTGCTTAACTCTCTTAAGAACGAAGACGAGACGTTCCTGTTTTGGCAAGGCGAAGATGACACAGACTATGACGAGACAGAGATTCCTCGTAAGGATAGGTTCATAGTTCGGTTGGCAGTAGGAACGAGCAGTGTCCTCGTGACCGCAGATGGTTCCGTTCTGGGAGCGGTAGCCAGAGTAATCCCTGCACTAATAGCCCGCCGTCCTGAGCAAGCCATCCCCCTTGCCCAAGAAACGTAGCTACCTCGTCGCCGGCAGCCTCTGAGGCCCTGGTCGTTGGTACACCTCGTTGACCTGGCCTGAGGGGGGATGCTACAATTCAGGCACGCAATGCTGGAAAAGGTCCTCGTGGACCATAAGTCCTTGCTGAGAAAAGGAGCGTCGCATGATTACGGTATCGGAACTGGCCTCGGAAAAGCTGAAGAGCATCATGGTGGAGGAGGGCCAGCCTGAATCGTCCCTGCGGATTATGGTGGTGCCCAGCCCCCATGGCGGGGCACAGTACATGCTCTCCCTGGAGCGGGAAGCCAAGGAGGATGACGCCGTGATTGATGCGTACGGCGTGAAGATCCTGGTGGACTCTGACAGCATATCGCTCCTGGAAGGCTCGGAGATTGACTACGTGGACGGGTTGATGCGCAGCGGGTTCGTCATCTCCAACCCCAACTTCATGGTGGAGGGCGGCGGGTGTGCCTGCGGCGGGCAGTGTGGTTGCGGCGGCCATAGCGCCAGCGACGAGCAGGCCGGCGGGTGCGCCTGCGGCGGCGGTGGGCAGTGCGGCTGCGGCGGGCAGCACTAAGAAATTATCTCAAAATGGCTCTTCACCCCAGCCTAAAGAGCCTGCCCTGAGCGGAGCCGAAGGGCTGGGGCATCATGCCGCCTCCTTCAGGGGACGGCGCCAAGAAGGGTTTTTGAGATGGTTACTAAGTACAGCAGGTATGAAACACAGACCTGGCCCCGATTTCATCGGGGCCAGGTCTGTGTTTAGCGAGGCGTGTAGGGGCAGCCTTGGGCTACCCCTACGTTCTTATCCGCGCCGGGCGGCCCTGGCCCGGGCGTTGGCCTGGGCCAGAGCCCTGAGGCGCTGGGCTATCTCCATAGGCGGGCCGAAGTCGCCCGGCAAACGCTCGCCGGGGGTGCCGAAGGCGTGGTAATCGCTGCCGCCGCAGGGGAGCAGGCCGTAACGCCGGGCGGCGTCTGCCAGCCGGGCGCGGGCCGGCTCGTCGTACTCGGCGTAGTGGACCTCCATGCCCTGCATCCCAGCCTGGGAGAGGTCGTGGAGGATGGCGTCCAGCCCATCCAGCATGGCGGGGTGGGCGATGACGGCCACTCCGCCAGCGTCACGGATGAGGCGCACGGCTTCGGGCGGGGTCATCTTCTCTCGCTCGGCGTAGGCGAGGCCGTTGCGCCCCAGGTATTGCTCAAAGGCCTGCTGGGGATACTGGAAGTAGCCCTTCTCCACCAGGGCCTGGGCGATGTGGGGGCGTCCGATGGCCCCCTGGCCGGCGATTTGGACGACGCGCTCCCACTCCACGGGCATGCCCAGGTCTGCCAGCTTGCGCACCATCTCTCTGGCGCGGCCAACGCGCCCCTCTCGGAAGGTTTCCAGGATAGCTTGAAAGTGAGGATCCTGGTAGTCCATGTAGTAGCCCAGCATATGCACCTCGTTGCCGGGGATGTCAGTGCTGAGCTCCACGCCCGGGATGATGGTAAGCTGGGGGAAGGCCTGCGCCGCCTGGTAGGCCTCTGCCAGGCCGTCGGTGGTGTCGTGGTCGGTGATGGCCACCACCTTCAAGCCCTTCTGGGCTACCAGGCGCACCAGCTCCGTGGGGGTCAGGCGGCCATCAGACTGGGTGGTGTGCAGGTGGAGGTCAACTTCTATAGCCATGCTACTCTATACCTTCCGCCCCCCTCGCGCCTTGTCACCTCATTCACGTACATCTCAGTGATCCTCTGCCAGAGCCTCTACCTTAGCTTCTCTGCCTGAACGGGGTTGCGCAGGACGCCGATGCCGCTCACCTCCACCTCCACAACGTCGCCGGGCTTCATGGCCCTGGTGGTGCCAGCGGCCCCCGTCAGGATCAGGTCGCCGGGAGAGAGGGTGGTGAACTGGCTCATGTAGGAGACGAGGGCGTACACCGTGTGAATCATCTCCGAGGTGTGCGTCCGGTTTTCCACCCTGCCGTTGAGCCGGACGGTGAGCTCCTGGTTATGAGGGTTAAGGTCGGTCTCTATCCACGGGCCTACGGGGCCAAAGGTGTCCGTGCCCTTGGCTCGCCACATGGTGCCTTCCCGCTCCCAGGAAGCCTTCTCGCTGACGTCGTTGCCGCAGGTGTATCCCAGGATGTGCTGTGAGGCTTGCTCGGCGGTGATGCGCCGCGCCTTTTTGCCAATGACGATGACCAGCTCCCCCTCATAGTGCACCTCTTTGGCCTCCGGAGGGATGATGATGGGCTCCTCTGGGCCGACCATGCTGCCGACTCCCTTGTGCCAGGGCCGAGGCATGGTGGGAATGTCCTGGCCGCTGGTCGCCTGGGCCTGGGCCAGGTGGCTTGGATAGTTGAACCCGACGCCCCAGTAGTTGACGGGAGTTGACGGAGCCAGAAGGCGCACCTCGCTCAGGCGCAGCCGCTCTCCGCTTTCTCGTATCCCGCTAAAGGGCGCTCCTCTCAGGAGGCGCACCTGGCCGCCGTCAAGGATTCCATAGCTGGTCCTCCTCTGATAGGCAATGCGAACGATGCGCATAGGACCTCCTTGGGCTTGGTGTGGCTGGAGGTAGTTCGCGCCAGAGTAGCATCCCAGCCACAAGCTGCTTCACCGGCGTGCAATCTGGACAGGCGTGGGCGCCCACGGCTTGGGCGTGGCTGCGGCGAGCGAGGTTCTTTACCGCCGTTTGAGTTCAATGGCAGGATCGTCGGCTGCCACGATGACGGCGGCGGAAGGAAAGACTTGCTTCTTGCCGCAACCGCGGAAGCCACCCTTCTTATCGGCCATGATGCCGGAGAAGAGGCCGACGGTCTCTGCGTCTATGGCGGCATACTTGCCCTGAATGGTCTGACCCGTTTCCTTGATGGTGATTTTGACGGCCATGAGAGCCTCCTCTCTACTATTCGCTGGCTAGCTTTTAGACTGCTGCCTGGGGGCCTACCCACACGGTCTTGATGTTCACGAACTCCCGGATACCAAACTCGGAAAGCTCCCGCCCGTAGCCGCTGCGCTTGACGCCTCCAAAGGGCAGCCTCGGGTCGGAAGCCACCATGCCGTTGATGAAGACGGAGCCTGCCTGAATCTCCCTCGCCAGGGCCTTGCCTCTTTCTAGGTCTGCGGTCCAGAGGCTGGCGCCCAGGCCAAACTCCGAGGTGTTGGCCAGCCGTACCGCATCATCGGCGTGTCTTGCCCGTATCACTGCAGCCACGGGGCCAAAGGTCTCTTCACAGAACACGGGCATAGCGGGCGTGACTCCCGTGATGACGGTCGGCGCGTAGAAATAGCCTCTGCGTTCAAGCCGGTGGCCGCCCGTTGCCACCGATGCGCCCAGGGCAAGGGACTGCTGCACCTGGAGCTCCAGGCTGTCTCGCAGGTCGCCCCGCGCCAGGGGCCCTACCTGGGTTGCCCGGTCCGTGGGATCGCCCACGCGCAGCCCTGCAACGGCCTCTACGAAGAGCCGCTGGAACCGGTCTGCCGCCTCCTCTGCCACAATGAACCGCTTGGCGGCAATGCAGCTTTGTCCCGCATTCTGGTTGCGGGCGCGGGCGCCAATTTGGGCGGCCAGTTCCAGGTTGGCGTCGGCCAGGATAATGAACGGGTCTGAACCGCCCAGCTCCATGACCGTTTTCTTCAGGTTGCGGCCGCTCGCTTCGGCCACCTTGGAGCCGGCAAGCTCGCTGCCGGTGAGGGTCACCGCCTGCACGCGGCTGTCCCGGATAATCCCCTCTACGGCGGAGCTGGGGATGAGCAGGGATTGGAAGACGCCAGAGGGAAAGCCGGCGGCGCGAAAGGCCCCAGCGATGGCCAGGGAGCACTGGGGGACGTTGGAGGCGTGCTTGAGGAGGCAGGTGTTGCCCGCCATAAGGGCAGGGGCCGCAAACCGGAACACCTGCCAGAAGGGGAAGTTCCAGGGCATGACGGCAAGGACAACGCCGATGGGGTCAAAGGCGATGTAGCTGGTCTGAGCATTGGTGAGTACCCGCTTGCTGGCCAGGAACCGCCGGGCGTTGTCGGCATAGAAGTCGCAGTTCCAGGCGCACTTCTCCACCTCCGCCTCAGCCTCCAGGATCGGCTTCCCCATCTCCATGGTGATGAGCTGAGCCAGGGTGGCTTTCTGCTGGCGCAGATAGCTGGCAACGGCTCGCATAAGGCCGCTCCGCTCCCGAAGGGTGGTCTGCCGCCAGGTCTGGAAGGCGGCGGCAGCCTCTGCAAGGGCATGTTCAATCTCTTGGGGCGAGAGCTCCGGAAAGGTGGCAACCACCTCTTCGGTTGCGGGGTTGACGGAGTGCATTGTCATCGTTGGCTCCTCTCTTTCTTTCAAGGAGGCTCCATGGGACTCACCTCATTATAAGGATTATAAGGCTGTTGCACAGATAGTGGGCAGGTGGGAGAAGCGCGGGTAAACTGATGCCATCACTTGCTTTAGGGCTATCAACGTGCTATATATGTGCCCCAATAGGATGGAGAGCGTCCGATGGGCGGTTCTGAGCCGCCTCTGCGACCGTAAAGTGGCACGAATACCTGAACTCCTGGAGGAGAAATGGAACGACAGCCTACCATTCCAGTGACATGGGACCGGCAAGCAGACGTGGTGGTGGTTGGCTTTGGGGCGGCGGGAGCAGCGACAGCGATAACCGCCCACGATGCAGGAGCCAGGGTGCTCATGCTGGAAAAGGCGCCCAAGGGGCAAGAGGGTGGGAACACACGGGTGGCGGGTCAAGGATATCTCTACGTCTCAGACGTGGATAAAGCCATCGCCTATCTCAATGCCCTTTGCGGGCACTACGCCGTCCCCCAAGACATGGTCCGGGTATGGGCGGAAGAGGTGCACAGAAACAACGACTGGCTCAAGAGCGTCGGCGGCGACCCACAGGAGCACCAGCACCAACCAGAAGGTATTGAGTTCCCAGACCTGCCCGGATCGGACTCCGTCCACAAGTTCCACGACGGCCCCATAGTAGGGTACTCCAACACCTGGAAGGCCTTTGCCCGCGCCGTGCACGAAAGGCAAGTAGAGATCTTGTACGAGACCCCCGGGGTAGAGCTTATCCAGAACGGCGCAACCAGGGAGATACTCGGCGTCCGGGCGGAGCAGGACCACCGGCCAATCAACGTGAAAGCCAAAAAGGCCGTTGTCTTGACCTGTGGGGGCTTTGAGAACAATCAGGAGATGATAAGGAATTACCTGCCAGGCATCCCCTACTGCTACACCACAGGCACTCCGTATAACGAAGGAGACGGCGTGCGCATGGCGATGGCAGTGGGCGCGGAACTTTGGCACATGAACAACTACGCTGGCCCGTCCATGGCGTTGAAAGTCCCTGAGTTCCGGACAACCTTTCCCATGAGACCCCTTGGCCCCACGGGAGAGCTACCCGGAGGCATGATCATTACTGGCCCTGACGGGACGAGGTTTGGCGACGAAAAGCGCCGGACTTCCCATGGGAAAGTGAAGGTTGCCGGCCGGTGGGGGCCTCTCTCCACGCCGTGCCCCATGTTCATGATCCTTGACCACACGCTGTTCTCCACAGGTCCCCTCTACAACAAAGGCGCCGCCTCTGGGTGGAACCCGCTGGTAGAGGTCTACGATTGGAGCAAAGACAATCAGGCCGAGTTGGCAAAGGGATGGATCAAGAAGGCTGATACCATTGCGGCGCTGGCCCGGATCGTCGGCCAAGACCCACGCGTCCTGGAAGATACGGTCAGCAGGTGGAATCAGCACTGCGATGTGGGAGAGGATCGGGATTTTGGTAGGACCAAGATGCTGAACCCTATCAAAGAGGCCCCATTCTATGCTGTTGAGCTGTCTCCCTCTATGCTCAACACCCAGGGCGGCCCCCGGCGCAATGAGAAGGGGCAAATCCTGCGGCCGGACCGGACTCCCATACCAAGGCTGTACAGTGCGGGGGAGCTTGGGTCTATTTATAGCTACCTGTACCAGGGCACCGGCAACATCGGGGAGTGCCTGGCGTTTGGTCGCATCTCTGGCCGGAACGCCGCCGCGGAGACGCCCTGGGAATAGCGCTTAGCCACGGCACAAAACGAAAGGCCCCGTTCAATCGGGGCCTTTCACTGCCTAACCTGGGCCTCTGTAGGCCAGCCCAATGAGGTCAATAGACCAGAGCGAATGTGGCCGAGAAAGTTTTACCTACCTCTCGCCCACGATGGTGGGGCTCTGTGGACACTACTCGAACCTTTTGCGACCTGACCTAGCGCCCAGGCTGAGGCGACTGTTGACCGAACGCTAGCTCACAATCTCTGCCAACTTACCAGCCACGTTTCGTGCGTGCTTGCCCTCTTCATGAGAGGCCACGTGTCTGGCATTCGGCAATCGTAGGACGTGGGAGTACGAGTCCGGTTACTGAGTAGCGTTTCCCTGATCGTCGCGTTTGCGCTGATTTGCCGATGCCTCCTAACGTTCGTGCTGAGGGTGCGCCGAGGCGCGGAGGGCGAGGGAACCCCTGTAGTGATCGGTTGCTCAGCCTATCTTGAGTCCCAAAAAAGCGATAGCGAAATAGCAAGCAGCAAGGCCAAGGTTCCACCACTTGTGGGGATGATTTAGGTGGAGTTCCTCGATGGTCGGTTCAATGTCCTTTAGGTCGTTACTTTGCTGAGTCTTTGATTCGTAGAAGACTCGCGGCATGAGCTCAACCATGCCCATCCAAATCCTATAGAACCCAAAAATCGCGAAGGCAGGCAGAACACCGGCGAGAAGTAAGCGGACCGTTGTCCAGAGACCCCACTGAGATGGAGAACCGTCAGGAGACCCGTTCTTTAGGCAATAGAACGCCAGCACAAGGAACACTATCGGCGCCACGTTCATCACGAAAAAAGAGAACAACCAACGGTATAGAATATGCCGGAAACGGAGGATAGGTTGAAACATCCTCCAGCGGCCTGAAACGCTGAAGACCGCACCCCAGAAAATGGCGAAGAACACTATAAATATTTGCTGCGAGACTGTCACGGATTCCTCCGGACGTTACGACACCCTTCTGCGTTCCCACAGCCCCGCCGCTCAGGATCAGCAGCGGCGCGGGAGCGCCGTCGTCGGCAGGAGCACCTTGTTAGCAGCGAACTGTTTTGCATGTGGGTAGATTCTATCTGCCCCGAGCAGCTCCTGGGTCATACATGCCTGCAACTCAATAGGTTTTGGCAGTTCGAATTCCCGCAGTGGGCCGTCGTGGACAATAGCAAGAACCCAGCCCACCTTTGAACTCACGGTTCAGCTAGCCGTCTAGCACCTCAGGTTCGAATCTAGTTTGGTGGGGCTGCGGACAGTACTCGAACTTCTTGCGGCCCGACCTTATGCGCAGGCTGAGGCAGATTCTCACTCGCTGCCACGACGTAAGGGTCTGCGGCATGCCCATCCCCTCACAGGGGTGCTTCACCCAATGTCGTACTTCTCAAGTCCGGTCTACTGAGTAAGGTGGACACCGCAGGGTCCAAGGACTCGCGACTCCTATCGGAGCCTCACCCTGCGGCAAGGGAGTCCCTTACCGGCTTGCCGACTTCCTGAACAGGTAAAGCGCCCAGCCCAGGGTTCCCCGCTGCCAGCGGAGATAGACCTCCCGGGCGTGGGCCATCTTCTCCTGGATCTCGGGCAGGTCAGGGTCGTTCGGGTTCGCGGCGGCGTATTCATCTGCGGTGAACCACTGGAGCATCTCATAGCGGTCCCAGTCATCGCCACTGGAGACGGCGGCGTAGAGCGGGACCAGTCCCTCTTCCTCAGCGATTCGCACGTTGCCGTAGTGGTCGGCGAACATCTCCCGCGTCAGCTCGTCAAATTTCAGGTGCTCAGGGTCTGGTTCCTTGATCCAGAACGGCTCACCAACAAACACGTACCCGCTTGGTGCGGCTATCCCCTTGAGGGCGCGCAGCGTACCGCGATGCCCGCCGAACACCCACGACGCACCTATGCACGAGGCCAGATCAAAGGACTCAGGCCGCTGAGGGCGGTACTTGGCGCCGTCCATCTGGACGAACTCAATCTTTGCCTGGGGCGCACGCTCCGCCAGCTTCTTACGGGCGTCCGCTATGCAGAAGGGCGACAGGTCAACGCCGACTCCGGAGACGCCACAACGCTCCGCCAGCCGCGCCAGCAGTTCCCCTTTCCCACAGGCAATGTCCACCACCCTCGCGCCAGGTTCCAGGCCCAGCAACGCGATGACGTCGTCCAGTTTGGACAGACTGGTAGGGTTGCAAAGCATGTGGCGACGGTGGGTGATGTCGTAAAACTTCCAGCGGTCAATCTTCCAGTCGCTCATAGCCATCCTTTCGCACTCATCGGGCCTCCCCCACCGTCCCGATGGATCGGGACGCTCTCCTGCCGGTGCTTGGTGGGCCGCAGTGAATTCGAACCGCTTGGCAATTCTACTGTCATACAGCAGTCCCTACAAAGAGAGTCAATGTCGGCATTTGGATTTCACTCCTCCCTGTACCACTCCTCCTCCCGGGTCAGCCTCATGAACTCCTCCAAGAGGCTGGGGCTGGAGGCCAGGAGGCCCCTGGGGCTCAGCCCTGCTGGCTTCCCCGTCACGCGGTCCACGACCTGGCCCCCAGCCTCCCGCACCAGGAGCAGCCCGCTGGCGATGTCCCACGGGGAGAGGGCATGGTGAAAGTAGAGGTCAACGCGCCCGCAGGCGGCATAGGCGAGGCCCAGGGCCGCCGAGCCCATGATGCGCACGCTCTGCATCCCTGGCCACAAGCGGCCCACCAGGGCAAAAGCCTGCTGGGCCTTGGGGTGCACGCTGCTGATGTCAAAGGAGAGGATGCATTCCCGCACCGTGGCTTTCCGGCTGGCCGAGATGGGCCTCCCGTTCAGGAAGGCCCCCAGGCCCTTGGCGGCGGAAAACAGCTCGTCCCGCATGGGGTCGTAAGTCACCCCCACCAGCACATCATTGCCCCGCGCCAGGCCAATGCAGATGCAGAAGTGGGGGATGCCCGCCGCATAGTTCCGCGTGCCGTCTATGGGGTCTACAATCCAGCGCAGCTCTCCTGCGCCGGCGGAACCCATCTCCTCTCCCTCCACTCCTAGCTCCGGGAAGGCCATGCCAAGAGAATGGCGGATGAGGCGCTCCGCAGCCAGGTCTACGTCGGTCACCATGTCCCGCGGCCCTTTCAGCGCCACCTCCTTGGCGGTATAGAACCGGCGGCGGGCCAGGGCGCCGGCCTCCCTGGCTGAGGCGATGGCTACCTCCAGGGCTGCCGTCCCATTGTGTCCAACAGGTATGTTTGTCAAATACGCGCTCCACCCTCCCTTTCCGTTACAATACCAGGGCTAACCTTAGCTGGCAAATGATACAGGAGGCACCCGTGCTCCGCTCCCTTAAAGGCAAGACCCCGACTGTCCATCCCACCGCCTTCGTCAGCGAGGCCGCCTACATCGTCGGCGACGCAGAGATCGGCGAATACTCCAGCGTCTGGCCCGGCGTCGTCATCCGGGGCGACAGCGGCAAGATTACCATTGGCAGGCACACCAACATCCAGGACAACTCCGTCGTCCACTCCGACGCCGACGCCCGCATTGGCGATGGCTGCACCCTGGGGCACAGCGTCACCTGGCACGGCCGTCTGCTGTCGGACAACTGCCTGGTGGGGAACGGCGCGGTGGTCAACGACGGCGTGGAGGTGGGTGAGTTCTCCATCATCGCCGCCGGCTCCGTGGTGCTGGAGGAGGCGCGGATCCCGGCCCGCAGTGTTGTGCGCGGCATCCCTGGCAAGCCTGCCGGCCAGGTAGAGGAGCGCCACGTCCAGCTTATCCAGAGCACCGCGCACCACTATTCCCAGCGGGGCCAGTTGTACAAAGGGGAAGGGCTGGAAGAAAAAAGTCCCCCCTTCCCTACGAGGGAAGGGGGCTAGGAGGTTAGGTTTACATCCACTCCGGTGCGGCCATGCCCATGAGAGAGAGGCACCGCGCCAGCACGATGCGGGAGGCGTCCACCAGCTTGAGCCTGGCCAGGGTGATGGCGTGGTCTGAGGGTTCGCTGGACACGACCCGGCACTGCTGGTAGAACCAGTGAAAGGCCGTCGCCAGGTCCATGGCATACCTGGGCAGGTGGTGCGGCTCCAGCCGCTCGGCCATGGTCTCTATCAGTTCAGGCAAGTGCAGCATCTTTCGGATGATGTCCAGCTCCGCCGGGTCCACCAGTAGCGTCACGTCGCCCCCGCTCCAGTTCAGCCTCCTTTCCCGCGCCAGACGCAGGATGGAAGCGATGCGCGCGTGGGCGTACTGCACGTAGTACACGGGGTTATCGGCGGACTGTTGCTTGGCCAGCTCCAGGTCAAACTCCATCTGGCTCTCTGGCGACCGGGACAGGAAGAAGAAGCGGCAGGCGTCGGCCCCCACCTCCTCTACGAGCTCTCGCAGGGTGACGATGTTCCCCTTGCGCTTGGAAGCTCGCACCGCCTCGGTCCCCTGCTTGAGGGTCACCAACTGGGAGATGATGATGGTCAGCCGTTTGGGTTCCACGCCCAAGGCGCCTACCGCTGCCTTCAGCCGCGAGACGTGTCCCTGGTGGTCCGCACCCCAGATGTTGATGACCCGGTCGTACCCTTGGGCCAGGAACTTGTGCCGGTGGTAGGCGATGTCTGATGCAAAGTAGGTTGGCTCCCCCGTGCTGCGCACCAGCACGTTGTCCTTGTCTTCCCCCAGCAGGGTAGAGGCGAACCAGATGGCTCCCTCCCTCTGGGCCAGGTAGCCGGTCTGTTTCAGTAGCTCCATCGTCTCCTGGTACTGGCCCGACTGGTACAGGGAGGTCTCGCTGAACCACACGTCAAAGGTCACGCCGATGGACGAAAGGTCGGCGCGGATGAGGGCCAGCATCTTCTCCAGGCCCAGCTTGCCGGTGGCGGAGACCGCTTCCACCTCCGGCATTCCTGCGAGCCGCTCGCCATACTCCGAAGCCACCTCCTTGCCCAGTTCCACCAGATAGTCGCCCATGTAGCCGTTCTCCGGCATGGCCGCCTCCCGGCCCAGGGCTTGGAGGTAGCGGGCGTACAGCGACCGATAAAAGGCGCTCATCTGGGCGCCGGCGTCATTGATGTAGTACTCTTTGGTCACCTGGTGGCCGGCAGCGGCCAGGATGCTGGCCAGCCCGCTGCCCAGCACCGCCCCGCGAGCATGGCCCACGTGAACCGGTCCCGTGGGGTTAACGCTGACGAACTCCACCTGCACCCGCTGGGGAAGCTCCTGGCTCAGGTTGCCGAAGCGCTCCCCTTCCCTGATGACCTCTTCTACCTGGGCCTGAAGCCACTGTTGGCGCACGGAGAAGTTGAGGAACCCGGGCGGCGCAATGTTCACCTCCAGGATGGACTCCTCGGTCGGCAGCAGGGGTGCGAGACGCTGGGCGATGGCCATTGGGGACATACGCGCCGCCCGCGCCAGCTTCAGGGGCAGGCTCACGGCAAAGTCTCCGTGCTCCGGGTTCTGGGGGCGCTCCACCTCAATCTCTGGTACCGGGCCTGGCGGCAGCGCGCCCTGGCGCTGCGCCTCCGTGGCCGCCTTCCCCACCATGGCTGCGATGCGACGCTTCATTAACATAGCAGTACTATCATAGCACGCCCCTAGCAGGGTGCTGAAGAACACCCCCAAACCTCCTCGTCCTTCAAGGAAGCCCCAGAGGGGCTTCCCTTTCCAAGGGGGTTCAAGGTATCCTTCGGCTGAAGGATGGATTTGTATCTGGGGGACACCCCCAGACCCCAGGCATCCGCCTGAGGCGGACGCCCCTCTGCACTCCTCATTTTTCCACAGCCTCCTGGAGGGGTCGTGCGCCGACGACGAAAGGGCGGTCACTCTTCCGAGGGAGAAGGAGGGTTGGGTCGTTGTGGGGCCTGCCACAGGAGTTTTGAGATAACTTGTACAACTCATGCAAAAGGCTACGTTCTCCTATCGCTCCACCCAAAGCAAAGGTGACCTTGTGCATGGTACAATTAGCTACTTCCTGTCAGCGGACCCGCCATGCAAGAAAGCGTTACCCGGTTCCTTGAGCACCTCCTGGTGGAAAAGGGTGCATCGCCTCACACCGTCGCCGCATACCGCAACGACCTGTCCCAGCTCCTCCAGTACGCTGCGGCAGGCGAAACGGGCAGAGGCAAGCTGGCCAGATGGTCTCAGACCACGCCGGACTTCCTAGCGGGCTACGTGGCCGGCCTGCACGAGCGCGGATACAACAATACGACCGTGGCACGAAAGATCGCCTCGGCCAGGGCCTTCTTCAACTTCCTGGCCCAGGAGGGAGAGCTGACCGGCGACCCCGTGGAGGGGCTTTCCCCCCCGCGCATAGGCAGGAGCCTGCCCAAGGCCCTCACCAGAGAGGAGGTGGAGCGCCTGCTGGAGGCTCCCCTTCCCATGGGCACGCCGGAAGGCCTGCGGGACACCGCCATGCTGGAGCTGCTGTACGCCAGCGGCCTGCGCGTGAGCGAGCTGGTGGACCTGGAGCTGCGAAGCGTGAACCTGGAGGAACAGTACGTGCGCTGCTTTGGCAAAGGCTCAAAGGAACGGGTTGTCCCCCTGTACGCCAAGGCGGTGGAGTCCGTTGCCGTGTACCTTCGCGATGGGCGGCCAGGGCTCCTGCGCCCAGGCCAGCAGCAAAGGGCCCTCTTCCTGAATCACCGGGGTGAAAAGCTCACCCGCCAGGGCTTCTGGTTCATTCTCAAGGGGTACGCCGCCGAGGCGGGCATCGGGAAGTCCATCACGCCGCACATGCTGCGCCACAGCTTTGCCACCCACCTTCTGGCCGGCGGCGCTTCACTGCGCAACGTCCAGGAGTTGCTGGGCCATGCCAGCATCGCAACCACGCAGGTGTACACGCACCTCACCGATCAGCACGTGCGTCGCCAGTATGAAAGCGCCCATCCCAGGGCCTGAATGGTGTAGTATCAGGGCCAAGGGCGCCATTGCTTCTTGGCCCGGCAGCGGAACGCAGAACAGGAGAATACAGGTGTGTAGCTAGTCTCAAGCAGCGGCCAAGGAGGTGTTCCATGGCGGTCATCACCATGAATGGACAGATTGGCAGCGGCGCCGTAGAGATCGGCGCCCTGGTGGCCCGCAGGCTGGGGTACGACTACGTTGACCGGTTGATCCTTGCCGAGGCGGCGAAACGCCTGAGGGCCACGGTAGAGGTCCTGGCTCAAAAGGAGCAGCGTTCTCCCACGCGAGGGGATCGCCTTGCTCGTTTCCTCAACACCGTCATGGAACGCTCCGCCCTTGCCGGCAGTGGCGCCGACCCGTACATGGGGGCGGGGCTTGGGGTGCTCCTAGGTCAGGACTACCCGCGAGCTATGGAGGATCCCATTACCCGCGCCGACCAGTTGGAGGACGAACGCTTTATTGCCGTCACCAAGTCCGTTATCATGGAACTGGCCGATGAGGGCAACGTCGTGATCATAGGGAGGGCCAGCAACTACATCTTGAAGGACCGGCCAGACGCCTTTCACGTGGGCGTGGTCTCCACGCTGGATGCAAGGATCAAGACCATCACCGAGCGGGAACAGGTGTCGCCACAACAGGCCAAAACCATCACTATAGAGCACGAGCGGGGGCGGATCACCTATTTTCGAAAATACTTTCAGGCCACGGTGGACAACCCGGCAGACTACCACCTGATGGTGAACGCCCACCGGATGAGTCCAGAGGCGGCGGCCAGAATCGTGGCGGACAGCTTCCTCAGTCTTTTCAAGAAGGCGCCCCAGGCCGCGCCTTGACCCAGGTCAAAGGAGACCGCCCATGCCATCCAGCAAGTCCAGGCGCATAGCCTCCCGCCAGGCCCAACTGAGCGGCAGGTCCCGGCACGCCCGCTCCCGTGGGCCAACGGGCATTCCCCTGCCGCGAAGCCCGGAAGAGATGGGCCAGTCCATTGCCACGCTGGATGGCCCTGGGGCTGAGGCAACAACGGCTGCCGAAAGGCCAGCCCAGACCGGCGTCCAGCCCACCGCGCGGCGACCGCAACCTGTCCGGCCCGGCAGGCCCCGCTCCGGTCTGTACGTGATGCCGCCAGAAACCTACTTTGGCCGGGAGATGCGCCGGATAGCCATCGTCCTGTCGGTGATGCTAGGCCTTCTGGTGGTCCTGACCATTGTGCTCAAATAGGCGGTTCACCCGTGGGCGATGGCCCCTCCATCCACAAAAAGGGTCTGCCCCGTCACAAAGTCGCAGGCGTCCGAGGCCAGGTAAACCAGCAGCGGCCCAAGCTCCCTGGGGTGGCCGAGGCGTCGCAGCGGTATGAAACGGGAGAGGGGGTCTTTCTCCTCCTCACTCCTTGCGCCTGCATCTAAGGCCATCCACCCAGCGGCGATGGCGTTGACCCGTAGCCCCTTCTGGCTCCACTCCAGGGCCAGCGCCCTGGTAAGCTGCACCGCTGCCCCCTGGCTGGCGCAGTACGCCACCGAGTTCCACAGGCCGCGCTCTGCCAGGCCGGAGATGACGTTGACGATGCGCCCGTTGCCCTGTGCCAGCATGTGCCGGCCCGCCTCCTGGCACAGCAGGAACATAGCCCGCACGTTGTACCCCATAAGCCGGTCCCACTCCCCATCGGCGATGTCCACAAAGGGCTTGCCAAACTGGGCCTGGGCGGCGTTCACCAGGATATCAACGCCTCCCCAGTTTCCCACCACCGCCTCCACGGCAGCGCTAGCGCCGGCCCGCTGAGCCAGGTTGCCAACGTAGCGCAAGGACCGCTGGCCCCGGGCCTCCACCTCTTGGGCCGCCTGGGCCACGTGCTCGTCGCGCCATCCGGCCACGGCCACGTCCGCGCCCGCCTCCGCCAACGCCGAGGCCAGGTAGGGAGTCCACCCCCGGCGGTCCGCCGTAATGAGCGCCCGCTTGCCAGAGAGGTCCCACTCCTGCGGTATCATGGTATCCCCTTCGGGGATTGATTTGTATCTGGGGGACACCCCCAGACCCCCGTCCCTTCGTCCGCCTGCGGCGGGCTCAGGGCAGGCTCCGGGGCTTTGCCCCTCTGCACTCCCCATTTTCCCGCAGCCTGCTATGCTCCCATCACCTGCACCAGCACCTCTCGCTGGCGGGGATGGTCTAGCTCAATCATGAAGATGCGCTGCCACCGTCCAAGCTGAATCTGCCCTCCGATGATGGGGATGGTCTCGCTGGTGCCCAGGAGGAGGTGCTGGCAGTGGGCGTGGCCGTTGGGGCACTCGTCGTCGTTCATGTTGACGGTGCGGACGGTAAAGTCGTTGTGGTGATACTCTCCGTTGCGCGGGGCCAAGCGCTCCAGATACCCTTCCAGGTCGTTGAGGAGCAGAGGCTCATTTTCGTTGATGCGAATAGCTGCGGTAGTATGACGGGAGAAGACGACGACCATACCCGCCACCACTCCAGAGTGCTCTACGAACCTTTCAACCTGTTTGGTAATATCAATGAATTCAGGGGCCTTGACGCTTTCCAGCGCGAGGCGATAGGTCACCGTCTTCCAGGCAGCGGTGACCTCTTCAACGGGCTGAATCTCAATGGCTTTGATGTTCATGTTCTTCAGCTGGTCCTGCTAGGATAGAAGCCCGATGGCTCAAGGGGCCGTCATCCTCAATCAGCGATTGTATCTGCCGCTGTCGGGTGAAGTCAACAAGGGATTACCGGTCCCGGTGAGCAAGGAACGTTGTTAATTGTACCATTTGCTCCCTGGCGGTGGGAGAGAGGGGCGTTTTGACCCCTCCGAGCGCCTCAATGGCCTGGCCGGTCTCCCGTTCCACAAGGGATTGGGCCTCCCGGTACGCCCCCGTCTCTTCCAGGGCGCCCAGCACCTCCTCCACCTGCTCCTCGCCTGCTGCAAGGGGGCCGTAGGCTGCCTTCAGGGCTGCAAGGGCGGCGCCTGTGGCGTGTTGAAAGCCGTGAATCACCGGGAAGGTCTTCTTCTTTCTACGTATGTCATTGCCAACCGGCTTTCCGGTAAGGGCGGGGTTGCCCCAGATACCCAGGATGTCGTCCCGCACCTGAAAGGCCTGGCCCAGGTGGCTGCCCCAGGCGCACAGGGCAGCGGTGGCTTCGGAGTCGTCCGTTGCGACGAGAGCGCCCAGCTCAACGGCGCAGCGGATAAGGGCGCCCGTCTTGCGGGAGATCATGTCCAGGTAACTGGCGACGCCGATGTCCGTGCGCCGCTCAAACTCCAGGTCCAGGTACTGCCCCTCAATGATCTCCAGGTAGGCCTGGGTCAGGAGGCGCGCCGCCTGCCTCCCCTTTGCAGAGGGTAGGCCGTCCGAAGTCAGGGCGCGGTCGGAGAGGACGCGCATGGCGTTGCCTGCCCACAGGGCTGGCCCGACGCCCCAGAGGGACCAGACGGTGGGCCTTCCCCGGCGCTCCGTGTCTCCATCCTGGATGTCGTCATGGATGAGGGAGAAGTTATGGACGAGCTCCAGGGCCGCGGCGGCTGTGACGGCCCGGGGCCAGGGGCAGCCCAGGGCTTCGGCAGTCAGGAAGCAGAGGGTGGGGCGTAGCGCCTTGCCGGTGGAGCCGCCTTCCACCTCCTGGCCCGCCTGGTCGGCCCACCCCAGGTGGTAGCGCAGCATATCGTACAGGCCCCTGGGCTCCGGAGGGGCCAGGGCCTTGATGGCTGCGTCCAGGGCGCCGCGGTACTTCTCCAGCGCCTCTGGGGGTGTGGCGTAGACCAGGTTCATGGTGCGCCCATTGTAGCGGCCTGGGGCGGAGGAGGCAAACATGAGCATTACCTAACCCCCTAGCCCCCTTCCCTAGGAAGGAAGGGGGAACGAGAGCCTACACCGGCTCCTCCTGGCCGTCTTGATTGTGCTTGATGGAGTTTTTGGCATTGAGGTTTTTGAGGGCGACGCGCAAGCTGGCGGTGGATGGGTTCTTGATTGAGGGTGGTGTGGAGAGGAGATCAATCAAGCTTAGGCTTTCTTGGGAGGACAGCTCGCCATCGGCGATGGCCCGCAGAAGACGCTCGGTGGCAGGCTGGTTGGAGAGGGTGAGGGGGGGCCTGCCGGTGCGGCGGCGTCCTTTGCGGGCCATCATGTACAGGAGGAGCTCGGCGAACTCGGGGACGGCGAGGAGGTTGAGGGCGTACGCTTGGAAGCGGGGCGAAGAGCGCCCGTGGCGGAGGGCGTTGATGTTCCCCTTGGGGGCGCCTGCGCCGGGGCGGCGTCCGCCGTGTTTTTTGGGCAGCGGGACGCCTTGAGGGTTGAAGGGGGGCTGGTGGTTGGGCATGGCAGAGCCTCCTGGATACGAGGTGCACTGCCAGTGTAGGAGACGGGGGAGGGTTTGGGGGAGGGGGGGATGGCAGGGGGAGAATTGACCTAACCCCCTGGCCCTCTTCCCCATTCGCTGCGCTCAGGGCAGGCTCTAGGAAGGAAGGGGGAAGAAGAGGCTACGCCGGCTCCTCCTGGCCGTCCCAGCAAGCCAGGTGGCAGGCGTAGGGGTTGCCATGCCCGCCGTGTGGTTCTACAATGGTTCCACGACAGAACCAGGGAGGTGCGGCTATGCCTGTGAGCCTATCCATCAAGAACGTGCCCGACGAGCTGGCGCAGAAGCTGCGGGAGCGGGCGAAACGCAACCATCGGTCGCTGCAGGGGGAGCTGCTGGCGATGTTGGAGGAAGGGGCGGAGAAGCTGACTGTGGAGGAGGTATCCGAGTGGGTGAAGGCCAGCGGGCTGAAGACAGCGTCCAACTCTGTTGAGATTATCAGGGAAGATCGTGATACCGACCACGGGCGCTTGCCTCACAAGGTAACGGTAAACGAGCTTTATGAGCATGGTAAGAAGCGCGGGCTGAAAACGGCCTCAGACTCCGTAGAAATTCTTCGGGAGTTGCGTGATGGCCGAAATCGTAGTTGACGCTTCGGTCTTGGCGGCGCTGGCCTTCCAAGAAGAACGAGCAGAAGCGGCGCGGGCACTCCTAGATGGAGCCGTACTTTACGCTCCTACCCTCGTGACTTACGAACTGGTCAGTGTGGCCCGTGACAAGATTCTGCGTAACTCCGCAAGTGGCCAGGACATAAGGGAACAATTGATGGAAGCATTGGCGATGGATTTTCAGTGGGTTGAAGTGTCCTACGGTGAGGTGCTTGAACTGGCGTTGGCCCGTCGTCTTTCTACTTATGACGCCTGCTATTTGTACTTGGCAAGTAGCCGAGGCATTCCGCTTGTTACCTTTGACACTCGGCTGGAGGCAGCGAGCAGGGCTTGACCTCACCCCCTGTAGTCCCCCTCCCCTACAGTGGGAAGGGGACAGGCTTTTCTCACACCGGCTCTTCCTGGCCGTCCCAGCAGGAGAGGTGGCAGGCAAAGCGGACGCCGTCGCCGTGGAAGAGGATGAGGTCATCCTGGTGGTCAAAGTTTCCCGTGACGCCCTCCGCGATGATGATGACGCGCTCCCTCAGGTCCAGGGGCCTGCCGCACTTGTCACAGGTGAGGACGCCGAGACGGGCTTGTATGATTCTCTCCCCGGGGGTTTGCTACGATGCAATACTCGTCAAATACCTATACCTACAGGCCGGCCTTATTTTTCATGATTTCTAGTATGTCATCAAAGATTCGCTCAAACCGCTTTATCTTCAAACTTTCCCAGCCTGTTTCAAAGTCTTCACGCAATATGTAGACCCCATCCAATTCGTGTTCAGAGATTACTCTATCTCTGCTCCTGCCGTTGAAACGTTCTCCGCCATCGCCGATGACAAAATCGTCATCATTGTCGGCGGTGGTCAGGAATACCTTGATACCTTTCTGAACATCAGACGATAACAACTTAAGCTTCCAGTAGCACGCCTGCGCGATTCGCTCTCTCAAACTTGTTTTGCATGATATGACAGCCAGTATCTTCGATTCCCACCTTTGCTGGGAATCGATCCACACCAGAGCAGAGTCAACGTCAGGAAGCAGAAGATAATCACCATACTTGACCGCAAGTTTTCTCATGATCACCTCATTGCGCTGGGCTTCTCCAGCAGTCAGAACTTCTAGCCCTATGAAATCGTGACTTTCCTCTTTTAGCTTCTTGACATACCCTTTAAGAATGGCATGAATAACCCCTTGAAACCTATGGCCGATAAACGAATTCCAAGATTGTTGTCCAAGTTGTTTGACATACTCATCCTTTAAGGTCGTAATTTGATGCCATGCCTTATCAGCGGGCGTCTTCCCCGTCTCAATATCAGAAATCAAATCAATGATGGCCTGCTTTGGATCACTCATTGGCCCCCCTCGCATAGCGCGCCCATTTGACCGTTCTATTATTTACTTCTTGAGGAGAATACCCGATAGGTTTTCTGACAATGTGCAGATACTTAAACCCGCGCAGATAGAAGTTAAACCGTAATGCCCTGTTGTGCCACATCCCTGTGTTTGAGGTCTGGCTGCGGCGGGTGACCGAGATAATATCCATTGGCTCAAAGTGGCGGACAAGCCGGTCGTAAATCTTGAAGCCGACAGGAGTGAACTTCTGCTTTACCCACTGGTCACCAATAAGCCAGCCGAGCACTTTGCCGGGTTTCAGCACCCTGTAGGCCTCAACCATGACCTTCTCTAGCTCATCGTAGAACTCTTCGTTCTCAGCGGAGATTGTTCCAAAAGAGAGTGGGCTTTCATTGTATTTGATGTTGTCGCCGTAGGGGGAGTCAATAAAGACCATATCCACGGAATTGTCATCAAGAGGGATATGGCGGGCGTCGTTCTGGATGATGTCGGGGCGCGTAGGAACGATGTCATACCCTATGACACGGCGGCGCTCCTCACGGCAAACGTCTATAGTTGTGCCGCTGCCACACATGGGGTCAACTACCAGGTCTCCGGGCAAGGTATAGCGCTTTATGAGGTTGTACAGGATGAAGGCAGGGGTAACGCCGGCGTATTTGTTGTTGCCCTTGGGAGTCTTGCCATAGCTCTGCTTCGGATAGTCCCAGAGGGTAGTGGACTCCAGAGCAGGCCTATCGTGGTCCAGGGCAGTTATGCCTCGGTTTCTCCTTTCCCTTTTGAGGCCATGCTGTACCTGGGCGAGAGTATCAGGAGATGGCGGGGCAAGCAGAACCGGTGAAAAGGCCCCAGCGAGGATCAGCAGGTCTTGAAGGGCATTTGCCTCAAAGTCATGCAAGAGCCAATGAGAGCGAATATCTAGGTGGGCCAAACTTTCCTTTGCTTGGCCAACAGTGTGCAACCCATTAGTTGGGCGAATCTTTACCTGATACGGATACTGGCCTCTCCAGGCTTGGGGCACCAGCCGGTAGCCACCTTTGGTGGCGGCCTCAAACGTTCCAGTGAGGGTATTGGTATCCACATTGAGCAGGAAGAGCTTGTCTCCTGGCTCAACCATGAGCACTTCATCCCTGGCAAGAACGTCAGCTCCAAACACAGAAAGCTCATAGCACGCAGCTTCGCTGCTATTGGAGCATTTGAGAATGAGACCCTTGCTCATACGTCCCCGGAAAGAAATAGTGCCGGATTATACCGGGAGGAGAGCAAGATGTCACCGGCCGGGTGTAGCTGTTAGCCGGCTTTGTGGGGCACGTTTAGGTGAGGGGAGCGGGCGTCGGGCTGGCCCAGGGTGGCAGCCAGCGCAAGCAGCGTTTCGTAGCGCGGGGACTGCTCGCCGCCACGTTCGTCCCGATGCAATCGGGACTCAGGGCTTCGGCTCACTCACTGCGGACGAGGGTGACGCGTCCGCATGGGGATTTACCCCCTACCTCAATCCTCCCTCGCAAGGGGGGAGGAGGTTATTGCCCTCATTTTCGTAGGAATGACACGGGGGATTTACCCTCTACCCTAGCCCTCCCCCGCAAGGGGGGAGGGGATGACGGGCGAGGCAGCGCCTCGCCCCTACGAGGATTTACCCTCACCCTCTATCCCTCTCCATCAAGGGGGCCTTGCCCTAAAAGTCCTTTTGACCTAACCCCCTAGCCCCCTTCCCTGAAGGGAAGGGGGAAGAATTGTATCTGGGGGACACCCCCAGACCCCCAGCGGGAACTGACGTTCCCTGCACCTTCCTGACTTTTGAGGCAACGCCCGTCAAGGGAGAGGGGCAGGTCATGCTACTCCATCTCGCCCCAGTTCTGGCCCAGCTTGACCTCTACCTTGAGGGGCACGTCTAGCTGCATGGCGGAGGGCATGAGGTCCAGGACGAGGCCCTTCATGGCTTCAAGCTCGTCGGGGGGGACCTCAAAGATGAGCTCGTCGTGGACCTGGAGCAACATGCGGCTGCGGAGGCGGTCGGTGGCCATCTGGCGGTGGAGGTTGATCATGGCGAGCTTGATGAGGTCGGCGGCGGCGCCCTGGACGGGCATGTTGATGGCCATGCGCTCGGCGGCCTGGCGGACCTGGAAGTTGGAGTGGGCGATCTCTGGGATGTAGCGTCGGCGGCCCAGGAGGGTCTCCACGTAGCCCAGGCTGCGAGCTTTTCGCTTGGTCTGCTCTATGTAGTCCAGGATGCCGGGGTACTTGGCGAAGTAGCTGTTGATGAACTCCTGGCTCTGGTGCATGTCCATGTCGGTCTGCTGGGACATGCCGTGGGCCGATAGGCCGTAGATGATGCCAAAGTTCATGACCTTGGCCATGCGCCGCATGTCCGGCGTGACCTGGCCCAGGGGGACGCCGTAGACCTGGGAGGCCGTGGAGGCGTGGATGTCCTCGCCGCGGTGGAAGGCGGCCAGGAGGCCTGGGTCCTGGGAGAGGTGGGCCAGGACGCGCAGCTCCACCTGGGAGTAGTCGGCGGCCAGGAGGCTCCAGCCGTCCGGGGCCAGGAAGGCGCGGCGGACCTCCCTGCCCAGGTCGGTGCGGATGGGGATGTTCTGGAGGTTGGGGTCGCTGGAGGAGAAGCGGCCGGTGGCGGAGCCGACCTGGTTGTAGCTGGTGTGGATGCGCCCGGTGCGGGGATTGACGAGGGTTGGCAGAGATTCCAGGTAGGTGGACTTGAGCTTGGTGAGCTGGCGGTACTCCAGGACGAGGTCCACCACGGGATGGGCCTTGCGCACCTCCTCCAGGACGGCGGAGTCGGTGGAGTAGCCGGTTTTGGTGCGCCTGGGTGGGGGAAGGCCCATCTCTTTGAGCTTGGCGGGGGGCAGGAGCTTTTCAAAGAGCACCGTGGCAAGCTGCTGGGTGGAGTTGATGTTGAACTGCTGGCCGGCCTCCTGGTAGATGGCCTCCTCCAGGGTGTGAATCTGCTGGGTGAGGGCCTCGGACATGCGGGTGAGGCGGGCCTTGTCCACGAGGATGCCGTTGCGCTGCATCGCCACCAGGACGGGCACCAGGGGGAGCTCCACGTCGCGCAGGATGGCCTCGCCGTGGACGCTGGCTACCAGGGGTTCCAGGGCGAGGCGGAGACGCCAGGTCATGTCGGCGTCGGCGGCGGAGTAGCGGGCCGCCTGGTCTATGGGCGCCTGGGCAAAGGTGATCTGCTTGCGTCCGCTGCCGATGAGGGCGCTGATGGGGGTCATCTCTTCGTTGAGGAGCTGGAAGGCGAGCGCCTTGAGGCCGATGGCGCTGCGGCCCGCGATGTGCGCGCCGATCATGGTGTCAAAGTCCAGGCCAGCCACGTCAACGTCGTTTTCCGCAAGCACCATCAGGTCAAAGTTGGCGTTGTGGGCGGTCTTTTTGACGGCTGGGTCCGCAAAGAGGGGTTTTATCGCTTCCAGCACGTCGGCCAGAGGCAACTGTAGGGGCGCTGACCTAACCCCCTCTGGCTCCCCCTTCCCTATGAGGGAAGGGGGAGGACTATTGTCAGGGGACACCCCTGAAATCCCGGCAGGGAACCCTGGGTTCCCTGCACCCTCCCGGTTTTCTTGGGAGATGATGTGTCCTACGGGCACGTACCAGGCGTGATGGGGCCTGGCGGCGAAGGAGAGGCCGACCAGGCGGGCGAGCATGGGGTCAAGGTTATCGGTCTCGGTGTCAAAGGCGAAGGAGCCGGCGGCGCGGAGGTCGGCCAGCATGGCCGAAAGGGCCTCGGCGGTGGCGACGGTGACGTAAGAGACAGGGGCGGACGCATCGGTCGCGCCCCTACCGGGGGCGGGAACTTCCAGGAGCATGCCCTGGACGGGGGGCAGGGCGATGGGTAGGGGCGCAGCATGCTGCGCCCCTACGGGGTCAGACGGCGCGCCGGGAGACGCGGGCGAGGCGACCTCGCCCCTACCGGGCGGGATGCGGGAGACGATGCTGGAGAACTCCATCTCGCGCAGGACGGCCAGGACATCGTCGCGACGGTAGTCGCCGAAGCGCATGCGCTCCAGGTCCAGGGCCACGGGCACATCCTTGACGATGGTGCAGAGGCGCTTGCCCTGGACGGCCTGAGCTTGATGCTGCCGCAGGAGGTCCTGGATGCGCGGGGGCTTCACTTCATCCAGGCGCTGGTAGAGGGCCTCCAGGTCGCCGAAGTCGGTGATGAGCTTGATGGCGGTCTTGGGCCCGATGCCGGGCACGCCTGGGATGTTGTCGGAGGTATCGCCGGTGAGGGCTTTAACGTCGCACTGGGAGGCGGGACCCAGGCCGCCGTACCGCTCGCGGACGGCGGCCTCGTCGTAAATCTTGCGCTCCTGGACGGAGTAGTGGAGGGCGACGCGCACCCAGGGAGTAACGAGCTGGAGGGTGTCGGTGTCGCCGGTGAGGATGACGGTCTCTAGCTGGGCCTGTTCGGCTTGCTGGCAGAGGGTGCCCAGGACGTCGTCGGCCTCGTAGCCCTCCGCCTCATAGATGGGGATGCGGAAGGCCTCCACCAGGCGACGCACCTTGGGGAACTGGGCCTGGAGATCGGGCGCGGTCTCCGGGCGCTGGGCCTTGTACGCCTGGTATTCCAGGTGGCGGAAGGTGGGAGTGGGGAGGTCAAAGGCGATGGCGACGTGGGTGGGATGCCACTCGGAGAGGGCCTTGAGAAAGGCGTTGACGAAGCCGTAGACGCCGCTGACCACT
Organism: Chloroflexota bacterium; assembly: GCA_016179765.1. GTDB lineage: Bacteria > Chloroflexota > Dehalococcoidia > Lucifugimonadales > JACPCL1 > JACPCL1. Next base: position 196,082 of record JACPCL010000029.1, read on the forward strand.
TCGCCGGAGCGTGTGGTGAGGGCGCGGGTGCGCTCAATGGCGTGGTAGGCGCGGTGGACCATGGCGTGGCCGTCCATGAGCAGGAGGAGGGGCTTCTCATGGGGCAGGGGGGCCTGGGCGCTGGTGTTGCGGTTGGTCATACCTAACCCCCTTGCCCCTTCCCCTTCGGCTGCGCTCAGGGCAGGCTCTAAAGGGAAGGGGGAAGATAGGGACGAAGATAGAGACAAGGCGGCACCATTATAGCAGGGGGTGGTAAACCTGTTCCCCTGCATGTCTCGTCACGCAAAAGAAGACGTGATAGGATGCTGGCAGACACCTCCTGGCGCGATTCCCCTGTTTGGCCCATTAGGGAATGGGTACCTCCCTGGTGCGCCCATGTGGAAAGGAGGAAGATGCCGGGCCTTGCATTTCGCACCTGTCCAGTGCTTGTGGGACGCGAGGCAGAGCTGGCGAAGCTTAATGACGTGCTCCACACCGCCATTGGAGGCCGTTGCGTGCTTGCGGCGGTCACCGGAGAGGCGGGTGTTGGAAAGAGCCGGCTGCTACGGGAAGCGGCGGCGGCAGGACGCGAGTTCCAGGTGCTGGCCGGATATTGCCGGGAGCAGGACCGTGACTACCCCTTCGCGCCTTTTGTAGAAGCCCTCCGGGAACACCTGCGCCGCAGTGGCGCCGCCGTGCGCATTCCCCCCGGGCCTGAAAACCACGCCCTGGCGTCCCTGCTGCCCGAACTGGCAACCCACCTCCCAAGTCCACCCCTTGAATTGCCGCCGGAGCAGGAGAAGAGGCGGCGCTTTGAGGCGGTGACGGCCTTGCTGCGCCACTTGACGGCGAGACAACCCATATTGCTGCTCCTAGAAGACCTCCACTGGGCTGACACCACCAGCCTTGAGCTCCTTGAACTCTTGACCCGCAGGCTGGCCACAGACCGGGTCGCCATCATTGCTACAGCGCGCACTGATGAGCCCGGCAGCACGTTCGGCAGCGCCTTGGTGAGGCTACGCCGGGAGCGCCTCCTGGATGTGGAGATAGCCTTGGAGCCATTAGACCGGCAGGGCGTCTCGCTCATGCTGGAGCATATGCTCTCGCTCTCGCTATCTTCCGTGGTTACCCAGGCAGTGCACGAACGGACGGGCGGCAACCCCTTTTTCGTAGAGGAGCTGATAGCTGCTGCGCCGCCCGAGGACGCCACAGCCTGGCTGTCTCAGGAGGCCGCCGTACCCAAGACGGTGCGCGACACAGTACTCCAGCGGCTTCAACGCCTGGATGCCAATGTGCGGTTCGTCGCGAACGTTGCGGCGGTGTGCGGCCTGCGCTGGCCCTTTGAGTTGCTGGTGGCAGCCTGCGGTCTTCCAGAAGAGGACGTTCTCACCGCGGTGGAAGTCCTGGTGGAGCAGCAGGTGCTGGTAGAATGGCCCTCTGAAGGTCAGGCGGAGTTCGCCTTCCGTCATGCCCTGGTGCGAGAAGCCATCTACAGTCGCTTGCTCCTTCCCCGGAGACGGGCGCTTCACCGGTTGGTCGGAGAGGTTGGAGAAGCCCAGAAGGAGCGGCTGGGAGATGGGGACCTGGGCTACCACTTCCATGCTGGGCAGCAGTGGGAAAAGACGCTCCTCTATGCTGCGCGCGCTGGAGAGGCCGCCCGCGCGGTGCATGCCACCGCGGAAGCCCAACGGCACTACCGGCGGGCGCTGGACGCTGCAAAGGCGCTGCACACTCCCTCAGCGTCAGACCTGCACCGTCGGTGCGGCCAGTGCCTGGCCCTCCTTGGAGCTTTTGAGGCAGCAAAGGAGCATCTAGAGGAGGCGCTGCAAGGGGCGCGCCTCCAGGGTAACCTGCGACTGGAACAGGAGGCTCTTTACGACCTTGCTGGGCTGTACGCCAGCCGTGACTATAACCTGGGCAGGCAGATGGCTGAAGAGGCCCTGGCGCTGGCACGGAGAATCGGTGACTCACTGGGGGAGGCCCTGGCCCTGAACCGGCTTGGCAACATCCTGACAAACCTGCTTCATTTTGCGCAGGGGCGCGCCCTTCATGAGGAGGCGCTGCAGCGCTTCGCCGTGCTTAATGACCGCTGGGGGAGCGCTGACAGCCTTGACCTGATCGGTATGGCCCGGTATCTGTCTGGCGAGGTACCGGAGGCCCGGGCAGCCTTTGGGCAGGCTGCGATGATGTTCCAGGACTTGAACGACCCAGAGCGGGTGGCATCTGCCCTCACCAGCAGCGGCCTGTATCTGGCCGTCCTTGACGGCCCTTGCGGTACCGATGCTTCTCCTTCAAAGTGCCGCCAGGAGGTGGAGGCCGGCCTAGCCCTGTGCCGCCAGCTTGGCTGGCGCGCCGGCGAAATTTACGCCCTGGTAGCCCTTGCCTGTTTGGACGTAGCGGAAGGGCGGCATAGCGGAGCCCTACGGCTGGGGGAAAGTGCCCTTGCAATGGCTACGGAGATTGGGCACCACCAATGGAGCATCATCAGCCTGCTCACCCTTGGGCTTGTCCATGCTGACCTTTTTGACTTCCAGGGCGCGCTGTCGCACTTCAGCCCCGCTCTAGAAAGCGCCCGTGCTGGCGGGTTCTCCCAGTGGACGGAGCGCCTGGAGGCATGGGACGCGTATTGCCGCAGCAGGCTTAGGGTAGCTGGGGCGGTTATTGCCCTGCAAGGGATGGCGCCCGCTGACTTCCGGCCTTCCACCATAGGACAGCGGCGCGCACTCTGTGGGCTTATCCACCATCAGCTTGCAGCGGGGCGGGCAGCACAAGCCCTTGAGATGCTGGAAGGGATGCTGACAGGGGCCTCTGGCCCCAGGCCGTCGCCTCTGCTGCTGCTGTACGCCCAGGGGCTGGCGGCGGAAGGCAAGCGTGATGAGGCAGAGGCCACCCTTCTTGAGGCGCGCCGCTTGGCGCTGGAGTTCGGCCCCCGCTCCGTGTTGTGGCAGTGCGCTGCGGAGCGTTCGGCCCTGTGGCGAGACCAGGACGGACAGACCAGCAGCCAGGAAGCCCGCCTGGCCCGTACCGAGGTTGCCGCACTGGCAGCGTCGGTGGGGAGTGAGTCCCTACGTAGCGCGTTCCTCCATGCGCCTCAGGTGCGGCCCTGGGCAGGACCAGGGGGACGCAGCCGCACTGCCCTAGCCCCAGGCGTCCCGGGAGGGCTCACGGCGCGCGAGGGCGAGGTGGCGGTCTATGTCGCTCAGGGGCTCACCAATAAAGGGATAGCAGAACAACTTACCCTCTCGGAGAAAACCGTAGAGATGCACGTCAGCAGTTGTCTTGGCAAGCTGGGCTTCACATCTCGCACGCAACTGGCCGCGTGGGTCGTGGGTGAGCGCCTTGCCTCTATGTCCCAGGGAGCCGGCCAGCATCCTTACAGGGACGGGTAAAGGGTCAATACAGGGGTATCCCCGTCGTACGTCCTGGCTGCGGGGGGTAACCTGCTCTTGCGCCGACTAAACACAAGAAGGAGGCAAGAGCCATGACGACGCAGACCTTTGATCCTACCCGGTATAAGGAGACCACACGGCAACAGTGGCAAAACGCAGCGGAGGCCTGGCACCGATGGGGCCCGGTCCTCAAGGAGTGGCTGGGCCGAGCAACGGAGGCCATGCTCAACCTGGCCCAGGCCGGCCCGGGAAGCCGTGTCCTGGACGTGGCCGCTGGCGCTGGCGAGCCTGCCGTTACCATTGCCAAGCGAGTGGGACCGACGGGGTATGTCCTGGCAACGGACATCTCGTCCAACATCCTGGAGTACGCCAAGGCGGCGGCGCGGACCGCAGGCGTCTCCAACCTTGAGACACGGGTGATGGATGGCGAGAACCTGGACCTCCCCGACGCCGGCTTTGATATAGTAACGTCCCGGGTCGGCCTGATTTACTTCCCCAATCAGCAGCGAGCGCTCTCGGAGATGCGGAGGGTCTTGAAGCCTGGAGGACGGGTAGCGGCCATCGTGTACACCACGCCGGAGCGTAACCAGTTCTTCTCTGTTCCGGTTTCTATTATCCGTCGTAAGGCGCAACTCCCGCCGCCGCTGCCGGGTCAGCCTGGCCCCTTCAGCCTTGGAGGGCCGGGGGTGTTGGAGGAGGCCTACCGCCGCGCGGGCTTCCGGAATATCCACACCCAGGTTGTGGATGCTCCCTTGGGCTTGCCCTCGGCAGCGCAGTGCGTGCAGTTTGAGCGGGAGTCCTTTGGCGCTCTGCACCAGATGCTGTCGGGGCTGTCGCAGGGGGAGCAGGAGGCCGTGTGGCAGGAGATAGAGGGCGAACTGAAGCAGTTTGAAGGCCCCCAAGGCTTCCGGGGCCCCTGCGAGCTGATTGTTGGAGTAGGGGTAGCCTAGTCTCCAGCCGCCCCAACGAAGTAGAGGGGTGTCCTAGGACACCCCTCTACTTCGTTGGGGCGGAAAAGCGCAAGATCAAGATAAGGCGGCCCCATTACAGCAGGGGGTGGTAAACCACTTCCCCTGCATCTCTCGTCACGCAATAGCAGGGTGCTGAAAAACACCCCCGAACCCGCCGCAGGGGGGTTCAAGGTTTCCCCTATCCATCAAGGAAGCCCCAGAGGGGCTTCCCTCTCCAAGGATTGATTTGTATCTGGGGGACACTCCTTCGTCCGCCTTCGGCGGACTCAAGGACAGGCCCCAGACCCCCACCCCTTCATTGCCCCTTCACGTTGTTCAGGGCTTCGGCTCACCAGGGCAGGCTCCGGGGCTATGCCCCTCTGAACTCCCCTTTCTTCCGCAGCCTGTAAGGGGCGTGCATGGCGTACCAGATACGGCTAGCATTGGGGGATTCGGCCATCTGCTTGACGAGGATAACCAGACAGAAGCAATCACTGAAACGTTACAGGTAACATCAATAGCTGTATTCTATAGCAGGATGCTGAAAAACACCTCCAAACCCGCCGCAGGCGGGTTCAAGGTATCCGCCTACGGCGGATTGGTTTGTATCTGGGAGACACCCACAGACCCCCGCCATCCGCCTGAGGCGGACGCCCCTCTGGACACCCCTTTTTCAGCAGCCTGCTAGAGCTATCCAGCCGCAAGAAGGGGCCTATGACAGAAGCGATTATTGAAATGGAAGAACTGGCCAAGCAGTACGGTGCGGTCACTGCGGTGGACAAGCTCACCCTCTCGGTGCCGCAGGGGGAAATCTTTGGGCTGCTGGGGCCGAACGGCTCGGGCAAGACAACGATTCTGAGCATGGCGCTGGGGTTGGTGTCGCCCAGCAGCGGGAGCATCCGGCTGTTTGGGAGGCAGATGAACGGCAAGGGGCAGGCGCTGCTGAGCCGGGTGGGGGCGATTGTGGAATCGCCGGCCTTCTACCCCTACCTCACGGGCAGGCAGAACCTCCGCTACTTTGCCGGCATTAGCCCCCGGGCGCAGCAGGAGGAGGTGGAACCATTGTTGGAGCAGGTGGGCCTGGCTGCCCGGGGCAACCACAAGTTTTCCACTTACTCCCTGGGCATGAAGCAACGCCTGGGCATCGCCTACGCCTTGCTGGGGCAACCGGAGCTGGTGCTCCTGGACGAGCCGACCAACGGCCTGGACCCCGCAGGCATGGCAGAGGTTCGGGACTTGATACGCAGCCTTGGCCAGGGCGGGCGCACGGTAGTGCTGTCGAGCCACCTGCTCCACGAGGTGGAGCAGGTGTGTGCGAGCGTCGCCATCCTCTCCAAGGGCAAGCTCATCGCCAGTGGGCGTGTCCAAGACCTGTTGCGCCAGCAGGGGGCCGTCCGCCTGCGTACCACCGACGACGCGGCGGCTCCAGGGATACTGAGCGGGCTGGACTGGGTACAGGGCGTGGCCCAAGAGGATGGCTACGTGATAGTGACGGCGGCGCCAGAACGCTCGGGCGAACTAACAAGGGCGCTGGCGCAGTCCCAAGTGTACGTTAGGGAGATGTCGCCGGTGCAGGTGTCTCTGGAGCGGTACTTCCTGGAGGTTACCGGAGACGACGACCAGGGCCAGGAGGGGCAGCATGGCAGCTAAGACGCTCACGCTGGTCAGGTGGGAATGGTTCAAGCTGCGCAAGCGGTGGATGCCCTGGATCCTGATCATCATCGCCCTGCTCTTCTCTCAGCTCGCTGTCTGGGGCCCGTTCATTGCCTATCAGCAAGAGAAGAACAGACAGACCCTCACCATCTTCGCGGGTGGCCCGGGGGCCGGGCGCGAAAGAATGGTAACGATTGATTGCAGGGCTGTCCTGGCAGGGGATGCGGCAGGGTTGCCTGCGGGGGCAGACCCTGTGGCGCTTGCAGCCCACCAGGAGGACTGCCGGCAGCTTGAAGGGCAGCGAGCGACGGCGCTGGAGCAGATGAAACGTATCTTCACCCTGCCCGTCAGTATCGCCCAGGCCCTGGCCATCGCCGAGGGCTTCGGAGTCATTCTGGTGGCGATCATGACCGCCTCAAGCATCGGCTCCGAGTACGGCTGGGGGACCTTGCGGACCGTCCTGGTCCGGGGTACAGGGCGGTGGGCCTACCTCGCCTCTAAGCTGGTGGTCATAGCAACAGGAGGCCTGCTCTTGATGGTAGCGGTCGCCCTGGCGGCCATCGTGAGCAGCCTCATCACCGGCAGCCTTGCAGGGTTTGACCAAAGCATCAGCGGCATCAAGTTCGTGGGAGACATGGCGCTGGACATTGGGCGGGCCTGGTTTGCCCTATGGCCCTTTATTGCCCTGGCGACGCTGTTCTCCCTGGCGGCCCGCTCCGCTGCGGCGGGCATGGCAGGGGCCATTGGGTATTACTTCGGAGAGGCCATCGCCACCGGCATCCTCTCGGGGCTGTTTGAGTGGTTCCAGGGTGTATCGGACTACTTTATCGTGCGGAACACTTCTGCGTGGATGCAGAGCCTGAGGCTGAGCGAGGGAGAGGCTGGGAGGGTGGTGGTCATGAACTTGGGGTTTGGCAACTTTCCCTCCGAGCTGCACGCCTTTTTGGTGCTGGCGGGGTACGTCCTGGTGATGGGAGGGGTTGCCTTCTGGCTGTTCCAGCGGCGGGACGTGACCTCGGGGGGAGGCGGGTGAGGCGCAGCCTTGCGGACATTGAGGTGGGTTGCTCCGGCGTCGGCGCACCAGCTTTATGGCCAGAGGTGATACAGCTATTCGGCGCGCCTTCTCCCAGGCCCTTTGCCCTGGTGCTATAATCGGCCCAGCTATTCTTGCTTTCAAGCAAGCCCCTCTGGGGCTTGCCTCTCCGCCAGCGCCAGGAGGCAGCCCTTTGGACACAGCGACGGAGAAGCCGGCCAGCGGAGGGAAGGCCAGCGGAGCCATCCTGGGCCGGTGGCAGGTCCCTTTCTACTACGGCTGGGTCATCGTGGGGGTGGTGTTCCTGGCGGAGTTTTCCGCCGCAGGCATGGGCAGCGCCACCATCTCCCTCTACTTCGCTCCGCTGAGCAAAGATATGGGATGGTCGCTGACCAGCCTGGTGGGGGCCATCACAGCCCAGTCCATCGCGGGTATGGTGGCGGCGCCCGTGGTGGGGGTAGCCCTGGACCGGTTCGGCGCTAAGCCAGTAATGCTATGGGGCGCGATTGTGGGTGGGCTGGGGCTCATGCTGCTGTCTCAGGTGCAGGCCATATGGCACTTCTGGGTCCTGTACGCTTTGGTAGGCGCGTTGGGCCTGAGCGAGCTGGGCAACCTTTCCGGGCCGGTGGTGGTGTCCAAATGGTTCATCCGGATGCGCGGGAGGGCCATCGCTATTGCCACCTCCGGCACCTCCCTGGGCGCCGCGGCCATGTCCCCCATCATTGGACTGATGATCGTCACCATCGGCTGGCGGCAGTCCTTCGTGGTGCAGGGGATGGTAATGATGACGCTGGTGGCGCCGGTGGTGTTCCTCTTCATGCGGCGCACCCCGGAGGACATGGGGCTGTTGCCCGACGGCGACCGGGCGGATGCCCCGGCGCGGGAAGGCGTAGGGGAGCGGCGTGAGGAGGCGGTCTGGACCCTGAAAGATGCGGTGCGGACACGGACGCTGTGGGTGCTCATTGGCGCCATGAACCTGGCCAGCCTCTCGGCGGGGGCGCTCATCTATTTACAGGTGCCGTTCATGACCAGCCAGGGGATGTCTACCCAGGCGGCGAGCATCGTCTTCACACTGACGTGGCTGGGGTTCAGCCTCTCCCGCCTAGTGTGGGGGCTGCTGGTGGAGCACGTGCCGGTGCACCTGTGCCTGGCAGGGGCCTTTCTGGCGCGGGCTATGGGGCCGATTTTTCTGGTGGTCTTGCCGTTTCCCTTGAGCGTGGGGCCATTCCTGCTGACCTACGGCGTCTTTGGGGGGTCCTTCCAACTCTTGCAGGCGGTGGCCTTCGCCAACTACTTTGGGAGGCGGTTCATGGGAAGCATCCAGGGCACGATGCGGCCGCTCCTGAGCCTGCCTGGCCTGGGGGGGCCGCTCTTGCTTGCCTGGCTGGTGGATACGACGGGGAGCTACCATCCGGCGTTCATCATCGCCGGTGGGCTGGGCCTGGGAGCGGCGGGGGTGGCTCTCTTTGCCACGGCGCCGAAACGGAGGTCGCCGGTGACGGACGCTGCGAGCTAGAGGATAGATAGTTGAGACCTAGGGGTTTGATAGCCGCGCTCCTCAGCCTTGTTGTCGTGGCAGGATGCGCCGCCGCAACCCCAGCAGCCATCCCCACTGCCGCCCACACCGTAGCTCCTCCAGACATTGCCACGCTTACCCCTACCCCCGCACCTGGGCCTCTGCCCTCGGTTCGCCTTGAGAGAGCACTCCGAGGCCTGAGCTTTCAGAGGCTCACCAACCTGGTCCAGCCTTCCGACGGTTCTGGCCTCTTCTTCGCCACGGAGCAACCGGGGCGCGTGTGGGTTATCCCCGGCGGCTTGGGGGCCACGCAAGCGTCCCTCTTCCTGGATCTCACGGACCGGGTGAGCGACGTCCATAATGAGGAGGGCCTGTTGGGCCTGGCCTTTGACCCTGCCTATGCCCAGAACGGCCACCTCTACCTCTACTACTCCGCGGCCGCTCCCAGGCGCAACGTGCTGGCCCGCTTTACCCGCTCCCAGGCCGATGGTTTGCAGGGCGATCCTGATAGCGAGCTGAAGCTTCTGGAAATCCCCAAGTCCTTCGGCAACCACAACGGGGGGCAGCTTGCCTTTGGGCCGGACGGCTATCTGTACGTGGGCGTGGGCGACGGCGGCGGCTCCGGCGACCCCTTCCGCAACGGGCAGAACCTGGGCTCGCTCCTGGGCAAGGTGCTACGCATAGATGTGCGGGACGCCGCCAGTCCCGCGGGGCGGGACTACCGCATCCCGCCGGACAACCCCTTCGTTGGCCTACAGGGGGCCAAAGGTGAGGTGTGGGCCTACGGCCTTCGCAACCCCTGGCGCTTCGCCTTTGACCCGGAAACCGGCCTGCTGTGGGCGGGAGACGTGGGCCAGGACGCCTGGGAGGAGGTGGACATCCTGAGGAGGGGCGGCAACTACGGCTGGAACGTCATGGAGGGAGGCCACTGCTTCTCCCCCGGCCGGGGATGCTCCACCCAGGGCCTGGAGCCGCCGGTGGCCGAGTACAGCCACGCCCAGGGCTGCTCGGTCACTGGGGGCTACGTGTACCGGGGCAAAGGCATCCCGGCCCTGGTAGGGGCATACGTGTACGCCGACTATTGCTCTGGCGCCCTTTGGGGCCTGCGCTATGAGAACGGACGTGTAGTAGAGCAGGCGGTCCTGGCGGAGACGGGCCTGGAGATCGCCTCCTTTGCCCAGGATGCTGAAGGGGAGCTCTACGCGCTGACGCAGGATGCGGGGGTGTACCGGCTGACGCCGTAGCCTTGGGCCGGCCAACACAGGAAGCCGGATGAGGCCCGTTTGCGTATGCCGCACCCTTAGCGGGGCGCTGAAGAAAGAGGGAGTCCAGAGGGGCTAAGCCCCGGAGCCTGCCCTTGAGTGAACCGAAGCCCTGAGCGCAGCGAATGGGGAAGGGAAGGACGAGGGGCAAGAGGTCTACTACCCGCACTATTCCAGGGCACAGTGCAGGTATTGAGCAGCTTAAGCAGGGTTGGCTGCGGCAATACCTGCAAGGGCAAGCCTGACAGTTAGAATCCACAATGGTGGG
>JACPCL010000024.1 GCA_016179765.1 Chloroflexota bacterium
GGGGGAAGAGAGAACACCAACCCAATTCAGCCTCTGAAACTGAATTTTGGGAGACGCAAACACCCAAAGGACTACTTCGACCACTTAATCAGAGGTTCCTTAGTTGACTAATATTCCCTCGATTACCCGCCTACTCCTTGCCCGTTTGCCCGGTTCCTCTGTGCCCGTCAACAATCAATCCTACGCCCCAGCTTGCTGTCCGCCTGCCCGTATGTCTGCCCCCTGAATGTTCCCTGAAAAAAGTCACTCCACGGGAGGACGGCCAACCCCAGACATGCCGACCTCAGGGCCTTCTGTGCTACACTTCTCCCGGCAGCGCTCCTCTACCGTCACCATACTCAATACAGGAGAGCCCCATGACCACCGCCAAGACCCGCACCGAACGCGACTCCATGGGCGAAATGCAGGTCCCCGCCCAGGCCTACTACGGCGCTTCCACTCAGCGCGCCGTCCTCAACTTCCCCGTCAGCACCCTGCGCTTCTCTCGCAACTTCAACCGCGGCCTCGCCCAGATCAAGCAGGCCGCCGCCCGCGTCAACATGGAGCTGGGCCTGCTGGACGCCCGCGTTGGCGAGGCTATCGTCAGCGCCGCCCAGGAGGTGATAGACGGGAAGCTGGAGGAGCATTTCGTGGTGGACATCTTCCAGACCGGCTCCGGCACTTCCACCAACATGAACGCCAACGAGGTCATCGCCAACCGCGCCGCCGAAATCCTCGGCAGCCCTCGCGGCACCCGCGGCCCTGTGCACCCCAACGACCACGTCAACAAGGGCCAGTCCTCCAACGACGTCATCCCCACCGCCATCCACCTGGCCGCCGCCAACGCCGTCAAAGGGGAACTGATTCCCGCTCTTGAGATGCTGCGGGACGCCATGAACGCCAAGAGCAAGGAGTTCTGGCCCATCATCAAGACGGGACGCACCCACCTCCAGGACGCCACGCCCATCCGCCTGGGCCAGGAGTTTCTGGGCTACGCCGGCCAGGCCGAGCGCTCCATCAGGCGCGCCCGCCAGGCCCTGGAGGAGCTGTGCGAGGTGGCCCTGGGCGGCACCGCCGTGGGCACCGGCGTCGGCGCCCACCAAGAGTTCGCCCCCAAGGTCATCGCCCGCCTCAGCCAGATGACCGGCCTGCCATTGCGGGAGACCACCAACCACTTCCAGGCCCAGAGCACCCTGGACAACATCGTCGCCGCCAGCGGCGCCATGAACGCCATCGCCGTCAGCCTCATCAAGGTTGCCAACGACATGCGCTGGCTCGGTTCCGGCCCCCGCGCCGGCATCGGCGAGCTTGACCTGCCCGAGGTGCAGCCCGGCAGCTCCATCATGCCCGGCAAGGTCAACCCCGTCATCCCGGAGTCCCTGGCCCAGGCATGCGCCCACGTCATCGGCAACCACGTCTCTGTCACTCTGGCCGGCCAGTCCGGCAACTTTGAGATCAACGTCATGATGCCCGTGGCCGCCTACAACCTGGTCCAGTCCGTGGAGCTTCTGGCCTCCGCTGCCAGCAACTTCGTCGTGCAGTGCGTCAAGGACATCAAGGCTACGGAGAGAGGCCCCAAGATGGTGGAGCAGGGCCTGGCTATCTGCACGGGCCTTGTGCCCGCCATTGGCTACGACGCATCGGCGAAGATCGCCCAGGAGGCCCAGCGCACTGGCGAGACCGTCCGCCAGGTGGCCAAGCGCCGCACGACCCTCACCGACGCCCAGCTTGACGAGCTCCTTGACGCCGAGGCCATGACGGAGCCGACGGCCAAGATCGCGGCGGGGGGATAACGGGCCGCCCTTCAATAGCTATGGTGAGTCAAGGCCGCTGAGGCAACGCTGCTCATTACACCGCTCACGTGGTTGACAACCCAGGCAGACGTTTACTATGTCAAAGCAATACTTGGTAAGGGCACGCCTTGAGTGGAAGTGGCAGTTTGAGGACGAGACTGCAGGAAGCAGGCTCCAAAGGCCTTGGCACGTTCCACTCAAGTTTGGCAAGTTCACATTAGACCAGTCTCCCAATTTGGAGCACCACCTGGCAGACCTTGGGTTCATTGAACCTGACGCTCTCCAGGGCAGGAATCCTGATTGGGAGTATCCTCTTTCCTTGCTGTACATTGAGTGCTGTCTTGATGTGCCCGACAAGCAACACCCTCAACGTTATGCCGATGAAGTACTTGAACAATTGGAGGCTCTATTCCGGCTTTTCCAGTCGGGGGATATCTACCTACGGCGTCACGAATTCATGTGGAGCCTGGAGAAGGGAAATCCAAGACTCTCCCTGTCCTTTGGGAATCATCCCCCGAAGGCCGAACCCGCCCCGACCTATGACCGAAGTTCATACAAGTTAGATGATGTGCGGATCGGTCAGTTTTTAGACTTCTTCGACTCCTATTGGAGCATCCTCACGAAAAAGCAATCGCCTCTCAACACAGCAGTCTTTCGTTTCAGCAACTCCTATGAGCGAAGAACGGTAGCTGACCGCTTACTAGAACTGGTAATAGCTCTTGACGCTCTGTTTGGCGACAACGAGGGTGACAGCGCCACGCACAAAATAGCGCTTCGTGGTGCTTCATGGGTCTATCCGCCAGGTGAAGCGCGCGCAAAAGCCTTTGATACCATAAAGGAGTTCTATTCTGACCGAAGCAAGCTCGTCCACGGTAGGAGAATGGAGTCAAAATACCCAGTTGAGAGAGTTCAACAACTCGAAGACTACGTAAGACAAGCTATTACCAAGTTTCTGGGTGAAGCCAAGAACGGGAAGCCCATCGCAACAGGCCGACAACTAGATGAAGTCCTGTTCCTTGGGAAGAACTAACAAAAGTGTAGCCTAGTCGACCGTGCAATAGGGAGCCAGCAATGCCCACCGGTCTTCTCTTGCAGGCCCCAAAGACCTTCGCCTCGTATTTGAATCAGCGTGACGAGCGACCTTCTTGGAACGCATGACTACGCAGCAGACCAACCTCTCTGCCATCATCGTCCCGCCAGGCCAGGGCCTTGCCCTTGCCGATGGCGAGGCGCACGTCACGGTCAAGGCTTCCGCAGAAAGCACTATGGGCGCCTTCACGGCGTTGGAGTGCGTCCTTGCACCGAGCAGGAGCGGCCCACCCCCGCACCGCCATTCGCAGGCTTGTGAAACCTACCAAGTGCTGGAGGGCGAGCTTACCCTGCTCATGGGGGAGCGCACGGCCACCATCGGGCCGGGGAATCTGGCCTTTGTGCCCCTGGGCGTTGCCCATGCCTTCTCCAACGACGCGAGCAAGCCCGTCCGCTTTCTGGTCGTCATGGCCCCGGGCGGCTACGATGACTATCTACTACAGCTTGCCAGCCTCCTGGCCGAGCGGGGCTCTCCCCTGCCGCCCGAGGTGGCCCAGGAGCTTATGGAACGCTTTGACATCCTCCTCGCATGACTTGCCTCACATTTGCCCATGTCCCATTATTACCCCTTCCCTTATGGTGATAAACAGAATAACTTGACTGGTAGGCTGGCATAGCTTCACCCCCACCTTAATCTTCCCCCGTCAAGGGGGAGGAAATCCCGACGAGTTGGGATTTTCCCCCTTGCGGGAAGGCCGCTTCTCCCATGTTCCTTCCCCCCTTGCGGGGGAAGGCTAGGATGGGGGGAACGCATCCAGTACCAGGACAGCTATTTGGTTAATGACCCTTAGGGAAAGGGCAGGGGTTAGGTAGTGCTTCCCTTCGCCATCAAAGTCTCCGGCCTCACCAAGACCTATGGGGTCAAGCCCGTCCTGCACGGCCTGGACCTGGAGGTCAAAGCGGGCCAGCGCTTCGTTCTCTTTGGCGGCAACGGCTCCGGCAAGACCACCCTCCTGAAGTGCCTGGCCGGCCTTGCCCGCCCCGACGCTGGCGACGTCGCCATCGCCGGCATGGACGCACGCCGCCAGGGGCCAGAGGCGCGACGGCTGATCGGCGTCGTGACCCACCAGCCGCTCCTGTATGAGGACATGACGGGCTTGGAGAACCTGCGCTTCTACGGGCGCATGTTCCAGACGCCGCGCCTGGAGGAGCGCATCCAGCAGGTGGCTGCCCAGTTGGACGCCGCGCCCCTCCTCTCCGCCAGAGTGCGGACCCTCTCCCACGGCATGAAGAAGCGCCTCTCCCTCTGCCGCGCTTTGCTGCACAACCCCCCGGTGCTGCTGCTGGATGAGCCGGAGACGGGCCTGGACGAGGAGGCCCTTCGCCTCCTGGACGCCCTCCTGACCTCCGAGGAGGGCCGGGGGCGCACCGTCCTGATGGCTACCCATAGCCTGGAGCGCGGCCTGGCCCTGGCCGACAGCGTGGGAGTCCTGTCTGGCGGGCGCATCGCGTACCAGGCGGAGGCGAAAGGGCTGGATGTGGCCGGCTTTCGGCAGACCTATCATAGCTACCTGGGCGTTGGCCAATGAAAGACTTCCTGCTGCCCATCCTGGCCATCGCCCGCAAGGACGTGCTCCTGGAGCTGCGCACCAAGGACGTGGTGACCTCCGTCCTGATGTTCGCCCTGCTGGCCATGATCACCTTCAACTTTGCCTTTGACCCATCGCCTGCGGTGGTGGCGCTGGTGGCCCCGGGCATCCTGTGGGTGGCCTTCACCTTCGCCGGCGTCCTGGGGTTCAACCGCTCCTTCACCCTGGAGAAAGAGAACGGCAGCCTGGAGGGCCTGCTCCTCTGCCCCGTCAGCCGCGACGTCATCTACTTTGGCAAATTGCTGGGCATCTTCCTGTTCATGATGGTCATGGAGGCGGTGCTATTGCCCTTCTTTGCGGTCCTCTACAACCTGCCGGCGCTGAATCTGAAGCTGCTGTTGCTCTCGGCCCTGGCGACCCTGGGCTTCTCCGGCGTGGGGGCCCTCTTCTCAGCCATGGCCGTCAACACGCGTTCCAGGGAGATCATGCTGCCGGTGCTGCTGCTGCCGGTAGCCTCGCCGGTGGTCATTGCGGCGGTGGAGTCCACGCGGGCCATCTTGGAAGGCGCCTCCTGGGGGGAAATCGGCCGCTGGTGGGGGCTTGTCCTCGCCTTTGATGTGCTCTTCTTAATTATCTCCTCCTTCCTCTTCGGGTCAGTCCTTGAGGAGTGAGCTAGCGTCCCCCTAATCAAGCAATGGTAGACGGTTGCCTCTTTTCCCAGGGGCTGATAGACCAGCGAGCTGAAGGAGGATTCCTGGTGGTTCCCCTCGGCTCCCGAGGGAGAAGAACCTGTTGGTGGTGAAAAAGCCCCACAATGCTACTCGGTCAAGAGCCTGGCATCTTGCCGCTTCGTGCCACTGATTAGCCTCGCCAACTGGCAGTACGTAGGTGAGGACTGCGAACACGAGGCGGATTTCACTTGGGCCATCAAAGGGGCTATCCTTTGGGTACCACCACAGACGTGATAAACTAGGCATAGTCAAGCATAAGCAGGTCTTCAGTGTAAGCTGGTTAGGTTAGAATGGTAACGCCATGCCATCGTCCCCTATCCCATACTTGTCTTATCCCCTTATCATGGAGCCGTAAACACTAGCTACTCCGTAATCATTGACCTACAGCCTACCGCCAGCCAGCGCTCACCCCAACGAAAACCTGTCCTGAGCCTGCCGAAGGATCGGATTCGTTTCCTCAAAAAAAGAAAACGAATCCCTGATCCCCTCCCCCTTCTTTGCCCCACGCCCCCGACCAGGTATACTGAGACTCCGCGACGTAGCCCACCCTAGCCGGAGCAACCCATGACCACCGCCGTTGCCACTCAGTACGAGGCCGTCATCGGGCTGGAGGTGCATGCCCAGCTCCTGACCCGCAGCAAGATGTTCTGCGCTTGCCGCGCCGACTACCAGGGCGCGCCGCCCAACACCACCGTCTGCCCCGTGTGCCTGGCCCTGCCTGGCTCCCTGCCCGTCATCAACAAGCGGGCCGTGGAGTACGTCATGATGACGGGCCTGGCCCTCAACTGTGACATCCCAGAGCACACCAAGTTTGACCGCAAGAACTACCCCTACCCGGACCTGATGAAGGGCTACCAGATCTCCCAGTACGACCAGCCCATCGCCAAAGGCGGCTGGATGGTGCTACGGGTGGACGGCCGGGAGAAGCGCGCCGGCATCACCCGCGTCCACCTGGAGGAGGACGTGGCCAAGCTGTTCCACCGCTCGGACCCTTCCGGGGAGACCTACAGCCTGCTGGACGTGAACCGCGCCGGCGTGCCCCTCATGGAGATCGTGGGCGAGCCGGACCTGCGCTCGCCCGAAGAGGCGCGCCAGTACCTCAGGAGACTGCGCGCCATCGTGCAGTACCTGGGCGTTTCCACCACCAAGATGGAGGAGGGGAGCTTCCGCTGCGACGCCAACATCAGCATCCGTCCCGCCGGCGCCACGGGGCTTGGCCCCAAGGTGGAGGTGAAGAACATGAACAGCTTCCGCGCCGTCCACCGGGCGATTGCGCGCCCGTCTGCCGGAGCTGCCGGAGGCACGCTACAAACGGTTTGTGCAAGTCTACGGCCTGCCGGAAGATGATGCCGACCAACTTGTTGCAGAGAAGAAACTCGCCGATTTCTTCGAATTGGCAGTCATGTTGAGCCTGCCAGGAATAGGGCTACCACAAGCCCACCAACTTGCCACTAGACCCTTAAATATGATCCAGTTCGTAACTGGCCTAAACGTTAATAATGCTTTGCTTCAACGTCACGCCAAATTAACATCTAACTGGACCTTGGGAGAAACGTTGAGGCTATTGAATGCGTCGGGCCAAATCGAGCAATTCGATTCCTCAAGGACATTGCGTCTCGCCCAGTCGCTAACTCAAGTAGTCAAACTGCTGGAAGCTAACGAAATCTCGATGCCGACAGCCAAGATGATCTATGAGTTATCGTTCCAATTCACTTTCCAGGGAACCTCATTCGACATACCCAAATACATCGCAGACCACAACCTTGGCCAGATCAGCGATGCCTCTAGTCTGGAACCAGCCGTCGCCCAAGTAATTAGCGAAAATTACCAAGCCTTGGGAGACTATCTGAAGGGTAAGGATACAGCCACTAGATTCCTCGTGGGGCAGGTGATGCGCCTCACCAAAGGTCAGGCTAATCCCCAGCTTGTAGCTGACCTACTAACCCGAAAGTTAGGCTTGCTTCGCGAAATGCGGAAGTTGTTGGCGGAAGACGTACTCCTTGCAACTGCAAATCCTGCCGTCATTCAAGAAATCGCGAAAAGCTGGGCGCAAAAGGATGAGGCAATGCGGACGCAATGGAACGTCGTGCTGGAAAACGCAGCCCCCAAAGATAGACTTGCCTTGGCTCACCGGACGGCATTCGTTGATTCCCTTGCGGACTTCACCTAGGCAGCCCATGAAGGGCAAGGACACGGCCATCAAGTTCCTGGTGGGCCAGGTGATGCGAAAATAATGCCCCTCTCCCTTGATGGGAGAGGGATTAAGGGTGAGGGTGAGGCGTTTGCCCCTAGTCTGGGTAGGATGCTTGCCCATTCACCTACGTTGTTTATTACCATGAGTCGGGGGAGATAAATACCACGTCCAAACAAACGGAAACCACCACCTTCACTTGAGAACCCACCCACCCTCTGCTACAGTAGAAGGCAGTCCACCAGAGGCATTTCATGCAGACCTACTTCAACATCGCCGAAATCATCCTGGGCGTCGTGCTCATCATCATCGTGCTGATGCAGGTGAAAGGGCAGGGCGCCGGCCTCTTTGGCAACGCCCAGAGCACCTTCCGCACCCGCCGAGGGGTTGACCTCATCCTGTTCCGTTTCACCATCCTCCTGGGCGTGCTCTTCGCCGCCCTCTCCATGGGGAGCCTCCTCCTGCGGTGACGCCTGCCGCCGGTCGCCCGGCCATCCTCACCCTGCTCACCGACTTCGGCGCGTCTGACGCTTACGTGGGAGCGATGAAGGGCGTGATGCTGGGCGTCAACCCTGCCCTCACCTTGGTTGACCTGACCCATCAGGTTGCCCCCCAGAACGTCCTGGAGGGGGCGTTCCTTCTGGGTGCGGCGTGGCGCTTCTTTCCCCAGGGCGCGATACACCTGGCGGTGGTAGACCCAGGGGTTGGCACGCAACGGGTGGCTCTGCTCATCCACGGCGAAGGTCACTACTTCTTGGCCCCGGATAATGGCCTGCTGAGCTTCGTGTTGCCACAGTCCGCCCCTCGTCGTTCCACAAGCTCAGCGGGGAAGGTTGCTCCGTTCCAGCCCTACCAATCCCCTGTGCCTCCAGGATTGCGCGCCTATGCCCTTACTAACCCCCGCTACTGGCTGCCCCAGGTCAGCAGCACCTTCCACGGGCGGGACATCTTTGCGGCGGCGGCGGCGCACCTCTCCCTGGGCGTGCCGATGGAGGAACTGGGCGCGCCGGTGCAGTCCCTCACGCGCCTTCGTATCCCCGCACCCCTCAGGGATGGTGCGCGTCTCACGGGTTGCGTGCTGCACGTAGACCGCTTCGGCAACATCGTGACGAGCATGCCGGCGGAGGCGCTGGCCGGGATGGGGCGTGACGTGATGGTAGAGGTTGGCGGCAGGCAGGTTCGGGGGCTGGTGGAGACCTACGGCGAGGGCAAGGGGCTGGTGGCCCTCATCGGCAGCCACGGCTACCTGGAGGTGGCGCTGGCTGGCGGGAACGCGGCGCGGGAGCTGGGGGTTGGGGTAGGAGCGGAGGTGCGGGTTCGGAGATTCTAAGGATAGGCGTTGGCGGCTATGTGAACCTGCCGAACCAGATGAGCAGGAGCCCAACGGTGACAAGCTAACGTTCCATGAGCGGCGGTAAAGATCGGCTATGTTCGTTTCTATAAATTACTGCCAATCGGCTTTCTTCCTTTTTGTAAGAGTTGTTCAGATACCAACCCCAGTCAAGTCGCCATTTGTCGAGCATTAAAGCCCAGATTGGAGCATTCGCCGTATGTCCTCCGTAGACCAACTGATCCAAGCGTCTTTCTAAATTGTTTGAGGAACCGATGTACAGAATACGGCATTGATCCCCCTTTCGAACAGACTCTAGCCTCATAAGACGATCTAAGGCATGTTTGTGGCCACTGTTACTTGGCTTCTCTATCCAATCAGCGGGCAATGCCATTTCAGTGAACAGTTGCTTAGTAGTCTCATCTAGCTGCTTTAACGCGTGGTAATAGGAAGTTCTCATGAATCTAGCAATTACGTTTAGCCCTTCGTTGTCTCCCTCTTGGTGAACCTTGATACAATAAACACCTGCCTTCTTTGGGACAGGGGCAAAGTTCCTAGCTACATCTTCTAAAGGTCGCCATTCAAACAACCGGATTAAAGAATCATCGTTACACATTTTCCTTAGCCTTACGGACTGGGAATCTAGGCACTCCACTCCCTAATACCCACAAAAGGGCCTCTCCTCTTAGTATACCAGCCATGCTGCTGCATTCTGAGCCCTTCGTCCCTCGGGGTAAACTCCGTGAAGAATTTGGTAGGGAAGAGGGAGTCCCCCGCCACTAGCAGGCTGCTGAAAAACACCCCCAAACCCCCTCAAGGGATTCAAGGTATCCGCCGCAGGCGGATTGATTTGTGTCTGGGGGACACCCTCAGACCTGCGCCAAAGGGCTTCGCCCTTCTGGACACCCCTTTGTCAGGCTCCCGCTAAAGAGCAAGGAACGCATACTGAGAAACCATCTGCCAGGCGGCGACGAAACCGCGCCTGAACGATAGTCGCCTACCGGGTGCGGTTGTACTGGTAGTCTTCGCGCTCACCCGTGCCCGCACGCAGCTCGGGCGGGAGCGGAGGACGAGTGGCGTTAAGTTTCCCATGGGCGTCCAGGGCTGCCTGGTCAGTCCAGCGTTCCAGGAGTATCAGCCTGTCGGGGTGGACGGCGCTCTGGAAGACCTCGTACTGCTGGCAGCCGAGCTCCTTCACCACCTCAGTGCAGCGGGCTGCCATGGCCCGCGCCAGCTCAGCGCCTTTTCCTGGCGCGGCGTTGATAGATATGACCAGTCTGAGTGCCATAGGAAGTATCTCCTTTTATTCCTGGGCTAGGCTCGTCATGACCTACCGTGGGGTGAGGGGCATCCCGCTACACCCCCAGCTTGCCGGGGTTCATGATGTCGTAAGGGTCTAGCGCCCGCTTGATGCGACGGACGGCCTCCAGGTTCGGACCCCACTCCCGTTCCGCAAGGTGGGCCAGCCGCAGGCCGATGCCGTGGCAATACTCCATGCTGCCGCCCATGTCTTGGGCCAAGCGCAGCAAGCGGTCGGAGACCTCACGAAAGCTGGCTCGGTCCTTTTCTTTCAAGGAGGCCCCAGAGGGACCTCCCTCTCTGGGGTTGCTCTCCACGGCGGCGCGGGTGATGATCATGGAGTAGAGCTCCGGCGCGGTCCAGAGGGCGTACTCGTGGATGCTGACGCCGGCCTCGGCGCAGATGGCCTGGGCCTGGCGGCGGTAGTCCAGCACGCAAGAGGCGGGTAGGGCCAGGTCCAGGTAGTCGCCGTGGCCGCCGCGAGGCCAGCCACCCCGCCACCTCTCCCTGGGCAAGAGGGGCATCTGCTCCTGCTTGAACCGCTCCCCTGGGCGGTGGCGCTCACGCCAGTACGCTTCCGCCTCGGCTGGCCCCAGGTCTGCGCCCCCGTGGCCCAAGGCGATCGTTGCCGCGCGCTGGCCCTGGGCGGCCACCTCCTCCCGGTACCCCTCGTAGGTCAGGACCATCACCACCTTGTCGCCCTCGTCGTCAGGGTGCTCGGTGAGGTCGGTGATGGCGGGGCGCAGGCCCAGGGAGAACATCTCGCTGACGGCCTGGAAGCCCGCCTCAAAGGAGGGAAAGGCGAAGGCGGCGAAGCGGCGCTCCTCGGGCAGGCGGAAGACGCGCAGGGCGGCGGCGGTGATGATGCCCAGGGCGCCCTCGGCGCCGATGAAGAGGCGCTCCAGGCTGGGGCCGGAGGCCCGTTTGGGGACGGCCCTGGTGCGGAGCACCTCCCCCGTGGGCAGGACCACCTCCAGGGCCACCACCTGGTCGCCCATGGAGCCGTACCTGGCGGCGCGATAGCCAACGCCGTCGGTGGAGATGGCGCCGCCGACGGTGGCGATGGGGGTGCTCCAGGGGTCGTGGCCGACCATGAGGCCGTGTTGTTGTACAGCGGCGTCCAGGTCGCTGAGGATGACGCCAGCTTCGGCCCAAGCGACTCTGTCCTCCGCCGATATGGAGCGCACCCTGTTCATGCCCTTGAGGTCAATCACGATGGCCTCTCTGGGCGGGACAGCGCCGCCCATGACGCCGGTGCCGCCGCCGAAGGGGACCACCGGCGTGCGGTGCTGGCAGGCGAGCTTGACGACGGCGGCTACCTGCTCGGTGGCAGTGGGCAGCACGACGACCTCTGGGGTCTGCCACCATGCCTCCTGGTCTACGTGGATAGCGCGGGCCGGGCTCAGGGCGTCGCCGGACCGCATCTCTCGGTCGCGCTCCTCCAGGAGGATGACCTCGGTTGGGAGGGCCTGGCGCAGGGCGGAGAGGAGGGCTGGGTTCATGGCGATGGCTCCCTGAGCCATCGGGCGGCCTCCTTGGCGTGGTAGGTGATGATGATGTCGGCGCCGGCGCGCTTGATGGCGGTGAGGCTCTCCAGGATGGCGCGGCGCTCCTCCAGCCAGCCGTTGGCAATGGCGGCCTTGAGCATGGAGTACTCGCCGCTGACGTTGTAGGCGGCCACAGGGTAGTCGTACTGGTCTTTCACGCGGGCGATGACATCCAGGTAGGGCAGGGCGGGCTTGACCATGATGATGTCGGCACCCTCCTGGATGTCCTGTTCCACCTCACGCAGGGCCATGCGAGCGTTGGCGGGGTCCATCTGATAGCTGCGGCGGTCGCCGAACTGGGGGGCGGAGTCGGCGGCGACGCGGAAGGGGCCGAAGAAGGCGGAGGCGTATTTGGCGGCGTAGGCCATGATGGGGGTGTCGGTGAAGCCGGAGCGGTCAAGCTCCTGGCGGATAGCCCGGACCTGGCCGTCCATCATGGCGGAAGGGGCCACCATATCGGCGCCGGCCTGGGTGTGGGAGAGGGCGGTGCGGGCCAGGAGCTCCAGGGTCAGGTCGTTGTCCACGTCGCCGTCGCGGACCACGCCGCAGTGGCCGTGGTCGGTGTACTCGCACAGGCAGACGTCGGTGACCACGAGGGTCTCCGGGGAGGCGTGCTTGATGGCGCGGACCGCCTGCTGGATGATGCCTTCAGGGTCGTAGGCCTCGGCGCCCAGGCTGTCCTTCTGGGCGGGCAGGCCGAAGAGCAGGACGGCGGGGATGCCCAGGCTGGCGACCTCCTCCACCTCGGCGGGAAGCTGGTCCAGGGAGAGCTGGAAGCAGCCGGGCATGGGGGGGATGGGGTCGCGCAGGCCGTTGCCGTGGGCGACGAAGAGGGGATAGATGAAGCCAGCAGGCGAAAGGGGCGTCTCGCGGACGAGGGTCCGAAGGGCCTTGGTGTGGCGGAGTCGTCGGAGGCGGAGCTGTGGGAACATACCTAACCCCCTCGGTCCCCCTTCCCTTTAGGGAAGGGGGATGCAATGAAACAGGATGAATATACGTATGATAGCAGAAGGGGCGGGCGTTAGGGGGAGGGTAAGTGATGGAAGAGTCTTGCAAGGGATTGCGTAGAATGTGATAATAGCGCTATCTAGACGCATAGCATGGTATGGGGAGGGTTGTATGGATAAGACGATCGCGGCGTTTGAGGCGCGGCGGCAGTTTGGCAGGATTCTGCAAGACGTGCTGAGCAAGGGGGACAACTACCTGGTGGAGCGCCACGGCGAGGAGGTGGCGGCGATTGTGCCGATGCAGGTGTACCGGGCGTGGAAGGAGCGGCGGGAGGAATTTTTTAGAAGCATCCGGGCTGCGGCTGAGCGATCCAACCTCTCAGAGGAGGAGGCTATGGCCCTGGCGGAAGAGGCGGTGCAGGCGGTAAGGGCAGAAGAGGCTCGCAAGAGCCGTGAAGAGGTGGAAGCCAAGCCGTGAAGGCTGTCATAGACACGAATGTTGTGGTGAGCTGGCTGATTTCTCCGGCAGGGACTCCCGCACGCACATTCAATTTGCTGTACGAGCGCGCCTTTCAGCCCGTCGTGTCCAGGGAGATTCTGGCTGAGTACCGCCGTGCGCTCCTGTATGAGCGGGTTGCCAGACGGCACCGGTTTACCCCGAATGAAATAGACCATCGCCTGGAGGAACTGCGAGAGCTCGCCGTCATCGTGGAACCCCAGACCCGGCTGCACGTGATACCGGACGACCCTGATGACAACAAGTTCCTGGAGTGCGCGGTAGAAGGGGAAGCGGACTACATTGTGAGCGGCGACAGGCACCTGCTGAAGCTGGGGCGGTACCAGGGGATAGAGATCCTGCCGCCAGCGGTGTTTGTCATGGCGGTGGCGGGGAGGCGGATGTAGGTCACCTATTAGACGGGCGCATATTCCCAAGAGTGAAGCAACGAGCTAGTGAGATGGAACACAGCTTAAGGAACAACGGCCCCTTAGAGTCACGTTATTTGGGTGGGAACGGAGGAGGAGTATTCTTGAACCCGAGGTACTTTATCGCGAATTCCAACTTCGCCTTTTCTATGTCAGCAAGGCAACTGATCGCACACTTTCGTGACACTACCAGACCATCGCCAAAGATGTACCTGGTTGCTTCCTGACTGATAACATGCTGTGCGATGGAGGTTGCATAAGGACTGAAGTCGCGAACCTCTCGTAAACCTCTTGGTTGTAATTCACTTCGCCCTTTAACCAGCAATAATACTTTGGACGACACGGGCCAATAGTAATCATAATGTGTAAATCCCCCAAAGTAGTACCAGGGTCTGACGGAGGGAAGGAACCTGGATACAGGTGTGTCAGATGTATACAACCTCATCGTGTTAGGGACATAACCGATTCTCCATGGCATAGCCAATAGAAGATTAGCAAAACCCTGAACCTCACTGAACATAATCGCCATATCCTCCGCGGGATTAGGGGGATCTGTCATGCCCCACCACCAATAATCTGGCTTATCCTTCCATTCTTCCCATAACTTGTCTGCTTCTCTCTTCTCAAACCGTGAATATAATTGTCCCTTTATGATTTCCCTTATTTGGGGTAGTGGTAAGCCAAACATTCTCTGCAGTTCAGAACGAAAAAATGGCGTCCTGAAGAATAAACTACCAGTAAACCTTGCCAAGTGGATTTCCTCTTCAAGAGACATTTTCAAGAGATAGTCGGGGGTTTCTCCTAATCGCTGTATTGTTTGTGTGGCAGCTCCTTCAATTTGTGAAAGCCATGTCTCGGTAGAGACGATCGTATCCTCGATTGGGAAATCATAGAAACCTGTTTCAACCGCAATATTCTTCATTGAAGTTAGGAATTCGGTACCTTTATTGATGTCATGTATTCGTATGCTGCCATCTTCTCTAGAAAAGTGCCGCAAATACATTTGCGGCACATAATGTTGTCGTTTCGCATTCGTAAGGCCCAGAATAGGTTCGTTCCATCTTGCTTGTTCGTGTGCTGAGAAGTCTTCCAATTCACGCCATCCTTGAAGCCATTGGCTTCAGCGGGTGTCTGGTTGACGAAATATCACAAAGGCCTAGGGGTGTATCCCTTATTCCCCTCCACCAACCCCGCTATCGTGTACTCCGACGCGGCGAATGTCCACGCAGAGGCCCGCGTAAAAACAGGTGTAAAGTGCCCCGTCGCCTTATGGGTCTGGGGCACTTTGCGCAGGAACGGCGTGAAGCCGGAGGCCGAGCGCCCGCACCACCTTGAGCACGGTGGCGAACTCCGGATTGCCTTCGGCCGATAACGCCTTATAGAGGCTTTCCCGTCCGAGACCTGACTCGTGGGCGATTTGGGCCATTCCCCTGGCCCGGGCGATATCCCCCAATGCGGCAGCAACCAGCCCGGGGTCACCGTCTTCAAGGGCTGCTTCCAGGTAGGCGGCCATGTCCTCCGTTGTTTCCAGATGCTGCGCCACGTCCCAAGGCCGGGTCTGTGTCTTTGCCATGTCAGCTTCCTCTCATAGCCCGCGGGCCAGTTCTAGCGCGGTTCTGATGTCACGGTCCTGCGTGTCCTTGTTGCCGCCAGCCAGCAGGATAACCAAGGTCTGCTCGCGTTGCACAAAATACACGCGGTAGCCAGGCCCATAGTTGATGCGCAGTTCCGAGACGCCTTCTCCCACCGGTCTCACATCGCCGGGATTGCCCAAGGAGAGCCGCCGAATACGGACATCTATGCGCGCTCGCGCTTGCCGGTCCCGCAGGCCGTCAAACCAACGGGCGTAGACCTCGGTCTGGCGAATCTCCATGACCTAGCCATTGTATCCTGAAGGATACGATGCTTGCAAGCGGGGTGCGATGGGCCGACCTCTCCCTCTCGGTCTCCCTCCCCTAAAGTGGGAGGGAGATGTCGCCCTCACCCTGCGCCAAGCTCAGGGCAGGCCTCCCCACCCGCTCACGCCGCGCCGTGGCGGGCGCACCAGGCCTCGTAGTCCGGGACCTCCTCGCCGACGACGTACAGGAAGTGGTAGGCGCCGGCCTCGCCCAGGAACTTGAACTGTTTGCGCAGGTCGGCGAGGGTCCCATCAAAGCCGCCGTGGGAACGCAGGTAGGCGGGGAAGCTGCCGTGGGCCCGCTCCATCTCCACCATCCGGCGGGCGTTGTGCACCACCGCCTCAATCTTCTTGCGGCTGCGGATCACCGTGGGGTCGTTGGTGATGGCGTCCAGCTCCGGCTCGCCGAAGTCGGCGACGGCCCTGGGGTCAAAGTTGCGGAAGGCGGCGCGGATGCCTGTCCACTTCGCCTCCACCACTCGCCAGGAGATGCCGGGTTGGAAGGTGGCCTTGCTCATGGCCTCCAGGTAGTCGGCCAGGGAGGTGGGTTGGATGCGGGGCGGCGCGTGCATGGTGCGGCTCCTGTGTGGGTGTGAGAGGTATTATACGACGGTTGACCCCCAGAGGCCCGCTGACTACAATTGCTCCACTATGGCCGATGCAGAACTTGCGTACCTCACCATTGCCCAGCTAGAGCCTCTCATCGCCACGGGCCAGGTCTCCCCCGTGGAGCTGACCGAGGCGTGCCTTTCGCGCATCCGCGCCCTGGACGGGCGGCTCCACTGCTTCATCACCCTGCTGGCGGAGCAGGCGATGGGCGCCGCCCAGCGGGCAGAGGAGGCCATTGGCGCGGGGGAGTACCTGGGGCCGCTGCACGGGATTCCTCTTGGCCTGAAGGACCTGTACTGGACGGAGGGTATCGCCACCACCGCCGGCTCCAAGGTGATGGCCGATTTTCGTCCGGACAGGGATGCGGAGACGGTGGCCCGCCTGAAGGCCGCCGGCTGCGTGGTGCTGGGCAAGCTGAACATGCACCCCTTCGCCTATGGGGCCCTTGGGATTAACCCGGACTACGGCACGCCGCCCAACCCCTGGGACCCATCGCGCATCCCCGGCGGCTCCAGCAGCGGCTCCGGCGTGGCCCTGGCCATGGGCCTCCTGCCTGCCGCCACCGGCTCCGACACCGGCGGCTCCATCCGCATCCCCGCCTCCCTGTGCGGCGTGGTGGGCATCAAGCCCACCTATGGGCGGGTCAGCCGCCACGGGCTGACGCCCCTCTCCTGGTCCCTGGACCACGCCGGCCCCATGGCCCGCTGCGTAGAGGATTGCGCGATCCTGCTTTCGGCCATGGCGGGACACGACCCCAAGGACGAGACGTCGGCCAGCCTCTCGGCGCCCGACTACCGCGCGACGCTGCGGGGGCCGGTGCGAGGTTTGCGTGCCGGCCTGCCCCGGCCCTTCTTCACGGGCGTCCAGTCCGGGGTGCGCGAGGCGGTGGAGAGGGCGGTGCGCCTGCTGGAGGAGCTAGGCGTGGGCACAGAGGAGGTGGAGGCCCCCAGCCTGGAGGAGGCAGCGGCCATTGCCCAGGGCATCATGGGGCCGGAGGTGGCCGCCTTCCACCAGGAGATGGTCAAGACCCGCTCTCAGGAGTACCCGCCCGACGTGCTGCGGCGCATCGTCGCCAACCTGGCCATTCCTGCTGTGGAGTACGTGAAGGCGCAGCAGTTGCGCGCCTCCTTCACCCAGCGGTATCACGACCTCATGGGGCGGTACGACGTGCTGCTGACGCCCACCGAACCCATCACGGCCCAGGCCATGGGCGCGACGACGGTGGTGATTGACGGCCAGGAGCGGACGAATCAGGGGTTGCTGACCCGCTTCACCAGCCCTTTCAACAGTACGGGGCTGCCGGCCATCAGCGTGCCCTGCGGCTTTGACGCCGATGGGCTGCCCGTTGGGTTGCAGATCGTTGGCCGCGCCTTTGACGAGGCGACGGTGTTGCGCGTCGCCTACGCCTATGAGCAGGCGACGGCGTGGCACGGGAGAAGGCCGCCGCTCCAGGCGTGACGCTCATCCCCTCCCAGGTAACAAGAGAGGAGTCTGGCCCGCCACAGGCGGGCCAGACTCCTCTCAAATCTCAGGGTGGGGAGCGTCCAGAGGGAACAACGGGGCTGGCATCGGGAGGGCACTGTGCAACGACAGGCGAACAGGAGCATCAGCCCCCGCCGGGTGTTGCTCTTCGGCTCGGTGATGCACGTCTGGAACGACGCCTTTTTTGCGCTGCTGGCGCCGCTGCTGCCCTTCATCGCCCAGGACCTGGGGCTCTCGTACACCCAGTCGGGGCTGCTGAAGGCGGTCTTCGCAGGAGCGTCGGGGGTGCTGCAAATCCCGGCGGGTTTTCTGGCAGAACGGTGGGGGGAGTTGTGGCTGCTGGTGGGTGGCAACCTGTGGGTGGGCCTTGGCCTGGTGGCGATGGGCCTCTCCCATAGCTACGGGATGCTGCTGGCCGCCAGCTTCCTGGGCGGCCTTGGGGGAGGCGCTCAGCACCCCCTGGCCACAAGTATGGTGTCCCGCGCCTACGAACGGGGCAGCGGCTACACGGCTATCGGTACCCTGAACTTCGCGGGCGACGTTGGCAAGGTGGCGGCTCCTGCCCTGGCGGCGGTGGCGGCAGCCACCCTGGGGTGGCGGCCTACCTTCGTGCTCCTGGGCGTGGCGGGGACCCTCTTCCTGCTGGCGACGCTGGCCGTAGGAAGGCGGGTGGCCCTCCCTCCGGCAAGGCGCGAGCCGGAGGGCGCGGCATCGGAGGCCGCTCAGGATGCTCCGGTGCGGGCCTTCGCCACGTTAAGCCTGGTCGGCATGTTGGACGCCGCTACGCGGGGGGCGGCCCTCACCTTCCTGCCCTTTGTGCTGGCCGACAAGGGTCTGGACGCCGCCCAGGTGAGCGCCCTCTTTGTGCTGGTGTACGGGGGAGGCGCCGCCGGGAAGTTCGCCCTGGGATGGCTGGGAGATAGGGTAGGCGTCATGGGCCTCATCTGGGGAAGCAAGGGCGTGACGGCGCTGTTGCTGGTGGGGTTTCTGCCTCTACCGGTGGCGGCCATTGCGCCCCTGCTGGTGGTCTTTGGCTTCGGACTCAACAGGACCTCATCGGTGCTGTACGCCAGCGTGGCGCGCATAACACCGGCCCGTCAGCGGGCGCGGCGCTACGGCATCTACTACACGGGCACCGAGGCTGCTACGGCCGTTGCCCCTGTGGTGTACGGCGTGGTGGCCGATGCTGCTGGCCTGGGTGTGACCATGGCGGCCATGGCGGCGGCGACGGCCCTTATTCTGCCCGCCAGCCTGGCCTTGGGACGGTACCTGAAGCTGTCCTCTTGAAGGGAGGGTAAGGCAGCCCCGGTGCTGGAGGGTGCGGGCCAAGCCGATGGCGGTGGTGGTCCTCCCCACGTCGCCGTTCATGCTCCGGGCAAGGAGAGGGCAGGCCATGCTGGGGATTTGTTTCAGACGTTATGTAAAGATTCTGTAGCTGAGTCATATCTGAGCGAAAAAAGTTTTTCGGGGAAACAAATCCGAAATTCGTAGCGGGAAGAAGAGGCCTGCGGACATACGGGCATACGGGCATGCTGGCAATGATGGCGATGGCGGTCATCCTCCTCAGGCGGACTTTCAGTGGGGGTATGATAGGCGGGAAGTGAGAGTATGGGATAGGGGAGGATGGCAGGGGTCAATTGCCCAACATTACAATCTGCGTTACTATTGGTGTAAAAGGAGGTAACATGGGCAAGGTACGCAGTATAGGAATAGCAGAGGCGAGGCCAAAGCTGACGCAGATTGTGGAAGAGGTAAACACGGGAGGCGAGCCGTTTTTCATCGTGAGCAGGAGCCGGGTGAAGGCGGTGCTCGTTGGCATAGACCAGTACAACGACATGGTGGAGCAACTGGAGGACCTAGCGGATTCCCTAGCGATAATGGAGGCCAAGCTAGAGGGCGGTACACCTATCCCGTTTGAGGAGTACCTCAAAAAGTCTAAGGCTGAGGCCTCCAGTGTACAAGCTGGAGCTTAGTCCAGCAGCGCTAAGGGAAGCCCGCAGAATACCGCCGCTGTTGAAGAGCCGCATTGACGAGGCGTTGGCCCGGTTGGCTGAAAACCCGCGGCCACCAGGCACAGTAAAGCTACGAGGAATGGACGGCTACCGACTGCGTGTTGGCGACTACCGGGTGCTCTACGTGGTGAACGACGAAGCACAGCACGTTCTGGTGTGGCGAGTGATGGCCAGGAGCGATGTCTACAGGGTGAGATGAGGCAAGCGCGGCGCACCCTGCAGCTTCGCCTCCGGGTGCGCCGTCGGCCTCGAAACGGTTATTAGGAAGCCTTGCACTCATAGCCACAATTTCGGCCAGGGTTAACCATGAATTGCCTGACGCACAAGCTCACTCGGATCTGTTACAGGCGAACTCCAGTCAGCGATGCTTGGATGCGTAGCCACCACAACCGTAATTTCGTCGCTGTTGCGGAAGGCCGTGCTTTTCCAGCGTCGATCATTGTCTTCAATAAACTGCCCGACAAGTTCATTGGCACCAAGTTGATTACGCACCCATCCCCCCGCAATTTTACCAAAGCATAAAACCGCCCTTACGTTCAATTCTTCGATAACTCTGCGATGAAATGGCCAGCATGCCTCAGCCCATTTTTTAAGGTCTCCAACAAAGGTGCCTTCTCGTCGAGAACGCAAGAACACAATGTTGCTGGAAGGCACTTCACCTGGGTCCAATCCGAGGCCACGTAGAAGATGCAACACTCGAGGCTGCATGCCCCAGGCACCCGGTAGAGCGCCCTCCCACGACTCATCACGATACGCGGACCAATTGTCCGATTCTTCACAAAGCACCTTGTTCGTATGCCAGCGCACTGTCTCTCCGGATTGGGGGTCGCCCCCGGGATTCAAACCAAGTAGGTAGAGTGGCGGCATCCCAGTGAATGCGTCTCTACCAGAGTAAAAGACACTGCCTGATCGATCCATGAGGTCTTCTGGGATCAATTGCTTCAGAGTGTCAATCATCTTGGGCCTCCTCACTATAAGTTATGCAGCACTGTTACAGTATAAGGCTCCAAAAGGAGTGCTGTAACAGCCTTGATATCGCCCATTGCGCGACACTTATTGCACAGATCAGTTGACATGCAAAGCATAGAGAAGCGGCCCGCCTTCCGGCGAGCCGCTTCTCTTGCGATCCTTGGTCGAATCGGGCTACTTCTTGGGAGGCTTGGGGAACCAGTCCTCCTTCCAAGGCCAGTCGTCGTACACCCCGCACTGCCCTGGAAACGGCGCTGTACCTGACAGGGCAGACCATCCCCGTCGTCGTGCTCCAGCCCGGCCTGAAGCGCCCCATGGAGGACGGCCTAGGGGTGTGGGGCACGCTCCGGGCCCTGGGGGTGGCCAGCTTCGGCTCCTTGAGTCGCTCAGCGACTGCCAGGACTGCGGCGTCCACAAACCCCACGTCGGCGTCAGCGTAGCGGTCAGTGGTCTTACTCAAGCAGTCGGAACCCCTGTTCCGCGAAGTCCTGATCGAAGGCGAAAGCATCGGACACTCCTAATCGCCTTATACTGTGGAAACTGACGCAGTCCACAAGGCTCAAGTTCCGACGGCCAGCAGTCAGCAGCGCGCTCACCCCAGCCTGGTGTTCTTCGGGGGCTACCCAGTGGACGCGAATGACCGGCAGAATGTCCTCCACCAGCACACGAACCGCTGCTATGCCAAGGCGATTCTGGACTAGGGCAAAA
>JACPCL010000025.1 GCA_016179765.1 Chloroflexota bacterium
AACCAAAAGGGGGAGTTCGTCAGCGTCAGCACCAGCCATCCCTGGGCCAGCCCCTCCACCGTCCACGCCGCGGAGCTTGCGAAGGAGTTCGCCAGCAGCCACCGGTACCCTGGCACACGAAAGATGCTCCAGTAGGTGGTCACGGCTGCTTTAGGGTGGGGAGGGCTGCCAGGGTTTCCTGGTACGCCAGATGCATCGCCCCAAACCGGTATGCCAGGCTCTGTGGCCCCTTCTCTCTTGCCAGGTCTTTGAGGGCCTGCTTCTCCAGGCTCTAGGCATCTATTTCTCCCGTCAGGGGTACCCAATTAAGTGACGCTGCTGCATCGGTCACCGCGCGGCCGGCGATGTAGCCAAGCTGCCGGTAGGATTCAAACTGCGGCTGCTCAAACTGCTGGTCCAGGGTTGAATCGTAGGGGAACCTTGGGTTGACCTGGCGCATGTAGTTGATGATGTCGGGGGAGAGGGCGCCTTCAACGACCCCGCTCTTGATCAGCACCAGGAAGCCCGTATCCTGGTCCGTGAGGTCGCTCGCCTTCCCATGACGATTGTCCCTGGCCATCCTCGGGTAGCGAATCCTGCCCACGGCAAAGTAGCTCCCGGCGTACCCGGTCTCCTTGCTTCGCTCAAGGAGTCGCAGGTCTATGTCCACCTCCACGCCAAAGTCAATGCGGGCCAACCGTAAGGGAATGCCGATGCCCCCAAAGTTCACGGCTTTGTCTCCCTGGGGTTCTCCGGTGGCATCCACCGCAATGATAAACTTGCACCGCCGTCGCAGCAGCTCGTAGATGCCCAGGTTCTCAAAGTGCCCGCCGTCTGAAAGGTAAACGTGGGGTCCCGCATCGTAAGCCTTCCCCATCATCTCCTGCCAGTAGCAGCCAGGGAACCGCTCCCCTATCAGCTCTTTCCACAAAGCCAGTTCCTTCCACCACGGCAACGATGCTCTCTGTTCCCACCTCTTGCCCCAGTCGGGGTTCGCTACCCATGCGCCCAGCCGTATGTTGAGCAGCGTGGTCACCACGCTCAGGGTTGGGTGCGTCTTCATCCCCATGTTGGGAGACGCCGCTGCCCCAGAAATAGCTGCAGCCTGCGAGAGCCGCATGTTCCCTAGCTCTGTCTCGGTGACTTCGGTTGTCGTTCCCCATCCCGTAGCGTTGGAGCCATAGGTCGTGGGTGAAATCACATAGGATTCCGCCCGGCGGTCCCGCCTCGGTAGCAGCTTGCTGCCTGTGGTGTTCAACGCCGTGACTACCAGGTGCAGGGGAGAAGAAGGCGCGCTTTCCCCCGGACCAATCCCGTTCTTCCTCCTCAGGCTTCCCATCGTCAGGTCGGGCCGCTCCCAGACCTTGCGCCAAATCCCCTGGGCAACCGCTTGCCCCTTCCTCTTAGGTGGCTTGGCGGCGATCACCCACGTGCGCAGAATGCGTTCCTCATAGAGGTTGTTCAAAGAAAGCCGGTTGAGCAAGGCCGTACCCCATCCCGTGGCCCAACCTGCGCACACGAGGCTTAACGCCGCGACGGCGATGAACCAGCGCCAACGGATTACCGTGTCCGCGCTGGCTCCTTGTAGTGACCCCGCCGATGGAAACACGGCCGTCCATAGAAAGTAGTACCACACAAGCGCCACAACCAGCAAAAGCACGTAACCTCCCACCGCCAGGCCAATCTTAGGTAGGACTCTATTGGCAGCCGTAAGAGTCGTTTTCTTCGCCCACTCTGGCACGGTCAGCTTGCGCGCGGAAGCCCCCGCCACACCCATACCTCCAAAGCCTAATGCTGCCAGCACGATCTCCCCCAGGAATCCCGTCCCTTTCAGCACCACCAGCCAGTGCACTCCCCACATACCGAGCACCATGATGACACACACCGCTAACACCCCTGCCGATACAAGAAGCACCTCTATGAGCTTGGTTATCACCTTTCTGGCTGTCTCGTGATCACGGTAGTCCCTCCCGGATGTAGTCTGCTGCACGGAGGCAACGACAAACAGAACAAACCCCAGCAACAGGATCACCCCCACCGGCGCCAGGGGCGCCGCCAGCGCCAACCAATGGTCCGACAACCATGTCGGGCCACATCCAGCAGAGAACAACGGGTCAAACCGGCACCACCAGCTTTCGGGGATGAACATCGTCGCGAGAAAGACCCCCGTTGGCAGCGGCAGCAGGAAAAACAGCCATGTCGCCAGCAATGAGAAGAGATACCGCGCAGCGCCCGCCCAGGTCTCCCCGTCAAAGAGACCAAATGTCGGCGCTATCATGTTGGCGTTCTCCCGCACGTGGCGAAGGGCAGGGCTTTCCAGCCCGTGGACGGGGGCAACTTCTCCCTCCTCACCCCCGCTGTGCTGTGGCCCCGGAAAGCCGTAGGGGAAGGAGCTGGCCGAGACTCCGAAGCGTTCAAGGTTTGGCGACTCGTAGGGAAGAGGCTCGGCGCAGAGGCTCGTGAGAGATGTCCCGAAGTAGCCGCCGCCCGAGACGGTGGCCATGTAGTCCGCCTTCGCCAGCAGCCCATCCGGCTCCAAAGAACCCCTGCGCGCCAGGGCCTGGGCTACCCCCAGGCAGAAGGTGGCAGACCGCATGCCTCCCCCGGAAAAGGCGATGCCCATGAGCTCGTTGGATGCGGCTATCTTCCCAGCGTCTACCTCTGGCTCCCCCTTCGCCCTTCGGCGAGGGTTCACCCAATCCTCCGTCTCCTTGCGGAACGCCGCGGCAAAGCTCCCGTTCAGGCCTTCCTGACCACGAGGGGCATTGCCCTTGGTTTCTCCCCCGGGGCGTCCGGGCGTCGCCATAGCCTGCTCCCTTCTGCGCCTTTCTGGTCAGCAACTCCAAGGCGCTGCGCATCACGGCGGGACAGCCACCAACCCAGTCGCCCTCTACAGGATACCGCCTGCCATGTACGGCCCCTACTATAGCAAAAGGCGCTCTCAAAAGCGCCTTTGCACTCCCACGCCGCATAGTAAAGTAGGGGCGCAGTATGCTGCGCCCCTACTGCTTTCGGGCAACCTCTTGGGGCCCCTGTATCTTCCTACTTTCATCGCCCCCTTCCCCAATGGTTGCCCACTATCCATAGGCGGCGTATACTCCCCTCGTCTGATGAGGCCGGGCTGTGGTGAGCCGAGATAGGACCTAGGAGGGTTCCCATGAAGCTTCTTTTGTTCAACGATGGCCATCCGGGTCTGCTCCGCGGCGATAATGAGGTGGTAGCTATCCGACCGTTGGTATCAGGGGGGGGCCAGCAGGCGATGCAGGAGATTATCGCCAACTTTGACAGGCTACGGGACGGGCTGCGCACTCGGGAGAGGACCGGCGAAGCCGTACCCCTCTCCAGCGTCAAGCTCCTCCCGCCGCTGCCGCGCCCCGGCAAGATCCTGGCCATGGGCGGCAACTTCAGCGAGTTCGGCCACCGGCCCCCTGCACCCATGTGGGGGTTCACCAAGTCCACCGACGCCGTCATCGGCCCCGGCGACACCTGCGTCCTCCCGCCCGTTGACGCCAACATCTTCCACCACGAGCCAGAGCTGGTGCTGGTGTTCGGGCGTGCAGGCAAGAACATCAGGTCGGCGAACGCCCTTGACTACGTCTTCGGCTACACCTGCGGCGTGGACGTATCCGCCAGGGTACCCGCAGCCCCCGGCGCGGGTGCAGGCGGCGGCCCCAGGCGCGACGCCCTGCCCCTCTCGGCCCACAAGTCCTACAAGACCTTCGCTCCCCTGGGTCCCTGGATCGTCACCAAGGACGAGGTCCCAGACCCGCAGAAGCTCCAGGTGCGCCTCTGGGACAACGGCGAGCTGCGCGGCGACTACAACACCTCCGACATCAACCACTCCATCGCCGACTCTATTGAGTTCGCCACCGCCCTGGAAAGCGTCAACCCGGGCGATGCCTTCTACCTCGGCACCAACCACCAGGGCCTCGGCGCGATGCAGGACGGCGACGCCATTGATTTGGAGATTGAGAAGATTGGCCGCCTCTCCTTCCGCGTCAGCGACCCCCTCAAGCGCCGCTGGCCCAGGGGCGTGGACCAGCTCACCGCCGAGGATGTCCGCACCGGCGCCGGCGGCCCCGGCCGGAGACAGAGGCCGCTGTAGCCCACCCCTTTTCCTTTCCACCCCCCTTGCGGGGCTGCCCCTCTCCCTTGATGGGAGAGGGATACAGGGTGAGGGTGACACCTGTAGGGGCGCAAGGCCTATCTCACGTAACCCGTAGGGAGCAGAACAGCGTGTCTGCCCACAAACGTACCCCCCTGCCATCCGCCCCTTCCCCATTCCCACCCCCGCCTGCTACCATCGTCCCATGACTACCACAGCCTCATGCGCCAGGCCCTCAGCCGCCAACCCCTCAGCCAGCCCGACGAATCTCGGATTTGTTCCTCCAAAAAAGAAAACAATTCCAAAGCCAGCCCAGATACCACCCAGCCCGTAAAAACAAAGGCTCCCCCCACACAACCCTCCGCCCCTCTGCGCTCCGCCCGTATGCCCGTTTGCCCGTTTGCCCGTTTGCCGGTGTGTCCGCTAAAATATCCCCATGTTTGACGCCCTTACCGATAAGCTCACCAGCGTCTTCCAGCGCCTCGCCTCCCGCGGCCGCCTCACCGAGGCCGACGTTGACGCCGCCCTGCGCGAGGTCCGTGTCGCCCTCCTGGAGGCCGACGTCAACTTCCGCGTCGCCCGCGACCTCATCGCCCGGGTGCGGGAGCGCGCTCTGGGCCAGCAGGTGCTCCAGAGCCTCAGCCCCGGCCAGCAGGTCGTCAAGATCGTCTACGAGGAGCTGGCCTCAGTCCTTGGCGGCTCCACCGAGGCCCAGAGCCTGCGCCCCTCCCCCCAGGCCCCCTCCGTGCTCCTGATGGTCGGCCTGCAAGGCTCCGGCAAGACCACCACCGCCGCCAAGCTGGCCCTCCACCTGCGCAAGCAGGGCCACCGCAGCCTCCTTGTCGCCGCGGACCTGCGCCGCCCCGCCGCCGTCCAGCAACTTGTGGCCCTGGGCAAGCAGTTGGACATCCCTGTCTACCAGGAAAACCCCCAGGGCAACACCGCCATCCAGGTCGCCAGAAGCGGCGTGGAGCATGGACGCTCCCTGGGCGTCACCTGGGTCATCGTGGACACCGGGGGCCGTCTGCACGTGGACGATGAGCTGATGCAGGAGCTGGAGGAGGTCAAGGCGGCGACCTCGCCCGCCGAAACGCTCCTGGTGGTGGACGCCATGACCGGCCAGGACGCCGTGCGCGCCGCCGGGGAGTTCCACGGGCGCATCGGCCTCACCGGCCTGGTGCTCTCCAAGCTGGACGGCGATGCTCGGGGCGGCGCCGCCCTCTCCATCGCCTCTGTCACCGGCGTCCCCGTCAAGTTTGTCGGCACGGGGGAGCGCCCCGACGCCCTGGAGGCCTTCTACCCGGACCGCATGGCCTCCCGCATCCTGGGCATGGGCGACGTTAAAACCCTGGTGGAGCTGGCCCAGCAGGAGATTGACGAGAAGCAGGCCAAAGCCCTGGAACGGAAGATACGCCAGGCTACCTTTAACCTGGAGGACTTCCTCCAGCAGTTACGGCAGCTCAAGCGCATGGGATCGCTCAGCCAGATCCTGAGTATGATGCCGGGCTTCTCCGCCCTCAGCAAGCGCCTGCCCAAGGACGCTGCCGACGAAGGCCATCTGAAGCGCATAGAGGCCATCATCCTCTCCATGACCGCCGAGGAGCGCCGCAACCCGGAGATGCTCAACGGCAGCCGCCGGCGGCGCGTGGCGCTGGGCAGTGGCACCACCCCCTCCGACGTCAACCAGCTTCTGAACCAGTTCAAGCAGACCCAGAAGCTGATGAAGCAGTTCTCCACCCCCGGGGGCCGCAAGGCCATCACCCGCATGATGCGATAGAGACACACCTAACCCCCTTAATCCCCCTTCCCGACTCGGGAAGGGGGAAAGAAAAAATGTAAAGATGGGGGTTGCGGCTTTGCCGCAACCCCCATCTTTACAGAATCTAGGTCCCCCTCTCCTGCAGGAGAGGGGGACTACAGGGGGAGAGGTAAGTCCTACTCCAGCGCCACCCCCACCAGGCGGCCAATGCCGTTGGTCAGAGCACCCGCCAGCGCGCCTACCAGGAGCATCCGCAGGCTACCCCAAAGGGCGTTTTTGTTGGAGATGCTGGCCAAGACGCCGCCTACCAGGAGCAACGCCAGGCCAGTCAGGGCGCCGCTGGCCAGGAAGGCCATGCTGTTGACTCCAAAGAGGTAAGGGACCACAGGGACGACGGCCCCCAAAGAGAAGGAGAGGAAGGAGCTGATAGCCGCACCCCAAGGGGAGCCAAGCTGGTCGGGGTCCAGGCCAAGCTCCTCCCGCACCATGGTCTCCAGGGCAACCTCCTTGTTTTGCATCACCCGCGCCGCAAGCAGGTCGGCCTCCTCCTTGGTGAGTCCCTTCATGCGGTAGATGAGGGAAAGCTCCTCCTGCTCCTCCTGTGGGAACTCCTCCATCTCCCGCCGCTCCTTCTCAATACGAGACTCCGTCAGGTCGCGGTCGGCTCGCATGGAGACGTACTCGCCGGCAGCCATGGAGAAGGCGCCGGCCAGCAGGCCGGCCACGCCCGCCAGCAGGATAATCTCCGGGTTTGAGGTGCCACCGGCGACGCCCCACACCAGGCCAAAGTTGGAGACCAGGCCATCGTTGACCCCCAGGACCCCGGCCCGGAAGGCGCCGGCTGCTGCTGCGGTCTCCCACCCTTTGCCCGCTATCTCCTGGCCGGAACTGGGATGGCCTTCGCGTAAGTCCCGCAGCTTCTGGGAGTGCTCCTCCCCCTCAATCATCACCTGAAGGGCCTCGGGGTCGCCGCCATACATGCGGGTGTCCTCGCCCTCAATGCGCAGCACCAGGGGCAGAACCCTCCTGGCGCCCAGAGCTTTTGCCAGCAGGCTCAGGAGGCGCACCCGCGCCGTTTTCCTTGGCGTAGGCGACTGCGGGTGTGGGATGCCCAGCTTGGCTGCCCAGTGGGCAACGTGTCGCTGCTCCGATTCTACTAGCCCCTGGAACACCTTCCTCCTCTCGGCGTCCTGCTCAGCAGCCAGCATGGCGGAATACAGCGCCACCGCTTCCCGCTCAGCCTCTAGGTAGCGCCTGTACTTGCGTTGGGTCTCGTTGTCTTTGGAGCTTTGTTGGTGCGTTGTCATAGCTCGTGGACCGGTAGTGTGTTACGTCCCCTGTAGGGGCGCAGCATGCTGCGCCCCTACTCCCTCTGCTCCTGCAAAACCCTTCGCCTGCGAATATACGCAAACATGTACGTCGTGGCAAGGCCGCTGAACCCGCCCCACCGCTCGCGGCCAAAGGCGGAGGCCTCTGCCTCCATGACCTCACGCCCGTCAAAGTAGACCTCCGAGATGAGCCTTCGCAGCGCCAGGTCGCCGGCGGGGAAGGCGTCAGGGCGGGCCAGCGCCCGTAGCAAGACCCACTGGGCAGTCCACAAGCCGACGCCGCGCAGGCGAGTAAGGTCCTCTATCACCTCCTGGTTAGACATGCGGCTCAATGGGCCGTGCTCCAGCGCTCCCTCGGCGGCCCTGGCGGCGATGCCCATGATGTATTCGGCTTTGCGGGCGCTGAGGCCCAGGACCCGCAGGCGCTCCGGCCCGGCCTCCAGGAACGCCTCTGGCGTGGGAAAGGCGGAGAGGGGGTGGCCGCTGATGGAGAGGGGTGCGCCCAGCGCCTGGACTACCCTGGCCCGGATGGAGCGGGCAACGACGCCGGAGATCTGCTGGCCGATGACGGCCATGACCAGGGCCTCGTAAACGGAGGCGGTCTGGGGTGGGTGCAGGCCGTACATCTGGCGGGTGGCTTCTCCCAGGAAAGGGTCGTCGCGCACCGCCGCATAGAAGGGGCGCAGAGGTAAGTCCAGGGTGAGTATGTGGGAGATCTGTTGCACAGCCCCTTCAGCGCCGTTCCGCGATGCGCCGTCACCCGCCAACTCCAGGGAAAGGTGGGGCTGGTCGGCGCTGCCCTGGAAGCGCACGATGGCCAACACGGGGGAGCCGCCAAGCAGGAGGACGCGGGAGTAGACGCCGTCCTGGTAGCGGTCTGCGCCAGACTCCCGCTGGTAGTAGGTCTGGTGGCTGGCCGTCAGGTGGAGGTCAAAGGGCGCCGTGGGGGTAAGGGTGATGGAGGGCATGTCAGTTCTTGATGAGCATTCCAGGCTGACAGTGGCGGCAGTAGCTGGTGATGCGCTGGTTGGCGTTAAGCTGGCTGATGGTTGCTCCGCAGCGGGGGCAGGGGTGGCCCCCCTTGCCATGCACCTGAAGGAAGTCACGGACCTTGTGATGGGTGACCTCTCCCATGCGCTTCCGCAGGATGGCGACGGCCTCTGGGAGCACGCTTCCCATGGCGGCATGGAGCCGCTGCAGCTCCTGCTCCGTGAGGGTGCGCCGCTTGCGGAAGGGGGAGACGCCTGCGGCGAAAAGCACTTCATCGGCGTAGGCGTTGCCTATGCCGGAGACCACGGCCCCGCGGGTCAGGATGCCCTTGACCTCGCCGTGGTACCGGGCTAGGCCGGCCCTGAACTGGAAGAGGGTGAGGCGGTCGGAGAGGGCGTCGGGGCCTTGCTCACTGTAGCGGGGCACCCGGGGCAACTGGTCTGGAGCGATGTAGTAGACCTGGCCCATCTGGGTGTCATCCAGATAGCGCAACTCCTGGCCGTCGTCAAAGGCCATGAGGAGGTGGGTGCTTTTGAGCACACGCTCCTTCGGTGTGCAGAGCTGGAGCGCGCCCGTGAGCATGGGATTGATGACGAGAAGGCGGTCATTGGAGAGGGTCAGGAGCAGGAACTTGCCGCGACGGGAGAGGCCGGAGAGGGTGCGCCCGGCGACGTCGGCGGGGAAGTCCTGGGCCGCCAGGGAGCGCAGGACGGTGGGCCGCAGCACCCGTGCTTGGGCGACGCCCCGTCCCACCAGGCGGCGGGCAAGGACCTCCTTGATGACCTCCAGGTCTGGAGCTTCTGGCATGGCAAACCTGAAAGAATCTGATTGGCAGGTTGCTGAAAAACACTCCCCAACCCCCTCAAGGGGATTCAAGGTTTCCGCCTGCGGCGGATTGGTTTGTATCTGGGGGACACCCCCATCCGCCGCAGGCGGACCGCAAAGGGGCTTCGCCCCTCTGGACTCCCCTTTTTCCGCGTCCTGTTAGGCGTGGTGTGAAGAAAGGGAGCAAGCAGCGAAACCGCGCGTCACCTGTGCACAGCATAGCAGGGGTTTGCTTTTTGTGACAGATGCACGGGGAAACACGCATGGGAGAAGAAGAGCGCAAACCTGGTGCAACAACATCAACATAGGTCTGCGAGCCTGTACTCCTTAAGGTAAGGAAATGGTACACTGAGGCGGGCTTTCTACCAAACTTGAAGGAGGCGACCATGCTTGGCGAAAAGATTGGGGAGGAGCACGGGAAGATCACCGGGACGCGTATCCTGCAAGGGGACGACTACCGGTACTTGAAGATGGAGATGAGCTTCCAGGCTTCGGG
Source organism: Chloroflexota bacterium (assembly GCA_016179765.1). Taxonomy (GTDB): domain Bacteria; phylum Chloroflexota; class Dehalococcoidia; order Lucifugimonadales; family JACPCL1; genus JACPCL1. Next base: position 9,483 of record JACPCL010000025.1, read on the forward strand.
AACGCTGCTAGGCCAGCAGGCGATGGACATGGGGACCTTTACCGCCTTTGAGCGCGTACCTAACCAGATCTACGGTGAGGGGCGGGGCATCCTGCTGCTGGCTACCGGCGAGTCGGCTATTTGGAACGGCCACGGAGTGGGGAGGATGACGGGCCAGGGCATGGCGATGAGCTTTCGGGCGGCCATAGCCTACCAGGCCGGCCAGGGCAAGTTGGAGCGTTTGAACCATGTGATGGGCATGATAGAGTTTGAGGTAGATGAGAACGGCAATACCCACGCCGTCCTGCACGAGTGGAAGTAGGGGGATACTCTCACCTCTCTTTCCCATGGGGAGAGGGAGGTGAGGAGCAATCAACAAACCCACCGATGGTGGGTTTGTTGATTGCTCGTGGTACTGCCAGGTTACTCCAGGAAGTCGCGGAGCTTCTTGGAGCGACTGGGGTGGCGCAGCTTGCGCAGGGCCTTGGCCTCTATCTGACGGATGCGCTCTCGGGTGACGCCGAACTCCCGCCCCACCTCTTCCAGGGTGCGGCTGCGTCCGTCCTCCAGGCCAAAGCGAAGCTGTAGGACACGCTTTTCCCGCTCGGTGAGGCTGTCCAGCACGTCATCTATCTGCTCTTTGAGGAGCTGGTAGCTGGCGGCGTCGGCGGGGGCCATGGCGGCGCGGTCCTCAATGAAGTCGCCCAGGTGGGAGTCCTCCTCCTCGCCGATGGGCGTCTCCAGGGAGACGGGCTCCTGGGAGATCTTCAGGATTTCCCGCACCTTCTCCGGCGGCACTTCCAGGTCCCAGCTTATCTCTTCGCTGGTAGGCTCGCGCCCGTACTCCTGGACCAGGCGGCGGCTGACGCGAAGGAGCTTGTTGATGGTCTCCACCATGTGCACCGGGATACGGATGGTGCGGGCCTGGTCGGCGATGGCGCGAGTGATGGCCTGGCGTATCCACCAGGTGGCGTAGGTGGAGAACTTGTACCCTTTGCGGTAGTCAAACTTTTCCACCGCCCGGATGAGGCCGATGTTGCCCTCCTGGATGAGGTCCAGCAGAGACATGCCCCGGCCGATGTATTTTTTTGCAACGCTGACTACCAGGCGTAGGTTGGCCTCCGCTAGGTGTTGCTGGGCGTTGTACCCCTCATTCTTTAGCCGCTCCAGGTGCATCCGGAAGAGGTATTCGTAGGGTTCAAGCTGCCGGGGCAGGGGGCCTTCGGCGATCAGCTCCGCCAGCTCCTCCAGGGTGCAGGTGTCGCCAATCACCTCCAGGACTTCCGGGGGTAGGATGCGGCTGTTGAGGGAGAGCCTAATGACGCCCGCCTCGGCTTCTTCCGGTGTCTTGCCGATGAGCTGGCCCAGCTCTGGCATCTTCTCCTTATCAATGGGTGCGTCTATGACGGCGCGGACCTGCTGGTTGTTGAGCAGCTCCTTGAGGGTCAAGGGGGTGGGTATCTGAAGCTGGGTGGCCACGGTGTTGGCCAGGTAGGAGAGGCGGGAGGTCTCGGAGAGGAAGTAGGTGACCTTCTCCCAGGCCTTGGGGGCAACGCCGTCGGGCGTCTTGAGCTGCGACTCCAGGCTTTCAATGTGCTGGCCGCTCTCCATGGCCCGGGCCAGGCGGCGCTCGTCCTTGGCGGTGAGCAGCGTGACGCGACCGATCTCCCGCAGGTACATGCGGACCGGGTCGTCAATCATCTCTGCGGCGTCCAGGGCCTCCGCGGCCAGCTTCGCCTCGGCCAGGGCTTCCGCCTCCGGGACGAGTTCTTTGATCTCTTTGTCAATCATTTCGGGGTTCCAGTCCTCTTCCGGGGCATTCGCTTCAAGCACGCCCAGGGTGGCCCCCTCTGTCACAGCAATGTAAGGATCCCGCTCCCCTTCTATGGCGACATCTGGGAGGGTGACCAGCCTGCGAAGCTCAGCGATTGGCTCCTCATGGTCTGGGGTCATTTCCTCCTCGTCGGGTTCTGGCTCGCGGGTTTCAGGTCGCTTGCGCATAGGGTTCCTCACCTCTACCGCCCGGGTCGGCGCTGTTCCGACCGGGTGTGGAACAGCCTCTTGAGGCGCTGGTTGGTGTCAATGGCGTGGGCGGAAAGCTCTTCCAGGGTACGGGGCTGGCCTTCTTCCCTGGCAGCATGGGCCAAGAGGAGGGCCTCATCCTGCTTCAGGTTGCGGAGGCGGCGCTCCTCAAGGCGATGGAAACAGTCCATAACCGCCTGCTCACGCTGGTGCAGGTCCATGGGGGGGATAGAGAGGGAGAGGAGGTATGCTGCGCGAGGGCGCAGTTCCACCTCTAGCATTTCTGTCAACTCTTCCATGGTAGAGCGCCTGAGCCAATCTGTCAAGATTTTGCGGTCCTCCCATGCGGTAAGACAGTTGGGGTCTAGCTCCTGAACGGGCTCTCGGAGCTCTGGCCAGCGCAGGAGCATGGCCAGGAAGTGCTCCTCCAGGGGGTCGTGAGTTGGGAAGATGTTGCCCTTTGCGCTGTCCTGGGCCCTTGGTGTGGACGGTATATTTCTACGGGGTACTGGCACTCCCCCCTCAGCTTGCAGTCGTTCAATAGATGTGCCGAGTATGTCTGCAACCTTACGCAGGTAGGAATCCTGGTCAAAGACGTTTCCCTGCTCAAAGACCACTGGCTTGAGCTCGGCCCACGCAAGCTCTTTCCCCTGGCCGGTGGACAGGTCCCATAGTTGCGACACCATAGAAAGCAGGTAGTCCAGGATTGGATTGGCCTCCTCAATGGCCTTGCGCCAGGCTTCGGGTGAGGAGCGGATGAGCTCGTCTGGGTCTTTGCCGAAGGGGAGCACCAGCACGCGCAGGGTCACGTCGGAGCGGCCACCGAGGGCGTGCCAGGAATCCCGCAGGCTGCGGAAGGTGGCCTGCTGGCCGGCGGCGTCGGCGTCCAGAGCCATGACGAACCTCTTGGCCGTGCTCTTCAGGAGGGCGACCTGCTGCTGGGTGAGGGAGGTGCCCATGGAGGCCACCACGTTCTGGTAGCCGTGTAGGTGGGCGGCGATGGCGTCCATGTACCCTTCCACGATGACGCCCTCTCCCTGCTCGCGAATGGCTGTTTTTGCCTTGTGGAACAGGTAGAGGATTGCCCCCTTGTCAAAGGCCGGGGTGCGGGGCGAGTTGAGGTACTTTGGCTCGGTGTTGTCCAGGGAGCGACCACCGAAGCCCGCCAGGTTACCCTGGCTATCGTGGATGGGAATCATGAGGCGGCTGAGGAACATGTCCCGGGAGGGCAGGTCCTCGCCGCGGGTGGCCACGCCCGCCGTAATGACCTGCTCCTGGGTGAAGCCCAGGGCCATGAGGTGCTGGGTGAGGGCGAGGCCCTGGCCGGGGCTGAGGCCAAGCTGGAAGCGGCGGCTGGCCTCGGCGTCAATGCCGCGCCCCTGGAGGTAGGCGCGGGCGGCGATGCCCTGCTGGGAGCGGAGGGTTTCCTGGAAGAGGGCGCAGGCGGCGTCGTTGATGCGGTAGAGGATGTCGCGCTGGGGGTCGTCGCGCTTGGCCTGGGAGAGGGAGACGCCGGCGCGCTGGGCCAGAAGGCGCAGGGCCTCGGCGAAATCCAGCTTCTCCATGCGCATGACGAAGGAGAGGAGGTCGCCTCCCGTGGCGCAGGCGCCGAAGCAGCGCCAGGACTGGCGGTCGGGGAAGACGTAGAAGGAGGGGGTGCGCTCGTTGTGGAAGGGGCAGGGCGCGGCGAAGTTGCGCCCTGCGCGGCGCAAGCTGGGGACGTAGCTGCTGACCACGTCCACGATGTCCAGGCGCTCTTTTATGTCATCGGCGAGGCCCATGACCTAACCCCTACCCCTTCCCTTATGGCTATCACCTAAATACATATGCTTTGGAGGGCAGGGCCTTACCCCCTATCCCTACCTTCCCCCGCAAGGGGGGAAGGGGTGGGCTTCCTCCCCCTTGACGGGGGAGGATTGAGGTAGGGGTGAAAGCTCCTTCTCTACATCTTGCGTAGGTGAGGAAACCGTATTTTACACCACCCACCCGAACACTCCGCCGGAGATGCCAGGGCATAGCTCCTCCGCCACCCGCAGGGCGTAGTGGTCGGTCATGCCGGAGAGGTAGTCCAGGGCCATACGCTTCGGTGGTTCCTCGCGCCGCCAGTACTCCTGGGGAATCTGGTCTGGGTGAGCGGTGTAGTAGCCGTAGAGGAAGGCCACGATCTCCCTGGCCTTTTGCCCCTGGGGGTTGTGGCTGGTGGGAAGGTAGACGCGCTCAAACATGAAGGCGCGCACCCAGGATGCCTCCACCACGTCGGTGACCAGGGCGTCTATGCGCTGGGCGTGGCCTGGGCCAAGGAGGGCCGTCACCGAGGAGGGTAGGTCATCCTCCCGCAGGAGGCCGGCGCGGACGGCGTCGCCGATGTCGTGGTTTAGATAGGCAACGGCGTCGGCCAGGCGGCACACCTGGGCCTCAAGGGTAAGGTTTTTGGGCAGGGCGCTGTCCAGGAAGTCGCCCTGGGGTTTGGAGTGGCTGAGGATGCCCTGGCGTACCTCCCAGGTGAGGTTGAGGCCCTGGCCGTCCTTTTCCAGGGTGTCCACGATGCGCAGGCTCTGGGGGGCGTGGGCAAAGCCGGTGGGAGCAAGCTGGTCAAGGGTCTCCTCGCCAATGTGGCCGAAGGGTGTGTGGCCCAGGTCGTGCCCCAGGGTGATGGCCTCCTCCAGATCTTCGTTCAGGTTCAGGGCGCGGGCGATGGTGCGGGCGATCTGGGAGACCTCCAGAGTATGGGTGAGGCGGGTGACGAAGTGGTCGCCCAGGGGAGCGATGAACACCTGGGTCTTGTGCTTCAGGCGGCGGAAGGCCTTGGAGTGGATGATGCGGTCGCGGTCTCGCTGGAAGTCAGTGCGCAGGGGGGAAGGCGCTTCAGGGATGGCCCTGCCCTGCGAGGCGCACACTCTGATAGCGTAGGGGGAGAGGGACTCCTCCCGCTGTTCCAGGCGCAGGCGGACGTGATGGCTAAGCATAGGCGGCGAAAGGCAGTAGGGGCGTCCGCCTCAGGCGGACGCCCCTACTATACCATCCTCCGGGGACCGGCCCCAAGGCGGGGGCAGGCCCCCTTTCGCCCTGTCCTAACAGGGTGCTGAAAAACACCCCTAGACCCCCTCAAGGGGGTTCAAGGTATCCCCTTCGGGGATGGAATTGTATCTGGGGGACACCCCCAGACCCCCTCGGCGCTCCTCTCAGAGGCAACTCAATGCAGGGGAAGCGCCAAAGGGGGGGGCTTTGTGCAGAAAAGCACAACCCTGCTTCGCCCATCCGCTGACCGCCGTGCTATAATTGCCTCGCCTCAAGGGCAACCAGACTCCCCTTTCCGTTTCAACGCCTGCATTCTATCCCAACGCGAGGTAACAGCCAGCTATGATGGGTGTGGAATCAGCGAAGAAGTGGGTCTACCTGTTCCACGAAGGTAGCGCGGAGATGAAGGACCTCCTGGGGGGCAAAGGCGCGGGCCTGTCGGAGATGTTCCAGGCCAAGCTGCCCGTTCCCCCTGGCTTCACCGTGACTACCGAGGCGTGCAACGCCTATTATCGCCTGGGTAAGGAGTTTCCACCGGGACTGTGGGAGCAGGTGGTGGAAGGCGTCCGGCAGATTGAGCGGCAGACGGGCAAGGGTTTCGGCGATGCCCGCAACCCGCTGCTGGTCTCCGTGCGCTCCGGCGCGCCCATCTCCATGCCCGGCATGATGGACACGGTCCTGAACCTTGGGCTGAACCAGCACACCCTTCAGGGGTTGGCCGGCTCCTCTGGCGGCGAGCGCTTCGCCTACGATACGTATCGCCGCTTCATCCAGGCGTTCAGCAGGATCGTGCTCGGCGTCTCTGGCGACCTCTTTGAGGCGGTCATCGCCGCCCGCAAGGGCCTCAAGGGTATCAGCATTGATACCCAGATGGGGGCCGAGGAGTGGAAGCAAGTGGCGGGGGAGTTCAAGGGCCTGGTGCACCGCGCCACTCGCCATGAGTTCCCGGAGGACCCCTATGAGCAGCTCCGCCTGACCATCCGCGCCATCATGGAAAGCTGGAATGGCCGCCGCGCCGTAGACTACCGCAACTACTACCGCATTGCGCATACCATGGGCACCGCCGTGAACGTCGTGGCCATGGTCTTTGGCAACATGGACGAGAACAGCGGCACGGGCGTCGCCTTCACCCGCGACCCCTCCACCGGCGAGAAGGTGCTGTACGGCGAGTACCTCATCAACGCCCAGGGCGAGGACGTGGTGGCAGGCATTCGTACCCCCAGGAAGATTGCGGAGCTGGCGAAGGCCAACGGCGACCTGTACCAGGAGCTCGCCGCCATCGGCCAGCGCCTGGAGCGCCACTACCGGGACGCCCAGGATATGGAGTTCACCGTGGAGCGGGGCAAGCTGTATATGCTCCAGACCCGCTCCGCCAAGCGTACCGCCCAGGCGGCGGTGAAGACGGCCGTGGACATGGCTAACGAGGGCCTCATCACCAGGGATGAGGCCCTGCTGCGTATAGAGCCAGCCCAGATAAGCCAGCTCCTTCTGCCCCGCTTTGACGAAGAGGCTAGAGAGGCCGCCATCAAGCGGGGCGCTCTGTTGGCTCAGGGGCTTAACGCCTCGCCGGGGGCGGCCAGCGGCAAGGCCGTCTTCCACCCTGACCGTGCGGCGGAGCTGGGCGAGAAGGGAGAGGCTATCATCCTGGTCCGCACCGAGACCAACCCAGACGACGTTCACGGCATGCTCAAAGTCCAGGGGGTGCTTACGGCCCGGGGTGGCGCCACCAGCCACGCCGCCGTTGTAGCAAGGGGCCTGGGCAAGCCGTGCGTCGTCGGCTGCGAGGCCTTAGTGGTGGACTACGAGGCCAAGGAATGCTCCCTGGCTGGGCGCACCGTCAAGGAGATGGAGGAGATCAGCATAGACGGCGCCACAGGCCAGGTGTTCCTGGGCCGTCTGCCCACCCGCGCCTCCACCTTCACCGAGCAGCGGGAGCTTCGTACCCTCCTGGGCTGGGCGAACGAGACGAAGCGCCTGGGGGTCTGGGCCAACGCCGACACCCCCGAGGACGCCCGCCGCGCCCTGGAGTACGGAGCCGAAGGCATTGGCCTGTGCCGCACGGAGCACATGTTCTTTGCCGCGGAGCGCCTGCCCGTGGTGCGCCAGATGATCCTGGCCGCTCCTGAGGCCGCCGACACGGAAGACCGGGTCCGCCGGCTGGAGCAGAGCCTGATGGCGGCAACGTCGGAGCAGCGGCCTCTTCTAGAAAAGGAGCACCTTGCCGCCAAGGAGGCTGTCAAGACCTCCAGAGCCGTTAAGCAGTACCACCAGGCCCTGGAACGGCTGCGGGAGTTCCAGACCCAGGACTTCAGGGACATCCTGCGGGCCATGACGGGCAAGCCCGTCATCATCCGCCTGCTGGACCCGCCCCTGCATGAGTTTCTCCCCCCGTACGAGGAGCTGCTGGTGGAGGTCATGGAGATGCGGCTGAAGGGCGGCAACGTCGCTGAGCTTCAGGAAAAGGACCAGCTCCTGCATACCGTGGAGGTCATGCGAGAGGCCAACCCCATGCTGGGCCTGCGCGGATGCCGCCTGGGCCTGATGTACGGCGCCATCAACGAGATGCAGGCCCGCGCCATCATGACCGCCGCCTGCGTGCTGAAACGGGAGGGGTACGACCCTCACCCGGAGGTCATGGTGCCCCTGGTCGGCCACGTGAACGAGCTCGCTCTTGTCAAAGAGGTCGTCCACCGCACGGCGGAGCAGGTCCAGAAGGAGATGGGCGTCAAGGTGCACTACCAGATTGGCACCATGATTGAGCTGCCCAGGGCCGCCCTCACCGCCGACCAGATTGCCCGGGAGGCGGAGTTCTTCAGCTTCGGCACCAACGACCTGACGCAGACTACCCTGGGCATCAGCCGGGACGACGCCGAGGGCAAGTTCCTGCTCCAGTACGTCACCCGTGGCATTCTGTCGGAGAACCCCTTCCAGGTGCTGGACCGCGACGGCGTGGGCCAGCTTATCCGAATGGGTGTGGAGAAGGGCCGCACCACGCGGCCTGGCCTGCACGTGGGCATTTGCGGCGAACATGGCGGCGACCCCTCCAGCATAGAGTTCTGCCACGGCGCCGGCCTGGACTACGTGAGCTGCTCCCCCTTCCGCGTACCCGTGGCGAGGCTGGCGGCAGCCCAGGTGGCGCTGAACGCTCGCAAGGGGCAGGAATAAATGTGATGCATGGTGGGCGGCAAAGCCGCCCACCATGCATCACAGAATCCCGGTCCCCCGCTCCGGAACGGAGCGGGGGACTATACGGGGAGAGGTAGAGAATGGTCATCCTCAGGGCACGGGCGGAGCGTGTTGGATGAACTGGAAAGTCATCGGGGCGTTCTCCTCCTTCGGCCTGGTGTTGGGCGGCGTCTCCCTGCTGGGGCTGGCCCGGCCCCTGGAGTGGGGGCTGCGGCTGGCGGCGGGCCTCGGCTGCGCCTACTGGCTGGCCAAAGGGCTGCCCGACAAACAGCCCCACCACGGCTTCCTCATCGGCTTTGCCGCTGGGGTGCTCACGGCCTTCGTACAGGTCTTCTTTTTTGACACCTACTACGCCCACACCCCAAGCCTGAAGGCCACCTTTGACGGTTTGCCCGCGGGCACGGACCCGCGTCAGTATCTCCTGTCCTACGCGCCGGTCATTGGCCTGCTGCAGGGCATCGCCCTGGGCGTGTTTGCGTGGACCGCCACCAACCTGGTGAAGGGCGCGGCCACGGCAAAAGCGGATGAGACGGCCTTTGGATCAGCGCAATCTGCGTCCCAGAACGGACAGGGACAGGCCAAATCTCCCAGAGGAAAGGCGAAGTAAGGAGCCGGAATGTCAGAAGGGCCTGTGAATCTGCGCCGCACGCTGCGGAGGGCCAACGGGGATGCCCACAGGCGTTGCAAGGGGCGCAAGGACAACTCTCCATCACCTTGGGCGCGCTGATGGTGGTCAGGCTCCTGGGGTCTCCGGCCCTGGCGGGCATCGGCGGCAGCCTCCTGGGCATGGGCCGCTTCCTGGTGGCCTACCCCACGGGCAAGCTCACCGATACCTACGGACGCCGGGTTGGGATGGTGGTGGGCCTTGTGCTGGGCCTGGTAGGGGGAATAGGGCTGGGAGTCTCCGTAGTGGCGTCCTCATTCCCGCTGTTCCTGGTAGGCATGTCGGTGCTGGGCCTCGGGGTAGGCGCGGGCCAGCAACTCCGGGTCGCCACAGTGGATATGTACCCGCCCTCCCGCCGCGCGGAGGGTCTGGGATATGTGCTCACGGGTAGCGTCGTTGGAGCCTTCATAGCGCCGATGCTGGTGGCCGGCGCGGACTGGGTAGCCGCCCGCACTGGCGGGGAGCCTCTTGCCGTCACATGGTTTCTGATGCCCATGGCCCTTGTACCGGCTATTGCGCTGACGCTGATGGTGCGTCCTGATCCCAAGGCCATCGCCGCTGACCTGAAGAGGTACTGGCCCAACTACCAGCCGCCTCCCTCACAAGCCGGGCAGCAAGCGTCTGCGGCCAGGTCTGGCCTTTGGGCGTTCATGCGGCATCCGACGAAGCAGGTGGCCTACGTTTCTTATGCCGCCCCCCAGGGCACAATGGCTATGATGATGGTCATGACGCCGTTGGTCATGCACAGTAGCGGACATCAGCTTTCTCTCATATCCTTTGCGGTCTCCCTGCACGTGGTAGGGATGTTTGGCTTCTCCATAGTCTTGGGTCGTTGGGCGGACCGGATAGGCCGGAAGCCGCTGCTGTGGGCGGGGCTGCTGACCCAGGCCTTGGGCGCGGTGCTGGTCCCTGTGACGTCATTCTACTGGATCATCACCTTGGGCCTGTTTCTGGTAGGCGTGGGATGGTCGGCGGTGAACGTATCGTCCACCACGGTGCTGGCGGACACGACGGGGCCCGAGGAGCGGGGACGCGCCGTGGGCGCCAACGACGCCCTGGCCGGCGCCTGGAGCATCCTGACCCCTCTGGCTAGCGGCCTGGTAGCCGAGGCGAGCGGCTTGATGGTGGTGGGAATGGTGGGAGCGGCGATGGCGGGACTGCCCCTGCTGCTTATGGGACGCCTGCGGGAGGTCAGCCCGGGGCGGTATACCGCCGCTGCTGCGGCGCCTTTGCCTTGAGCAGAGAAAGCAGGGCATGATGTCCCTAGACGTCATGGCGGTCCTGCGGATCGTCCATCTGGTGGCGGCGCTGCTGATGGCCGCGCCCCTCAAGGCTCTGACGCTGGGGCAATGTGAAGCTCTGGTTCCCAACGAGGCCAGGGGCTGGTAGCGATTGAGCAGGATTTGGGGAGGCACACAATGGCAAACAAAACTATTATCATACTGGGAGGAGGCGTCGGAGGGCTGGTGACGGCAAATGAGTTGCGCAATCGGCTGGGCAGGGAGCACCAGGTCGTACTGGTAGACAGGGAGGGCCGCCACATCTTCTGGCCATCCTTGCTCTGGCTCCAGGTCGGACAAAGGAACCCGGAGAGCATCGTCCGGGACCTGGGGCTGTTGAAGAAGAAGGGTATTGAGGTAGTCAAAGGGCAGGTGGACAGCATTGATGCCGAGCGAAGGGTGGTGCAGGTCAACGGAGAGGGGTTGGAGGCGGACTACCTGGTGGTGTCCCTTGGTGCTGATCTCGCGCCTGGGAACGTCCCGGGCCTGGCCGAGGCGGGGTACAACCTCTACTCCCTGGAAGGGGCGACGGCCATCCGGGACCATCGCCAGGAGATCACAGATGGAACGCTGGTGGTACTGACGGCCGGGACGCCGTACAAATGCCCGGCGGCGCCGTATGAGGCGGCCATGCTCCTTGACCACGACCTGCGCAGGCGCAAGCTACGGGATCGGGTGGAGGTGGCCATCTACGCGGCCGAGGCGGCGCCTATGGGTGTTGCTGGTCGGGAGTCCTCTCAGGGAGTGCGGCAGTTGGTGGAGGAGCGCGGCATAGCTTACTACCCTCAGCATCAGGTCACACACGTAGAGGCGGCGACAGGAACGCTGCACTTCGGCAACGGCGCTCAGGCCCACTTTGACTTCCTCGTGTACATCCCGCCGCACAGGGCTCCATCGGTGGTACGAGAGGCCGGGCTGACTGGGCAAAGCGGGTGGGTGCCGGTGAACCGAAACACCATGGAGACGAAGTTTCCGGCTGTCTATGCCATCGGCGATGTGACGGGCGTACCTCTGGCAGTGGGGATGCCTCTACCCAAGGCTGGCGTCTTCGCCCATCGGGAGGGTGAGGCGGTGGCTGAGAGAATCGCTGCCCAAATTACGGGGAAAGAGGAGCCTGACGGGTATGATGGACAAGGCGAGTGCTTTGTGGAGGTGGGCGGAGGTAAGGCCGGTTTTGGCCGGGGCAACTTCTACACCGACCCCGCCCCCACGGTCAAGTTTCATACGCCGACCCGGTACTGGCACGCTGCCAAAATACTGTTTGAGAAGGACTGGTTTCGCCGGTGGTTCTAGCAGGGTGCTGAAAAACACCCCCAAACCCTCTCAAGGGGGTTCAAGGGTTCCCCTTTGGGCATGAATTTGAGTCGTAGTGATGCGCCGTTGGCGCATCACTACGACTCTTCAGAATAGGAGAGAGGGCCCACAGGGGGTGAGGTAAGGACAAGGCCTTGAGCACATGAGTGGCAGTGCGGAGGGATACGTCTACTTGCCCAGGAGGGTGGCGTAACCCATGAGCTTATAGGCCAGCTTGGCGGCGGTGTAGGCGCATGAGGCGGGGCCTTCTCGGGGGGCCAGCTCCACCAGGTCAAAGCCCACGATGCGGCGTTGCTCTCCTACCCTGCGCAGCAGGCGCAGCGTCTGATACCAGCCGAGGCCACCCGGCTCTGGGGTGCCGACAGCAGGCATGAGGGAGGGGTCAAGCACATCCAGGTCAAGGCTAAGGTAGACGCGGGGCGTAAGGGTGGCGATGATGGCGTCCCAAGGCTCCTCCGTCAGGGGCGCTGGGTAGACGGCGACGCCCTTGGCCGGGAGGGCCTGCGCCTCCTCCAGGGCCATGCTGCGCACGCCCACCAGGGTCAGGGGGCAGGCCTCGGCGATGCGGCGGGCCGCCGAGGCGTGGCCCCAGCGCGTGCCCTGGTAGGCGTCCCGGAAGTCGGCGTGGGCGTCCAGGTACAGCACCGAAAGGCCGGGGTGGGCCTCGGCCATGGCGAGGGCCGCGCCGATGCTGACGGAGTGGTCGCCGCCCAGGAGGGCGAGGAGCTTGCCGGCCCCGGCGATGGGCCGCACCGCTTTCTTCACGCGCTCTGCCATGTGCTGAGGGCCGGCTTGGTGCGGCTCCAGGGCTGGCGCGGTATGGATGCCCGCCGAGCAGGGCTCGCACGCCAGCTCCATGTCGTAGTCCTCCATCTCGCGAGAGGCGGCGATGATAGCCTCCGGCCCCTCTCTGGCGCCGGCCTTATAGGAGGCGGCGCCGTCGTAGGGCACGGGCAGGAGGACGACGGCGGAGCGGTCAAGGGTGTGTTCCGCCGGGTTCAGGCCCAGGAAGGTGAAGGGGAGTGAGGTCATGGGAGTAGCACGTAACCCCTGGCCCCTTCCCTCATGGTCATGAGCCAAATAACGTGACTGGTAGGCTGGCATAGCTTCACCCCCACCTTAGTCCTCCCCCGTCAAGGGGGAGGAAAGAAGTGCAGAGGGAGCATCGTTGCGTCTCCCACGTTCCTTCCCCCCTTGCGGGGGAAGGCTAGAGCCAGTCCTTGAGCAAAGCGAAGGAATAGGGCGAACGCATCCAGTACCAGGACAGTTATTTTGTTTATCACCATAAGGCAAGGGGAGAGCCAACTAGATACGTTGAAGCAGCGCAGAGCGGTCGGAGCGCATTTCGCGGACGCCTACGGAGGGGTCGGAGTACTCCAGGCCACGCTCCAGGGTCCAACTCCGCACCGATTGGAGGCCAAACCTGCCTTTGATCTCTACCAGGGCGCGCTGGGTGTCAAACTCCTTACAGGAGAAGACGTCAATGTTGACGTACTGGCGCTTGGGGAAGGTGTGGACACTGATGTGGCTTTCGGCGATGATGACAAAGCCGGAGAGGCCTACATCCTGGGGGTTCTGGCCGGCGTAAACATAGACGTGGGGAGGCGTGATCTTGGTCATGCCAATGGCGTCTGGGTATTCGTCCAGGAACTGGTACAGGGCGTCGGGGTTTGCCAGCAGGGCCTCTTCCGCCCCGTAGCCATCAATCACCAGGTGCATGCAATCCTCCGTCACGGTACGTCTTGGCAAAGCAACGTCGTATAGCATATCATTCGTACCTAACCTCATACAACAGTACGCCGGCATTTCGTAGATGTCATAAGGGCAAGGTCCATCGTCAGACGCCGTAGGGGCGGTTTGCGAACCGCCCCTACGTTGTGTCATCATAGGGCGTTGAGGCGTCCAAAACCGAAAGAATAGGCATATCCATGAGCACCCCGGTGATGATAGAGGCGAGCCACCTCACGAAATACTACGGGGACTTCCCCGCCATAACCGACGTGAGCTTCTCCGCCCAGAAAGGGGAGATTCTGGGGTTTCTTGGCCCTAACGCCGCGGGCAAGACCACCACCATGCGCATCCTGACGGGCTTCATGCCTCCCAGCAGTGGCGCCGCCAGCATTGCGGGGTACGACGTGGTGACCGAATCCCTGGAGGCCCGGCGGCACGTGGGCTACCTGCCGGAGACGGTGCCGCTGTATACCGATATGATGGTGAAGGACTACCTACACTTCATGGGGACCATTCGCGGTATGGAGGGCAAGGCCATCCAGCGGCGCATCAGCGATGTGATACAGATTTGTCGCCTGGAGGAGTACTACAAGGCCCATATCGCCAAGCTGTCAAAGGGGTTCCGCCAGCGGGTGGGCGTAGCCCAGGCCATCCTGCACGAGCCGGAGGTGCTGGTGCTGGACGAGCCGACGGTGGGCATTGATCCCATTCAGGTGGTGGAGACGAGGCAGCTCATCAAGAGCCTGGGGGGGGAGCGCACCATTATCCTCTCCACCCACATCCTGCCCGAGGTGAGCATGATCTGCCAGCGGGTCATTATCATCCACGAGGGGGAGATCGTCGCCATGGATACACCCCAGGCACTGGCGGAGCGGTTGCAGGGCGCCGAGCGCATCCAGCTTGAGGTTGCAGGCCCCATGGGGCAGGTGGTGCGGACCCTGCGCGCCATCCCTGGGGTGCAGGACGTGACCTTCACCGACCTGGGTGACAGACGGAGCGCCTACTCCGTTATAAGCAGGCGAGGAGACGAGATGCGCGCTAACCTGGCGAAGGCCGTTGTGGAGCAGGGATGGGGACTCCTGAGGCTGGAGACGGTGTCCATGAGCCTGGAGGAGATCTTCCTACGGCTGACCACTACGGAAGAGGCGTAACGATGCGCAACATCCTCTCTATCGCCTATAAGGAGCTGGTCATCTACTTCACCTCCCCCATGGCCTACGTGGTCGCAGGGGTGTTCTTGGCCCTGACGGGGGTCTTTTTCATTGACAGCGTAGACCAGCCCTTTGCCCTCGCCTCCGTGCGGGGGCTGCTGCGCAACACCGCCTTCTTTCTGATGCCTCTGATCCCGCCCATCATGACCATGCGCCTCTTTGCCGAGGAACAGAAGCTGGGGACCCTGGAGCTGCTGCTGACGGCGCCGGTGCGAGACTATGAAGTGGTGATGGGAAAGTTCATGGCCAGCTTCGCTATTCTGGCCACCATGGTGCTCGTGTCCCTCTTCTACGTGGTAGTCTTGATTTTCTACTCGGACCCGGACCTTGGCCCGGTGCTGAGCGGGTATTTGGGGATGCTTTTGTACTCTTCCACCACCCTGGCGGTTGGCCTCATGGCCTCATCCCTGACGGGCAACCAGATTGTGGCGGCGACGGTGAGCTTCGGCATCATTCTGCTCTTCTCAGTTGTGGGCAACGTGTCCGCCGTGGTGGGCGGCGCTGCGGCCACCGTTCTGGAGAATCTTTCGCTGATCAGCCATTTTGAGGGCTTTGCCCAGGGGGTCATAGACACCAGCGACGTCATCTACTACGTGGTGATGTCGGCGGTGTTCCTGTTCCTGACCATCCGGGCGGTTGAGTCTCGGAGGTGGCGCTAGATGAGCACCTCCCCTCGGCGGCCATCGCAAGAGACCACGGGCACCCTAGCCTCCGCCATCCAGCGCGCCATACCGTCCACGGCGAAGGGGATTGTCAGCCTGGCGCTGGCCCTGGGTGGTGTCCTGGGCCTCCTCTTTGGCGGGGTGGTGCTGCTGTTTCTGCGGGAGCTCCAGGGCGCCGGGTACACGGTGCTGGCGGTAGGCGGCATCTTGCTGCTTGCCGGGCTGATGCTCTCCTTCACCGCCGTGCGACAGAGCGTCACTGGCCGTCGCGGGCGGTTCAGCACCAACACCATCGTCATGATCATGGCCTTCCTGGTCCTGGCGGTGCTGGTCTACGCGGTGGGAGCGCGCAACCCCGTTCGTTGGGACGCCACGGCCACCAAGCAGTTCAGCCTTGCCCCCCAGACGGTCAGCATCCTGGAAGGCCTGAAGGGGCCAGTGCAGGCTACCGCCTTCTTTGTGCCAGGCGATGCCCAGCAGGAGCCGTACCGGCTTTCGGTGGAGGGCCTGCTGGACGAGTTCCACCACCGTTCCAGGGAGAGGCTGTCCTTCCGCTTCGTTGACCCCGACGTGCAGCCTACCCTTGCGAACCGGTATAGGGTGACCCGGTACCCCAGCGTGGTCTTTGAGGAGATGGACTCTGGCCGCATCTACCGGCTGACCGTCCCCCTGTTCCAGGAGCGGGACTTCGCCTCCGCCATTCTCGTGGTCACGGGCGTGGAGCAGAAGAAGATTTACTTTCTCACCGGCCACGCGGAGCGGTCCATAGACGATGTGGATACCAGCAGCCGGCAGGGGTACGGCCTGGCGGCCACGGGCATCTCCACCGATAACTACGAGGTTCGCAACCTGGCTCTGGCGGAGACGCCGGAGGTGCCGTCGGACACGGCGGCTATCATCATTGCGGGGCCAAGGCTAGACCTGACTGAGGGGGATGCAGAGTTGCTGCACCGGTACCTCAAGAGCGGTGGACGGTTGCTGGTACTTCTGGAGCCAAACCCGCCCCAAAGCTTCAAAGACCTCCTAGCCAGGTGGGGGGTGAAGGTAGAGGATGGGACTGTGGTGGACCTGGGCAGTTCCATTTCGGGTCAGCCGCAGACGCCCCTCATCAAAAAGGAACAGTTCTTCAGCGACACCCCTGGGCAAAAGACGATCACCAGCCTTCTTGATCAGAGCTATTTCCCGGGTGCGGCGGCTTTCCAGCCCGTCCTGCCCGGCGAGGAGATGCCGGACACCATCCGGCTTCAGCCCCTGGCCAGGACCACCATTCTGAGCTGCTTGACCCTTGACCCTAACGTCAACACCTGCCCTGGCCTGTCTCCCAACCTGCTGGTGCCCGCCATCCTGGTGCAGGCCATCGCCCCTATGAACGAGCAACCCCTGGGGGGTGCGCCCAGGGAGGCCAAGCTCGCCCTCTTTGGCGACGCCGACTTCGCCGCCAACTTTCATCTGTACAGCCTGAGCAACAGCGATCTGCTGCTGAACACCGTGAACTGGCTTACCGAGGATATCAGCCTGGCCTCGGTGCGGCCCAAGCCCATCGCCTTCCGGCAGCTGGTGGTCACGGGCCGGCAAATGCAGCTTATCCGAGGGTTAAGCTGGTTCGTGTTGCCGGTGGCCATGGCCACCCTGGCGGGCATCGCCTGGTGGCGGAGAAGGTAGCGGATGAGCTTCAGGGTCTCCTTTATCCTCTTGGTGCTGGTCGCCGTGGTCGGTGGCTACGTGTTCCTGTTTGAGCTGCAAAAGACGCCAAAGCCCCAGCAGAGCGCCCCCTGGTTCTATGACGTCTCCTACGATGACCTGGCGGTCATTAGCGTGGAGTACCTGGGGCAGAAGCAGGTGTTTGAGGCGACGCCCGAAGGTTGGGTATTCCAGGAGAGCCGGGAGCCTGTAGACCTGGCGCGCTGGAGCGGCATCCCGCTGCTGCTCACGGGCCCCCGCTCCTCGCGGGTAGCCAGGGAGAGCATAGACGACCCCAAGGAGTATGGGCTAGACCCGCCGCAGAGCGTTTTTACGGTGAGCTTGAAGAGTGGCCAGCAAATCACCACGTTGCTGGGGGACGTGACGCCCGATGGCGTGAATCACTACGCCCAGGTCGTCGGCAGCGCCCCCCTGTTTCTCATACCCGCTGCCTGGGGCGACGTGATCAACAGGTTGATTATTGAGCCGCCCATGGTCACGCCCACGCCTACCCTTGCGCCGGAGGCAGAGGCGACGGCATTCCAATCGCCTACGCCTGCCCCCTGAGATGCTGACCTCTCTCCCTCCGTCCCCCTTTAGGAGATGCTGAAAAACACCCCCAAACCCTCTCATGGCGATTTGCCAAATAGTTGTGCTTCTGTAATCAGAACCTCACCCCCTATCCTCGCCTTCCCCCGCAAGGGGGGAAGGAACAGTCTTTCCTCTCCCTTGACGGGGGAGGACTAAGAGCCTGCCCTGAGCGAAGCCGAAGGGTAGGGGTGAGACTCTTGCCGAAGAAGAACTTATTCAGTTAATGACCATCAGGGGGTTCAAGGTATCCGCCTACGGCGGATTGATTTGTATTTGGGGGACACCCCAGACCCCG
The DNA here is from genome assembly GCA_016179765.1 of Chloroflexota bacterium. Lineage (GTDB taxonomy): Bacteria > Chloroflexota > Dehalococcoidia > Lucifugimonadales > JACPCL1 > JACPCL1. The sequence goes on from JACPCL010000025.1 coordinate 27,116, forward strand.
ACCCCTTCGCTACCCCCTTCACTGCGTTCAGGGCTTCGGCTCACCAGGGCAGGCTCCGGGGCTTTGCCCCTCTGGACACCCCTTTTTCAGCACCCTGTTACGGGATGCTCGCCAGACAATAACCAGACAATAAGAGGGAGGTCTTCACCTCCCTCTTATTATCTTCTTGTAGGGCGGTAGCTCACTTAGCGCCGGGTACCGGACGCTCAGCTGGTAAACAGCATCTCTCCCCGCTGGTTCCAGTGATAGATTTCATTGGTCGTGATGAGCATGTGGGCGCCGTCACGTCCCACCCGCTCCTGGATATTGGCGATCTTGCTTTGGGAATAGAGGCGGTCGCCAATAACGGGATGCTTGTACATCTCAATCTCGTTTCTTGGGAAGCCCGGCTTGCAGGCTTATCGCTGAAAGCTTGATCCCCGGTTGATATAGCAGAGCTCCCCCCGCTGGTTCCAGTGGTAGGTCTCTGTGGTAATGATGAGCATGTGGGCGCCGTCGCGCCCGACGCGCTCAATGATGCTGGCGTACTTGCTCTGGGAATAGAGGCGGTCGCCAATAACGGGATGCTTGTACATCTCAATCTCGTTGCCAGCGTTGAGGACTCGCACCAGGTCGGTGGGAATGGAAGGCAGGCCACCACGTCGGCGTCCTGGGGCCTCGCGCAAGCCATCGGCCACGGGGTTCTCCCGGAAGGTGAGGGATACGGGGTCCACGTCCTGCCAGGCGGCCCTGCCGCCGCCGCTTCCAGCAAGGTGAGGAGCTATGACTTCCCCATAGCGAGTGGTCTTAGCAAAATCGGCGTCCCAGTAGCGCGGGTCGGGGTCCATGATGGCCTGGGTGAAGCGGCGAAGGCTCTCCTTGTTCACCACTCCCCAACCGGCCTCCGTGAACTCACTGGTCGCGCCAATGACCGCCTTGACCTCGGGGGTCAGTTTGGTTGCGGTGGTTGTCACAGAAGTATTCTCCTTGCGCTAAGGATTTTGCCCGTCCCAGATGCTGCCCACATTGGCGATGAGCTTGATGGGGGAGATGCTCTCTACCGTCCACCCCTTCTTCTTGAGCCAAGCCTCAAAGTCTTCCTGTTTGACGCAATGGCACTCGGCAATCAGCCGGCCATCGCCAAGGGCCATTACGGTGTGGATGGTGGTGCGGGCATCGGCGCGCCACTCTTTGGTCGCCTTCATGTGGTTGCCGAGATGCTGCGCGGTATCCCATCCGGGGGCTTTCCCTATGGCAATCCAGCGTGGCATAGCTTCTCCTTCTGTTGGCCTGGGCGTCGGCCGGCCCGGCCTGGCATCGCAGTTTGTTCAGAGTTGGGTGAACCCTAGCTCTTGGGCGGAACAAAGGGATACGGGATCGCCCGGCCGCCCTTGAGGGGTAGGACAATGGTGCCGGTGCCCGGGCAGGTCTCAATATCATCCTGGGTCTTCATGCCGGTCTCCAGCTCAATAAAGCCCATGCCCTCCTTGACGTACTTGCTGGTGACCTTGGCCCAGCAGGTGAGGGTGTCGCCGGGGACGATCATGGCGCGGTGCTGGAAGGAGACCTTCCACATCCAGCCATCGGGGAGGCAGAGGTCTTTGAGGTATCCTGGCATGATGCTCTGCTTCCAGGAGCCGTTGACCAGGATATTGGGCAGGCCCTCATGGTAGATGGCGAAGTCCTGATCGTAGTGGATCCTGTGCCAGTTCTCTATTGCCGCGCTCCACCGGAAGACGTGGGTGGGCGTCATGGGGCCGAGGACGTAGGTGGGCAGCATCTGCCCTTCGGATACGTCCTCGTAGTACATCTGCGTCTTGTTCCGAAGCTCGTCGGCGGTTCTTGTGGTCATAGGTTCCTCCCTTTGGTATGTTGTGCTCAGGTAAGGTAGTGGTGGGTTACCTGCGAAAGCCTGAGCTCCTGCTGATGCACAGCAGCTCGTCATGCTGGTTGGTAAACCGGGTCTCGTTGGTGACAATGAGCATATGCGCACCGTCCCGGCCGACGCGCTCAATGATGTTGGCGTACTTCTGTTGGGAGAAGATGCGGTCTCCGAGGCTGGGGTACTTGAACACCTCTATGTCGTTGCCGGCGTTGAGGACGCGTACCAGTGGGGTGGGGAGGGAGGGGAGTTGCCCAGGCCGTGGACGCTCCATGCCGCCAAGGCCATCGGACACGGGGTTGTTCCGGAAGGCGCGGGAGATGGGATCCTCGGCGCCGGGGGGTGTCTTGCTCAGATAGGTGCAGTAGATGGGTGGAACGACAATCTCCCCGTACTTGGTGGAGCGGGCGAACTCCTCATCCCAGTAGCGGGGGTCCGGGTCCATGATGGCGTGGATGAAGCGGCGGAGGTTTTCCTTTTCAATGCCCCAAATGGTGACTTCTACCTTTTCACCCTCCTTCCCAATCATGGCCTTCACTTCGGGGGTCAAATAGGTCTGCTGCTGTTGGGTCATTCGGTTCCCCCTTCAACGATAAGGTGCCCAGCTTCCGAAGTATATCCGTATCAAGCTCTGCCCGGCTCGCAGACGACACGGAGGCCGAGCACAAGCACACGCTCACCGCCGCCTAGCTCCAGAGGTGAGACCCATCTTCATGTCTGTAGCTGTGCTGAGGGGGATAAAAGCTTGTCTCGGCGGGATACTACATCAAGGCGTGGTGCTCGTCAAGGTGCAGTCCCGTTTTCTTCTCCAAGACGGCATCCCCGCTCAACGCTTGCCGAACGGTCTTGGGCCAGGAGAGAATGGCTGCCCGTGCTCCATCGCCCGCACAGAAACACGCCGGTAGCAAATTCCTCCCGCTCCATACAGGGCAGCGTGCTGGTCCGGCTAGCCCTTTACCCAGGGCCTCCCTAGCCAAATGGGTAGGGCGCTGCATCCCTGGGGGAGGTACAGTATGCCTGAGTGAACGGAGCAATCAATTGCCCAGGCGTCCCGACCTGTCGGGACAGGAGGCCCCCATGACGGATGTACTGGCAAACGTATCCAACGACCTGGCGGCCATTGTGGCAGCCGCCAGCCCAGGGGTGGTGCGCGTGGAGGCTCGCCGCCGTCTTCCGGCCAGCGGCATCGTCTGGTCCGCCGATGGCCTCATCGTCACCGCCCACCATGTGGTGGAGCAGGAGGAGGAGGTGAAGGTGGGTCTGGCCGATGGCCGTACCGTGCCCGCCTCGCTTGTGGGCCGCGACCCTACCACCGATATAGCCCTCCTCCGCGCCCAGGCCAGCGGCCTGACGCCGTTGCCCTGGGCCGAACCGGACACCGCAAAGGTGGGCCACCTGGTGCTGGCCCTGGGCCGGCCCGGGCCAAGCGTCCTGGCTACTCTGGGGGTGGTCAGCGCCCTGGGCGAAGGGTGGCGCACGTCTCTGGGCGGCAGGATAGACCGCCTGCTCCAGACGGACGCCGCCATGTACCCCGGCTTCTCCGGCGGCCCGCTGATGGACGCCTCTGGTCACGCCCTGGGGCCAAACACCACCGCTCTCCTGCGCGGCCTCTCGTTGACAGTCCCCGCCCCGACGGTGCGCAGGGTGGTGGAGACCTTGCTGGCCCACGGGCGGGTGCGCCGGGGCTACCTGGGCGTTGGGGCGCAACCCGTGCGTCTCCCCTCGGCGCTGGAGGCGCAGCTTGGGCAGCCCACCGGCCTGCTGCTGGTCTCGGTGGAGCCGTCCAGTCCCGGCGGCCAGGCGGGTCTGTTGATGGGCGACACCATCGTCGCCTTTGACGGCCAGCCAACCCGGCGGCTGGAAGACCTCCTGGGCCAGTTGACTGCCGAGCGCATCGGCAGGACGGTCTCCGTGCGCATCATCCGCGGCGGGCAGGTGCAGGAGCGGTCGGTGACCATCGGGGCCAGGGACGAGTAGCACCCAGCAGCCTGCGGACGAAAGGGGAGTGCAGAGGGGCGAAGCCCCTTTGCCGGGAGTCTGAGGGTGTCCCTCAGAGAGAAATCAATCCGCCGTAGGCGGATACCTTGAACCCCCTTGAGGGGGTTTGGGGGTGTTCTTCAGCACCCTGCTAGAGGAGATGTATCATGGCAACAGCATTACAGGAGCTGAACGGCGGCATCGCATCGGTGGCCCAGGCGGCCTCCCGTAGCCTGGTGCAGGTGCGCAGCGGGCGGCGGGGCGCAGGCGCGGGCACTATCTGGCACGCCGACGGCCTCATCCTCACCAACGCCCACGTGGTGGGACGCGGCGACCATGAGGTGGAGCTGCCCGATGGCACGCGCCTGCCGGCCCGGGTCCTGGCCTACGACGCTGCCCGTGACCTGGCGGCCCTCCTGGTGGCGGCCAGCGGCCTGCCCACCATACCCCTGGGGGACTCCCGAAGCCTTCAGCCCGGCCAGTTCGTCATGGCCCTGGGCCACCCCTGGGGGAGGCGCGGCGCGGCGACGGCGGGGGTGGTCATAGGTATTGGGGACGGCCTGGTGGAGACGCCCTTCCGAGGGCGGGACCTCATTGCCGTGGCGCTGCCCCTGCGCCCTGGCAACTCCGGCGGCCCGCTGCTGGACGTAGCCGGGCGACTGGTGGGCATCAACGCCATGGTCACCGGGCCTCAGGTCGCCTTCGCCGTGCCGGTGCACGTGGCGGTGGCCTTTTTGAAGGAGTCGCTGGGGAGCCGGGAGGGAGAGGCGGCGCTGGCCGCAGGGTGATGCCGTGGCTCCCACTGACAGGGCTGCCGCCACTGATGCGGGAGTAACGGACGATGTGGGCGATGTTACGAACGGTTTCCCTACTGGGCGCCCCATTGCTGGTAAAATGAAGGGAGCCGTCCTCGCGCGACAAGTTTCAAATGGGAAGTAACCACCTCGTCTGCCAAGTGCGTAACCCAGTCTTGCCTTCGAAGACTGTCTCTGTAGTCAAAATCCTCGCCATATGAAGCGACTTCGGCGTTAATGTCGATCATAGTGTCTTTGGTGATCGCATCAATACAGGTAACCAACTTAGCCCTTTGCTCTTCCTCCCGTACAAACGTCGTCGAATTCTGTATGAGCTGTTTGCCGGTCCGATCCTGCTCCAGGATGCGACGCAGCATATACATGATGGCGAATTTGGTAAGCGTGTACTTCGCAAACAGCTGGTTTTCCAGGTCCTGCAATCGGGTTACTGCCACTTTAGCAAGCAAATGACACAGCAGTATTCTGTCAGCAGTTACTTCGGGTCGGCCAAACAAATCAGCGTGCTTTTCGTCAAACACTTGATAGGCCCTTGGCGTTGCCCAAGGTTCCTTGAGGTCAAAGGACATTAGGTAGAGACCTGCATCTTCATTGGAAATGACTTCGACTTTACCCCAAGCTTCTCCGCGCTTGATTTCATAGACGTACTGACCACCATAGACTTGCTTGAACTCGTTTTGAAGGCGGATTTGAATGGGGTGATTTGCCTTAAAGTCTCTGGCCTTCACCCCGTTTTGATTATTGGAGTAATGAGTTATCGTCTCGGATAGTGAGGACTCTTTGCCTAACTGAATAATCTTAGTAAGAACCCGTAGGTCGCTAGCAGGGTGCGGAAGAAGGGGTCTTCTTGCTGATTGACGTTGTTCGCATGGTCGGTCTCCCCTGGTCTGGAGAGGATGGAGGCTGTTGAACAGCGG